>JAZKIR010000001.1:0-96206 GCA_040384785.1 Pseudomonadota bacterium
CGTCGGATCCGCACCGACGATCAGCAGCTTCAACGCCGGGCGCAAGGCCTTCAGCTCGGGCCATACCTGCTCGGTGAAACGCGCCATGCATTCCTGGTTCGGGTAGTAGTCCATGCGCCCGATAAAGCTGATGGTGTTGGGGTCATAGACGCCATCCGTGGGGCAAAAATAATCGGTGTCCACACCGTTGGGAAACCAGTCGGTGTCGCCACTGGCGCACACGTCGTGCAGGGATTTCCATTCCGCCAGCGTCGTCGTGGTGCAAACGTCAAAGTGGCCGGCCAGCCGTTTCTCACAAGCGCGCAGCTTGGCCCCCTCCAGCCGGTAGCCCAAGGACAGCGGAAACGGCTTGTAGTGGGCGTACTCCAGCCACTTCTGGGAATCCATATCGCCAAAATCCAGAATCTTCGGTATGTGCTGCACATGCTCCACGTATTGCGCCGCGCTGGAGCAATGCACAAAGATCAGGTCCCATTTTTCAGATGCCAGCAGCCGCTGCACCTGCCGGTTCAGCGTGGACGAATAAAAGAACCCCATCGACGATGGTGTGGGTGTTGGCAGCCGCGCCAGCATGCGCATCCCCTGAACCCAGTCGGTCACCTGGCTGATCCGAAAATCTGCGCAATACGGCGCGATGCCCTGGCCTTGCCTTGCCTCTTCGGTGGAGCGGGCCAGCGAGCACACGGTCACCTGGTGACCGACCGAACTGAGGTGCCGGATCATGTTGAAGGGGCGGATTTTTCCCCCGCGTTGCGGTGGAAATGGAAAGCGGTGGCAGAGGTAGAGGATATTCATGCCAGATGCGTGCTGAGTTCTGCAGACACATCCGCCGGATCGCGGCGGTCCAGGTAGATGCGGCTCCAGATTTCCAGATTCATCAGCGCCAGCAAGGCATCCGTGCCGTCGGTACGGTTGCGTGTGTGGTCCTCCACCAGGCGGTCAACCGCAGCGGCCTGAAACAGACCCCGGCTACGGATCACCTCCGGGGCCAGCACACGCCGCAACAGCGGAGACAGTTCCGCCTTCAACCATGCGCCCATGGGTGTGCCAAAGCCCCGTTTCTTGCGGTTCAGAATGTCGCGGGGCAACAGGTCCGAGACCGACTCCTTCAGGATATGCTTGAGGCGCCCGCCGCGGACCTTGATGGACGCCGGGATGCTGGCCGCCAGCTCGACCAGTTGATGGTCCAGCAGCGGCACCCGGCATTCGAGGGAGGCCGCCATGCTCATCCGGTCCGTCAGCGTCAGCAAGTCATCGGCTAGCTGGGTTTGTGCATCGACCGCAAACATGCGGTTCAGCGCATCCTGATTCCCGGCCCTGGCAAAAGCCGCATCCAGCGCGTCCTCCCCGTGCTGGCTGGGTCGCAGCAGCAGTTCGGAAACCGCCGAGCGATCCAGAACCTGCAGGTAGCTGCGGTAACGCGCGTCGGGCGCCATGTCCACCGTTGCGACAAAGCTCTTGACCAGGCGCAAGGTGTTGAGCAGTCCGCTGTGGCGATCCACCGGAAGTTGTCGCGCAACCGACGCCACAGAATGCCGCAGCCAGGCCGGGCATCGCTGGTACTGGCTCGCATAGTGCTGACCCAGGTAGCGACGGTAACCACCGAACAGTTCGTCGCCGCCCACCCCCGAGAGAATCACGGTCACGTCTTTCCGCGCAAACTCGGAGACCAGAAAGGTGGTGATGAAGGCACTGTCGGCCATGGGTTCGTCCAGATGCCAGAGCAGCTTGGGCAGCAGGGAGACCACATCGGGGCGCACCAGAATCTCCCGGTGGTTCGTGCCAAAGATCGACGCCACACGCCGGGCAAACGGCAATTCGTTGTACAGGTTTTCCGCGGTACCGCCGGAGAAACCTATGGCGTAGGTATTGATGGGTTGCGGCGAATGCCTGGCCATCAGCCCGACTACCGCGCTCGAATCCACACCACCAGACAAAAAGGCACCAATCGGCACATCGCTGACCATCTGCATGCGCACCGAGGACTCCAACTGCTCCAGCACCCGCGCTGTCCACTCGCGTTCACTGACAATCACATCCGTATGCTGCGGCAGTTGCCAGTAGCACCACTCGTGCACCCGGCGGCCTTCAATGGACAGCAGGGTCGCGGCCGGCAGCTTGCGTATGCCCTGGAAAATGCAGTCCGGCGCGGCCACAAAACCCAGATGCAGGTAGCCGGCCAGTGCCGAAGGATTGAGTTGTGCGTCCTTGCCCGGCAGGCGCAACAGCGCCTTGGCCTCGGTGGAGAATGCCAGTTGTTGTGCATCCTGCATGACATAGAGAGGTTTGATCCCCAGGCGGTCCCGCCCGATCAGCAGACGGTTGCGCCGCGCATCCCAGAGTGCAAACGCAAACATGCCATTCAGGCGCAGCACAAAATCATCACCCTCGGCCTCATAGAGGTGCAGCAGGACTTCGCAATCGGACGCAGTTTTGAACTGGTAACCCTTGGCTTGTAATTCTGCGCGCAGTGCCCGGTAGTTGTAGATCTCGCCATTACAAACCAGCCACAGCGTTTGCGCGATGTTGGACAAGGGTTGTTGTCCGGTGGCCAGATCGATGACGGATAACCTGCGCATGGCGATGCCGCAGGGGCCATCCAGATGCATACCCGCATCGTCCGGGCCACGGTGCCGTGTGACATCCCCCATGGCAGTCAGCATGTCGGGGTCGACACCCGTGCTGTCAGAACGATAGATTCCGTGGATTCCACACACAATACGACAACACCTCAGATTTGTATGCAGGCAGTATCGGGATGCCGTTGCAAGGCGCGTTGATAAACCGCACGGTAACGCGCGATGCTGGCCGCCCAGGTCCGCTCCTGCTCTACAAAGCGGCGCGCCCGTGCCCTCAGTTGTGGCCAGGCATCGTGTTGTGCCAACACCGCCTCGATGGCACTTTCCAGTGCGCGCGCATCCCCCGCGCGGAACAGGTGCCCGGTCTCGCCGTGGCGCACCAATTCGCGGTGTCCTCCCACATCGGAGGCCACAAACACATGGCCCTGGGCCATGGCCTCCAGTGGTTTGAGCGGTGTCACCAGTTCGGTCAAACGCACGGGCAGGCGGGGATAGGCCAGCACATCTATCAGCCCGTAGTAGCGTTGCACATCGGTGTGCGCCACGCGCCCGGCAAATATGACCCGGTCCTGCAGTCCCAGCGTCTGTGCCTGTGCACGCAAGGCAGACTCCTGCGGCCCACCCCCCACCAGCAACACACGCAACTGCGGATGCCGCAACAACAGATGGCGTGCGGCTTCGAGCAACAAGTGCAAGCCTTCGTAGTGGTAGAAGGAACCCACAAACCCGATCACCCATGCACCATCCAGTCCCAATTGGTGGCGCAACAACACGTCAGGCTCCACCCCGAACTGGAATGCCGAGGTATCGACCGCATTGGGTATGACGGTGATGCGCTCTGCCGGTATGCCCCGTTGGGCAATGTCGGCGCGCAGTCCCTCGCAAATGGTGGTCACTTCACTCGCGTGCCGCAACGCAAAACTTTCCAGCGCACGCGACATTCTGTAGCGCAGGCTGCCCTCGGTGGTCGTGCCATGGTCGACCGCCGCGTCCTCCCAGGAAGCGCGCATTTCATAGACCACCGGCAACCGATGCGAGCGTCCTGCCCACAGACTCGGAAGTGCATTGAGTGCCGGCGAGTGGGCATGGATGAGATGCGGCCGGGTCGTCTGTATCACTTCAGCCAGGCGCCTGGCCGTCAGATGCATCTGCGCCAGCAGCCCTACGCCGTGTTGGCTTGGGGTGCGGTGAAACAGAAGGCCATCCACTTCGTCCAGCAGTGAGGAATGGGGACCTTGCTTGGGCGTGGTCAGATGCAGCGTGTCCCAGCCCATACGGCGCTGCTCACGCAGGATGGACAGAGTACGAAAGGTATACCCACTGTGCAAGGGAATCGAGTGGTCCAGCACATGAAGAATGCGCAGACTCATGGACTGACCTGCATGCTGACGGCGGGCTGCGTCTCCACCACATTCTTGAGAAACGCATCGAACATCATCAACGACCACAAGGGTGCGCTGTGGTCGCGCGCACCGCTCTGGTGGCTCTCCACCAGTTGGCGCATATAGTGGGGGTCGAACCACCCGGTGTCCAACAGGCGTTCTCCTAGGACCGTGTCCTGCAAGCGTTGTTTGAGTGGCCCGCGGAACCAATCTGCCAATGGCACCGAAAACCCCATCTTCGTTCGGTACAACACCCCGTGCGGCAGATAGGGCTCCATCGCCTTCTTGAACAGCGCCTTGCCCTGCTTGCCCTGCAGCTTCTGGTGCGATGGCAGCGTCGCCAGCCATTCGATCAGGACATGGTCCATCATGGGCTCGCGCACTTCCAGTCCGTGGGCCATGCTGGCGCGGTCCACCTTGGTGTTGATGTCATCGGCCAGATAGGTTTTCAGGTCGAGGTACTGGATCAGGGCCAGCGGGTCCTGCGTATGTGCGGCGCTGGCATGCCGGCGAAACACTTCGAGGGCGCTGTAGCCACCCAGCTCGGCCTTGAAACGGCCCGTGAACAGTGCCTGGCGCATCGGGGTCTTCAGCACCGAAACGGCGTGGAAATAGGCCTCTACAGAATCGCGGGCCATGGATTCGAACGTGGTCTTGGCGCGCAGCACACGCCAGGCCCAATCGGCCTTGGGATAGACGCGACCCAGGGCACCAAACAAAGGGCCCCGCAAGCCCATGGGCAAGGCACTGCGCATGTGCTCCTCGCGCACATGGGTGCGATAACGCGAATAACCCGCGAGTGCCTCATCCGCCCCGTCGCCCGACAGCGCCACCGTCACATGCCGTCGGGCCAGTTGGCATACCCTATACGTCGGAATGGCGGAGCTGTCGGCATAGGGTTCGTCATACAGGCGCGATAACGTGTCGATCAAACCAAAGTCGTTGCTGCCCACCACCTCCGTCCAATGCCGCGTCTTGTGTCGGGTCGCCACCTGTTGGGCATAGACGGATTCATCAAATTCCTGTGCATCAAAGCCGATGGAGCAGGTCGTGATGGGTGATGGGGACAGGCCCGCCATCAGTGCGACGACCGCGCTGCTGTCCACGCCGCCGGACAGAAATGCACCGAGTGGCACCTCGCTGACCAGGCGCACCGCCACGGCGTCACGCAATCTCTCCACCAACTCGACCTGCGCATCGGCCTGTGACAACACGCTGTCCAGCGTAAAACACAGGTCCCAGTACGGCACCGGGCGCCCCGCTGGGAGGCCGCGCCGCACGGTCAACGTATGGGCCGGCGGCAATTTTTTGACGGCCTGGAAAATGGTACGCGGCTCTGGCACGTAACCCAGCGCAAAATACTCCTCCACGGCCAGAGGGTCGATGACACGGCGCACACCGCCATGGGCCAGGATGGACTTCAGTTCCGACCCGAACAACAAAGTGCCGTCATCCAGCATCGCGTAGTACAGGGGCTTGACGCCCATCCGGTCCCGGGCCATGAAGAGGGTCTGCCGTTTGTGATCCCACAGAACAAAAGCAAACATGCCGCGCAGGCGTGGGACACAGGCCTCACCCCAAGCCTCCCAGGCGTGCACGATGACCTCGGTGTCGCTTTTTGAATGGAAGACATGGCCCAAGGCCTGCAATTCGGCCATCAGTGGCTGGTAGTTGTAGATTTCTCCGTTGAACACCAGGACAACCGAGGAATCGGCGTTGCACAGAGGTTGCTGACCGGTGGCGATGTCGATCACGGAAAGCCGGCGATGGCCAAAGCCTATGCCTGGCGCGATGTAAAGGCCTCCCTCATCGGGCCCGCGGTGGCGTTGCGAGTCATTCATGCGCTCCAGCAGCGCGCGGCTGATGGTGCCCGGGGCCCGCGTATCAAAGATTCCTGTAATGCCGCACATAACAACTACGCCTGTACCAGCGTGGCACTGGCTCGCCGGCTTTGCTGGTCATACACCGCCTGGTAAGCGGCCACCATCGCACGCAAGCTGAACTTCGCTTCCATGCGCGCGCGGCCGGCCTGACCCATGCGGATGGCTTCCTGTGGATCATTCGCCAGTTGCACCAGCGCCTGTACCATGCCGTGCAGATCGTCCGAAGCAACAAGTTTTCCGGTCACTCCGGCCCCCACCAGGTCGGCGTTGCCGCCCACGTCGGTGGCCAACACCGGCAAGCCGGTGGCCATGGACTCCAGAATGACATTGGAAATGCCCTCGGACAATGAGGGCAAGGCGAATGCATGCAGGCCGCGAAGAATTTCGGCGACATCGGGCCGGTCGCCAGGCAGCCAGGCCAGATGCTCAAGACCCTGCGCCTGCAGCCAGGCCTGCACCTGGGTCCGCAAGGGCCCCTCGCCCACCATCACCAAACGCAGCCGGCTGCGCAGGCCCGAGTCTGACGCGATGGCCAGGGCAAAGGCCTGGGCCAAAAGCGCAGGGTTCTTGACGGCTTGCATCCGCCCCACAAAACCCACCATCCAATGTTGCTGCGGGTCAAACGGGCACCCCGCAATGCGGGCGGGCCCACCGTGCGCAGGGTGAAAGCGTGCTCCGTCCACACCGTTATAAACCTGCGTGACGCGGTCCGACGGCACATGCACCTTTTGCACCAGATAATTCCGCAGTTCACACGACAAGGCCGTGTAGTGGTGAACAAAAGGCTTGTAGAGGCGGCGCACCCGCTGGTACAGCACACTGTTGCCATCCTTGTCATGCAAGTCGCGGCCGTGCTCGCCATGGATGCGCACCGGTACGCCGGCCGCCCAGGCGACCGGCAAAACCTCCAGCGCGGCCAAGTTGCGGCTGTGCACGATGTGTGGGCGCAACTGGCGCATCAGCGTGTAGAGCCTGGGATACTGCCACAGCGTATGTCCCGGCGGCTTGCCCAGGGCGATGAAGTCGACATCGCTGCGCAACACGCGCAGCCGAAAGTCCGTGACCTCCGTCAGCGCCAGCACGGCATGGCGGTAAGTATCGGCAGGCATGTGGTTGATGAGATTAACAACGCCGTTCTCCAGACCACCGGTATCCAACCGATGCACGACATGTAACACGAGGGGGCGGTGATCGTGAGCCACTACAAGCGCCAGAGTCTGTAGCCCGCTTCAACGATGGCGTTTCTGTCGAAGGCCGCCTTGACATCGATGAACGCGCCCCCATGGACCAGCTTGCGGCCCAGGTCTTCCACTGTCAGGGCGGTGTATTCTTGGTGCGCCACCGCCGCCACGATGGCGTCGGCCCGCGGCAAGTCACTCCAGCGCATCAGCTCCACGCCGTACGCATGTAATGCCTCGCTGGATTCGGCCCGGGGATCGGTGACAAACACCTGCACACCATAGGCCTCCAGCTCACGGATGATGTCTATCACCTTGGAGTTGCGCAGATCGCCGCAGTTTTCCTTGAAGGTCAGGCCCATCACATTGACCTTGGCGCCTTTGATGTAGCACCCTGCAGAAATCATTTGCTTGATGGTTTGCTCGGCGATGAACTTGCCCATTCCATCATTGATGCGCCGACCCGCCAGAATCACCTGCGGGTTGTAGCCCAGCATCTCCGCCTTGTGGGTCAGATAGTAGGGATCCACACCAATGCAGTGCCCGCCCACCAGACCGGGTTTGAAGGCCAGGAAGTTCCATTTGGTACCCGCCGCCGCCAGTACCTCCGTGGTATCCAGTCCGAGTTTTTCAAAAATGATGGCCAGTTCATTCATCAGCGAAATGTTGAGGTCGCGCTGGGTGTTCTCTATGACCTTCGCCGCCTCCGCCGCCTTGATGCTCGACGCACGGTGAACACCCGGGATGACGATGGACTCGTAGAGTTTGGCGACGGTTTCCAGCGTGGCGGGGGTGTCGCCCGATACAATTTTCAGGATCTTGGTCAGCGTGTGGTCCTTGTCACCGGGGTTGATGCGCTCTGGCGAATACCCGACAAAGAACTCCTCCTTCCACTGCATCGCCGACGCCCGTTCCAGCACGGGAATACACACCTCCTCGGTAGCACCAGGGTAGACGGTGGACTCGAAAACCACCGTGGCGCCTTTTTTCATGTGACCACCGGCCGTTGTGCTCGCTGCGACGAGGGGGCCGAAATCTGGAATATGTGCGTTGTCTACCGGTGTGGGAACGGCCACTATGATGATGTCGGCGTCGCGCAGCAACCGGGGATCAGAGGTGTACTCGGCATAGGTCGAGGCGCTCATTTCTTCACCACGCAACTCACGGGACGGATCCACGCCGCGCTGGCAGGATTGCACCTTGTGGCTGGCAATGTCATAACCGATGGTGCGGTAGAGCTTGCCAAACTCCACCACCAATGGCAAACCTACATAGCCCAAACCGATGACTGCAACGACTGTCATGACAAGCCCTCCCTGCTGTTGACTGGCTGTGCACCGTTGGGTGCTGCTGTGGACGGATCTGCGCGCACCTGGGTGTAGCGCAAAAGCAGAGCCTGAATGGCGGCATGGCTGTCGGCCCAAAATGCGCTCAACGCCGCATCGCCCTGCCCCGGGCTGGCTTCGCGCGTGTACAGGACGATGACCGCTGCGTCATCGCGTTGTCCCGCAAGACGGCTGACCGCGCCCAGGATTTTTGTCAGGTAATCGCTGTGTGTCAGTGTTCCGTTCACCCAATTGATCTGCCATACCCGCAAGCTGCCACGGCCGCTGGAGTCGCTGAGATCGGTACGCCGGAGTTCGCTGACCCGCATCTGCACCGCGTGGTCATCCAGCACCAGGCTTTTGCTGCCGCGCGCTGCCACCGACCAGTGTGGGTCCATACTCTGAACCAGAACGTTGTCAGAACTCACCAAGGCGTGCCCCCGTCCTTGTTGCTGGTAGCCACCGACATAGAGCCCAACCACTGCGCCGGCCTCGCCATAGACCGCTTGCATTTCAAAAGACGGATTCTGGTAGGCAGGCTTGAAGGCAGGGGACTGCGCCGTCGCGTTCGGGCTCTGCAATACCCAGCGTGTGCCCAAAGCGGTAGGGGCAGCCAGCGTGCGTGGTATAGCAACGGTGTGTGGTGTGCCGGGCGCGTTGGCATCACCCCGGCGGTCGATAGTCCATAACGCCAGATGTGGCAAGGCACACAGGCAGGCCGTAGCCACCGTGGTCAACCAGAGTGGGGCCAACGCAGCCGGGACATACGAGCCCTGCGCGAGGGTGCGCAATGCCGGCAAGGGTGGGATCTGGGTGGGTTCCGGCTGTGCCCAACGGGATCCCACCCAAAACATCAGCATGATCACCAAACCAAAAAATAGCCACCCGTACAGCAGGTGATCAACGCCGGTTGCGATCCGGTTATTGGACAGATGCGCCAGCATCACGATCATGTAGGCACGAATCCAATTCGCCACTACGGGCACAACAAGGGATGCGGCGACAAACAGAAGACGGCGGCGCAAGGATTGGTAGCTCAGATAGGCGTACAGGACGCCTACGGTAAACGAGGCGATCAGATAGCGCACTCCACTGCAAGCCTCCACCACGGACCAGCGTCCCGAAGGAATGACAAAGTTAAGCCCCTCTCGGTAGACCGGTACACCGCTGAGCCGCAACGCAAACACGGTGAAATTGGCGGTCCATTCCATCAACTGGGGCAACAGAAATTCACCCAGAGGAACAGCGAAAAACAGGAAGCCCAGCGGAAACACGGTACACCGGGCTACCTGCCACCCCAGCAGCAGCGGAACCATCAACACCAGCAGCCCTACCAGTGCAGCCTGGGTCAGCGTATTCGCAGCGGCCAGTTCACCGAGCAACCAGACCAGACCCACCAGCGCGACCATGGGCAATACGCCAGGCGACGGTCGAGGCGCAAGGCGGCCAATGGTATGGCGCTGCCGCCAGATCAACCATCCCACGATGGGGGGGACCAAAAAACCGTGCGCAAAGGTGTCCGAGCGTTGCCAGATCAACAACATGGAGAGTGCGGTTTCGCGGTACCAGAGCAAAACCCAGGCGACCGTCAGCAGCAGCGCGAGTCCGGCATGGCGCCAGCGCGTAGCGGATGTCAAAGGCAAGGGAAGCGGCAAAACGGCAGCCATCATCCCAGGCCTCGCACGATGTAGGGGCCCAGCCAGTTGGTGACGTCGAGCGGCAGACGCCGCCACACCGCGATCAGGGGTTTGAAGCTGCTGTTGCTGGGGTTGTTTTGCGGAATGGCAGAGCGTTTGTACAACTGGTATTCATAGTGCAGTGGGCTGGGCTCGAATCCCCAATTCCGTTTGAACGAGAAGGATCCGCTTCCCTGCTTGCTACGGCCGTAGTCAAACACCGTCACGCCGCGCGCGGTGGCTCGGCGCATCAACTCCCAGTACTTGAAGTCGTTGGCGGCCAGGGTCCTGGCATCTGCATCGTCGCCGGCGTAATAGGGCAGGACCTCGTTGCGGAAGTAAAAACTCAGCACACTGCTCAGAGGCTGCCCGTCTGCGCGTTCCACGGTCAGCACTTCACAAGCATCCCCAAACTCCGCCCTGAGCGCCTGAAAATACCTGCGCGGCAGGGCCGGTGTGCCGTGGCGGCGCACGTTGTCCGCGTAGAGGGCATAGAACCGGTTCACATCCGCATCGATAACACTAGCCAGGCCGTTTCTCGCGCCTTTGCGAACCATGGCCCGCTGCTTGCGCGGAATGGACAGCATATTGGCGTCATCATCGGGACCCAAGGTCTTGCGGAAGGTGACATAAATGTCCTGCACTGGCCAATCCGCATGCACGGGCCGCACATTGCGCAGTTCCAGATGGGCCACGCCCAGGCGTTTGGCAATGGCTTGCGCCTCATGCTCCAGGGCAAGCGCCGCTTGCGCATCGCTGGCCACCACGCCGCCGTACACCGCAAAGGGCAGGCTTACCAAGGCATTGCCAAACAGCCAGGTTTTGACGTGCGCCAGTGGCAGCACCCCAGTGATGGCTCCAGCGGCCTGTGCATACAGAAAATAGGTGTCGTGCTTGAACACATCCTGCACCAGCTTTTGCCATCCCGCGCGATGAAAGAAAGTGGCCTGTGGATGGCTGAAGACAAATGCATCCCAGGCATTCGCCGTCGCCACGTCGCCAGGGAGCAGGCGCCGGATGGAAGACACGGCGGCGTCAGTGTGTGCAGCCATGGCCATGCAATGGTTTCAAGAACAGTTGGTCCATGCGGCCCCAACTGAAATCACCCAACAACTGCTTGAGACGGCCCTCCATGCGCGCGATATTCACGTAGTGGCGAAAACGGGTCTTGTGGCTGATGCCGGCCACACGTGGCTGACCTGGGTCTATCTCCCAGGGATGAAAGTAAAACACGCAGGACTCGCTGTCCACCGTATTCACACGCCTGAGCATCCAGCGGGACAGCGCATAGGGCAGCAATCGGAAGTAACCGCCGCCACTGGATGGAAAGTTGCGCCCCAGAATGCGCAACGTGGTAATGGGTACTTCCAGAAAGCCCGGACGCGCCTCAAAGGCAAACCGGGGTGCCGTCGGCATGCCGTAGTGGTCGTGTGTTATGGGATAAATGCTGGAACTGTAGCGGTAGCCTGCACGTGCCAGCGCGTCAAAGGCCCAGAGGTTCTTCTCATCGATGGAAAAACTCGGCGCACGGTAGCCTAGGATTGCCGCTCCACTCACATCTTCCAGAATCACTTTGGCCAATTGAATGTCGCTGTAAAAGGCCTCCCGTGATTGCCCGTTGGCTCGCTCATGGCCATAACCATGGCTGGCCAATTCGTGGCCCGCCTGCACAATGCCCCGGACCATACGCGGATAACGCTCTGCAATCCAACCAAGTGTGAAGAAGGTGGCCTTGATATCCCGAGCGGCGAACAGCTCGAGAATGCGGTCGATGTTGCGCTCGACATGGCACTCCCGGCTGCCCCACTCCGAGCGTGCGATGTGGGGGGCGAATGCAGACACCTGAAAGTAGTCTTCGACATCAACCGTGAGCGCGTTGGTGATCGGGGATGTGGGCATGTTCGACCTCCCTATTGCGATTGCAGCCAGCAGTACAGATCCGACACGATGCGCTCTGCGGCATGTCCGTCCCAGCATTCTGGAATGCGCCCCTGTTTGCCACGCCCTTGCAGCACTGCTTCCACCGCCAAAAGAATGGCCCGCCGGTCCCGCCCTACCAGCGTGTTGGTGCCTTGCTGCACGGTGATGTGGCGCTCCGTGTTATCCCGCAGGGTCAGGCAGGGCACACCCAGCGCGGTGGTTTCTTCCTGCAGTCCGCCCGAATCGGTCAGCACCAGTCTGGCCTGTGCCATCAGGCCCAGCATCTCCAGATAATCCAGCGGTGGCAAAAGAACCAGACGCGTGTATTCCAGCAATTCAGCCAGCCCAAAACGTGCGATGCTGGCATGCGTGCGCGGGTGCACCGTAAACACCAAAGGGATGCGCTGTGCCACCTCGCGCAGCACACCCAACATGGCACGCAACACCGCGGGATCGTCCACGTTGGATGGTCGGTGCAGAGTCACCACTCCGAAGCCTTGGGGCTCCTGCAGCAGCGCCACATTGGCATCAAACTTTTCCAAGGTTTCCCGCGCACTGCGCGCCAGGGAGAGGCTAAACACCACCGAATCGATCATTACATTGCCGGCAAACACCACGCGGTCTTGCGGGACGCCTTCCCGGCCCAGATTGACCTCGGCGCTGCGTTCGGTGGTGTAGAGACGATCCGAAATCTGGTCGGTGAGAATCCGGTTGATCTCCTCCGGCATGGTCCGGTCATAGCTGCGCAATCCGCTTTCCACATGGACCACGGGAACGCCTCTCTTGCAGCCCACCAGGGAGCAGGCCAGCGTCGAGTTGACGTCCCCCACAACTGCAATACAAGACGGTTGGTAGGTATCGAGCAGCGGGTCAAAACGGCGCATCACGTCGGCCGTCTGCTGCGCGTGGTTGCCAGAGCCTACTTCCAGGTTTACGTCGGGCTGCGGCAAGGACAGCGCCTTGAACAAACGCTCGTTCATATCGCTGCCGTAATGCTGCCCCGTGTGCACCAGCACATTCGGTATGGGCGGCTGGTGTGCCGCCATGGCCCGCAGGATGGGTGCCATCTTGATGAAGTTGGGGCGTGCGCCCACGACACACATGACCGGGTTCATGGGCGGCCTTCGGCGTTGACATTGACGTTCACGTTGACCACCATCTTCTGCAGCATGGACAGAATTTCCAGGTTGATGCGCTCCAGGCGCAGCATGCTGTTCTCCAGCCTGCGCACGCGCGCGTCGTACTGCTCCACCCCCAGGTTGTGGATCTGGCGCGCCATGCCCTGCAGCGTGGCGCCAGATTCCAAGGCCCTAGGCACCGTGGCCGGATTGGTGTCTGTGGAGAGGCCGGATTCGTCGTTGATTTCGGCCACCACCTCATGCACATCCTCGGCGCCCAGGGCCTCCTTGCTGCCCAGAAAGCCCAGCAGCAGCATGCGATCACAGATCAAATTGATGCGCCTGGGAATACCCCGCGAGGCCTTGAAGATGGCGTCATGGGCATCCGCATCAAACGCCGGCCGGCCAGTGCCACCGGCATGGTGCAGGCGGTGTTCGATATAGCCTTGCGTCTCTTGCCCATCCAAGGGACCAATGTGGCAGGCTGCGGTCACACGCTGTCTCAACTGCTGCATCGCCGGGCTTTGCAGCATGGCGCGGAACTCCGGTTGGCCTACCAGGAATGTCTGCAACAGTGCCTGCTGCCCATACTGAAAATTCGATAACATGCGCAGCTCTTCAACGGCGCGTTGTGTCAGGTTCTGCGCCTCATCCACAACCAGCAGACAACGTCTTCCCTGGCTCGCCTGGCCAGCCAGATAGGCCTCCAACGCCATCAGGACATCCGCCTTGGGTACGTCCTTGACGCGCACACCAAAAGCCGCCCCGACCATACGCAAGGTGTCCTCCGCGTCGAGCTGGGTGGTCACCAGATGGGCCGCCACGACCTTGCTGGCGTCCAGACTGGCGAGCAGGCCACGCACGATAGTGGTCTTCCCGGCTCCGACCTCCCCTGTGATGACGATGAAACCTTCGTTGCGGTGCACGCCGTATTCCAGATAGGCCCGAGCCCGTCTGTGCTGCTTGCTACCAAAGTAGAAATCAGGATCTGGATTGAGTTGGAAAGGCTTGCTGTGCAGGCCATAAAAGGCTTCGTACATAGGTCAGAACTCAAAGGTCAGATTGAAGGAAACCGCGTTTTCTTCATACGGTGTGGCTCCAGTAAAGTCTGAATGCCGCAGACCTACTCCGAGTGTGCTGCGGCGCGTGATCTTCCCCGTGAGACTCATGCCCACCTCACGCAACCAGTTGTCTGGCAACCCCGGCGCACCCGAGGCCCGTTGGATCGCGGTTGCCAGGCCCAGATTGAAGCCAGGCGAGAGGCGGTGCAAGTAACTCAAGCGGGCACCCACCTGGTTGACTGGCGCGCGCGCCAGATCGTCAAAAGCCGTTGATACCGTGTCCACCCGCGTGCTCTCGCTCTGGCTGGCAATGAACCTCAGCGTGCCCCTGACTCCGCGCAGCACGAGTTCCAGGTCCTGCTTGCGCTGCACACTCAGAGCGGAAACGACAAACCCCCCCACCACAGACGGCACCAGGGACGCAGCCGTGGGTACGGCCGACACATCGCGCGTGTCCGAGAACCTGAGCACCACCAGGGCGGTTCCATACTCGATGCTCACCGCATGGGTGTCACCAAAGGATCGATTGCCTCGGGATGCCAGTACACGCATGTGCTGGGACGGGATCCACTTCAACCCAATGTCGTTGGACGAGTAGGATCTCTTGTCCAGACTGGTGTAATTGTTGGATTCAATGCCGGCCTTGGCAAACACGCTGAACTGGGGTGTCAATGCATACGACAGACCGGCGTCGCTCAGGTCTGATTCCGTGTAGCGACCTGCGCTGTAATCCACTCCCACGCGGCTGACCTCGACTAGCCAGCCGAGATTTTTGAGCGGAGTCGCGCCATCGAAATTCGCGGTGCTCTGCAGGGTCGCGGTACCAGGGGCGGCCGCGGAGTCACTTTGGGTCACTTGCCGGGTGACACGCAGCACATAATTCGCCTGGCGCCCCAGATGCCCTTGCAGGTACGGAGAAAGGCGGTAATTGGAGACCTCGGCTCGGTTCGTGGTGTTATAGGATTCGGGACCGGATTGTGTACCCAATGCATGGATGGCCTGCTGCGAGATATTGCCGCTGAAATCCAGGAACAGCAGCCTATCCACGACTTCGTAGGTGCCAACGGTGTCCAGTGCGTTCTGAAAAGAATCCGCCCGATCCGTGTTGGCATACGCAATCGCACGAAGCGCATAGTCCAGATGGCCCTTGACGCGGCCCGCCGTGCTGACGACACGTATGCCCGGACTGACTTCGGTGATCTGCTCGGCCTGTCTGCCAGAGGTGGTCTGGTTTACATTGTCGGTGAAGGATTGCGTCATCGAAACACGCGGCACCACCGTGATTCCAGGGGGTGGAACCCCTGCCTCCGACGCGTCCGTCACTTCTAGCTCCTGCGCATACGTTCCTCCCGCTGCGCACAGCAGCGCTATTGCCACGCCCTGGTACAACAGATAACCCTTGCGCACCGGGAAGTCACACTGCGACTTGACCATTTGCGCGCTCAAGACCGACGTCACCGGCGTAGCCATATCCGTAATTTGCATTGCGCTCGGCCCTGGCCTGGTTCAGCAGCATCAGCTTCACCGGGCAGGCATCGATGGTGGCAAGAGCCTGCATGACATCGGTTTGTCGCGTTTCCTCGGCGCGCACCACAACCACGATCTGTCCCATATGGGCAGCCAGCACTCTGGATTCAGTGGCCAACAAAAGGGGGGGGGAGTCGAACACGACAATCCGATCCGGATAACGTCTGGCGATCTGGCTCAGGAGTCTGGCCATTGCGTCGCTGGCCAGCAGTTCCGTCGCGCGTCTATGGGGGGTTCCGCTGGGCAATAGGGTCAAATTTTCAATGTTCGTCCGCAACAGCGTGTGAGACAAGTCCAGCGATTCGTCCTGCACCAGGTCCAGCAAGCCGAGACCGGCAGGCAACCCCAGCACTTTCATGACCGAGGGCTGAATCACGTCAGCATCCACCAACATGACCGTGTGATCGAGTTCCGTGGCAAGACTCAGCGCCAGATTGATGGCTGCAAATGTTTTTCCCTCGCCAGGCAGCGCACTGGTGACCATGATTAGATTTGGATTGGGACCGGCAACGGCGGCCGTGCGCATGGCGTTGGTGATCAAGGGGCGTTTGATGACCCGGAACTGGTCGGCGATCTTCGACCGGTGGGCGTTCGGCGTCGCAAAGCCAGCCAGGGTCAGTCTTTCAATATCCAGTTCAACCCGCCGTGATTGGCTTGGAACTTCCACCGCACCGCCACTGCGTGGTGGTATGGCGGCCTGTGCAGTGGAGGGCAGAGGTGTAGGAACCTCCACCCCAGCCTCACGCAGTTGTTCGAGGCGGCGTGCAGCAAGTTCAATCAGGCTGTTACTCATGGTGATTCATCCCGCCCAGCCGGGCAACAGTGCCAAAACAAGCATCCCCGCCGAAAATGCACCGACCAAACCCGTAAGTGCAGCGAGGTATCTTCGGAACTCGGACTTCCGCTTGCGCAACAGATCCTCGTTGAGCACCAAGGTCACCACTCCCAGCAGGGGAAGACCTACGGCCTCGCGCAGCGAGCTTCCATCAAAAAATACCGACTGCACACGACTGGCAAAGAGGGCAGCACCAACCCCTGACGCCAATGCAATCAGCAAGACCACGGGCATCAGCAGAAGCCTGTTTGGGGCCACCGGCCTGGGAGACACACGCGGTGGGTCAATCAAACGGAAGTCGGCGACTCCTGCGGCGCTTTCCAGATCACCCGACAGCGCAGCGGATTCACGCCGAGTCACCAAATCGTTGTAGTTCTTCTTGTTGATGTCGTAGTCGCGATTGAGTTGGGCAAGCTCGGCCTCTACCTGCGGGGCAATCTTCATCAATTCGCGCGCCCGGGTCAGACGCGCGCCGTACTCACCCACCCTGGCACGCAGCGAGGCCACCTGAACCTCAAGCGTTGCCAGCATGCGGTTGAGTTCCTGTGCGGCCAGGGAGTTGGTTTGCACAACCGGGGGATTCGCCATGGTTGTCTTGCGCAACTCCACGATCTGCTTTTGTCGCGCCGTTTCAAGGTCGCTAATCAGGCGTCTGGTTTCCACGACGTCGGGGTGCTGCTCTGTGTAGCGTTGCAGCAGCGTGTCCAGATGTCGTTTTTGTGATTCGATACGACTATCAATCTCGAGTGTGGAGACGGATACCGCAGATTCCTGCAGCAGACTGCGCGAAATGAGATCTCCGCTTTGTGCCTTTTCCACTTCCATCTGGCGCCGCGCGGCCTCGCGTGCATTCTCCGCCTCACGCAATTCCAACCGTGCCTGGCTGAGTTGATTGCCAAGCACGCTGAGTTGCTCGGTCATGTCTCTGCCCTCCACGTTGTGCAGCTCGATGTTCCGGACCTTGAAGTCCTTGAGTTTGGCCTCCGCCTCTTCAAGTTTTCCCACATAGGTCTTGATCTGCTCGTCGATGAACTTTCTCGCTGCGTTGGAGTCCTTGCGGGCGTCGCCCATGCTGGACTCGACGAATATGGATACCAGGGACTGCACCACCCGCTTGGCTTTCTGTGGATCCGCATCTCGGTAAGACAGCACATACAGGTTGTCTCTGCCAACATTTTTGATTTCAAGTGACTTCATCAACTGGTCGACCAGCGCCTCCTGCGCGGCACGCGATTGCACCTTCAAATCAAGGTCCGCCATGCGTATGAGCTTCTCGACGTTGGGACGGCTGATCAGTGTGCGGCTCAGCATCACGACCTGCTGGTCCACATTGGGCTGTACCGCCAGCCCGGACATCAGTGGCTTGAGGATGGACTGGGTGTCGACAAAAATGCGCGCGGAAGCCTCGTACCGATCCGGAACCAGCAAGACCACGACACAGCCGATGGCCGCAACCACCCAAGCCACCAGCATTCCCAGCCAGCGGCGCTTCCAGATGCCGGAAACAGCCGATGACACTTGACCAATGAACTCATCCATCAGGAAAATCTCAGATTGGGTTAGTGAACGAAGTCCAGTTGCATCTGGGCCGCGCATCCCACTGGCAGCCGGCCGTGCTCAGAACCAGCCTTGGGGAATGATGAGGATGTCGCCCGGGAGCATCTCCACATTTGCCGAAATGTCACCCCGTTTGATAAGGTCCCTCAGCCGCACCGAGTAGCGTTTTCCGCCATCGGACACGCGCGTGATGGAAGCTCCATTCCCATCGGCATAGTCGGTAAGCCCCCCCACGGCAATCATCACATCAAGCACCGTCATTCTTTGCTTGTACGGAAGTGCTTGCGGTTTTGCGGCCTCCCCCACTACACGGATTTGTTCACTGTAGGGGCCCACATAGCGGGTGACAACCACCGTGACAACGGGGTCCCGAACCAACTTGCTGAGTGCCTTCTCCACATCACGCGCTATCTGTACCGTGGTCTTGCCCTGCGCAGTGAGCTCGTCTACCAGTGGCGTCGATATCTTTCCGTCGGGTCTGACTGGAACGGACAGTGAAAGCTCAGGGCTTCTCCACACAATAATATTCAGCAGGTCCCCGGAGCCCACGACGTAGTCGTAGCTTTTGGTATCTGCAGCCACGGGAGCTTCCGGATAACGGGTCGAAACGCTGGAACATGCGCCGAGCAAGCCCACCAGCACGCTGCCTCCCACCCATGCTATTGCGATCTTCACAATGCTGCGGATTGTCTTCATGGCGCCCCTTGAGATCGATTGCAGGAAAATTTCCGGGAGGTGAACTGGCTGTTCGCGACCACATGCCGGAATCAAATCTGAAGGCGAGTGTGCTTTGCGCAGCCCTTTCGCTGCTTGCGATTTCTCACGAAAAACATTCCTTTGCCCCACGCGACTGGCGTGCGAAAGAGGCACACGGTTGGATCTCAATACCCAGCGGCCCGCGCCGAAAGACCGCTCGGCGCAATGGTCTGCGTTCGATGGTGCACGTCTGCGTTGGTCGAACGCGGCACTTGATCATGGTGGTAGTCGAGGTACCAGGCCACGAAGCGGTTGACGCCATCCTCGATGCGCGTATCCGGCACAAAGCCTATCCATTCATTCAATGCCTGCGTGGACGCATACGTCGCCGGTACGTCTCCAGGTTGCAGCGGCAACCAGTTTTTCTGGGCTTGCATGCCCAATGCAGATTCGACACAGGTGATGAAATCCAGCAAGCGCGCCGGGCGATTATTGCCAATATTGAAGATCCGATACGGCACACTGCCGCAGGCGGGCGTCGCGATGCGGTCGACCACGCGAACCACGCCTTCGACTATGTCATCTACATACGTGAAATCACGCTGCATGTTTCCATGGTTGAAGACATCGATGGCACGCCCCTGCAGAATGGCCTCGGTAAACAGGGACAACGCCATATCGGGACGCCCCCAAGGACCGTAGACCGTGAAGAACCGCAGACCCGTGGTCGGCAAACCGTACAGATGACTGTAAGTGTGTGCCATGAGTTCATTGGCCTTCTTCGTTGCGGCATACAGACTCACTGGATGGTCCACACGGTTGTCTTCCGAGAAGGGCAGGTCTGTGTTGCCGCCATACACGCTGGAGCTTGACGCATACACCAGGTGTTGAACCTCCGTACTGCGACAGCCCTCAAGGATGTTTAGAAACCCCACGACGTTGCTATCTACATAGGCGCGCGGGTTCTGCAGCGAATAGCGCACACCAGCCTGCGCGGCGAGGTGGACCACGCGGTCAAACCGCTGCGTCTGGAACAGATCGTTCATGTCCGCACGATCCACGACATCCATCTTCATGAAGCGAAAGCGCGGGTGCGGCATCAAGCGTGCGAGACGGTCTTCCTTGAGGCGCACGTCATAGTAGGCGTTGAGGTTGTCCAGGCCAACCACTTCATCGCCGCGGTCTAACAGACGCAGAGCCGTGGTCATGCCAATGAAGCCCGCAGCCCCCGTCACTAGTATTTTCATGGACTGGTAATCGATGTGAATCAAGTTGAACTACGCCCAATGTGTCCCATGCGGCGGGCCAAGCAATTGACAAATCACAAATGTGCTGCTGCTGGGGTCACTAACCTTTGCCACGCAGGGTTGGCATCAGCAATGCTTGGCCAGGTTTCTACAGCCCATTGGAGAGAACATGGATTTGGACACAGCCATCGACCAATGGCTAAGCCTTTTGGGTGGGCCCAATGTGCTGCTTCGCGGTGCTGCACAAGCCGCGTATGGAAGCGACACGGGCGGCGCTCACCGAGACATCGCCGCCGCGCTCACCATTCAAGATGTCTCCTGCATACCAGAGGTCATGCGCATCGCACACAGAAACCACGTCAGTGTCTACCCCATCAGTACCGGACACAACTGGGGTTATGGCAGTTCGCTGCCGGTACGCAATGGTGGGGTGATTCTTGATTTGTCGGCGTTGCAGCAGATTCTGGACTTCGACGCGGAGCTCGGCGTCGTCACGCTACAGCCTGGTGTGACCCAACAATTGCTGGCGGACTTTCTGGAGGCGGGTGGTCATCCCTATTTAGTGCCCGTTACGGGGGCAGGGCCACACTGCAGTCTGCTGGGCAACGCGCTGGAGCGGGGTTATGGCATCACACCACATGCCGACCACTTTGGCGCGGTGACCGATGTGCACGCCGTTTTACCCGACGGACGCATCTACCGCACGGCCATGCATGAAGCCGGTGGTGTGGATCTGGCACGCTTGTTCAAATGGGGAATTGGCCCCTACAGTGCGGGCCTGTTCACCCAAGGCGGGTTTGGCATCATCACCTCCATGAGCATTGTGCTTGCACGGCGCCCTGAGCGCGTGGAAGCCTGCCTGTTCACGCTGAACAACGACGCATTGCTGGAGTCCGCAGTGTTGGCCGTGCGCAGCCTGCTGACAAAACTGCCCGGCACACTGGGGGCGATCAATCTGATGAATCAACACCGCGTACTGGGCATGACCGCCCCCTTTCCCGCTGGACAACTGGGCGAAAACGGGTTGATAGGAGACTCCTTGCTTGCACAACTTGGACGGCAGCACAAGGTGGCCCCGTGGACGGGATTTGCATCGTTGTATGGAACAGCGCGGATGGTCGCCGCGGCACGCAAGGAACTGCGCAGTGCGCTGTCGACCATCGCCAGCCATTTGGTGTTTGTGACTCCAGAGCGGGCGCGGACATTCAGCCACGCCGCGCGCTGGGTACCGGGTGCATGGGGCCGGAGCTTGGTACAGCGAACGGAAATGCTGTGCCGATCACTTGAGTTGGTCGCGGGTCGCCCCAGCGATATAGCGCTGAAGCTGGCCTATTGGCGAAACCAGAAGCCCCCGAGTGCTGCGCGAATGGATCCAGCCCGCGATGGATGCGGATTGATCTGGTATTCGCCGCTGGTTCCCATGCGTCCCGATGGGGTACGCGCCTATGTGAACATGGTCACTGAGCTGACACAGCAGTGGGCCATGGAGCCGTTGATCACCCTGACCTCTCTGAACGACCGGCTTTTTGACAGCACTGTTCCTCTGCTGTTTGATCGCAATGAGCCGTCGGCCGTGGCCGCCGCGCAAGCCTGCTACAACGCGCTGCTGGTGGCTGGGCGCATGAAGGGTTGCTTCCCCTATCGGGTAGGCATAGAAACCATGGCACAACTCGCCGCATTGCAGACCGACTCCAGTTCCTTTAATCACCTGCTGCGCAAAAGCTGCGACCCGCATGACGTGATGGCACCCGGGCGATACGCCTAGGCGCGCGATACAGGGACCATCCTTTGCGCGAGCAGGCGTCAGCTTTCTTTACAACTTTACAGAACACCCAGCGCATTGCATCAACAAACATAAAAATCCTGAGAGATTTCAATGACTTGCAACACCACATCCGATTTGGCACGGAAGATGCCTTACCCAAGAGCGTCGGCTTCTGTTTCCGACTCTGTCGATATCTGCAACACATTTCATTCAAGGAGAACACAATGAAATTGAAACTTCTCTCCCTGCTCATCGGAGCCGCCTTCAGCGTAGGAGCAATGGCTGCTCCGATCGCACTGCCCACTGGCGGACTATATTTTCAGTTCACCAATCTTGAGCAAACCGCCCTGGGAACGGATGCCGCGGGCAATCCGCTCAACAACACCAACAATTGCGCTGGTTGTAGTGGTACTGCCGAGGGCAATTGGGGTGTCGCCCAGGTCAGCATCATGCGCGCCGGCACACCCAACCCCGTAGGAGTGGGGCCAGGTGTTGTCGGCAACGACATTGACAGCGCGGGCACCGCACCCTTCTTCTCGGACCAGATATTTCCGGTCATGGGCGGACAGGTAACCGCCATGTTCCATGGCGCGGTTCAAACCAGTGTCACCAACGTGGGGACGCTGTTCAGCCTGCAAGCCACGGGCGGCTATATCGACCTCTACTGGGATGATCCAAGCCTGGCCAATACGATTGTGAATATTGGGAGTTTGACGCCCGGTGGTCGGACCGGCGATACATCGTTCACCGGTGTGACGGATGGCGTATTTTTGGCCCGCCTGGGCTTCGCCAGTGGTATCAACCCTGGGAACGCAACCACCACCATCCAGGGCACGATCGACACCGCGTTGACCAATCAGTCGGGCTCTGCCGACTCCTATGCGAACGTTTTCGACTACAACGGAGACGGTCTGATTGACGGCATGGACGGTCTTTGGGCCACATCACTGAACAGCGACTGGTTCGGAACCGTCTTCGGCACCCGTGACGTTCGCTTCAGCAACAAGATTGACAACAACCAGGACTGGAACAGCCCAACGGTTGGTACGGACGGTATCTTCGGACAGACCAGCAATGACCCTGGCCGCGGCTTCGTCGTTCCGGAGCCCGCCAGCTTGGCTCTGGTAAGTCTGGGTCTGCTGGGGTTGGGTGCACTCCGCCGTCGGCGCGGCCATTAAGGGCATGCGGATAGGTATCTCCACTGAAGTAGTTCCCTGATGACGCTGTGAGGATGCCGATGCAGTGGGTAAAGCTGCAGACGCATCCTTTACCAGCCTCTCGGGAAGAACTGAACTACTGCCTCGGATGATGATTGCGCGCATGTCCAACTCCTTGGGCTACAGCTTGCACCAACGTAATATCCTTCTTCTGCAGGTCCCCCTTTCCTTGGCCATCATCGCCTTCGTGCCCGGCAATTGGGCCAAGCTCGGTGGGCTGCTGGCGTTATGGTTTCTGACCTTTCGTCGCCTGAGCAAAGCGGAATGGATTCTTTACGTGGGAGCGTGTTGCTTCTTCACCGTGATGAACACGCTTTCGTTACGCCAGGGCATCTTCGCATTCACCGCACCTGATGTATTGGGCATGCCCGTGTATGAACTCTTCATGTGGGGCTTCTACCTGCTGCATGTCAAACGCGTGGTGAATGGCCCCGCGCCACAGGCCCCACCCTTGCAGGTCTGGTCAGCATGGATTTTGGCTCTGCTCTACGCCGTCGCTTTTTCCACGATTGCCGATTCAAATACGCTATTGGCAGTGACAGCCGCCTTGCTGCTTTTTGGTATTTTCTTGTTTCATGAGCGCTTTGACCTGCTGTACACAGGCTACATGGTTCTGCTGGGCGCAGCCTTCGAATACACCGGTGTTCTCAGCGGCCAATGGGCCTACCCCGGCAATCCACCAGGCGGAGTTCCACTTTGGTTCATCACCCTTTGGGGTGGTGTCGGCCTGTTTCTGCGCAGGTTGCTGCTACCCCTCTTGAACCCAGAGGTCCAGCGACCCTTGTATTGAGAAAGCGCAACACGCCCCACTGATCTGTGCGCCAGACTGCTCCACACCGTCGAAACATTTTCATCCATGGGGCCATCGAGCATGAAGCAGTACGTGATTCGCCTGAAAATCGATCCTCAACACGCACACGAAATCCCCGCGACAATTGTCCAGGAGTCCCTCGGTGATTGAAGCCACCCTCTTGGCCGAGTTGATAACACTAAGCGCCAAACGCTCCCCCCATGCCATTGCGCTCACACTGGGCGACCAGTCCATCAATTACGCGGAGCTGCAAAACCGTGTAGCGCAATTCGCCTGCGGCTTGCTGGGATTGGGCATTGCACGCACGGAAAGAGTGGCCATCTATCTGGACAAATGCTTTGAGACCGTCGTCGCCAGTTTTGGTGCGGCCGCGGCGGGGGCGGTATTCGTACCCGTCAATCCACTGCTCAAACCCGAGCAGGTGGCATTCATTTTGCAAGACTGCAACGTGCGACTGCTGGTGACTTCGTCACAACGCCTCGGATTGCTGAAGAATACACTTGCCGCCTGCCACGACCTGCGCCATATTGTGCTGACCGATGGCGTGGTGGGTGCGCCTCAGCTTGCGGCGGACCCGGTGGCGGTAGTACCCTGGCAGCTTCTGACACAGCGCCAGGACGGTGTCGGACACCGGGTCATAGACACGGATATGGCCGCCATCCTGTACACCTCGGGCAGCTCCGGTCGGCCCAAGGGGGTCGTACTGTCGCAACGCAACATGGTGGCCGGAGCCAAGAGCGTGGCCTCTTATCTGGAAAATTCTTCACAGGACAGCTTGCTGGCCGCTCTGCCCCTGTCATTTGATGCAGGCTTCAGCCAATTGACAACCGCATTCCATGTCGGTGCGCGTGTGGTTTTGTTGAACTATCTGACGCCGCGCGACGTTCTCAAAGCCCTGGATCGTGAAGCCGTCACCGGCCTGACCGCCGTGCCGCCCTTGTATATCCAGTTGGCGCAAGTCGACTGGCCGCAGGGCATAGGCAAGACGCTACGGTACTTCGCCAACACCGGCGGCCGCATGCCCAAGGAGACCTTGGCAGCATTGCGCACGCGTATTCCGTCGGCCAAGCCCTTTCTGATGTACGGGCTGACCGAGGCGTTTCGCTCGACCTACTTGGCGCCCGATGAGGTCGATCGGCGACCGGACTCCATCGGACGGGCGATTCCCAACGCCGAGATTCTGGTGCTGCGTGACGACGGGTCGGCCTGCGGCCCGGACGAGCCGGGTGAGTTGGTGCACCGCGGGGCATTGGTGGGCATGGGATATTGGAATGATCCCGTCAAGACCGCCGAGCGTTACAAGCCCTTGGCGGCTGACACGCCCGGAAGACAAACCGGCCTCATGCTGCCAGAATACGCCGTTTTTTCGGGCGATACCGTGCGCATGGATGCGGACGGTTTCTTGTATTTCATCGGGCGACGCGATGAGATGATGAAGACCTCCGGTTATCGGGTCAGTCCCACCGAGGTGGAAGAGATCCTCTACGCCACGCTGCTGGTGGGAGAGTGCATGGTCTTTGGCATTGAACATGCCACGCTGGGGCAAGCCATCCAGGCCATCGTGACGCCACCCGAGCCCTCTGGCGCAGGCGATGGCAAAGCGCTGCTGGACGCCTGTCGCGCCCGTATGCCAGCCTACATGGTGCCCGCCAGCATCGAATGGGTGGATGGTCCCCTGCCCCGCAACCCGAATGGCAAGATAGACCGTACCTTGCTCGCAGCGCAGTGGAGGGCTCGCCATGTCGGCCCATAATGGTTTGCACAGCCACGCATCCATGCACCCGTTCACCGTCACAGACGGGGAGTTGAAGGTGGGCAACATACCGCTGACACAGTTGGCGGCACGGGTCGGGCAGACTCCTTTTTATGCCTACGACCGTGCGCTGTTGCGTGAACGGGTGGTCGCACTGCGCAGTGCCTTGCCACCCCGCATCAAACTGCACTATGCGCTGAAGGCAAATCCCTTGCCGGCCTTGGTGGGGTGGATGGCATTCCAGGTCGATGGCATGGACGTGGCATCTTCCGGAGAGCTCAAGCTCGCGCTGGACGCGGGCGTTAACCCGGCTGACATCAGCTTTGCCGGACCTGGAAAACGGGATGCGGAACTGCGCCAGGCCGTCGCCTCCGGCGTATTGATCAACATCGAGTCGCCGCGTGAAGTCGCGGTGCTGGAACGCAATTCCATGGCGCTCGGCCTGGCTGCCCGCGTGGCGGTGCGGGTCAATCCGGACTTTGAACTCAAGGGCTCCGGCATGAAGATGGGTGGCGGCCCCAAACCCTTCGGCGTCGACGTCGAACAGGTCCCCGCCCTGTTATCCGATATTGGTCGCGCAGGGCTGGACTTTGAAGGATTTCACCTGTTTGCAGGTTCACAGAATCTGCGCCCGGAAGCGATCTGCGAGGCACAACAAAAGTCATTCGCGCTCGCCGAGCGCTTGTCGCAACATGCGCCACGACCGGTGCAAAGCATCAATCTGGGGGGAGGATTTGGTATCCCCTATTTTCCTGGCGAGCAAGCTCTGGACATCGCACCCATAGGGCGGAATCTGGCGCAACTGGACGAAACGGCGCGCAGCGTCTTTCCAGGGGCCAGCTTGGTCATAGAACTGGGTCGCTACCTGGTGGGCGAGGCCGGAATCTATGTCACCCGCGTAGTAGATCGCAAGTCATCGCGTGATCAGGTTTACTTGGTGTGTGACGGCGGTCTGCACCACCATCTTGCAGCGTCTGGCAACTTCGGCCAGGTGCTGCGCAAAAACTATCCGGTGACCATAGGCAACAAGGCAAATGGATCTCCCATGGAAATGGTCTCGGTGGTGGGCCCGCTGTGCACCCCCTTGGATCTGCTGGCGGATCGCATGTTGCTCCCGGTTGCACAGCCGGGCGATCTCGCAGTAATCTTCCAATCGGGTGCGTATGGCGCAAGTGCCAGTCCACAAGGTTTTTTGGGGCACCCGGCATGCATCGAGGTACTGGTGTAAGGAATATGCGCTGAGCCGCATGCTCGTACTACTGCTGGCTCTGGCCAGTCTGTGCGCCGGCCTCGCCCTGGCCTGGCACCATCCGGTGTGGCCGCTGGCCACGGTCATTCTTTTTCTCGCATGGAACATTGCGCTCACCTGGCGTTGGCATCTGGGCTTGGCCCTGGTACCGGCCGGCGTGGCCTTCATGCATTTCTCTCCGTGGAGCGGCTGGATTGTGTTCGACGAGTTCGACATCCTGCTGCTGGGGACACTGGCGGCAGGTTACGCCCGCCTGGCCTGGGCTATGCGCCATCCCGCACATACGGCGCTGCCAGCCCTTTCACAAGCCCTGTTGCTGATGCTGGGCGGCATGGCCTTGTTGTCACTGTCGCGCGCAGTGATGGATGCCGGCGGCTGGGACTTTGACTGGTTCGCCGGCTACACCGATGCGTTGAACAGCGTGCGCGTCATCAAAAGTGAAGTCTACGCGCTGCTGTGTGTCCCCCTGCTCCATCAAGAAGTGCTCCGTGGGTCCGCACGTGCGTATCGGCGTATGGCACTGGGCATGGTAATGGGCCTCAGTGTTGTGGTGCTGGCCGTAGCCTGGGAGCGATGGGTCTCCGCCGACCTGCTGGACTTCTCCACCCCCTACCGAACGGTGGCCCTCTTTTGGGAAATGCATGTGGGTGGCGAAGCCATCGATGCCTATCTGGCAATGGCAACACCGTTTGCGGTTTGGGCTGTCGTGTCCGCCCGACGTCCCCTGGTGTGGCTGGGTGCTGCCATGCTGGCAGTATTGACTGCCTACGCGGTGTTGACAACATTTTCACGCGGGCTCTACTTTGCCACGCTGACGTCGCTTCTGGTCCTTGCCATGCTGGCCTTTGGGAAACGGTCAAAGCTGCCGGGCAGCGCGGCGGCCGGCCCACAACCGGCAACCGACTGGCGCACAAAGGCCATCCCCGTGCTGTACCTGGCATTGGGCATTGAAGTGTTCGTGGTTCTGGGTGCTGGCACCTTCATGCTAGATCGCATGGCCAGATCGCGGGAGGATTTTGGGAGCCGGGTCGCCCATTGGCAACGCGGTCTGGCAGTGCTCCACGGCCCCACCGACTGGTGGTTGGGCAAGGGCCCCGGGCGCCTGCCCAACCACTATGCAAATCTCGGGCCGGCAGGCGAATTCTCTGGCCAGGCTCTTGCCGCCCAGGAGCAGGATAGACAGGGACTTGAAAATCGCTTTGTCACCGTGCTGGGCCCCATGACCCAGAAACAGCTCGGTGGCCAGTTTGCGCTGACCCAACGTGTGCCCAGTCCTCGCAAAGGACTGCATGTGGTGCGTTTGGACATCCTCGCCCGCACTGCGACCGACCTGCAATTGGAGTGGTGCGCGCGCCATTTGTTGTATGACGCCGATTGCCGGACCGCACAGTTGCATGTTGCAGCGGACCCCGCTTGGCGACCGCTGGTGCAGCCACTGACCGAGGTTGCAAGCCCCGCCCGTTGGCATGCGCCACGCTTGGCCCTGTTCACGGTGTCCGTCGTGAACGCTGGGGGGCGTGCAGACATCGACAACATCCGTCTGCAGGGGCCGAACCAGGAAGAATTGCTGACAAATGGTGACTTCGCTGCAGGCTTGGCGCACTGGTTGGGCTCCGCTCAGTCCTACTACTTGCCATGGCATATCGACAATCTTTTTCTAGAGGTGTTGATTGAGCGCGGGCTACTCGGATTGTTGATTTTTTGCGCACTGGTCGCAACGGCCATGTGGCGTCTGGCCTTTGCCAGCGGACGCCGGAAAAACAGCTGCCCCTACGCTGTAGCGGCATTGACCGGGGCGCTGTGTGTCGGATTGACCGGCAGCGTGTTGGACACTCCTCGCGTGATGTTTCTGTTCTATGCAATGGCACTTGGAGGTGCCCTGCTCGTCTTCTCCAGGCGCGCGTACTCCGCGGATATGCGAAAAATCAAGAAGAAAAAAAACACCCAAGGCAGACTACTTCTTCCATAGGGATTTGCGGGGACCTTCAACATGATAAGGATCTTCAACCATTACTTCCACAAGCGCTCGTTGTACCAAATTTCCTTCGATATGGCTTTGGTGATCTTGGTGGTGGTGGCACTTTTTTTTTACCAATCCAGTGAACCGTTCACCACTTCCAGCACGGTTCTAAGCAGCGCATTCCTGATGGCAACCGGCGTATCGACCATCAACACCGGCCTCGGTTTCTACCAACGCGTGCAAAGCCTGAGCCGGCAACAGATGCAGAAACGCGCACTCGCCGCACTGGCGCTCTCACTGCTGCTGGCGTATGCGGTGTTTCGCGTCTCCCCCCTGCCCCCGCATGAACAAAAGTCGTTCGTATTGGCGCTGCTGGCGGCTCTGGGGCTCATGCTCATACACCGCACCTATATGGCAGGCACGCTGTCCGAACGGGTCGGTCACACGCGGGTCTTGGTGTATGGCACAGGACCCCGCGCCATGCGTCTGGGCGACATGCTGACGTCGGCCGACCCCAATGTAGACATCGTTGGTTATTACGCCAATCCCAATGAATCGCCGGATCTCAGTCCCCCATCCAGACAAATACCCGGCGGCAGATCGTTAACAGAGGTCGTCCAGACCGAGCGCGTCCAGGAAATCGTTGTTGCGGTGGGGGAACGCCGCGGCGGCACCATGCCGTTGCGAGAACTTCTCGATTGCAAGCTGCATGGTGTGCGTGTGGTGGATAGTGCAACCTATCTCGAAAAACTCATGGGACAGATCCGGCGCGACTCCGTCTCTGCGGGATGGCTTATCTTTGGCGACGGATTTGAAAAGAGCGCGCTACACAGCGCCTCAAAACGCCTGTTTGACATCCTTTTTTCCACGCTGCTGCTGCTGCTCACACTCCCGCTCATCGCCGCTACCGCAGTCCTTATTTTTCTGGAGAGTGGTGGTCCCATCCTGTATCGCCAAAGTCGCGTGGGACTGTACGGACGGACCTTCGATGTCGTGAAATTCAGGAGCATGCGTACTGACGCCGAGAAAGATGGCACGCCGCGCTGGGCCGGCACCAGCGATGACCGGGTGACGCGCGTGGGTCGGATTATCCGCAAGCTCCGGATTGATGAATTACCCCAGCTTTTCAATGTCCTGTCTGGTGAGATGAGTCTGGTGGGTCCACGCCCGGAACGGCCCTTCTTCGTGAACAAGTTGATTCAGGAGCTTCCCTATTACGCGGTGCGCCACTGCCTCAAGCCTGGCATCACCGGCTGGGCACAGGTGCGCTACCACTATGGCGCGTCCGTCGAGGATGCCGCAGAGAAGCTCCAGTACGACCTGTACTACGTGAAGAACCACACCCTGTTCCTGGATTTGGTGGTTTTGTTTGAAACGATTGGGGTGGTGTTGACTGGAAAAGGTGCGCAATAACATGCCCCTGATCGCATGGAGCAGCGGTTTGTCCGCTCTCGTGTATTCGGCCTTCGCACTGCGACTTTTCCGCCTGGGCTACGTGAGTTCCGTGCGCAAGCTGCCCAGAAGCACCCTATGGGCAGCGATCGCAGCGAGTGCGCTGTGGGCCTGGTCCAGTATGGCCCAGGCGCTGATGGGCACACACGCCCTGTGGCTCATCAGCACCCTTTTTGATGCCTTGCGTTATGCCTTTTGGTACGGATTTTTGTTGGCACTTTTGCAACCCAACCGTGTCGGCGCTACGTCCAGCACCATGCACTGGATAACACCTGCGGCACTGGCCCTGCTGGGCTTGCACACCGTGGCGCTGTTCGCGGTGGAATTCCGGATCAGGGCGCTTGGAAATCCGGTGTTGGCATTGCTGTTCACCCACATGGCGTTGACCATCTTCGCCCTGGTTTTGTTGGAACAGGTGGTTCGAAATCTGGAGAACGACGCACGCTGGAGCAGCAAACCCCTGTGTCTGGGTTTGGCCGGGATTTTTATGTTCGATTTGTACCTCCATGCCCAGGCGGTTTTGTTCAAGCACCCCGATATGGACGCGCTCAGCATCCGCGGTGTGGTGCATGCAATGGTTGTGCCCTTGATGGCGGTGTCGGCCATGCGGCAAAGCGATTGGGTGGCCGGGGTCCGCTTGTCGCCCAAGGCAGCATTTCATACCACGGCGTTGCTGGGTGCGGGTCTCTACCTGTTGTTTCTCTCAGGCGTGGGCTACTACGTGCGTTACTTCGGCGGTGAGTGGGGTCGCGCGCTACAGCAGGGGATGGTTTTTCTGGGCCTGGTGGTTCTGGCCGTGCTGGCGTTTTCAGGTTCCGCACGTGCGCGCTTAAGGGTACTGATTGGAAAACACCTGTTCCACTACCGGTTCGATTACCGCGAAGAGTGGTTGAAGTTCACCCATACCCTGTCGTCCAGAGACACTTCACAGGAGGTGGGGCAACAAGTCATCAGGGGTCTTGCCGACATGCTGGAGAGCCCGGCAGGCGGGCTGTGGACCCGAACCCACAATGCGGACACATTCAGTCAGAGTGCGCGCTGGAATCTGGCCCCTACGTCGGCCGTCGAAAGCATCCACTCGCCCTTCTGTAGCTTCGTCGAGCGCAGCGGCTGGGTCATCAATCTGGATGAGTACCGCAGCCATCACAACCGCTATGGACAACTGACTTTGCCGCTCTGGTTGCGGGAGATGAAACAGGCGTGGCTGGTGATTCCGTTGATGGTTGACGAGGTGTTGATTGGTTTTTGCGTGCTTGCCTGCGCGCGCACACCCGTGGAGGTGAACTGGGAGGTCAACGATCTTTTGAAAACTGCGGGCCGGCAAGCCGCTGGATTTCTGGCCCAGATGCAGGCCACAGAAGCACTGCTGGAGGCCAGAAAATTTGAAAGCTTCAATCGCATGTCGGCATTCGTTGTGCATGACCTCAAGAACATTGTCACCCAGTTGTCACTGATGCTGAAGAATGCAAAACGCCTGGGAGACAACCCCGAGTTTCAAAAGGACATGCTGATGACGGTCGAAAACTCGCTGGACCGCATGCGCCATATGCTGCTCCAGTTGCGCCTGGGGGCCACGCCGCCGGGACCTGCGTTTGGCGTGAATTTGGTGCGGCTCATTGAGCGCATGGCGGCGCAAAACGCGAGTCGAAACCAGCGGCTGGACTTTCAGTGGAGTGAACCCGTGCATGCACGCGGCCACGAAGAACGGCTCGAGCGGGTACTCGGTCATATGGTGCAAAACGCATTTGACGCCACCGACGGTACTGGCCGTGTCTGGATCCAGTTGGAGCGCTGCGGAGCAGAAGCCAAGATCATCGTTGGCGATACGGGAAAAGGCATGTCGGACAACTTCGTACGGAATCGCCTGTTCAAGCCCTTTCAGACCACCAAACCCACAGGCATGGGTATTGGTGCCTACGAAAGTTTGCAGTATGTGCGGGATTTGGGCGGCTCCATCGATGTGCAAAGCGCCGAGAACAAGGGAACCGTGGTCACACTCTTGCTGCCGGTTTTTGAAACAACTACCGAGGCAGGTCCAACGGCCCTGAAATACGCATGATGCAGGATACCCCGCGCTCACTGCTGATCGTGGAAGACGATCTGGCACTGCAAAAGCAGATCCAATGGTCGCTGGATCAGTTTGATTCCGTAACCGCGCACGACCGTGAAAGCGCGCTGATCCACATGCGCAAACGTACGCCAGCGGTTGTCACCATGGATCTGGGCCTTCCGCCGCAGGCCGATTCGGTTGCAGAGGGGTTCCGCTTGCTGGAGCAACTCATGGAGCTTGATCCGGACGTCAAGGTCATTGTGCTGACCGGACAGAACGACCAGGCCAACGCATTGCGCGCCGTGGCCATGGGAGCCTATGACTTTTTCCCCAAGCCCTTTATTCCCGAACTCCTGTCCTTGACCATTGAGCGGGCCTTTCGCTTGAGCGATCTGCAGCGCGAAAACCGCCGTCTCCAAACCCTCCACCAACCGGACGTACTCTCGGGTTTGATAACCCGCGATCCGGACATGCTGCGCATATGCCGCATGATAGAAAAGCTGGGGCCCAGCAACGCCAGTGTCATGCTGCTCGGAGAGAGTGGAACCGGCAAAGAGGTGTTGGCCCGCGCGCTGCACCAGTCGTCCGCACGCAGAGTGGGAAGATTCGTCGCCATCAACTGCGCCGCCATTCCCGACAACCTTCTCGAAAGCGAACTGTTTGGGTTCGAGAAAGGCGCATTCACGGGAGCGGTAAAAACCACGCTGGGCAAGATTGAGACGGCCCACGGCGGAACTTTGATGTTGGATGAAATAGGGGACCTTCCCCTTGGACTGCAGGCCAAATTGCTCCGCTTCTTGCAGGAACGCACCATTGAACGTGTGGGTGGACGCCAGGAAATACCAGTGGACGTGCGCATCGTGTGCGCCACCCACCAGAACCTGCATGCCCTCAGCAAGGAAGGCCGCTTTCGCGAAGACCTGTACTACCGGTTGGCGGAGGTTGTGATCGACATTCCCCCCTTGCGCCAACGCGTTGGAGATGCGGCATTGTTGGCGCACGCGCTGCTGCGTCGCTACGCACACGAACACAACCGCCCGGCGCTGAGACTGAACGAAGACGCCATTCGCGCCATAGAACACCATACCTGGCCGGGCAACATCCGTGAGTTGGAGAACCGCATCAAGCGCGCCGTCATCATGGTCGACGGTTGCCAGATTTCCTGCGGTGACATAGACCTCTCCACTGCCACTGCGGATGCCGTCGACACGTCATTGGACTTGCGCCAGGCACGTGACCGTGCCGAGAAGACAACCATCATTGCGGCCATGGGACGGGTCAACGGCAACATCGTCAAAGCGGCAGAGCTGCTGGGCGTCAGCCGCCCAACCCTGTATGACCTTATGCACCGGCTGAGTCTGAAGTAGCAGGCACGACTGCATGCACCCCACCAGCACACCAAGGAGTACCCTATGCCACGCGCCCCGTTGACCACCACACGCATGGCGAGCCATCTGGTTGTGATGGCATGCATGCTCATGGGATGTTCGCAAAAAGGCGAGTCTCTGCTGGATTCGGCGAAGCTCTATCTGGGGAAGAACGATAACCGGGCCGCAATCATCCAGATCAAGAACGTATTGCAGGTGAGCCCGAATCTGCCAGAGGCTCGCTTTTTGCTCGGTACCGCCTTGCTGAAAACCGGAGACGCCACCGGTGCCGAGACCGAGTTGCGCAAGTCCATGGAACTGCACCACCCCATGGATGCGGTGGTGCCGCAGCTTGCCAAGGCCATGCTGGCGCAAGACCATGCCAAGGCGGTCACGGACGAATTTTCGGACGTGCAGCTTGCTCGGCCCGCGGCGCAGGCGGACCTGCAACACTCCCTGGCGGCGGCCTATGCCTTGCAGGGTCAGGACGATAAGTCAGAGGCAGCACTGCAGGCGGCACTGAAAGCCGATCCGGAGTTCGGGCCCGCACTTCTTGAGCGCGCACGCAAGATGTTGGGGCAGCGTGATATCGAGGCTGCGCAAGCACTGATTGACACGGTCATCACCAAGACACCACAAGACCATGCTGCCTGGAAGCTCAAAGGTGACGCCTATTGGATTGCACAGGGCAAGGCCGCCGAGGCGGTAGACGCCTATCGCAAGGCCCTCGCAATCAAGCCGGACTTTTTGGCGGGTCACGGCGCCCTGGTCATGGCCTTTCTCCAACAGGCAAATCCGGATTCCGCGGCGACCCAATTGGAGGAGCTGAAGAAGCTTGCCCCCCACCATCCCCAAACCCAGTATCTGTCAGCCTTGCTGGCCTATCAGAGCAAGGATTTCAAGGCGGCGAATGAGCAGGTGCTCGCGGCCCTGAAGATCAGCCCCAACCACATTGCCGCACTGCAATTGGCGGGGGCGACAGAACTTCAACGCAATCACCTGCGACAGGCGCAAGCCCACCTCAGCAAGGCACTGGCAATGCAGGCCGCACTGCCAACGGCCAGAAAGTTGCTGATCGTGACCTACCTGCGATCGAACCAGTCTACCCAGGCCATGGAAACACTGCTGCCGGCACTGGACCAGACGCAAGCGGACTCGGAACTGGCGTCGCTGGCGGGAGAGGTCTATCTCAGGCACGGCAATTTCCCCAAGGCGCAGGAGTATTTCACGCAGGCCAGTGCCCAGGATCCGCAAAGTGGAAGAAAAAGGACCTCTCTGGCATTGGTCCATCTCCTGCGAGGCTCTACCGAGAGCGCATTCGGGGAGCTGCGTGAGATTTCCGGATCTGACACCGGAACCACTGCTGATCTGGCCCTGATCAGCACCCACATGCACCGCAAGGAGTATGCAAAGGCTCTGGGCGCCATTGACACGCTGGAGAAGAAAAAACCCACAGAGGCTCTGGCCTCCTACCTGAGGGCCCAGGTACTGCACATCCAGCACCAAACGAAGGAGGCACGGATCCAGCTTGAACGCGCGGCTGTGCTGGAGCCTTCATTTTTCCCGGCAGTCGCCGCGCTGGCGGCCCTGGACCTTGCAGACAAGAAGCCGGTGGAGGCCCGCAAACGCTTCGATGCCTTGCTACTCAAAGAGCCCAAGAATGGTCAGGCCCTGTTGGCGCTTGCCGATCTGGCAGTGAAAACCGGAGCCCCCAACGACGAGGTGGCCCGGCTACTCGGCAACGCGGTGGCGGCAAACCCAACCGACGTCAACCCGCGCCTGGTACTGGTCAACTTCTATCTGCGCAGCAAGGATCCGAAGGGGGCATTGTCTGCGGCCGAAAATGCCGCGGCGGCCCTACCCAAGGAGCCGCTGGTTTTGGACGCCTTGGGGCGTACCCAGCAGGCTTCAGGCGATCTCCACCAGGCCTTGGCCAGCTACCGAAAGATGTCGGATGCAGCACCGCAATCCCATCTTCCCCATTGGCGCCTGGCAGAAACCCAAATGGCCATGAAAGACAAGGAAGCCGCCATCAACAGCCTGCGCAAGTCACTCAACCTCAAGCCCGATTTTCTGGAAGGCCAACGCGCGTTGATCGCGCTGTATGTGAGCGAAAAGAAATACCCGGACGCGTTGGCCATTGCGCGCGCGGTGCAGAGCAAGCGCCCGAATGAGGATGTAGGTTATGTGCTCGAAGGCGACATTCACGGATCCAACAACCAGTGGGGCACCGCGACGCAGGCCTTGCGCACGGGTCTGGACCATGTTCGCAGCACCACGCTGGCCATGAAACTGCATGCTGCCTTGCAGGCAGCGAACAAGGCCAGCGAGGCTGACCGGTTTGCGCTGAACTGGCAGAAGGATCACCCCAAAGATGCGGCCTTCATTTTCTTTTTGGGTGATCAAGCGCTTGCGCGTAACGACTACAAGAGTGCAGAGAAACATTACTCTTTTGTGGTCACGCAACAGCCCAACAATCCCATCGCCCTGAACAACCTGGCATGGGTCAGCGCAAAACTCAAAAAGGATGCCGCCATAGGATTTGCCGAGAAGGCCGTCGCACTGGCTCCAGAGCAGCCCATGTTCCTGGATACGCTGGCCACGCTGCGCGCTGAAAAAGGAGACCATGTTGGTGCCATGGAGCTGCAAACGCGGGCTCTGGCGCTACAACCGCAGAACAGCTTGCTGAAGTTCAATCTGGCCAAAATCCAACTTCGGGCCGGAAGAAAGGATCCTGCGAAAGAGACGTTGAATGATCTCGCGAGTCTGGGGCCGACGTTCAAAGGACACGATGAAGTTTCCGCTTTGCAAAAGGAACTGGCCAGCTTTCAACCGTCAGCACACGCTGAAGGCAAAGCGCCGCCGCTTCGTTGACTCAGTCCGCCAAAAACAAGCTGGCATGGTTCAGGTCTTCGTGGGTCGTTCCAGACTGAAGTACTCCAACCAATTTTCGCCAGGGCATGTCCGTCTGCTCAACCTTGAACCCATACACCCCGAACGCGGCCTTGTGCTTGCTGCGCACGACCATGGCCTTCATCACGGAAGTTTCCTTGAGACCCAATCGGATGCGGGCTTCGCCCCACACGTTGAGCGGCAACGGATCTTTGGAATACGCCAGAAACCCATCATCCGAAAACTCTATGACCTGAATAATATGTCTGTCAAGCTGGCCAATCTGCGCCACGCAGAAGTTGCCGGGGCATTTCAGTGAATAACGCGCATGGGCGCGTTGGTGGCGTCTGAAATCCGATTCCGAGAAAAGCGTGGGCAACACCGCCTGGTACTCCGGCAAATCGTATATTGAGCGCAGGAACCCGCGCTCGCGGTCACCCAAGCGGGCGAAAACGTCGGTACATTGGTTGAAGAAATAGTCGAGCAAATCCGGCGTCATGACCGGATCGTTGGTCGTGAAGTAACGGCGACTCGGCATTGCAATATTCGGCAGCCTGGTATGCACAAAATATTGGTATAGATTCTTGCGTTCGCCCTTGCCCCGGTATAGGCGCTTGAGTTGTGCTGGTGCGACATGCAAGTCCAGCGACGCACCGACGGCCGGTGCTCCGTTGGCAAAGTCGTATTTTTCTACTTGGGTTTCCGTGAGTCGCTTGAACAGTAACAGCGATTCATACATCTCGATGCGATTGGGATTGACGGCAATCACCAGATGGCGGGTATCAAAAAAAGTGGCGCAGTATTCATACATGAATTTCATAAGCGGGAACAGGATGGAACCGCCCGTGTTTCTGAATTTCGGATGCACCGCCAGCGCCGACACTTCGGCAATGCGGCCTTTCTTTTCTCGCACACTGTGCAGGTCGAAAATGGACTGCAGGGGGAAGCCAAACACACTCTCACGTATCAAGGATATGGTCCCCACCGTTTCATCGTCGTACTTGGCGCACAGCGTTGTGGTCGTCGGCAAGGCATGGTAGACATTGATGCGCATGCCACTGGGATCGGGCTTCATGAAGCCGCTGCTCACGTAAGCGCCGTGCAGGAGCTTGAAGCAAGCTTCCAGCTCTTCCTGGGTTTGTGCGATTTTGAGGGTCAGACGCGGATCTGGCGCGGGGTCACAGTCCACAAAAGAGCGATACGTTGCGAAGCGCATCGACCGCGGAAGCAACGAAAGTGCGGCGCGCGCTTTCTGATGGAGGTGTCTTCTAAGTTGCATTGCGACGGTTAGCCCCGCGCGACAATCAGGCTATGCGGACCAAGTGAGGGAGTTGCGAAACGCATGGCACCCCAGAACATCCTGCGGGTTGGTTCTTGCTGTGTGTCTAAGCGGGGACATTCGTCTCTCCTTTGAACATTGGTTGTTGCTCCAAGCGCAACCCGTCGGCTTTGAACCCGTTCGAGACATCGGTATGCAGGATTTATACCAAACCGCATCACCACCCGGCAAGCGTCGTAATCCTATGATTTGAAAGATATTAATACGCTATGCCAGGCGGCGTCGGGTACCCACAGAACAAGTTTGTAAAGAAATGCGACTGACATTCCCAACTACCGACCACGAGAAACTTTTCCCCACGTCCATTACGCGCGTGATGGTCGATAGACGAGCACCGGCGCTGTACTGCTCGCGATCCATAGGAATGACTGCAACGCAGGCACATAACTCCAGCGCTTGCCACTGACATAGGCGGTCGGGATCGCTCCACTGGCAGAAGGTCGACGCAGCACGGTCCAGGTCGAGGTCAGTGTCGCCGGTGGCGTAATGTCGTATGTTGCCAAATTGTCTGCTTCCGTCAGCAGCACGAACTTGCCGGCTTCCGGCACATAGTCAAAACCATGGGAGGCGCCGGTGTTTGCCGGAACCGTCAGAGACAGCGGCGGAATGGTCCAGCCGGCCTCAGCTTGGGCACAGCGCAGGAATGCCAACACCATTTTGCGGTTGACGGTGCAGGTCAGGACCAGGATGTCGCGCTGGGGTTCATAACGCATGGTGACGCTGTCCGGATCTGCGAGGGGTGCCAAACGAAACGGACTCACAAAACCAATATCGGTCTGCCGGCGCGTAGCGACGTCAAGATAACGTATCAGTCGCGGGGCCGACGAGAGTCCGGAAATCCACCAGATGCGTTTTCGTGTGGTGTCATAGGCGGAACAGCTACCTGGAAACAGGTAGTTTGTGGGTCCATTGACCGACCAACGACTCCATTGCCCGTCGTGCATGCTGGTGGAGGGGAAGTCAAAGCGGTGCGCCCATCCGGTGTTGGCGGAGAGATTGACATGCACCGCAAAACTTGCAACCCGAATCAGGGAGCCGCAGGTCGCACCACCATCCGCAGGGGGCAGTATGGCCAGTGTGTCGTAGGTATGTGCAGAGCCCGGCTGTCCATCACCGTACTCGCCATGCAAGGCGTCATATGCCGGATCGACAGGGGACGCTGCCGTGGTGGCGATCCAGTTCTTGCCGCCGTTGCTCGGCGTTGGATTGCTTAATCGTTTGAACATCAAATCGTTCAGGTCCAGTATCACCACGCTGTTGTCAAAGGTGGCCGCGTGCCCACCACCGTGGAACACCATGGCACCCAAAGGTCCCCAGTAGGGATTGAAGACACCGCCGGAGTAGTCATCGACAATTCTTCCGAAGGCTCGCTCCCAACCGGGGAGATTGCCGTTCTGCGACAGAAAAGAGTTTCCGGTTGTAACGCTTCTGAAGGTGTCGGTGTCCGTCGGAACCCAGGGCGGCAACACAATCGGTGGAGCTTGCGGCTGCGGCGTGGCAATGGCATGTGAAGGGCTGCTGCTCGATGCGCCGCCACACCCTTCGAGCATCCATGTGCAGGCACCCAATGCAGCAAAAGAAGAACGCAGAAACCGTCGCCTATCCAAGCCTTGGTGTTTCATCCCGATACATGCATAGTAAAAATATTCGTTTATATTTTTTAGCTCGTTGGCTGAACTTGCGTTTGCGCAAAAAAAGATAAAGGCGTTGGCTGTCCTGGGACCCAGGTTGGTCTGTTGTTATCTCCTCAGCGTTGTTGGACGGTTTCAGAAGGAGAATCATCTTGGATAGACGCGCGTTTGTAGTGCACTCGATTGCGGGTGCAGGCACTTTTTTGGCGGGCGCAGATTGTCGGGCCGGCTTGATGACCACGACCGTTGCCGCAGAGGTATCCGTTGCTCCGGATCCCAAACAGTTTCTGACCTGGGACGGTGGTAGCGGACCGAACCGCGCCTTCTGGAGTCAGAAGTTGCTGCTGCCATGGAGCCACCCGGGAACCGGCGACTGGCTGGACGCACTGCAAGTCCCGCAAGGCACCGCCGCCTACGCGACCGCAGCCGTTAATGCGATGGGAAACGTTTCACTCAACGTAACCACGCTGGTGAAACGCTGGATCACGTCCGGTGAGAACCGCGGTTTCTACATCCGGTCGACGCAAGTATGGCCCTTTGTGTTCGCGGGACGCACACACGCCACCGTGACCGCGCGACCGCGACTGCAAGTTGTATCGACCAATGGAAGCTTCGACGTGCCGTGTACCGCCAACGCGATGTGGTCTCCCAGTTCGTACCTGTCGAAGGACAGCCGCAGCACCTTCACTGTGCAACAAAGCAGCCAGTTTGCCGTGCTGCAGTTCGACCTGTCTGCCGTCTCGGGAACGGTGCAGAGCGCCATCCTGGTACTCACCTGCTTGACGCTGAAGTACCCCGGCTCGCTGAACGTTCTAGAGCTCAATCCGCCGAAATTCCGCGCGGCCAAAGGGACTCTCCCGGTACTGGCGGGTATAGCCAACGGGTATTCGTATGACCACGGCGTTTCAGCGCATCCTAGCGTGCTCTTTGCAAGCGACTTCGCGGACTTGTCCAAACAAGTCTGGCAAACCGGTACCGCCGTCGCCGGAAGCAGCCTGTTTGTGGATGCACAAACAGCATCCACGCAGTTGCGCGGACTGATTCCGAAGGGCCAGTTGCAGGGCTGTGACCTGGAGCGCAGCCTGGTTCGCGGCACAGCACAAGGAACGCCCGACCGCCGAGAAACCGAGCTGTACGCCCGCTACTATGTATTTCTCGAAAGCGACTGGGGCTCCAGTGTCGATGCCAACAAAATGCCCGGATGGGACGGTCGGTTTGGGTGGTGGAACTCCGTGGGCTATTGGCAGGCCACGACCGGTAACGGTGGCTCGCGCCCTACGGGATTGAAGGTGCGCAACGTCACCGCCAATCGCTGGGAATACCAGGGGGCGTCGATGCGGGGACACGGTGGCATGCGGGCCAACGATGGCAATCCGTACGACGATCTGTTCTGGATCGGAAGTTACATGTACCACCTAGACCAGGCGACCAGTTACGGCGAGTCCATCACCTGGCCGGGCGTGGTACTTGCCAAGGGACGCTGGTACTGCATAGAGCAATACATGAAGATGAACTCTGTCGTCGGACCGTTCGATGCCAACGGCAACGGCATCGCCGTCAATGACGGGAAATTCATGGCATGGGTTGACGGCGTACCCGCTTACGAGCGGACCAATTTTCGCTGGCGTCGGCATCTGGAGATGGGTATCCAGGGCTTCTGGCTGAACTGGTTCCACGGGGGCACCGCGGCGGCACCACGCGACATGCATTTCCGCATGGATTCGGTCGTGATTGCACGCAACTACATTGGCCCGCGCAACGAGGGCGCCTGATCCCTTGCACCGCAGGCCAGCCGCTGCCGGGTCGGCCGGCTGGCCTGCCCCGGTTTCGCAGCCATGGATCTGCTCCATATATACCCAAATTGGGGTTATTTGCCGATGTTGTTGAAGAATTAGGCCTATAGCCCTCGTAGAATATGAGTTTGTTGCTACAAAATATATAGCACTCTCCAGTGAGCCATGGGCCTGCATCCGGGCGCCACGGACGACCGGGGTCGATCAGGTTTTGGCTTTTACCTCGCTGGCAATATCCAGCAGGTCTTCCGTCGTTGGTTTGTCCCAGTCCTCGCCGAGGGCTGCCCTTGCATAAAACTCGACCATCAAGTGGCGCACCAGCGGATGGTCCCAGCCGTTGGTTTGCAGACGCTTGATCAGCGAGGGATGGGCATGCCGCTCCTCCATCTCGCGCAGCAGTTCCGTCTCCAGCTGCCGGACGCCCTCCTCTGACTGTTCCTGCAATTGCGCCAGCACCTTGTCCTTCTGGCGCCGCAACCATTCGTCACGCCAGGCGGCCTTCAGCTCCGTCTGTTTCTTTTCGGTCTGCAGGCGCTGCATCTGTTTCTCGCCAACCGCATCCATGGGCTCTTCTGCCGGCTTCTGCTGCTCGTTGGCCAGCAATGCCTTGAGGTAGCGGTAGGCATCCCGAACCGGTGCGGGGTAGGCGGCTGCGACCCGCCCTTCAAGTTCCCGCATGCCTTCGGACATGGCCAATTCGCCGTGCCGGGTGTACAGCTCCTCCGCCTTTTCCTCACTGATCCCCAGATCCACGGCCCTTTTGATCATCGACAGATCCAGCGGTCTGGGAGGGTTGTTCAGCGGCAACGTGGTTTGGGCCTTGGGTTTGACCAGGAACTGCAACTCGCTGATGCTTTTGCCATCCTTGTACTCGACCAGTTCAATGTGGATATCGGTGATCGCACAGACTTCCGCGATGGCGGGCTTGATGGTGTCGCGCTTGAAAAAGCGGTATTCCGTTTTGGCCAGCTTCTCCGAATTGGGCTGGCCGGTCAGGACCGGAAGCCACCAACGCCAGTGTTGGCGCGAGGTGCGTCCCACATTTTTGTACCGGGTGCAGATCTCATACAGCACGATCCCGGCATGGGTGTGCATTTGGGACAACATGCGAATCGACAACCGGGAGAACACCGACGGAGCCAGCAACTCCTGGCGCAAAGGCTGTGCATAGCCCCACTCCAGAAAATTCTGGTTGCTTTTTTTGGTAATGGTTGCATGGGAGATCAAGGCACACACCGTCCACTTGGTGCCCTCCCCTGTCGTCGGCGAATTCCACTCGACAATGGTTGTCACCATGGCTTTCAGGTGTTTTTTGATCAGCTCGATGTCATTGGAGCCGTAGTCGATACCGCTGACGATCTCCGATAGCGGCGCCCGGTACGACTCCTTGTCCACACCCTGGGCTTGCGCAATGTTCAACATGACGTTGTACGCCTTGCGTCCCAGCGCCGTGATCTTTCGGTTCTGTGGAACGATGGCAAGCGTATTGACCGGTTTTTTCAGCGGGTCAACGGCGGTGATTTTTGCCAATCCATTCATCCGGCGCACTGTACTACAGGCCGGGCCAAGTGTGAAAGCCTAAATTCACATGTCACACCGGTCACAAAAAATGGAATTCCTGTAAAGTCTCACGTGAATTCGCAATATTCCGCCCTGCCCTGCCGCATATCCATGACCAAGCGCTCCCGAAAAAGCTCACATGTCGCGGCAGCTTATGGCCCATTCGGACGCCAATCGGGCTTTGGCGGGCTTGAAAACCGGGGAAAAAGCCACTGGTGACCGGAAAAACACCAGGGCCGGCACAGCTCCCGTATTCACTCACCTGAACGACTGCAAAAGCGCACGTACACAACCGTATTCACTCACCCTCTCTCCCGCAAGCTTTCACGTGTATGCCTGTATTTATTCACACAACAGCACGTAAGTACTTGATTTTAAATAATAAATTGGTGCCTAAAGGTATTAAAGAGATTAAAGGTATTGAAATTAATAAATACCTGTGCGCGCCAACATGGAGGGGAAACAGGAGTTACAGACTTGAGAAATCGCAAAAAACACGCGATTGACCGAAATTTGCTATTCGCTGCCTATTTCGTAAAATAGTCCTCTATTCGCTTAACGCCAAGGATTCCATGTCAATCGCAAAGAACATCAGCAAGCCCTATATCAATTTGAGTGACATCGCGGAGCAGGCGGCGCTATCGGCCGAAATGATGGACCAGGTTCGCGCAGCGATGCTGAACCCCACTTCCCGCAAAAAAGAATTATCAATCCACTTGAGCCAACTCGCAACCTATTGTGGCGTGGAAAAAGGCTCCATCATTCACAGGATGGCCAAGGGCGACCTGCCACCCGGCAACCTCAATACGACGGGCAGCCGACGCGAGTTCACGCTCCAAGAGGCGCGCACATGGATCCGTTCGTATCGCAAGGACAAGCTGCGACCCAAGGGGGCTGAGGCCATCACGATTTCGATCTCTAATTTCAAGGGTGGTGTCGGCAAGACCACCACGGCCATGACCCTTGCCCAGGGACTTTCCTTGCTGGGGCACAAGGTGTTGGTCATTGACACGGACCCACAAGGTTCATTAACGACGCTGTTCGGCATCCTGCCCGATGCCGAGGTCTCGGAAGAAGACACCATTCTTCCATTGGCCCTGGGTGAAGAGACGTCCATCCGGTATGCCATTCGCCAGACCTACTGGGATGGCATTGACCTGGTTGCGGCCGCGCCGTGTCTGTTCGGCGCTGAATTCGCACTCCCTGCCCGCCAGACGCAGGAACCGGATTTTGAATTCTGGAATGTTTTGAATTTGGGGATTGATGATGTCCGCGACGAGTACGACGTGATCGTCATCGATAGCCCGCCCAGCCTGAGTTACATCACCATCAACGCCATCATGGCCAGCAATGGCCTGGTGATGCCTCTGCCGCCGAACGCGCTGGACTATGCCTCTGCCAGTCAATTTTGGAATCTTTTTTCTGAATTGAGCAATGAGATGTTGACCAAACGCGGGCTGGAAAAGGACTTCGATTTCATCCATGTGTTGTTGTCCCGCGTAGATGCTACCGAGTCCACCAGTGACATCGTGCGCAGTTGGATTCAGGCCACCTACAAGGAGAAGGTCTTGCCGATCGAGATTCCCAAGACGGCCGTGACCAGCAGTGCCAGCGCCGAGTTTTCGACGGTCTACGACATCCAGAAATACGACGGCAACGCGCGAACCTTTAAACGGGCCCGAGACGCCTACGACCAGTTTGTCGGGTACGTGGAGAGTTCGGTTCGGGTGGCCTGGGATAAGCAGGTCAATTCCGTTAAACCAAACAAGAGCTAAAAGTAGGGGGCAAGCATGGGAAAGAAATTACTCGCCAAGGCCAGTTTCGTGTTGGCACCAAGGGCACCAATTCTGCCAAGTACAGGCTCGGCAGGCAGAGAAGAGGGTGTTAAAGCCAAAACGGCAATCGGTGCCATGGCCCAATTCACGGATCGACAGTCAACCGCCATCCGCGAGGCTGCACACCTCAAGGACCAACTGAAAGCGTTCGAAGGCAGCCTGGCAACCAAACGCATAGCCCCCCAGTTGATTGTGCGCAGCAAGTGGGCGAACCGCCATGCCTTGTCATTCGTGGGCCCTGAGTTTGAGGGCCTGAAGGAAGACATCCGCTCCCACGGTGGCAATGTCCAACCCATCAAGGTTCGGCATCTGAAGGCGGAGCCCGGCAAGTACGAGATTGTGTTTGGGCACCGGCGCCACCAGGCCTGCCTGGAGCTGGGCCTGGATGTGCTGGCCATGGTTGAAGACCTGGATGAGAAACATCTGTTCATTGAAATGGACCGTGAAAATCGCCAGCGCAAAGATTTGCGACCCTATGAAATCGGTCTGATGTATTCCAAGGCCTTGGACGAAGGGCTGTTTTCTTCAGCCCGGAAGTTGGCCGAAGAGGTGGGGATTGACCAGAGCCAGCTCAACAAGGCGCTGTCCTTGGCACGGCTGCCGCACGACGTTTTGCAGGCATTCGAAAGCCCGCTGGATTTGCAATACCGTTGGGTGGCCGATCTGGTTGCCGCCATCCAGAAAGATCCGGAGCATGTTTTGGGCCTTGCCAAGTCCATGCAGGCGGAGTTGCCGCGACCCCCTTCTTCTGCGGTTTTCAGTCGCTTGACAGCGGGCCGAGGAACGGTTCCTCACCCGGTCGCCAAACACGAATTGCTGGAGGGCGTGGCCGGGCAAAAGGGCAAACTGGCCTTCCATGAAAAGAAACGCAGCATCCACATAGAACTTGTGAACATCGACCCTGCGCGATTCTCTGAAATTAAAACTGCGATCAAGAAGTTATTGGCGTGAAGCGTTAAAGAGACGGGTGAGGAACCGTTCCTCACTGCAACGCTCCGGGTGCTTTGGCACCCATTTTCTTGTCCGTGGATTCCGGTACGGTCATCGGCAAACCATGGTGGGCACCTGCCATGGGCTGTGCGCGCAGCGGAATCCTCGGCAGCCATGGGATCGGATCCGGGTGCTGCGGTGGCGATGGGGCCAAGGCCTCGCACTTTGACGTGTGGGGGGTCCAGGCTGCCGGCTGAACCAGGTACCTGCAGCCCTTGCTACGGATCATCTGCCAAATGGAGTCAACCGCTCCAGCCCGGCGTATGGAGGCATTTGCACCGAACCGCTCAGGTCGGAAGCAGATATTCCAATATAAACACGCCATGATTATCCTTATAATCATGGCGCAATAACAAATGTTCTAAAACGGCGATTTCTGTTTGCACCCTTACGATGGCAGAATTCGTAGCAGGTGTGGATCAGCGATATCAGGACTTCCGCGCGGTTCAGGCCCAGACCAAAGAGACCTGATTTAGCGCTGTTCGCGAAGCGAGTTTCACTAAAAAAACGGAAAACCGATAAAATTAGTGCAACTATGCTTGCATCACTCACCTCCAAACAGCTCACGCAGTACATCGATTCCGAGGCGGTATTCACCGCATTGGAGGAGGCTCGCGATGCGGCAAAGCCGTTTGTTGGGACCCTGTTCTGGCGCGAGGTCAAGGGACACCATTACCTTGTGCGTGCGGTCACGGCCAATCAACAAAAGTCACTTGGTGCGAAGTCTCCGCAGAATGCAAACGCCGTTGACAAGTTTTCACAGGCCAAGGGAGAGGCCGAGTCTCGCGTAAAGTCGCTGACCGCCCAGCTCGCCGTACACCAGAAGATCAACAAGGCCTTGCGCGTCGGCCGTGCCCCGAGCATTCTGATCGATACCCTCAATGTGATCAAAGACGCCGGTCTGGAAGAGCATTTTGTGGTCATCGGCACACACGCGCTCTACGCCTACGAAACGGCAGCTAGCGTGCGGATACCCAACGATGCGTTGGCTACGCAAGACATTGATCTGCTGTTTGACACGCGAAAGCGAGTCAAATTCTTCTCGACTCTCAAAACCATGGATGTGTCCTTCTTGGCCGTGCTTCAGCGCGCGGACAAGACGTTTCGCATGCGAGATGACCAGCTCTACACGGCGGTCAACGATAAAGGATTCGAGGTAGACGTGGTGCGCCGCATGGCTGGCAACGACGATCCGCACCCGCTACGCCTCAGTGATCATGAGGACGACTTTTGGGCTGTGCAGATCGAGACCGGCAATAAGCTGCTGGGCGCGCGCCCTTTCACACAAACGATCGTATCTTCCACCGGCACCATGGCCCGCATGAATACCGTGCATCCCCTCGATTTCGCACGTATCAAGCAGGCTCTTGGCGCTTCGCACTCGCGCGAAACAACGAAGGCGCAGAAGGATCTCCTCCAGGCGAAAATTGTGAGGGATTTGGTTCGCGAGCACCTCCCCCATCTCTGGGACCAAACCCGCGAGAACCATGAGACTGAGGAATCCAAAGCAGGCCTAAAGGGCTTGTATTCTGGAAAAATCTTGGACATCAGTGATGGCCTGGTCACGCAGCGGATCTCGCGGGATGGGACCACCGTAGTACACAAGATGTCTGCTCTGACTTCAGCAGTAGTCTCTGGGCAAATAGCCGACATTACGTACGCTGACGGCGTTGGTGTCGTTTGGAACAAGGGAACATCCCGGGAACGAGGCACCTGACGCACGAAGTGCTAGCTCCTGGGGGCAGGCTACCCGGTAAAGCCGCGCGAGATGGGCCGGCAAGCTCAGGAATGCCGGACTGAAAAAATGTCGAATATATTTGACCCATTTAATGGGGGTGTGGCCCAATCGAACCTATGAACCTCACCGACATCGGTCAACTCGTCCATGCGCGCCGCCGTGCCTTGGGGCTTTCCCAAGCCCGGCTCGCAACGATGAGCGGTCTGTCGCGCGCCACCATCAACCAGCTCGAAACCGGGTCATTGGTGGACTTGGGGGCGGCCAAGCTCATCGCACTCCTTGACCTGGTCGGAGTCCACCTGGATGCCGGCACACGCCAGGGGCGTACCGACGCTCTCCAATTGGCCAGCCAAAGTGCCAGTGTCAGTTACAAGACCCTGCTCGATCCGGCTGCGTTGGCCGCGGCGCTGGTGGACGGTGTACTACCTGAACGGCTGACCCCGCATATTGCCACCTTGCTCGATGAGGTCCCCTTGTCGCTGATCGTGGCGGCCGTGGAGGAGGTTGCAAGCAAGAGCCGCACGTCGCCCAAGCTCCTGTGGAAACATGTGTTCCATTGGGCCAAGGACCTGCATTCACCGCGAAACGTGTGGGCATCATGACAACCCAGTTGTTTCTCAAGCAGGTAGACCAGCGCCGAACGGTATTGAAGGCCCAATTCGAGGCCATAGACCACTTGGACTATCAGCCTTCCTATGATCGGGCGGCTGAATCGGTGGCAGCGTTTCTGTTGTCGTTATGAGAGTGCAAACGCCACGGGCCGGGTGAGGTGAATCGATGACAGCCAATATGGAGCCACTGTTTCACAGCACGCCAACCGGAAGTCGCAAGCCTGGGCGACCCAAGGGCGCCAAGGCCCTGGTGGTGCGCGATGCCCGGTCCCTGGGTGTGCACATTTCGCCTTTGTGCGCTCCTGCCTGCTGGGCCTGGATGTACGGCAGGCCTTTGATCGCTACCTGGCCTGGTCCGAAACCACCACGGATATGCGCCATATCCAGCACCGGCGCGATGCACTGCTCAAGACCATCATCGAGGCCGGCAGGTATGTGGATGCGGCCCAGCCCGCGCATGCCAAATTCGCCGGCCTGCTGGATCTGCTGCGCAGCGATGCGCCTGTTCCTGCGGCCGTTGTGCTGCCCAGTCTGGTGGAGTGGGTGGGCAGCGAGGGCCTGGATCCCGATGCCTGGAGCGAGGCCGATCTGCTGGCCGAATACAAAGCCCACTTCGGCCTGGACAATGCCGATGCCATGGAGGCCGCACAAGGCTTGAAGGACGCGGCCGGCGAACGGGTGAGGGCGCTTAACTACCTGGAAACGCGGTTGTCGGTGAACCCGACGGCCACGGACCGATTGGAGTCCTGGTTTGCCCGGCCGGTCGTCAAGTGTCTGCGCAATGTCGGCCTGCTCAGCCTGGGTGACCTGGTGCGCTTCATCAATGTTTACGGCTACCGCTGGCATGGGCGCATCAAGGGCTTTGGTATGCGACGTGCGGTCCAGGTCGTGGCCTGGTTGCGCCTGCAGGTCGAGCATCTGCAACTGCCCATCAGCGACGCGGTCAGCGAGCCCGAATCGCGCCGGGTGCTGCGCCAGACACAGCAGGTTGGTTTGGCACTGCCGGGCGCCGAGGCCCGCTTCAACCAGTTTGGCGCCGGCACGCTGGTGCAGATCGGCCTGAACCGGATCCAGACCTCCGCGGTACTGGCCGGCGCGAACGGAGTTTTCCGCAGCCACATGGCCAATACGCTGGGCGCGCGCAACGACCTCGAGGCGGTGAATGCCTGGCTCAGCCGCTACCAGGAGAAGCCCGCCACCCAGCGCAGCTACCGCAAGGAGGTCGAGCGGTTTTTACTCTGGTGTGCCCATGCACTGCAAAAACCACTGTCCAGTGTCACGGCACCCGACTGCCAGAAGTACCGGGATTTTTTGAAGGCGGTGCCGGCGCTGTGGATATACCCGGCGCCGGTGGCCCGCACCGACCCGCGTTGGCGCGCCTTCCGAGGCCAGCCGGCGCCCGCCTCCCAGAAGCAGGCCCTGGTCATCATCCAGACACTGTTCACCGGTCTGGTCGACGCCGGCTACCTGGTGGCCAACCCGATGCGCGCGCTGATGAAGAGTTTCGATCTGCCGAGTTCCAAGCTCGACATCCGCAGGTCGTTCACCGAGGCCGAGTGGGCCCATGTGCTGGGCTGCCTGCATGCCCAGGCCGCCGGCCCGGAGCGCTTGCGGCTGCAGTGCATCCTGGAATTGCTGGTGACATCGGGCTTGCGCCTGGACGAGCTGGCCCGTGCGCGCCAGGGCCATATGCGCCTGGAGTCCTTGCCCGATCTGCCGGCGACCTGGGTTCTGACGGTGACCGGAAAACGCAACAAGATACGTGAGGTGCCGCTCAACGACGCGGTGGTGCAATGGCTGGCCAGCCATGCGGCGGAGTTTTTACAGGAAGACCGGCAGTGTGCCGACCCATCCGCCTTGCCGCTGGTACGCACCCTGCATGCGTCGGTGGCGCAATGGGGTCGGGGGGAGGGCGGTGTGGTACGCGCGGCCGCGCTGTCGCAGCGTCCCGGCACGGCCCTGTCGGCGGCGGGGATTTATGCGGTGCTCAAGCGGTTCTTCAGCCAGGCAGCCAGAACAGCGGATGAGGCTGGTCTGGACGCGCGCCGCTTCGAGCGGGCCAGCACACACTGGATGCGCCACACCTTTGTGCGCCAGGCCCTGGTCGACGGAGTAGCTATCGAGGTGGTGAGTGAATTGGCGGGGCATGCCAGCATCGACACTACGTCCATTTACGCGACGCAGGAGCTGGCGCGCAAGATCCGGGCGGTGCAGGGGATGAAGCGGCGGGTTGTCGCATAGGGTTTGTCGAGGGATGGGAAACTATGGGGAAACGAAGCATATGAATCTGCATATTGAAATGTCCAGCCCAAGCGGAGAAGCGCTAAAAGCCGCACGCCTAAAAACGGGATTGAGTCAGGTGGACGCCGCTGCGCTGATGGGCTATCCCGTTCAGACAGGGAGCCGGGGAGGGCTTCAGTCCAGAACCTGGCAGGCGCTGGAGAGCCCAAGTGATCCGCGCAATATGCCGGGACCGGTCTTTGCAATGTTCCAACTGCTCACAGGGACACACGCTGAATATGTTTTGGTGAAAAATAGGTAGATTGGAGCCCTGCAGGCTCATTCAAAGAAGACTTCCTTGAGTGTGTCCATGCAATGCTGGATGGCTGCCACCACATGCGGGATGGACTCCACCACATCGGCTTCACGCCGGATCACCATCTCGGCCGTCAATATCAGCCGCTGCACCCTGTCACGGGGGTCGGCCACCTGGCATACCTTTGCAAAGTCCAATAGTCCTTGGCGTGCCGCAAAGAACGACTTCTGCCCGCACAAATCCAATGCCAGTACATCCTCGGGAATGTAGGCCGTGGTGTTGACCACATCAAACGTCGGCGCCAGGCGACAGTCGGTGCTGGTCGGGTCGGTGTAGAGCAGGCCAAAGTTTTTCAAATGCGCATCACCATTACCCACCACGCAAGATAGCACCAGCATGTCGAACAGCGCGTGCAAGGACGGGATGACATGGGAGCCCGAGGCAAACGCCTCAACCAGTTTGGCCACATGGGTGTAACTGGTTTTGTATTTGTCGCGTGCTGAGAATCCGGCCAACGCCGCCATGTCCTCAAACCCTAGGGGGATGCCATCCGGCGTTCTGTCGAACCGCTGCATGACAAACAGCTCTTTGTTGTTCGACAGATAAAACTCCGGCACGACCAAACCCGATTCCTTGGCAATGCTCATGCAGAGAAATTCGTTCGCTGCCAGGCCGGGATATTCCTGGCGCCCACTTTTGACGATCAAATCCGCCGTTTGCACGGTTGCCTTGGAATGTGCCGGCGCCATGACCTGCGGCACCAACACCTTGGGCTGCACGCCAGAAATGCCGGTGCGGTAGATGTACTTGTCCACCAGTTCGGCAAACAGACTCTCGGTGCCATTCCAGGCCAGTATTTCGCCCAGTTGCTCGCCTTTACCCTGCACACTCGCCAAAGGGTTCATGAAATTTGATTGCACGGCCACGCGGCCAATAGGCGACTGCCCACCGGAGAGGGCTAGGAGCAGCATCGGTTCCAGATGGATGATTTTGGCCAGGCGGTTCTGCAACTGCTCCAGCAAAAAACCTTCCGGCAAATTCATCTGGAAGATAGGGTGCAAGGCCGCTCGGGCATATTGCGACTTGCGCACCGGCATGGTCAGGCTGACCGCGGCGCTGGCAGAAGCCGCCGAGCCGTAGGCAAACAAAAACTGTTCCTGCTCCTGCGTCAACTCCCCCGCATCGCCCTGCGGCGTGCTGACGCGCAGATGCTTGGCATCGTTCATTGAAAGTCTTTCAGCTCATCCAGCGTGGGCCGGGTGCGTGGCAACAGCGTCAATTCAGCACCCAGTGCGCCTGCCAGCCTGGCGTGGCTCTCGATCGACACAGAACTGCGCCCCGCTTCAATGGCGATCACCTTGAGCCGTGTCACCCCCGCAAGACGCCCAAGTGCGTCTTGCGTCAGACCCCGGTTGGCACGCATGGTTTTGAAGGCTAAGCCCAGTTTTTGCAAGTGAAAGGATTGGTCCATGTATCGATAATAATACTTTTCAATAATTTTGTCTGGTAAACGATACATTTTGAGTGGATTTCCGGAAGCCGGTGCATGCTATATATTTCATAGCTACCTGTGCAAATTATCCGAGGGCTGGAGGGCGATTTTGCCCATACCACGGACAAACAAACCCAATTTGGGTAAAAATTGACTGACAAACCGGCTTGCCGGCCTTGACGATATGATCGCGCAAACCCGCCAGTGGGGGAGGCGCCGGGTGCACCAGTGCCCCACCCATGCCCTGGCGATGTCGGGCCAAAGAATCGGGATGGGAGAAGAATAATGCGGTATGCAACGCGGGTCGTGTTGTTTGTCGTGCTGATCAACGCGCTGGTACTGTGTCTTGAAGCGCTGTCGCTGAAGTCCAGTTACGACCAGTATGTGCGGACAGCCTTCGCAGCCACCAGAAACATCAGCGACTTGCTGATCGAACAAATGGATGAGGAGTTTGATGCCGCGGACAAGGCCTTGTTGGTCGTGGCCGATGAATTCCATCGCCAGTCCGCCACGGGGCGCATGGACCACAAGGCCTTGACCGAACACCTGCGGCGCCATTTGCTGCGCAACCCCATGCTGTCCTCCCTGAGCGTCACGGATGCCAAGGGGGAGGTACTGGTGGGTTCCGACGAACCCAGGCCACGCAGCAATTTCGCCCTCTCGGAGCAGGATTGTTTTGTCCAGCACCGCAAGCAGTCGAATGCCGGTCTGGTCATTTCCCGGCCCGTGCGCGACCGGGTCAGCGGCAAGTGGGGCCTGGTCTTCTCGCGCCGACTGAACCATCTCAATGGGACATTTGCCGGTGTAGTGTATGGCGTGATATCGCTGGACCACCTCAAGGCCAGCTTTTCCAAACTCTGGGTTGGGCCCAGGGGTTCCATCGCGATGCGCGATGCACAGTCGGGCTTGATCGTCCGTGTGCCGCGCCTGGCCGATGCACAGGCCGGTGATATCGGTTCGCGCAAGACATCAACCGACTTTGTGCAGGCGATTCAGCGCGATCCGCGCGCGGGGGTCTATACCAGTGGGATGACCAGTATTGACGGAACACCCAAGGTGCATGTTTATGGCCAGTTGCCCCATTACCCTTTTTATGTGAATGTGGGTATGGCTGAGCAGGACTTTCTGGCGCCGTGGTATGAAGACCTCAAGCTGAGGGCCTTGTTTTCGGCAGTCTTTGCGCTGATCAGCATGCTGGGTGGTTGGCTCTTGATGGAGGCCTGGCGCCGGCGTGAACAGATTCTGAAGGCGTTGCGCCACAGCGAGGCCCGCACGCGCAGCATTGTGCATGCGGCACTCGATGGCATGGTTCACCTGGATGCCAGCGGTACCATCATCGGATGGAATCCCGGTGCCGAACAACTGTTTGGCTGGCCCACGGACTTTGCGCTGGGACGCGGCATGGAGGACTTGTGTTTTGCGCCATTCGATCCGCATGGCGGGCGCCCGGGCCTGACACAACAGTTGCTGTCCTGTGAATCCGGGACGACTCCGGGAAATCGCTTCGAGTCCATGGCCAGACACCGGGATGGGCGCCACATCCCGATTGAGTTGAGCATTGCGCCGATCGGCAGCGATGCTCAGCGCGAATACAGTGTGTTTGTGCGCGACCTGACCGCAGCCAAGGCACAGCAGGCTACCGCACTCGCGTTGGACCAAAGCCAGGAGCGCTTTCGCCTGGCCATGGAGGCCGGACAGGAAGGACTCTGGGACTGGGATGTCGGCAGCGACGGTGGTTATTTCAGCCCGACCTATTACAAATTGCTGGGCTACGCGGATAGTGAGTTTCCGATGACAGGACGTGTCTGGTTCGACCAGTTGCACCCCGGCGATCGACAGCGCATGATCGCCATCGTCCGGGGTTGCATTGAAAACCGCGCGCAGGAGTTTGAGGCCGAGTACCGCATGCGCTCCAAGGACGGTTCCTACCAATGGATACTCGGGCGTGGCTCGGTCGTGGTGCGCGATGCCGCAGGCCATGCCGTGCGCATGATAGGCACACACCAGGACATTGGCACCCGCAAGGCGGCCGAAGCCGCCCTGCTGGCGGCCAAGACCGAAGCCGAGGCGGCGAGCAATGCGAAATCCCGCTTCCTGGCGGCGGCCAGCCACGATCTGCGCCAACCGCTCAGCGCCATCAGCCTGTATACCGATGTGCTGTTGGCCAGAAAGTCACCCGCCGACGCCGCGCTGCTCAACAATATGAGCCTGTGCATCACCAGTCTGAACACCTTGCTGACCGATCTGTTGGACATATCCCGGCTCGATGCGGGTGTGGTGGCTCCGGCACTGAGCGACTTTTCGGTCGCCGATATGCTGTCCCGGCTGGTCGCAGTGCATGGCCCCGCGGCCCGCGAGAATGGCTTGCAACTGCGCTGCCGGCCAAGCAACTGGTATGCGCGCACCGACCCGGTGTTGATGGCGCGCATGTTGAGCAACCTCATCGCCAACGCCATCCGTTATACCGAGCGTGGCGGGGTGCTGATTGCCTGCCGACGCCACCAGAACAGCACCTGGATCGAAGTCTGGGACACCGGCATTGGTATTCCATCGGACAAGACCGACGTGATCTTCGAGGAATATTGCCAACTGACACCCAACCACCCGAGCCGCGGCAGTGCCTCCATCGGCAGTGGCCTGGGTCTGGCCATTGTTGCCAAGTCGGCCGCCTTGCTCGGCTTGCGCATTCGGGTTCAATCCCGTGTCGGCAAGGGTTCCCTGTTTGCGGTGGAGTTGCCGCTGGGCCGGCGCACCGAGGTGGAGCAACAGGGCGCATCCAGTGCCCGGCAGATGCGCGTCGCCCTGGTGGAGGACAGCATCAATGTGCTGGATGCGCTGCGCACGGCGCTGGAGAGCCGGGGACATGAGGTCGTTGCTGCAACGTCCCGGGCGCAATTGATGTGTATGTTGGGCAGCCGTGCACCCGATGTCGTGATTTCAGACTACCGCCTGCAAGGTGGTGAGTCCGGCACCGACGTGATCCATGCGGCACGCCAGGTATTTGGCGCCGAGTTGCCCGCGCTGATCATCACTGGCAATACCGACCCCCTGTTTCTGGGCAGCATGGCCACCTTGGGTGTCGCCGTGCAGCACAAGCCGCTCAAGCTGGACGAGTTATTGCTCAAAATTGCGGAATTGACCGAAAGACGGCTGGAGCAAGCGGTCGCAGGGCGTTGACCCTATCAAAAAAAATACCCCTTTCATGGTAGTTGATTTCATCTACCCCAGGTATTCGCCGTTGCGGCCCCAGTGGATACGCTAGAGCCACTCACTCAATCGGGATACTGCGATGAACACCACAGCGATACTGCCGCAACGGGCCGCCAGAGACAACCCATTTCTTTCCACATCGCCTCGTGCGGACCGATTGCCAGTGGGGGGCCCCCACGTCGCGGAGTACAACGATTCCCTGCGCACCGAGGGCCGGGAAACATTCCAGGATCGCTACCAATGGCGGCAATCGCTGGACCTGATCGCACGCCATGTACCGGTGACCAAGTGCAAGGTCACGACACATGACCAGATCTATGTCTGTGGCCAACCCTTCAAGACCCTGCACCTGATCAACTCCGGCCTGTTCAAGATACTCAGCCTGGCACCCGACGGACGTGAACGCAGCGCCGACTTTTTCTTTGAGGGCGACTGGCTGGGCTTCGATGGCATGGCCACGGGTTACCACAGCTGCTCCACTATCTCCCTGGACATCGGCGAAATCTGGGCGGTGCAATACGACTGCCTGATGCAGGCGGCCGTCAACGAACCCAGCCTGCTGCGCCACGTGCTGGGCGCGGTGGGTGGACAACTGGCCCGCAACCGCGACATCACCTTGTCCATAGGAACCCTGTCGGCGGAAGCCAAGGTGGCCGATTTTCTGCTGATGTGGGCGAACTCCCTGGCCAAACGCGGCCGCCGCACCGACCAGATCAACATCCGCCTGAGCCGCGCCGACATTGGCGATTTCCTCGGCATCCGGCTGGAATCGGTCAGCCGTTCACTGAGCAAGCTGGCCCACTGCGGCATCATTGCCTTCCATGACCGGGGACGCCGCGACATCAGCATCCTGGATCTGAATGCCCTGAGCCATTTCGTACAAAAAGATACGGAAAATCAGCAAAAGGTCATGCAGTAAATTTTGCCGAGCTGAAAGCCCACTCCTTGCGTGTATGGGATGGACCCCAAAGTGGGTTTGCTGGCGAAACCCCATGTTTCTCCATCCCTCCCACATTTGACAGGGTGAGCGGCACCGCACTACCCAATAGCTGGCACGTGACTTGCGTAAAAATTGCGTCAATCACGGAGGCCGAATGAATCTGTAAAGCTCGGGCCCGATTTTCTTCTGGGATAGGTCTTTCAACCTGGCCCTGGAGCAACTATCATGTGCCGCGGTGGCGGCTTGCAGGCCGTGCGTACCAGAGACTCGGTATTCTGGCAACCAATTGGCGTACGCAAAGAAGGGAGCGCACTAATGGGCATTCGCGTGTTACTGGCAGATGACCATGCATTGTTTCGCGCCGCGCTGCGCATGACGCTGGAACTGAATCCGGATATGGAAGTGGTCGCAGAGGCGGATGATGGCACTGCGGTCATGGATATCGTGGCCCACACCGCGGTGGACGTGGTGTGTATGGACATGCGCATGGCAGGGCTTGATGGTCTGGAAACAACCCGGCAACTGCTGCAGCGTTTTCCCGATACCAACGTGATTGGCCTTTCGGCCTATGAAGACCCTGCGCTGGTGTCGGCGGTGATGGCGGCGGGTGCGCGCGGCTATGTGCTGAAAATGGATATCGGACGGGACCTTGGCGAAGCGATTCGGCGGGCGCACCGCAATGAAACCTACACGGCCCCTGTGTAGACTGCCGGTTTTTCCGCATCGCGGTTTGTATTTTCGGAGATTTTCTTTTTGACTACCCAGGGCCCAGCCAAACGACGCGCCAAAACACCGGCCAAAGTGAATGCGCCTGCGATCTCCGCGCCAGCATCTCCCGCCTGTATTGTGGGGATCGGTGCATCGGCCGGTGGCCTGGCCGCCATCCGCGAATTTTTCCAGACCATGTCGGGCGACAGTGGTGCGGCATTTGTGGTGGTGCAGCACCTGACCCCCACCCATGTCAGCATGGCCGCCGAGATACTGTCGAAGTTGACGTCCATGCCCGTGCAGGAGGCCGAAGATGGTGTCTTGATCGAGGCCAACCATGTGTACACCGCGCCCTCCGACAAGGAACTTACCGTTGTCGATCAACGCTTGCGCCTGGCGACGCGCAACCCGCCGGAGCACATCAGGCTGTCGATCGATAATTTGTTCACCAGCCTGGGCCAGGACTGTGGAACACGCGCCATTGGTGTCATTCTTTCCGGCACCGGCAGCGATGGATCAGAGGGCGCCAAGGCCATCTCCGCGCACGGTGGCGCCGTCTTGGTCCAGAAGCCCGAGACGGCGGAATACGACGGCATGCCCCGCAGCGCCATCGCCACGGGTGTTGCCGACTATGTGCTGCCGGTGACCCATATGCCGCAGGTGATTGCAAGTTATGCGCAACATCCCTATGCGGCCAGCCAGCAAGAGGTTGAGGCATCTGCCAGCCACAACAGCGCCATCCAGAACGTGATCCGGCTGATCAAGTCCCAGTGCGGGCATGATTTTTCGGGCTACAAGCGTGGCACGCTGGTGCGGCGCATCGAGCGGCGCATGGGCCTGAACGGCATCCTGCACCAGCCCGGTTATGTGGCGCTGTTGAAGGCCAATCCCAAGGAAGTCGACACGCTTTTCAAGGACCTGCTGATCGGGGTCACAGACTTTTTCCGTGATGCGGACGCCTGGAAAACACTGGAGAAACATGCCATCATTCCGTTGATTGCGGCCAAGCAACTGGACGAGCCCATTCGCATCTGGATTCCGGGTTGCTCAACCGGTGAAGAGGCCTATACGATGGCCATGGTGGTGCTGGACCGACTGCGCCGCACCCACAAACACTGCCCGGTTCAGATATTTGCCACCGACACCAACAACGATGCGCTGGACATCGCACGCACGGGACGTTACCCCATAGGTATTGCCATCAAGGTATCACCAACACGTTTGCGCCGCTACTTTGATGCCGTGTCGGATGGCCAGTATTTCACCGTCAAGGATGAGTTACGCAAGTGTGTAGTCTTTGGCACGCAAAACCTGTTTGCCGACCCCCCGTTTGGCCGTGTCGATCTGATCAGTTGCCGCAATGTGCTGATCTACCTGGAGCCGGAAATCCAGCATCGCGTTCTGAACATCTTCCATTTTGCGTTGCGCAAGAGTGCCTACCTGTTCCTGGGAAGTGCAGAGTCGAATGGTGGCCGGGATGATCTTTTCCGACCCCTGTCCAAGAAATTCCGGCTCTTCGTCCGCGAAGGTTCGACGCGTATAGAGGTATTGCCGGCGGGCGTTACCGTGGCCGTTCCCGACGCCCTGGCCGCCACCCGCAACGGTTTGCCACGCACCATGCCGGGCCTGAGCCATGCGGCCAATTTCGCCCAACGCCTGATCCTGGACAACTTTTCGCCGGCCGCTGTGATGGTCAATGCCAGGCATGAAGCGGTTTATTTTTGCGGTCCCACCGATGAATTTTTAGTGCGCCCACGCGGTGCGCCCAGCCACGATTTGATGCTGATGGTGCGTGAAGGATTGCGTTCGCGTCTGCGGGTGGCGCTGAAGGAAGCCGCGCACAGCGATTTGACGGTCAACGTGCAGGGCGCCCGCATGAAACACGGGGGCGTCTTCGTGCCGGTGCGGATCACCGTCATCCCGAACCGGGGTGGCGACTCGGGCCATTTCTTTCTGGTGGTGTTCCGCCACGACAACAAGCCGGTGCTGGTGCCCAGCGACAAGGGCGAAAGCATGAAGCTGGTGCGCCACCTGGAGGAAGAGCTGGCCGCAACCCGGGATGACCTGCAAGGCATCATCGAGAAATTCGAGTTCACCACCGAGGACTTGCGCATCTCCAACGAAGAGGTGGTGGCGACCAACGAGGAGTTGCGTTCACTCAATGAGGAGCTGGAAAGCTCCAAGGAAGAGCTGCAGTCGCTGAACGAGGAGCTGACCACGGTCAACCAGCAATTGGAAGCCAAGATACGTGAGCTGGAGGTTTCCGTCAGCGACCAGACGAACCTGCTGGTCAGCAGCGATATCGCCACCATCTGCCTGGACGAATCCCTGCGCATCCAATGGTTCGCACCGGCCACGCAGAGGCAATTCAATTTTATCGACGGTGATGTAGGGCGACCGATTGGTGACATGTTGCACGCTATCGGGGACATGGGTCTGGTGGTCGCCGCGCGGGCCATTTTGGCCCGACAAACCGAGCCTGATTGCGAGTTTCAGGTGGAGAACGGACGCTGGTATATGCGCCGGACCTTGCCCTACCTCGACGTGGACAAAAATATACGCGGCGTCATCGTGACCTATACCGACATCACCGACAGCCATTTCGCGGTTGAGGCGGCCAAGATTTCGCGCCAGGACCTGTTGGCCTCGACGGAAGAGACCGACCGGCTGCGCGTGTTGTCGGCGGCGCTGGTGATGGCGGAGGACCGGGAGCGGCGTTTGCTGGCCCAGGACCTGCACGATGATCTGGGCCAGTTGCTGGCGATTGCCAGCCTCAAGGTCGCCATGTTGCAGAAGCGGGACCTGCCGAAATCCATTCAGCCTACGGTTGCCGAATGTGCCAAGGCGGTGGACCAGGTCAACCGCAAATTGCGCAGCATGTCGCTGCAGCTCAATCCGCCCATGCTGGAGCAACTGGGCCTGGTGCCGGCCGTTCAATGGCTGGCCGACGAGATCAATGGCTTGCACCGGATTGACATCGCCATAGCGGACGATGGTGCGCCCAAACCCATGGAGCGGGCGGTGAGCGCAACACTGTTCCGTGCCGTTCGCGAACTCCTGGTCAACGTCACCAAACACGCCCATGTGTCCAAGGCGGAAATTGCCATCGTGCGCAACCCGGACGACACCATGAGCCTGACCGTCAGCGACGCAGGTTCCGGGTTCAGTCCCGATGCGGTGGTATCCAGCGCGGACCGTGGTGGTTATGGCCTCATCAGCCTGCGTGAACGCCTGAGTTACCTGGGTGGAGAGTTGGCGGTGCACAGTGTGCCCGGCAATGGTACCTCGGTCGTCGTCAAAGTGCCTCTGCTGTCGGGCCAGGATGGAAAAGGAAAAGGCAAACCCAAACCGGAGGCCCACCCATGAATGTCAAGGTATTGCTGGTTGATGACCATGCCATGTTCCGCGAAGCATTGCACCATATGCTGGACCATGACTCGTTCATTCAGGTCGTGGGTGAGCTGGGTGATGGAGAAAACGTGGTGGAGACCACTGCCCAGTTGATGCCGGATGTGGTGGTCATGGATGTCAGCATGCCCAAGGTCAACGGTATTGAGGCGACCCGCAATTTGCTGGCCTCGCATCCACAGGTCAAGGTGGTGGCACTGTCAGGCTACAACTACAAACAATTCGTTCTCGAAATGCTGGATGCTGGCGTGACCGGTTATGTGATCAAGTCTTCGGCGGCGCAACAGCTGCGCCAGGCGATCCACAGTGCCGCCTCGGGGCACACCTATTTATGCCCCGATGTGTCCGATCTATTGGTCCGCACGACCCGCAGACCACCGCAGTCCGATAAAGCCACGCCGGACAACCGCCGTCTGGGTCGGCGCGAGACCGCCGTGTTGCGCCTGCTGGCGCAGGGTAAAAGCTCTCCGCAAATTGGCGAGGCATTGCATATTGCGTCGAGCACGGTCGACGTCCACCGGCGCAACCTGATGCGCAAGCTCGGATTACACACCGTGGCCGAACTGACCAAGTACGCGATCCGCGTGGGCCTGGTTGCGCTGTAGGTGCAGCGGGCCCCGGACCGGTTGCTGCACCGCAGCACTACCGCTTTCTGTGTATTTGTTTTCGTCCCTTTCCGGTATTTTTATTTGTTGGCTATTCGATAAGCTTGGCTTAACGATTGAGAGGGCAGCCCCGGGTCCAGCTAATGTTTAGGACTGTCTTTATCCATTGGTAGACAGGGGTACACATGGCAAACCATTCAGACTCGGTATCGCGCACTGGCCCCGACGGAGGCTTGCTCGGCGTTTCCGCAAGGTGGCTGGCATCACAAAGCAAATTGCTGGCCTCCGGGTTTATCAACAACCGTGAACAGGAGCGCACCCTGGAGTCCCTGGACGCGTTGAGCGTGGGCCTGGAGGTCTGGGACAACCAGGGTCGGCGCTTGTTCTCCAACCGCACCAATGCCAATCTGCTGGACGGCGGCTTTCCAACGACGGATGCCATGCGTTTGATCGATGTTGCGCAGAGCGACAACGGTGCCTGGCTTCCACTCTCCAGCGCGGCAGGACCCCATGAAAATGGTGGAACCGCGCGACGCGACCCGCTGGTTCAGAGTGGTGCGGCCTCCCCCCATTTGCAAGAACTGCCGGGCAACCGCTGGGTCAGTGTTTATGGCGCTTGTTCTGCCACGGGGTATGTTGCGGTAGCCCGCGTGGACGTCACGGACATCGTGCGTCGGGGCCAGGAACTGGAAGACCGGGTGCGCCAACTCATGCGCGAGTCGACCACCGATGGTCTGACCGGTCTGGCCAATCGGCGCCACTTTGATGCAACCCTGGCCATCGAATGGAACCGCGCGGCGCGCAGCCAGACCTTCATCAGCCTGCTGATGGTCGATATCGACCACTTTAAAAAATACAACGACCACTATGGCCACCAGGCTGGCGACCGTTGCCTGCAACAAGTCGCCCTGGCGCTGGAGAGTTGTGTGCGCCGCGCCGGTGAGCTGGTCGCGCGTTATGGTGGTGAAGAGTTCGTGCTTTTATTGCCAGGCTCCGATGTGGAAGAGGCGCGCGAGACCGCACAAAAATGCCTGGACAAAATGCGCGATGCGGCGTTGCCGCATGCTGCCTCTCCGTGCGCACAGGAAGTTACATTGAGCATAGGTGTTGCCAGCATTCAGCCGCAACCCAGCAGCGAGTCGGTCAGCATGCTCAACGCGGCAGACTGTGCCATGTACCGCGCCAAGGCAGGGGGGCGTGCACGTTATGCGATTGCCAACCAGGACGATTGGGAGATGCCAGACGATACCCCGCGTACCCAACCGGGTCCGCTGTAGTTGACACCCGCGCAGACGGCTCAGGTGTCCGATCTATTCGGACTCGATGCGTGGTGGCGACAGGCCTTCCGCGGGAGCTCCGGTCTGCGGATCGATCCAGTCTGCTATGCCGACCTCACGCTCCATGTCCGGCAGGATGTCGACCAGTCCCTGACCCCAGTCTGCGGCGTCGGCAGTCCATGGTTCCCGGTCCCTGTGGCCGGGCCTTGGCTTTCGCAGCACGGGAAAATATTCGTCCGGCTCTGGTGTGTCTGGCAGTACGCCTTGCCGTGGGTCGGCGGCCTGGAGCATTGCACCTGCAGCTCGGGAGCGACTACTGGTGTGTTGGGCCTTGAGCAATGGATCCATCCATGTTGACTGCATAGAAAATCTCCGGTTTGAAACCTGCGAAAGGGTGAGGGCAGCGGGTCAAGGTTACGGTGCGGGCCTTCCCCATCTTTGCGATTCCTCAAGTTCATCGCATGTTGCTGCGGTCCGAGGACGGCTGCAAGAATGGGGTGTCAACGGGGGATTGCGCGGCCAAAGTTGCGATCACTTCCTCGTCTGTGACCTGTGGAAAGTGTTGGTAAAACTGACTGATGGCCCGGAAGAAATGCGAGACATCGAGGCAGACCACCTCATCGGCAAACGGTGCGATCCGTTTCAGCGCCACCGCAGCCGCGACCGGTACCGCGCAAATCAGACGGCCGGGTTGGCGTGCGCGCAGGCCGTGCAGTGCCGCGGCCATGGTGGCCCCGGTAGCCAGACCATCGTCCACAACAATAACGATGCGCCCCGCCGGGTCTATGGGGCGCCGGACCGCCGCATACCGCAAACCCTGTTTGCGCAGGGTCTCCAGCTGCCCTTGCTTTTCGGCCTCCAGGTACTCCGGGCTGACGGGGATGTTTGCGGCCTGGTCGCAGTGGCAAACCCAGCCACTTTCATCGATCGCGCCAATGGCCAGTTCAGGTTGCAGTGGAGCACGCAGTTTTCGCACCAGCACCACATCCAGTTCACCGCCGAGGCGTTCCGCGATACGTTTTGCCATGACCACGGAACCGCGCGGAATGGCCATGACCAGCGGATTTTTCCCGGTGTATTTTTTCAATCCTGCGGACAGGCGCATGGCGGCGTCATGGCGATCACGGAACACGGTGCAATCTCCAACATAGGTTGAGAAAAGCTTATGTGAACCCCATGGTGGGGAGTTGACATTGCACAAGGCAAACATCGCGTTTCTTGTGCTTTGGGTGGTGCATACAACGCACTTTTTGCGAAAAGTCAAAAACCGGATGGCTACGGGTTCTACAGTCAGTCAACCGCCAATCCCCTTGGTGCAAGGAAAATTTCCATCGCGTTGGCCCAACCAACAAACAGGTAGAAGATCATGCTTCTGGACATCCGTAAGTACCCCATGTCGCAACTGGGCGATGCGGCACGCGCGTGGGCCATTGATATTGCCAACGCCCTTTTGTCCATTGGCGTGGAAGAAAGCAAAACGCTGCGCATTGCGATTGCCTCGGCACAACACATGGAGCTGGGTTCAAAAATGCCGTTGATAGACGAAGACGTCTAGACGGGCCTTGTTTGAACGCAGCGATGCCATGCACCGTTTACGCCAGGCGAGTTTCATTGGTCAAAATTGTGAAATCTCAAGCCACGATTCAAGGCCGAATTTAGATTGAATGACCTTCCCCGAAAAACCTTTGGCTTCACTCATAAAACCCCTCTGGAGGATGTATGGTTAAACGAACCGACGCAGAACTACGCGCTGATCTGTTGGAAGTGCTGGACACGATCCCAGCCGTCAGTGCGTCCGATATCGAAGTGATGGTAGATGGCGGCATGGTGACCATCAGCGGCCATGTCGACACCCACCAGACCCGATTCCACTTGGAACGCATGGCGCGGCGTGTCTCTGGCATGCGGGGCTTGCAAATCGACATCCGCCCCAACGAAGTTGCATTGCGCCGCAGCCACCACCACTCACCCAGGAGTTTCAGTTAGGCAGGTGTGCCCCATTCTTGGGACCCTTCTTGCGAAATCTCACGCCCGGAGTTGAGCCGGCGCGTAGAGTCCCGTCTGAGAGTGCGATTGACTTTTACAGTGTTCGCCGCACTCAACCAGCATAGAAAAAAAATGAGGTCAGACAATGGGTTATGAAGAACGGACGCCTGAGGCGGGCGTTGTAGTGGATGGCGCTGCCGGTGACTGGCATACCTTGATACTCGATGCGGAGGGCCGCATCACCAGCGGCGATGAACAGATGGTGGATTTGCTCGGTGTGCAGATGGATGCACTGGCCGGACAATCCGTCACCACGTGGATCCCGGATCTTCCTTTCTCTGCCAAAACACCCGGCTATAACCTGGCGTATGCGGTTTTCCACGGTGCAGGTGGAACCAAGGTACGCCGCACAGCCCGTTGCGCCGCAGGACATGGTGTTTCGGTAGACACGGTTCTGTCCAGTCACAAGGTCGGTGGTCGGCGCTGCATCGCGCTGGATTTCAGAACCACTGGCACCTAGTGCAGTGCTGCACTAGCCGGCTCAACGGATGGGTGGGTTCAGCTATTGGGATGGATTACCAGAAGTTCCAGACAAATGCCCCTTGGACAGCTCGTGCAGCAGATTTTTCACTGCCCGTTCGCAACTGGCCTGGCGCTCTTGTTCGCAAATGGATTGCAGCTCCTTGAGCGCCACCATCAGCAGGGAAAGCGACTCCCGCAATTCCTGAAAGGCCGTGTCCAGGGTCCGCAAACACGCTGGGCAACCGCAGGTCGGGGAATAGGGATGCGCTGGCATGCAAACATTACAACTGCATGGCTGCAGTGGCCTCCGTGTTTTCTATGGCGGTATCCAGCGCCTGTTCGACGTCATGCAGAAAAACGAACTCCAGCTGACTGCGTGCACCCATTGGAATGTCCTCAAGATCTTTCTGGTTGCGTGCGGGTAGCATCACATGCCGGATTCCCGCCCCCGCCGCAGCCAGCACTTTTTCCTTGATGCCACCCACCGGCAACACCAGGCCGCGCAGACTGATCTCGCCTGTCATGGCAACCTCCTTGCGCACGGGTTTGTCGATGAACAGTGAGGCCAAGGCCATGAACATGGCAACCCCGGCGCTGGGCCCGTCCTTGGGTATCGCTCCCGCCGGGACATGCACATGCACATCCACCTTTTCAAATTGGGCGGGGTCCAGTCCCAGTTGCGCGCTGCGTGACTTCACCAGTGTCAGCGCGGCCTGTGCGGACTCCTTCATGACCTCGCCGAGCTGCCCGGTCAAAATCAGCCGACCGGTGCCAAGGGTGCGGCTGGCCTCCACAAACAAAATATCACCTCCACTCGGGGTCCAGGCCAGACCCGTCGCAACACCCGGGATCGCGGTGCGCAGCGCCACTTCGTTTTCAAATTTTGCGGAACCCAGAATGCCCGCCAGATCCTGCGCGTCGACACGCACCGACGCCAGCTCTCCTTCTGCAATACGCACGGCCGCTTTGCGGCAGATGGCCCCGATCTGCCGCTCCAGACCGCGTATGCCGGCCTCGCGTGTGTAGTCGCGGATGATGGCCGCCAGTGCCGCAGGTGTGATTTCCAGTTGCCCGGGGCGAAGCCCCGCCGCCGTGAACTGCCGCTCCAACAGGTATTTGCGGGCGATCTCACGCTTTTCGTCCTGTGTATAACCGGCCAGTTGCAAGACCTCCATGCGGTCGCGCAAAGGGCCGGGAATCGGATCGATGACGTTGGCGGTTGCAATGAACAAAACCTGTGACAGATCGTAAGGGACCGCCAGGTAGTTGTCGCGAAAACTATTGTTCTGCTCGGGGTCCAGTACTTCCAGCATGGCGGCCGATGGATCACCGTGGATGCCGCTGCCCAGCTTGTCGATCTCGTCGAGCATCAGCACACAACCGCGGGTGCCGGCCCGCTTCAAGGCCTGGATGATGTTGCCGGGCAGCGCCCCGATGTAGGTGCGCCGGTGTCCGCGAATCTCGGCCTCGTCGTGTACGCCGCCCAGGGACACACGCACGAACTTGCGTCCCAATGCCTTGGCAATGGATTGCCCCAGGGAGGTCTTGCCAACACCCGGCGGACCCACCAGGCACAGGATGGGGCCGTGTCCGGTCGGGTTGAGTTTGCGGATTGCCAAAAACTCGATGATCCGTTTCTTGACCTGCTCCAGTCCGAAGTGGTCTTCGTCCAGATCCCTGCGCGCCTGTGCCACGTCAATGGCGTCGGGTTCGGGGTTCTTCCACGGCAGCTCCAGCAACCAGTCCAGGTAGGTGCGTATCATCGAATACTCGGACGAGCCGTCGGGCATTCGCTCCAGTCGTTTGAGCTCCTTGGTGGCCTGCTTTTCGACCTCCGCAGGCATGCCGGCATCGTTCAACTGCTTGCGCAGTTCGTCGATCTCTGCGGCCCGTCCCGCGTCATCTTCGCCCAGTTCCTTCTGGATGGCCTTCATTTGCTCGCGCAGCAAAAACTCGCGCTCCCGCTGCCCCAGGCTGGCCTTGGTTCGCTGGTCTATTTCGCGTGATATCTGCATGACTTCAATACGGTGGCGCATCAACGCCAGCAGAAGATCCAGTCGTTTGCGCAGGTTGAACTCTTCCAGTATGGTCTGCTTTTCCTCGGCCTTGATGTCCAGGTATCCCGCCACCAGATCGGCCAATGTGCCCGCAGCTTCGATGTTCTGCACGGCGCTGACGATTTCCTGCGGAACCTGTGGCAGCAGTTGAAGAACTTCAACCGCCCGTTTTCTGAGCTGGATAAACCGTGCTTCAACCTCGGTGTCGCCCATCCCCGCTTCTTCCGCGATGCGTTCGACCCGTGCCACCATGAAGGGATACCCATCCAGATGGGAGACAACGCGAAAACGCTGGTGGCCCTGGCAAATGATGTGGTGTGTGTTGTCGCGTGTGGTGACGTAACGCAGGATGGAGGCGATGGTTCCAACCGACGTCATGTCCGTGTGGGTGGGCGTCTGCACCTCGGGGTTGATTTGCATCAGAATGCCGATCGGCAACTCATGCTGCACCGCGTAATTGGCCGCCGCAACCGAGTCTTTTCGACCGATCGCAATGGGGACCACCAGGCCCGGCAACAGAACCATATTGCGCACCGGAACGATGACCATGGCGTCCACCGGGATGGGCGAAACCAATGGCTCCGGCGCGGCTTCATTGACCCGAGTCGTGTTGTCCGCAGCACCTGCCTGGGAATTCTCGAGAACGACTTCTGATCCAGACGACATGTATGCGGACTCCTGTTCACATCACAAGCCGCGCTGCGCGGCTTGGGCTCCTAGAGCCTAGTTTCGATCGCTACGCCACGGTTGAGATTTGTCAGTGAAACACCATGTTCATCAACGCGCGCGGGACTGCGTCAGGTGTTGTTGCGAGCGGTGGGTTGCATGGAAAAATGCAGACCCGCCAGCCACTAGGAAAAATGGCTGGCGGTTGCGGTGAGAACCCAGTGCCAGCATGTCAAACCGGACCGTCTGGGGATGTTCCCATCCATCCTGGTGTTTTGACACCAGAACTCGGCTCAATGACTTCAGCCCCCCAACTTGACGTGCCGCTCGGATACATGTTCACGATCTTTGCAATGCACAGTCGCACTATAGGATGTGCCCCCGAAAAACCATTGCGAATTCGCAAGCCAAGACGGGACCGCTTGGCCGTGGAGCGGAACACGCCTGCGCCGTGCCTGGGAGCTATTTACCTAGCAACACAGGCGCCACTCTGCAGGCACTGTGGCCATTGACATTTCGCAACACCATGGATGCCTTGCTGCATAAGCTGAACACTATCGGCCATGGGCCAGCAACAACCATCTGGAGCAACTATGAAAACGGATATGGAACTGGAACACGCGGTGCAGGAAGAGCTGGCTTGGGAAGCCGATGTTCCGGATGCGCGTTTACGTGTTGCCGTGAAAGAAGGGGTGGTGACCCTGAGTGGGCATTTGGACACCCCTGTGCAAAAAAGCGCCGCACGCAACGCAGCGCAGCGTGTGGCCGGCGTCAAGTATGTGGCGATGGAATTGGATGCCATGCCAGTGGCTCCGCGCCAACGCAGCGACGCCGAGATTGCCACCGCCATAGGGCACATGCTGGCGTGGAGCATTTCGGTCCCGCAGGACCGGGTCCGGGCCGTCGTGGAAAAGGGCTGGGTGACGCTCAGAGGTGAGCTGGACCAGAACTACCAGCGCCTGGCTGCCGAGCGCGCCGTGCGCCAATTGTGGGGCGTTGTGGGTATCACGAATCGGATTCGGATCCTGGAAACGGTGGCTCCTGCCACGCTGTTGGCGTTGACCCAGAGTGCGCTGGTACGCCAGGAGATGGTGCGCGCGGGCAAGCGCATAGACGCCGCGGTTGGAGGCAACACGGCAGCACTGCACGGACAGAAGATGTGAACATTTTGATACGTCGAGGTTCTTTACATCCGTGTTCCAAAGGTCCTCCATTTCAGACCAAAAAATGGCAGGAAATTCAATGAAAACAATGGCTTGAGAAATGCATACCCGGATTGGCACGGTCCATGCTGAAGCGCTGTGTCCCTCACCAGTTGGGGCCAATTCACACACCAGAGGACCTATCATGAAAAAAGCAATTTTTGTGGCACTTCAAGCCATCGTGTTATCGGGCTCCGCAATGGCGGGCGCATCCTTCGTCAATGGAGGATTTGAAAACGGCAACCTCGACGGTTGGCAATTCTCCAGTGACAGCGGCACGGAAAATTATGTGTCGCCTCCTCCTGGAGCGACCAGTTTTCCATCCAGTGCGAATGGGGGGCTTTCATCGGAACTCATGACACAGGGTGCCGATCCCAACACCGGCATCAACCAGATCTATGGTGGTACCTACGGCGTTCGCACCGGTGACGACTTGGCCTGGGGTTATGGCGGTGGCGGAACCATTTACAACCGGATTCAACAATCGGGCACCGTGACGGATGAAGGCGGCGGCGACCCCGGCTTCCTGTATTTTGCATGGGCCGCGGTGGCAGAAATCTCTGGCCACTCACAAGCGCAAACGCCTTTTTTTGAAGTGTCGGTTGTTGACACCACCAACGGGACGACGATTTACAACGTGCAGCATTTCGAGGCGGATGCCGGGGCCTGGACGACGGTCGGCAACTGGAAATACAGTACCAACACCAATGCTGCAGACCCCACCGGTTGGAATGTGGTGGCGCTGGATCTGGCGGCCTTGGGTGTCAGCGTCGGGGATAACCTGACCCTGAGCGCGATTGCCCGTGACTGCACGCCCAGCGCACACGCGATGTATGTCTACCTGGATGGTTTTGGTGGTGTACCACCCAATCCCACCCCAGAACCCGTAAGCCTGGCCTTGGTGGGCCTGGCCCTGGCCGGCCTGGGTGTGACCCGTCGGCGTAAATCGACGTCTTGAATGCGGCACGCAACATAAACGCATGTAACCCTGGTGCGGCCGCGTTGTTGCAGCGGTCGCGCCCATCCACGTTTCTACTTTCGGTGTAGCAACAGAAGGAAAAAAGATGCGCTTTGGCAAGGGCTTAACCAGCACTACGGTCGTAGCGGCACTCTGTCTTGCCGCCTGCTCCTCGCCCGCCACCGATCCCCTGCAGCAAGGCCAGGCCTTTGTCGCCAAGGGAGAACTGGCTTCTGCCGTGATTGCCTTCAGGAATGCCGTGCAGGCCAGCCCAGCGGCACCGCCCGCACGCCTGGCACTGGGCGACGCGCTTGAGCGCACCGGGGACCTCACCAGCGCCGAGCAGCACTACCGGCGGGCGCTGGAGCTGGGCGGTGATCCGGCTTATCTGGTGCCCAAAATTGCCATCATCCTGATGGACCGCAGTGATCTGATGACCCTGGTGCACGACTTCGGTGGACGGGAATTGCCAACGGCCGCGGCCAACAGCGACCTGCGCGGCATCCTGGCGTCCACCTACTTGATCCTCGGAGAAAAAACCAAGGCCCTGGAAGAATTATCCAAGGTCAAGGTGCAAACACCGGCGGTCCGGCTGGCCCGCGCGCAGTTGGCGCTCAGCGAGGGACGCGATGCGGACGCTTCGGCTGAACTGGACCGTGCGCTCAAGGAGAAGGAACCCCCATGGTGGGTACTCAGAGCCGTTGCACGCGTCTATTGGGCCAAGGGCAATAGCGAGAAGGCGCTCGACGCCATGCAAAGCGCCCACGCAAGAGTCGGGGCACACCCCGATGTCATGGGTGAATACGCGGAGAAACTGCTGCGCGCCGGTAAGGTGGACCAGGCCCGCAAGCTGTTGGTGCAGCTCAAGGTGCAGGCGCCAAGCCACTACCGGACCGCCGTTCTGGATGCCATGCTCCAGGTGGAAAGCGGCAATTACGAGGCCGCCTACGCTTCGGCCGTCCGTGTACTGGTTGCGCTACCGGAGCATCTCCCCATGCTGCTGCTGGCCGCAAAGGTGGAAGTTGAACGGGGCGAACTGTTGGCGGCCGAAACACGGCTGCAGAAAATCCTGTCGCAAAACCCGCAGATGCTGGAAGCGCTGCGCCTGCGCTACCTGTTGGAGTTGCGCCAGGGCAAGGTGCAACTCGCCCGCAGCACGCTGGACAAGGCCTTGCGCGTCGCCCCCACCGACCCAGGCCTGCTGGCCGCCGCCGCGGATCTGGCCTGGGCCAGGGGTGATAAAGGCAGCGCCATCCGGCAGATCACGCTGGCATCGGAACAAGAGCCGGCCCAGGCCCCACTGCTGGCCCGGCTGGCCGAAATGAAACACGCGGTGGGCCAAGTGGAAGAGGCTCGCAATGCCATCGACCGGGCCATCGAACTGTCCGGCAAGCAGGCCACAAACCGCGAGGCGGTGCTGCGTGCCACGCTGCGCATGCGTTTCCTGGACAAGGCCAAAGCCATGGTGCAAAGCGATATCGCCAAGCGTGCCAAGGACCCGGAGCCGCTGATGTGGATGGCCGCGGTCCTGGGTCAGGAGGGGAATACACAGGGCGCCTTCGAGCACACCAATCTGGCGCTGGATGCCCGCGCGGACTACTACCCGGCGCTGTTCGCATTGGCCAGGATGCTCAATTCACCGGAACGTGAAAAGGCCTACGCGCAACGCCTGCAGACGGCGCTCGGATCCGGCAGCCGGGATGCACGTGTCTATCTGGACCAGGTGCGCAGATTGCAGCGCAGTGGGGCCGGCGTCGAACAACTGGGCGCGGTTTTTGACCAGGGCCTCAAGGCCGACCCCCGCTCGGTCGAGCTCAGAGATGCGGCCGTGCGTTACTGGTTGGCGCAGGGCCGCAAGGACCGCGCGCTGACCCTGGCCACGGAGGGAGAAGCCGCCCAGCCCGACAAGGTGGCGCTGGTCGCCTTGGCCGCGTCCACCAACCAGGCCATGGGCAACCACGAAACGGCGGTGAAGAAGTATGGGCAACTCGTCGCGCGTTTTCCGGGCCATGTCGACTGGACCCTGACCTATGCCGGCAGCCTGATCCAGGCCGGCAGATCCGTGGAGGCCCTGGCGGTGCTGGGCAAGCTGGTTGCACAGCGCCCTGAAGAGCCCCGGGCCTACCGTGCGCTGGCCACATTGCAGATGGATGAGAAAAAGCCGCAGGACGCCGTGGTGACGGCGCACATGCTGCGCGATTACCCCAGGCTCAGCCTTCCCGGACTGCTGCTGCTGGGGGATGTGTATGCCCGTGCGGGGGACAAGCAGGAGGCGCTGAAAGCCTATGCGGAGCTGGCCAAGGCAGGTGCGGGCGACGTGGCGATGGCGCGCAAGATTGGTCTGCTGGACCGGCTGAAACTGGATGCGCAGGCGAACACCGAGCTCAAGCAATGGCTGCAGTCCAGTCCCAACAATGTGCAGGCGCTGTCACTGGCGGCCAAACGGGAATACGCCAAGGAAAATTACGCCGCTTCGGCGCACTATCTGGAGAGAATTGTCGAACTCCAACCGCGCAATCCAACGGCGCTGAACGACCTGGCCTGGTGTTACACCAAGAGCAAAAACCCGGCGGCCCTTGCCGTGGCAAAAAAAGCCGTGGAACTGGATCCGCAGAACGCCAACCTGCTGGACACGCTGGCAGAAGCCCAGGCCCTGGCCGGGCAGACGCGTGAGGCCATGGCCACCTTGCGCCAGGCCCAACTGCTTGCGCCCGAGCTGGTGTCGGTCAAGTCCCATTTGGCGCAACTGTCCGCGGGCGCTGGTGAACAGCAACCAGCCGAGGCCTTGCCACTCGGCGCCGACGAACGCAAGCCCGACAGGAATGCCGCGGCCCGCCTGCAAGCCGACAAGAACCGTCTATAGCCTTAGAGCCCCGAGGCGGCTAACGATCCATCGCCCTGTCGGCGATCGGGGCCAGGAAGGGGAAGACCAGGGCCTGGGCGTTGCGCACTGCGCCGTCGGCTCGGGATGGGATGGGGGATGGCGACGGGCTGCGGCCGCCGCATTGAAAGCGCCAGGCATCGGCGCACATGGCCTGTAATCCGTGTTTGGCACGCCAGCCCAACAACTGCGCCGCCTTGGCCGGATCGGCATAACAGGCATCGACGTCGCCATGGCGTCGCGCTGCCATCTGGCACATCAGCGGTTTGCCGCAAACCTTCTCAAACGCGGCGACCATCTCCAGCACGCTATAACCCACGCCGGTTCCCAGGTTGATCGCTTCGCAGCCCGGATGCGTATGCAGGTAGCGCAATGCCAGCAGGTGGCCGTATGCCAGATCAACCACGTGGATATAGTCCCGCACGCCGGTGCCGTCGGCCGTGTCGTAATCGTTGCCCCAGATGTTGATGTGGGTTCGTTTGCCCGCCGCCACCTGGGCGATGTACGGCATCAGATTGCTGGGGACACCTTGCGGATCTTCTCCAATCAGGCCACTGCGGTGTGCGCCGGCGGGATTGAAGTAACGCAGAATGGCGATGCTCCAGCGCGGATCGCTACGGCTCAGGTAACGCAACAGGTCCTCCACCACCAGCTTGGTTTGCCCGTAGGGATTGGTGCTGGACAGCGGATGGTCCTCCGTCAACGGAAGCCGTTGCGGCTCGCCATACACCGTGGCGGAGGAGCTGAACACCAGCGTCTTGACGCCGCACTTTTCCATCGCCTGCAACAGGGTTACCGTGCCGGCCACGTTGTTGTTGTAGTAGTCCAGCGGCACCAGTTGTGACTCACCCACCGCCTTCAGGCCGGCACAGTGGATGACGGCCGTTGCACCACTGTCCTCCAGCGCGATGCCAATGTCGTCCCGGTTGCGCAGGTCGCCGCGGTAGACGGTGATGGGTTTGTGGGCAATGTGGGCAACCTGCTCCATGGTTTCGGCGTGGCTGTTGCTGAAGTTGTCAAACACCGCCACGTCGTGCCCGGCCTGTAGCAACTCCACACAGATATGCGAGCCGATATAGCCGGCTCCGCCCGTGACCAGTATCGTCATGGCCGGTCGGGCCGGACCCTGTGCGCAGCAGGCACGGGGAAGATGCAGTCATGCATGGCTGGTCTGTCGGGTTTGTGTTGCCGGGGCCTGGTCGTCGTGCCGGTCCTGGCAGGCAGTGCAATATTCGGTTGTCGGAGTCGCATGGAGCCGCAACAGATCTATGGCTTCGCCGCAGCCCACACACGTGCCGTAGCGCTTGTCCTGGATACGGCGCCTGGCACTCCACAAGTCTTTCAGGGCCAGTGCTGCCCGTTCAAAGTTGCTGAACTCCTGCGCCGACAGCACCAGTGCCGAACTACTCGTCTTGAGGCGTTCATTGATCTGGTGCAGTATGGCGTGCTGCGCAAACTCGCGCTGCATCAGCAGCCGCGAGAACAGTGGTGCCATTTCTTCGCCGTAGGATTTCACAACACACTCCTTACCTGAGAAGCAGTATTCTCAAAGTCCGCTTTGTTATGCATTTGACAATTCGCACACGGACGCAGCCGGTGGCTTGAATTGACAAAACGCATGCCGCGCGCCGTGCGTGCGTGACCGCGTCGCCCCCCAAATCTAGAATCGAATGGCCCGGGCAACCCGACCCGGAAGGAGCATCGATTGAACATTTCCCAAGAAGTTCTGCAGGTCCTTGACAGCGTTCTGGGCCTTGCCGGTCGCACCGCAACATTCACCCGCGACACCGCACTATTGGATGCGCTGCCGGAGCTGGATTCGATGGCGGTGGTGTCCCTGATCAGCGCACTGGAGGAACGTTTTGACATGGTGATCGAGGATGAAGACATCGACGGTGCGGTGTTTGCCACGGTGGGCTCCCTGTCGGATTTTGTCGGCGGCAAGCTGACGGTGTGAAAACGCATCCGTGATGCCTGTGGAGGCGTTCTTCCTGCCGCTATCGTGGGGTCAGCGTTTTTGTATTTTTCACCCGGCACAGTCCCCGTCGCCGCGCGGTCTGGTGCTCTACATCCATCCCTTTGCGGAGGAGATGAACCAGTCCCGGCGCATGGCCGCACTGCAGTCCCGCGCGCTGGCACGCGCCGGGTATGGCGTGCTGCAAATGGACCTGCTGGGCTGTGGTGACAGCAGCGGGGATTTTGCCGACGCACGCTGGCAGGCCTGGGTCAACGATGTGGTGCAGGCCTGCGCCTGGCTGCGCTGGCGCGGCTCCATCGATGGTGCGACCCGTGACAGTGCGCCCCTGTGGTTGTGGGGCCTGCGGGCCGGCAATCTGCTGTGCATCCAGGCCGCCACCCGCATCACCGAGCCCTGCCATTTCCTGTTCTGGCAGCCGCCGGCTTCCGGCCGTCTGCTGTTGCAACAGTTTCTGCGCCTGCGGCTCGCCGCGGACATGCTGAGTGGGCGTGCATCGAACGTTTTGCAATCCCTGCGCGACGCCTTGAACCTGGGAGGAGCGGTGGAGGTCGCCGGTTATACGCTGGCGGCCGAGCTGGCACGGGGACTGGAAAGCGCCACGCTGATGCCACCGGCCGTGGACTGCGGGGAGACGCGGCTGTTGCGTTGGCTGGAGGTGTCGGCGCTGGAACAGCCACGCCTGCATCCCCTGCCGGCCGAGGTCTTGACGGCCTGGCAGCAGGCCGGTTACCAGCTGCAGCGCCAGGTGGTCAGCGGTGCGGCGTTCTGGCAGTCCGGTGATGTGAAGCTGGTCCCCGCACTGCTGGACGCGACCAGCGCCTTGTTTGCGGCACCCGGGAGTGGCGCATGAGATTCTCTGAGGAGGCGTTATCGTTTACCTGCGCCGGGGATAGGCTGGTCGGCATTCTGGCCCGCCCGGCTTGCCCCGCGCAAACCGGCGTCGTGGTCGTGGTCGGTGGTCCGCAGTACCGGGTCGGCAGCCATAGGCAGTTTGTGCACCTGTCCCGGGAGCTGGCGGCGGCGGGCTACCCGGTGCTGCGTTTTGATGTGCGTGGCATGGGCGACAGCGAGGGGGAACCACTGGACTTTGAAGGCACCGCTGCGGACATTGCCCAGGCCGTCAACACCTTGCAGCACAGCGTGCCGACAGTGGACAGTGTGGCCCTGTGGGGTTTGTGTGATGGCGCGTCCGCCGCCCTGCTGTATTGCCTGGACACGCTGGACACCCGTGTCGGTGCCCTGTGCCTGGTCAACCCCTGGGTGCGCAATGAGGAGAGCCTGGCACGGACCCGTGTCAAACATTACTACCTGCAGCGCCTGCTGCGCGCGGACTTCTGGGCCAAGCTGCTGCGCGGTGGCATCAGGTTCGAAGTACTGGGCGAATGGGGGCATAGTGTCTGGCTTGCCATGCGCGGACAGCGTGAAGCAGCGGGGCAGTCCACGTTCCAGCAGCGCATGGCGTCGGCCTGGGATGCGTTTTCCGGGCGTATTTTTCTGCTGCTCAGCGAGGACGACTACGTGGCCAAGGAATTTCTGGAACACGCGGCCCGTGACGCGGCCTGGAAGAATGCGCTGCAGCACCCGCGCCTGGTGCGCCATGACGAGCCGGGAGCCGACCACACCTTCTCCAGTGCCGCCCTGCATGCACGGGTCGCCGCGCTGACCCTGCAGCACAGCCTGCGGCACTGGCCTGAATAAAGGCTGAAGCAGGCCTACGCTGTGGCCTGGGGACGGATATGCAGTTGCGGGCGGCCACCCCATGCGACAAAGGGGCGCATGTTCGACAGCATGCACTGCAACGGCCCCAGACACAGGAACAAGGCCCAGCCACAATCGGTCGCACCCAGGCGCACGTGTGAGGCCAATGAACGCTGGTTGAAGGCATTGATGCGGCTTACCGAGTAGCGCACGCCGCGCGGGTGCAGCAGCGCGTCGAACACATCCCACTGCTTGGCAAAGAGCCAGCCCAGCCGCTCGGAGGGTGCCACAAACACATCGAAATCCCAGACGCAGTGGCCATCCGGCGGCAACACATACTGCACGCGCACCTCGTCTTCCAGATAGGCCTGGCGCATGAACCAGATGCAGCCCACCACCTGCTGGTGTTTGCTGGTCAGCAGGCATTGCGCGCCCTGCGCAAAACGCCAGGCAATGATCTTGTGCGGCCGGTCCAGCGCGGCCAGCGCGGGGTCGGCCTGCTGCAGCAGTCGAAAGTCGAAGTTCCTGCCCCGCTCGGGCGGCAGCCGCGGCTGTTCGCGCAGCGGCTGGGCCAGAAAGCGGTAGTAGACGATGCGGCTGTGGATACGGCGCAGTACCCGGTCCAGCGCATACAGCAGGGTGGCGGCTAGGCCCAACTCCTGGAACAAAAGCTTCAATCGGTGCAGGGGTGTGATGGCCATGGTGCGGGGCAGAGTCTATTTTCGGGGCCCGCGCTTGGCTTTGTGATTTCGCAAAGTGCGCAGGTCCGGCACTGCATCCAATGGAGGGCCATGCAAGTCCCGCCGAGTGTTCCTGCGAGTTCCCCCAAACACACCCACCACGGCTCCGGGCTGGATCTGCGCGCCATTATGCTGGGCGCCGCCCTGCTCGGCTGCGCGGCCGGGTCCCAGGCTTCGTCCTGTGGGCCGTTGGCAAACGGGTACGGACCTTTCGACTACGTGACCCAGAAAAGCCAGATCGGTGTGGTCGAGCAACACCACTTCACGCCCCGCGTGGAGGCCCTGGTCGGGGGCGCGACATCGACCCATGTGGGCGAGGACATCGACTACACACTCAAGGCCTCTCCCAACCACCACCGGGCGCTGCTGTCCCTGGTGCGTCTGGGCAAAAAAACCAAATCCACCCAGCCGGTGGGTCTGGCCTATTCGGTGGAGTGCTACTTTGAGCGGGCCCTGCGTTTTCGCCCCGCGGACAGCGTCGTGCGGATGATTTATGCCCGCTATCTGTTCCAGGACCAGCGCGCAACGCAGGCCAACCAGCAACTGGAACAGACGGTCGCCACCGCCGGTGACGATCCCTTCGTCCACTACAACGTCGGCCTGCTGTACCTGGAACACGAAAACTATCCGCTGGCGCTGGCGCACGCCCACAAAGCCTATGCGCTGGGGTTTTCCCAGACCGCGCTGCGCGACCGGTTGCAGCTGCTGGGCCGGTGGAAAGAGCCGGGGTAGGTTTTATTTTACCCAGATTGGGTATTTTTGCGAAAACCCCAAGGGAAACTGACCTCTAGCCCTCGTCGTCATTGTGCAAGTAGCTATCGATTGCATAGCAAAATCGCTTTCTAGCGCGTCCCTGCATCTGAATCTGCAACAACAGCCAAGCCTTGAAGGAAAGCCAGAGCCATGTCGGATTTTCCCCCCTTAGTCAGCGTAGTCATACCCAGCTACAACAGCGAATCCTATATCCGTGAAACGCTGGACAGCATTTTGGCTCAGACCTTCAGGGATTTCGAAATTCTGGTGGTGGACGACGGATCCACGGACCACACCCGCGATCTTGTTTCCGCCTACGGTGCGCCGGTGCGGCTCATCACCCAACAGAACGCGGGAGTGTGTGCTGCCCGCAACCATGGAATTCAACAAGCGCGCGGGCAGTATATTTGCCTGGTTGACCACGACGACTACTGGTTTCCCCACAAGCTTTCAGGCCAGCTTGAACAACTGCAAACACATCCCGAGGTCGGCGTGGTCTTTAGCTGGTTTCACTACTGGGAGCCTGATTCGGATGGGCATTTTCCAACGCCCTCCAGCATCGATCTGTCCCACTATCCGGATGGTGTTTCCGAAAAATATTCAGGCTGGATCTACCACCAGTTTCTGCTGGATTGCTGGATGCAGACCAGCACGGCCACCTTTCGACGCGAGGTTTTCGATCGCTGCGGGACCTTCGATGAGTCCTTGCCCTACAGTGAAGACTGGGACCTGTGGATACGCATCTCGCGTGAATACCCATTTCTGATGCTGGAGCGGCCCGACACCTTGTATCGACAACATCCACAACAAGGCAATCGTGCGGTGCGCCCCATTGACTATCGAACGCGCCTGCTGTCCCATTCGGTTGCCAAATGGGGGCTGCATAGCCCCGATGGCCGCGGACTTCCGAAGCGTGTCTTCAACCGGCAACTGAGCAAATACCATGCTGACTACGGGCGGCATCAATTGCAAGCCGGTCATGTGGTCCATGCACTGCAAGCATTTTGGAAAGCCTGGAAAAGGAGCCCCGCGCATTGGAAGTGTGGCGCTTATATGGTGGCGGCCCTGGTCGGATGGCGGCCCCGCTAACCCGGTGGCCTGGCAATACCCCGGTTCGCCTTGTAGATCAGCATATGCAACCTCACAGGGGCATGCAGTGAAATATGCGCTCTAGCCCTCGTCGCGTATGCCTATGCCACTATCATTTTTGTAGCGCCGAGAATCCCCCCAGGCTCCACCGCCGTCAGGGCAACGTGTAGTGCACGACCAGCCTGGGGCGCAGGCTGGCATTCCCCGTGTATTCGTGCGCGTGGTAACGCTTGGTGTTGATGTCGTCGCCGGCCGTGCGGCGCAGGCGCCAGCCGTAGTTGGGGGCACCCGTCTGCATGGCCTTGAGCCCGTTGCCAACATCGATCTTGACCCAGCCGGGGTCCCAGCCGGCCAGGCCGGAGCCATCGGCCACGGCCTGGTAGTCGGTCCCCGCACCAAAGGCCCCGGGCGTCGCCCAGGGCACACCGGTGCGGCACACACTCCAGGTGACCTGCAGCTCCTGCCAGTCACACTTCAGGCGGTAGGCAGACAGCGTGAGGCTGTAGCTGGTGGATTTGTACAACTCCAGTTCCGCCGCGCTGATGATGGCATTGTTGGGCAGCGGGCCGCCCTCGCGCTGGAAGATGGCAAAACGCAGCACGGTGGCGTTGTAGACCGACAGATCGCTCAGCACCGGCGCCGTGCCGAAGTTGGTGCTGGCGGCGTTGCTGGCCATGTACGCATCACGCATGCCGGCGTAGCCGTTCAGGCCGCTTTGCAGCACCGCGGTCAGCCCGCCACCCCCCTGCACCACCTGGATGCCAATGCTCGGGCTGCTCTGGCTGGCACCCGCGTTGTCGGTGGCCACCGCGCGCAGCGTGTGGGCTCCCAGCGCCGCATTGGACCAGGTGAAACGCCAGGGCGAAGCGGTCACATGGGCCAGCAAGGTGCCGCCGTCATAAAAGTCCACGGCGGCGACGCTGCCATCCGCATCGCTGGCATTGGCCTGCAGCGTGATGACCTGGCCGGTCGTGAATTGCTGGCCATTCGCCGGTGTTGCCCAGCTAATGGTCGGTGGCTGGTTGGTCGGGCCACCCGGCGAACGCCAGCCGGCCGGTTTGTAGATCCAGATGTTGCCGGCGACGCTGTCCTGCAGCGCCATGAAGGCGTCCAGGTTGGGGATGTATTTCCATTTGCCCAGGATGCCGGTGCCGGTGTCCGTGGTGGGCGTGGCGCCGGCGCCCACGGTTTGTTTTTTCAGCGTCCAGCCGGTGGGCCCGGCGGTGGTCGGCGGTGTCAGCATCCAGACCTCGGCGCCGCCGCACCATAACGCGTACTGGCGGCGCTGCGGGTCAAAGTCCAGGCCGCAGTAACGGATGTCGATGGCCCCGCTGGCCAGCCGCGCACGGAACACCCCGGAGGACTCGGTGAACGTGATGGTTTTTTCGTAGTTGCTGTTGCCACCGCTGGCAGCCGTGTCCCAGTAGGTGAACGGTGTGCTGGCATTGCCCAGTTTGACAAACAACTTTTGCACAGGGTCGTAGCTGCACACCGTCTGGCCTTGCGGGGCATCCCAGTAGCCGCCGATCTGTGTCCAGCTGTCCATGGCGGGGTTGTTGACGTCGCGCACCACATAACGGAACAACTGCGTCGCGGTGCCAAAGCCCAGGCGTGCGCCGGCATACACCACGTCCTGTCCGCCTTCGGTGGCATGCGCGGTGCAGCCCTCCACATGTGTGGCCGGCAGGCTGGTATTGCCGGCCAGCGTGCGCGCATGGTCGCGGTTCTGCCACATCTGGCCGCCAACGATTTCGCTGTGGGGACTGACCCGTTTGACATGGGAGCCGGTGCTGCCGCCAACCTTGTTCGGATCGGCCTTGGCCGGGTTCCACAGGTAGGGGCCGGTGTTGCGGCTTTGGCTGCCCGTGGTGGCCCGCCGGAAGGCGCCGCCGTTGTTGTAGGCGGCGCCGCCAAAGACCAGAAAGCGGTCGACAACGGGCAGGTAAATATTGTTGTCGTAGGTGTGCGCCGCAGCGGGTGCCGCGTCCGGGCCATCGATGGCCGTGAAGTTGCTCCCCGCGTCCAGCTTGATTTCGCTGGGCAAGGCGGCCCGCTCCCATTTGCGCGTGTTGCCACGCCAGCGGTACACGTCATTGCCAGGGTGGTTGGCATGCCCGCCGCCATACAGGATCAGGTCGCCCCGGCTGGTGTCCCAGGCAAAACCGCTCCAGGCGGCAATGATCTTGGACGGTGGTGTGGCACCCATGCCGTTGACGTCCAGCGGGCGCAATTCCTCCGGCGCCCAGACGTCGGAGTAGCGGTTCAGGCTGGCCTGCATCCAGCTGCCTTCGGGCATGGCCGCCACCAGGCTGAGCAGGCCGCTGACCGGTGCGTTGGCACCCTGCCCCATGCCGCTCAACCCGCCGTCCGTGAGCGCCGGCTCGGGCAGCGCAGGCGTGTCGGCCGCGATGACTTCCATGCGGACCACGGCGCTGACCGCACTGCCCCCGGTCGCGTCACGCGCCGTCACGTGTATGTTGTAGCGGCCGGTGTGTGTGGTCTGGCCTTCAATGACCCCGGTTTGCGGATTAAGCGTCAAGCCTGGCGGCAGGTCTTCGGCGGCCACCTCCCAGCGCGCGGGGGCTTGACCGTCGGATGTGCTCAGCTTGGCACGGTAGGCCTGACCTGCCGTCACCAAGGGTAGAGCAGATGGCAGGCTTGTTGGCTCTTGCGAGCCACTACAGCCTGCCAACAACATGCCGGCCAACAGCAGCAACCCCGTTAAAAATCTCGATGCACGGGCTAGACTAGTCATAACCCGCCATTTTTTGGCCGGGACCATGCAAGGGGCTTGCAAAAAATCAATGCAAGCCGCGCTGGCGCAGACGGCGTGCCCAGCGCATGGCGGGCTGCTCGACCCAGCGCGTGCACAGGTCGGCCAGCAGCAGACTGACCGCCAGCGCCACCACCAGCGCAAGATCCAGTGGCATACGCAGGGAGACCAGACGCAACTGGATGGCCCAGCCGATGTTCTCATGCAGCAGGTACAAGGGGTAGGAAATCGCCCCCAGCCAGACCAGTGGCTCGGCCCTTAAAAATGCGAGTTGCTTGCGGACCGCCAGATACACCGCGCTGGCAAAGACCACAGCCAGTGCCGCCATGCCGGCGGACTCGCAGATCCCCAGCGTGGCCACGGCGAGGCCTGCCATGCCGGCTGCGCCATGGCGCTGCGCAGCCTGGGTGCGGTGCACGGCCAGAAACACTGCAAGTCCCAGCGCAAACCAGGGCAGGTATTGCAGGATCAGCAGCCGGACCAGTGTCCACGGCAGGGCCATGCCCCAACGCTGCTCGGCCCCGAAATGCGCCAGGCGCAGCAGCAGCAGCGCCCCTACACACCAATGGATGTGGTCCATCCAGCGCAGCCGGTAGAGCAGGAACATGCCGCAATAGAACAGCATCTCGACCTCCAGGGTCCAGTACACCCCATCGACATGGGCCACGCCGAACAGTCCGTGCAGCATCACCATGTTTGCCACGGCGGTGTCCCAGCCGACCAGTTTTCCCGGCAAACCGAGCAGATGGCAGAGGGTGAAAGTCGCGAAGATGGCGACCCAGTAGGACGGAAAGAGCCGGCCGAGCCGTGACAGCCAGAAGTCACGCGGCCGCCTGGTGCGCTCCAGTGTCATGAAGATCACGAAGCCGCTGATGACAAAGAAAAGATTCACGCCATAGTGGCCCGCCGGCGTGGCAAGGCTGGGGGTTCCCGATGCAGGGAATAGTTCGGTGAAGCGTGTCGTGTAGTGGAACAGCACCACCGCCATGGCGGCCAAGCCGCGCAAGGCGTCCACTTCCAACAGACGTTGGGTGCGGCCCAAGCCAAGCCCAGACAAGGGGGCTACCGGTGCCTGGGGACTGCTCAGAATGGGCCGCATGGCCACCGATTAAAGAGGCCACATGCTTACCGGTGTTTGCGAATTCGCAACCGGCTATGGGCCCTGAAAAATAGACTGCTCGCTCAGCCCTTTCTTCAGGACCCATGCACACTGTCTCAGCACGCACTGCCAACCGAAGCCATTGGCAGCCATGAAAGACATTGTTCAGAGCGCCATGTTCACGGTCGCCATGCGCTGGTCGGACCGCTTGATTGGTCTGATCAGTACGCTGGTGCTGGCACGGCTGTTGGTGCCCGAGGACTTCGGCATCATCGCCATGGCGTCCCTGGTCATTGCGCTGGCTGACGTCTTGTTTGATCTGGGTGTGCACGTCACACTGATACAGAACCGCGCGCCCCTGCAGGAACACTTTGACACGGCGTGGACCCTGGCCATATTGCAGTCGGCCGTGGCCGCCGCCGTGCTGGTCCTGTGCGCGCCCTTTGCCGCGCAGTATTTTCGTGAACCCCGGGTTGAAAATGTCATCCAGGTGCTGGGTCTTGCGCTGCTGATCAGCGGCCTGGAGAACATCGGCGTCGTGAATTTCCAGAAGGACATGCGTTTTGGCAAGGACTTCGTGTTCATGTTCACCAAGCGTTTTTCCGGCTTCGTCGTGACCCTGGTGTGTGCCTGGGTGCTGCAGTCCTACTGGGCGTTGGTCATCGGCACGGTGTTCGGCCGCATCGTCGGCGTGGTCTGCAGTTACGGCATGCACCCCATGCGCCCACGCCTGGGCCTGGTCCGGGGGCGCGAGATGCTGGGTGTCTCGCAATGGTTGCTGGCGCGCACCACCGGCATCTACCTGGAAGGCCAACTGCACCGCATGGTGGTGGGACGGCGCGACACCGCCGCTGCTTTAGGCACCTACACCATGGCCGGCGACATCAGTGCGATGCCGTCCACCGAACTGCTGATGCCGATCAATCGTGTGTTGTTTCCGGCCTTTGTGACCGTCAAGGACAGGCCCGAGGAACTCAAACGCGTCTTTCTGCTGGCGCAAAGCGTGCAGAGTTTGATCGCGATTCCCGCCAGTGCCGGGCTGGCGCTGGTCGCACCCGAGCTGGTCCCACTGATGCTGGGCGACAAGTGGTTGATGGCGGTGCCGTTTGTGCAGATATTTTCGCTGGCCTACCTCGCCGAGGCCATGTTGTCCAGCGCAACCTGCTTGATGATCACGCTGGACCATGTGAAGACGCTGGCCCTGTTCACCTGGGTTCAGGTGCTGGTCTTTGCAGGCCTTGCCTTTTTGGCCTTTCCGGGCGCCGCTGCATTGGAGATTGCCTGGCTGCGTTTGTTGCTCAGCGCCGCTTCCGCTGTGGCGTTCACCTGGTTGTTGCTGCAGATTTTTGAGCCACTGCGCTGGAAGGATTTACTGCGCGGTGTCGCACGGCCGTTGAGCGCGACGTGTGTGATGTTTGCCGGCCTGCAGACGCTCAACAGCTTTTGGTTACCCCCCAGCGTGTCCCTTGCACTGCTGAGCAAAGTGTTGCTGGGCGCCGTGTTGTACGCCGGCGCGATCGCTGTTCTTTGGCGCGCGGCTGGCGCTCCCGCCGGGGCGGAATCCTATCTGCTCGGTTACGCCATGGGCCTTATGAAGAAGAGGAAACATCGCAATGACACCACCATCCCCAGCACACCTGTTCATCGGAACGCCCCGATTCCACCAGGCGGACCTGGCACGGATCGCCGCCAGCGACGGCACTGACGCGGCTTGGCGCGGAGCCTGCCGGCAAGGCATTGCGCAGGCCGCCGCGCAGGTGTCCGGTGACTTTGCGGTGGGCGTCAGGGATATGGCGGGACGCACCAGCCTGGCGGTGGACCGCTTTGCCATTCGCACGCTGTGTTACCGGGTGGTGGATGGAGAGCTTCTGTTCAGCCCGCGCGCCGACGCGCTGACCGACGCCGGCACCGAGATTGATCCGCAAGCCATTTTTGACTACCTGTTTTTCCACGCGATCCCCTCGCCCAGGACCATCTTCAAGGGCATATACCGCCTGCCACCCGCACACTGCGCGGTATTCGAAAAAGGGGCTCTGACGGTGGCCCCGTACTGGACACCCGCTTTCTCCGATACACACAAGGTGTCGTTCCTGGCCTTGCGTGACGAGTTCCGGGTTTTGCTGCGCCGTGCCGTGTTGGACCAGCTCGATGCCGGAACCCCCGCCTGTTTCCTGAGCGGCGGCACCGACAGTTCCACGGTGGCGGGGGTCATTGGTGAGGTCGCGGGCCGCGCTGCATCCACCTACTCGATTGGTTTTGACGCCGCAGGCTACGATGAAATGGAATACGCCCGGATTGCCGCCCAGTGTTTCGGGACCTCACACCACGAGTACTACGTGACGCCCGAAGACCTGGTGCGCAGCATAGAAACGGTGGCCACACACTACGACCAGCCGTTCGGCAATTCGTCCTGTCTGCCGGCCTACTACTGCGCGGCCATGGCCCGGGCCGACGGTGTGTCCAAGATACTCGCGGGTGACGGAGGGGACGAGTTATTTGGCGGCAATACGCGTTATGCCAAGCAACGCATTTTTGGTTGGTACGGTGCGTTGCCACAGTCCCTGCGCACGCAGGTCATGGAGCCCATGCTGTCGGGTGCCACGGTGCAGCGTCTGCCCCTTCTGCGCAAGGCCGCAAGTTATGTGCAACAGGCGCGGGTTGCGATGCCGCAGCGCTTACACATGTACAACCTGTTACAGCGCTTGGGAATCGAGAACGTATTCACGGCGGACTTTCTGGATAGCATTGACGCTCAGGGACCCGTGGCACAGCAGCAGCAGGTCTGGCAGAGCGCGTCGACCGAAGCGCCCCTGCACCGCAACCTGGCTTTTGACTGGCGTTACACCCTGGCAGAGAGTGACCTCCCCAAGGTCTGTGGCACCACCCAATTGGCGGGCATTGCGGTTGGCTTTCCCTTGCTGGACCAGCGCCTGCTCGATTTTTCCATGCGGCTGCCGGCGAGTTACAAACTGAATGGACTGAGCTTGCGTTGGTTTTTCAAAGAAGCGTTGCGCGGCTTTCTGCCGGACGCCATCATCCAGAAAAAGAAGCAGGGCTTTGGCCTCCCGTTTGGCGTCTGGACGTGTCGCCATCCGGGTTTGCAACGCGTCGCAGCGGATGCACTGCACGGCCTGGCGGAGCGTGGGTTTATTCGGCGCGACTTCATTCACACGTTGCTGACACGGCACTTGCCAGAACACCCAGGCTACTACGGCGAGATGGTGTGGATCCTGATGATGCTGGAGCAATGGCTGCGCAAACATGCGCCGCGTTATGGCGTATAGCAACAGGTTTTTTGGCTCATCGGAGACTCCATGGATAGACGTGAATTTGTACTGAAAACTGCCTTGGGCGCCAGCGCCCTGAGCACCGTGGGTTGCGGTGGTGGCGGCGCAGCCGGAGCGGCGGTACCGGAATCCCCCACACCTGCACCGCCAAACCCAAGCGCTCCTGTATCTCCGATCACTCCGGTGGCACCCAGCACACCGGCACCCAACGGCAGTTCCAGCGGGGCCCAGCAGTTTCTGAGCTGGGACGTGGGCAGTGGCCCGAACCGGGAGTACTGGAGCATCAAGTTGCAGCTTCCGTGGGCCAACCCGGGGGTTGGCGACTGGCTGGACGCCCGCCAACAAGCCCAAGGCGCCACGCCCTATGCATCCACCGCACTGGCGCTGGGGCCGGTCAGCCTGGTGGTCACCGATCTGGTGAACCGCTGGTTGTCCAGCGGACTGAACCGCGGTTTTTATCTGCGTTCGGACCAGGCATGGCCGGCCATGTTTGCCGGCCGCACCCATGCGACGCTGCAGCAGCGCCCGACGTTGACCGTGGAAACCGACAGCGGAACCAAGGTGCTGGCCTGCATCTGCAATGCCAGTTGGACACCGTCCTCCTACCAAAGCCAGGACAGCAGAAGTGCCTTCAGCGTGTCCGCGGACGTGCGCTTCGCCGCACTCCAGTTCGATGTGTCCGGCGTGGTCGGACCGGTCCGACGGGCCACGCTGGCACTGACCTGCCTGTCCTTCACCCGTGCGGGGTCCTTGCAGGTTCTGGAGTTGAACCCACCACAGTTCCAGGTGGGGCGTGGCAGTCTTCCAGAGGAACTCGGCATTGCGCGTAGTTTTTCCTTTGACCAGGGATTGGCCAGCCACCCCAGCGTGTTATTCGCGGGGGATTTTGGGGATTTGACCAAAGCCCGCTGGCAAATCGGGACGGTCGCCAGCGGCAGCCAACAGATCAAAGATCCGCGCACCGGCACAACCTACCTGAGAGGCCGGATTCCCGCGAATCAACTCCAGGGTTGCGACCTGCAACGTGCCGTGGTCGATGGCACCAGCGCAGGCATTCCACAGAAGACCGAGACCGAGCTGTACGCGCGTTACTACGTGTTCCTGGAAGAGGATTGGGGCTCCGAAGTTGATGCCAACAAGATGCCAGGATGGGATGGGCGCTTTGGCTGGTGGAATGCGGCCGGCTTCTGGCAAAACACCACCGGCAACGGAGGCGTTCCAGCCACCGGCCTGAAGGTGCGCAACGCCGCCGCCAACCGGTGGGAATACGAAGGCGCTTCCATGCGCGGGCACGGCGGGACCCGGTCCAACGACGGCAACCCCTACGACCACCTGTTCTGGCTGGGTACCTATATGTACCATCTTGACCAGGTCGGCCCCTACGGCGAGCCCATGCGCTGGGGCACGGCGGTGATCGACCGCGGGCGCTGGCACTGCATTGAGCAGTACATCAAGATGAACTCCCTGAGCGGACCCTTTGATGCCACCGGCAACGGCGTGGCCGTCCGGGATGGAGAGTTCACCGTCTGGATGGATGGGGCCCAGGTTTTCAAGCGCACCAACTTGCGTTGGCGCCGCCACCCCGAAATGGGTATTCAGGGATTCTGGTTGAACTGGTACCACGGCGGCACCGCCGCAGCACCGCGCAGCATGCACTTCAGAATGGACTCCCTGGTCATTGCCCGTGCCTATATCGGACCGCGCAACGAGAGTGTCTGATAGAGCGTTTCGATGAAGATGCTATGCATTAAATAGCAACCAATGCATATTCGACGAGGGCTAATGGCTGATTTGAATCGCAAGCCGTTGGAAACAATCAAAACAACCCCAATACAGGTATATTGACGCCAACCCATACCGATGGGCACTTGGTCGTTTGCGCGCATAGGGAAGAATGTGCCTCTGAGAAAAACCCTCTCTCACCCATGCAAACCCTCCAGCGCAGACGGCTGCCAGCCGTGCTGAGCCAAACCGTCACCGTGCCGCGGCAGGTAAGGTCTGTTGCAGATTGCTCAACAGGCGCGCGCCAAAGCGCAGGCGGCCGCGGTCCCAGGGGGTGAAGCGGGGCAACTGGTAGGGGTCGGTGCCCGACGCGGCGGCCCCGGTCGCGGTGGAAACCGCGGCCTCGAACCCGGCATTGCGAACCATGGTCACGTGGCGCGCGCTGTAATCGGTGCCGGGCTTTCCGTTGGGGTAGGCGAACAGTGTCACCGCCTGGCCTAGAACGTCTTGCAAAACGGTCTTGCTGCTGGCAATTTCCCACCGGGCCTGTGCATTGCTGGTGTTTTCCAGAATGGGATGTGAGACGGTATGCGCGCCGATCTGCATCTGTGCATCGCGCAGGGCCAGCAGTTGCGCGGAACGCATCATCAGGTCTTCTGGCAAGGCCACGCCGGCCCATTCCACCAACTGCGTGACCGCCTGCTGGCGCTGCACCGGCGCCAGGTACTTGGTGTAGCCCAATACCGCGTCGATGGCCTGTCGGCGTTGCGCCAGCGTGGCCAGCGGGAGCAGGTTCAGGCCCCAGGTGCGGGCATCCAGGACCCGGTGCCGGGTGTGCCTGAGCGCTTCAATCACCGAGTCATTCCACATGCGCCCGCCATCCAGGAATGCGGTCGACACAAAGAAGGTGGCCGGGACACGGTGGTGCAACAAAACCGGCAGGGCATGGCTGACGTTGTCGGCGTAACCATCGTCAAAGCTGATGCAGGCGGCGCGCGCGGGCAGCGTTGCATTGCGCAGTTGCCGGGCTGCAATATCCATCGGCAGCACATTGAACCAATGCTTGATCCAATCAACGATGGCATGGAATCTCTGGACGTCCGGCACTTCAGGAAAGAGCGGGTCCGGTTGTGCATGCACGCGATGGAAGATCAGAATCGACAGGCGCCCCCGGCTGCCAGCGGGAGACAAGGCCTGTGCCAATGAACGGATAATCATGCTGGCTGGCCCCTTGGATGCTCCTGCAGCCAGCGCATGGTCACCACCAGCATGACCACAATGTTGTAGGGCAGATCAAAGTAGGCCAGACTCAGGAAGGCACCGCCCACGGCGTAACCCACCAGGGAGGTCTGGCACATCACCGCCAGATCACGCGTCCACTGTGTGGCGGGCGGCGACTGCGCCGCCTGGCGGATCTTGCGCGGCAAGCGCAGTGCCAGCAGCCAGACCAGCAGAAACAACAACAAGCCAATGAAGCCGTGTTCACCCAGCACGGAAAAGTAGATGCTGTGTGCCACCTTGATATTGCTGGGGTCTGGCGCATAGTGTGCAAAAACCTCTGGGGTGTCGATCTCGAATCCACCGCCCGTCACGCGGCTGCTGGCCAGGTTGTAGGCGGTCCCCCAGGCGTTGATGCGGCCCATGGCAGACGTGTCGGCCTCGTAGGTCTGGATGGTGCGCATGCGCTGCTCCCATGCCTCGGGCATGAAGGCGACGACGGTGAACGCGATCAGCGCCAGGACCGTACCGGTGATCAACTTTTTGTGTGACCGCAGCCACAGCATCAGGCCCATGGCCAGCAGGGCCAGAAACGCACCGCGCGACTGGGTACCCACCGCAGCGACCACGCACAAAACCATGGACACCAGCAGACCGGTGCGCACCCACTGGCGCACGGATACCAGACGCAGATAGTTCATCAGCGGCAAGGCCATGATCAGGGCCAACGCCACTTCATTATTGCCCTCGATGAAGCCCCCCGGAGGACCCCAGACCCGGCTTTGGCCACCCGTCGCAATGGTGAAAATGCCGCCCTTGACACCATAGAAACCAATGGACAGCACGTTGATCCACACAAACCATTCGATGTGCTTGCGCTCGCGCAGCGCAATCATCGCCACCAGTGTCATCAACTGGATCTTCAGGACCTTGCTGAGCTGTACCCAGGCAGCGTCGGGATGGATGGCGAACAGCGTGGTGGTGCACATCCAGAGCATGAACAGGATCAAGGCAAACGTGACCGGCTGCCATGGCAGACGCAAGCGGTCCGGATTGAACAGCAGCGAGACCAGCGCGGCGCCTGCGGCCACGGCGGCAAAGGGCGCGGTATTGGCAAAACCAAAGGCCAGCTTGTGCGGGTTCATGAGGCTGATCCAGGTCCACAGCAAAACGGCGACCCAGGTCAACCGGACTGCAAACGGCAGCACCGCCACAAAAAAGACCAACAAGGCAATGTCACGCATGCAGCGGCTGTCTCCCCTGCTGGCCGAAGGCGTCCACCTGGCTCAGCACATAGCGGTACTTTCCAGATGCTTCGGGTGCAATCTCCGCCACGGACTCGATCCGAATTTCCACCGTTTCACCCAGCCGGGCCTTGAAGTCCCGCACGATGCGGGTCTGGCTGGTCGCAGCCAGGCCAGCCGGTGCGGCGACCTTGACCACCGTCAGATCCAGCGACACCTGCCGGATCTGAAACTGTGCCACTTCCGGCAGGTCACGCAAGGTATAAATCAGCGCCAGACCGTGTAATACGGTGCCGTCACGGGCGACCACAAAATCCGTGGACCGACCCTCCAGGTTGGCCAGCACCGGCAGGCCACGGCCGCAGGCACACGGCCGCTTGCTCAGGGAGCCCATGTCACCGGTCCGGTAGCGCACAAAGGGAAAGTCCGGCGTAGCCATATGGGTCACGACAATCTCGCCGACTTCGCCGTCGGCGCTGGGCTGTCCATCCGGACGCACGGTCTCCACCACGATATCTTCGGCGCTGATGTGCAGGCTCCCCATGGGACACTGGTGCGCAATGAAGCCCGCATCGCGCGCGCCATAGCCGTTGGCCACGGGGCAGCCGAAGACTTCGCTGATGCGCGTGCGCTGGTTATCGTAGAGCCGCTCGGAGGTGACGAACACCACCCGTATGCCGCACCGGCTCAGGTCCACCTGACGGCGCAGTGCATGGTCCGCGATCAGGGCCAGACTCGACGGATAACCAAACAGCATCCTGGGTTTTGCGGATACGATCGCCGCCACAAAGTGGTCCAGGTTTTCCAGCGACATGTCAAAGGCGGCCAGCAGGTGGCTGCGCAAGACACCATCACGCAAACGTCGCAACCGGTCTTGCGCACCCAATTCAATCGGGCTGCCCCAGACCACCATTTCGGGGTCGCCGATGTCCACCCCCCACCAGCGCGTGGCGCGCCATTTGGCAGCCACATCATGGCTTTTTCTGGAGCGACCCATAAAGAACACCAGCGGTTCTCCCGATGAACCACCGGTGTTGTAACGTGTCAGCGGGCCGTGGCCCTGGGCTTTCAAGGCCTGCAGGTTGGCCCGAATCTCGGGCTTGCCCAGCAATGGCAATACGCATAGATCTGCCATGCAGTGCACGGAACCCGGGTCAAAATCCAGCTGGCGAAACAGGCTCCGGTAATATGGCACCCGTTTGCCGATGTCGGTCAGAAAGCTCCGCAGCCGCCGCACGCGGTACGCCTGCAACACATCCGGCGAAAACCACTGGCTCTCTTCGAGCTGCTTGCGCAAGGCCACCGAGCTGTGTCCCTTCAGACGCTCATGTATGGGAAAGACCCACTCGGAACACAGTTGCGTATAGAGGCTCACGCACGCACTCCGACGGCGGCACGGCAGTAGGCGTCCAGCCATTGCCGGCGCACCTTCTTCCAACTGTATTTTTCGACCTCCACCAGTCCCACCGAACTGAAGTGCAAGGCCAGCAAGGGATTCTGCAGAATCCGCAACACCGCCTTGGCCATGGCGGTATCGTCTCCTACCGGGACCAGCAGGCCCGCCACCCCGTCTTCCAGCATATCTGGAATACCCCCCGCACGGGTGCTGACCACCGGCACACCGCAGGCAAAGGCCTCCAGGATGGATACCGGCATATTGTCCACCGTACTGGGATTGAGGAGGCAGTTGGCGGACGCCACCAGCTTGGCAATGTCGCGGTTCGCGAGCCGGCCGGCAAAGTGGATGGCCACGTCCTGGCCCAGATGGTTTGCCAGCGCTTGCAGTCTCGCGCGGTCCGGACCGCTGCCGGCAATCGTCATGCGCACGGAAGGCACGCGTTGGCGGATCAGGGCCAAGGCGCGGATGGCAGTGGCAATGTCGTAGATGGGCTCCAGATTGCGGGTGACCACGATATGCGGCTGCGGCGAGCGCGGTGCCAGGGCCGACGGTGTGAAGAGCGACAAATCGACAATATTCGGAATCACCTCGCTGCTCAAACCATACTCTGCAAACACCCGCTGCAGATAAGGGGACGGCATGACCCGCAGCGACGTGTGTGCCAGCATTTTCAGCACGTAGCGGGGCGCCCGCGCAAAAAATGTATCGGCGCTGCCACCGTGGTAGTTGACGATCACGGCGGCCCGGTGGAACCGTGCAATGGCGATGGCCGGAGCCGCAAACAAGTGCCATGCCCAACCGGAATTGGCCAGCACGTGTACCACATCGGCCCGGGCGCAGGCCCGCCACAGGCTGCGCAGGTAAGGCAGCAGGCGACAGGCCGCCCGTAGCACCGGAATACTGCCAACCCATGTGGGGTGGTAGGGCGCGTTGGTCTGCACCAGTTCCACCGCGAGACCCTCGGAACGCAACAGCCGCACCAGCAACTGGCACTGGTTGCCCATTCCGCCCCAGGGTGGCGGCAGTGGGCCCACCACACAGACGCGCGGCAGCCTCATGGTCTCGCCTTGCGCACGCCACGCGGGAGCGCCAGCCATCCGCCGATCACGCTGATGGCCAATACCAGCAGGGCCAGGCCCACCACACCGGTCACCAGCACCAGGTGCTGGCGCAAGCGCAGCAGTGCTGCCACCTGCGGCGTATTGCCCGGGTCACCCAGGATGTGGATACGCGGATAGACGCCTTGTGCCACGGCGCCCAACTGCTCCAACGCGCGGGACCAGGGGTTCAGGCTTCGCACCAGCAGCGCACGGTCATAAGAGAACACGTTGTTGCCCCATGACAGGTACCACTGCAGCAGACCGCGGCGGTAATAGTCCCAGGCCTTGGCTTCCATTTCATACCCAGGGCGTGCATCGGATACCAGCGGCACCAGACGCAAGCCCTCGGAAGACTGCAGCATGGCCTGGCGCAGCGCCAGCGCGGACAGGGGTACACCATCCGCGGCGACAAAATAGGCGTTGTTGAAGATATCCACCAGTTGCCATTGGCCCAACTGGCGGTTCCACACCTCGGGCCATATGTGGCCATGGCCCCCAAAACCATCCAAGGAAAACGACCAGGCCCGCACCTGCATGCCCGAGGCCAGCCCTAAGGCCATGAAGACGCGGGTGAAGTCACCACAATAACCAGTGCCGTCGCGCAGAATGCGCCGGTAGGTGTCGCGCAGATCGGACTGGATCGGCGTACCCACCAGTTGCGGATGGCTCAGCAGGTGCGCGCTGATGGCCAACACGCGGTCCCAGTCGGAGGGCAAGGCAGCCAGATCCAGTTGTCTGGTGGCATCCAGGTACACGGCGTCTGCGGGTCCCTCTTCGCGCTGGAAGTCCACCGGCATGTCATGGGGCGACCAATCAAATCCGGAGACGGGTTCGGCGGAGGCCAACAGCGCGGCATTGCGCAGCCGCACCAGCTCTGTGGAACTGAGAAGATAGGGTGCCAGCGAGCCTAAGGCGGCAACCAGCAGGGCCAGGCTGATCCAGGCCAGCAAACGCCAGCGCGATGGTCCAGGCGATGGCGCAAAACGGGGGCTTGCCGATGGGTCCGTGGCTACTGCCAGCATAGGCCTTCAACCTTGGCCGCGATGGAGCGCCGGTCGGGCAGGTGCACCAGATCAAGCACATACTGGCCGGCCCGGCAGCGGCGGGCCAGTGTGTCAAACACCGCGGCCCCAGACATGCCGACCACCAATACCTCCGATGCATCGACAACCGATTCCATATCGGCCTGCAGCATGGCGCCAATGTGCGGCAGATGATGTTCAATGAAACTGCGGTTGGCGCCCAACAGTTGGGCCAAATGCACCTCGGGATCAAAGATCGACAGTTGTTTGCCCTTGCCTATCAATTGTTCGGCCAGTACCACCAAGGGACTCTCCCGCAGGTCATCGGTTCCGGTCTTGAATGACAAGCCTATGAAACCAATTCTGCGTTTGCCGGTGGCCAGCAATTTTTGCAGAGCCATATCCAGATGGCTGCGGTTGGACGGCAGGATGCCCGCCAGCATCGGCATCTCGACGTCGTGTTTTTTGGCCAGGTAGGTCGTGGCCCGGAGGTCTTTCGGGAGACAGGAGCCGCCAAAGGCGAAGCCCGGGCGCAGGTAGGCCGCAGAAATATTGAGCTGGGTGTCCTGGCACAGCAGATCCATCACCTCGAAGGCATTCACTCCCAAGGCATCGCACAAGCGTGCGGTTTCGTTGGCGAAGGTGATCTTCAGTGCATGGAAATTGTTGCAACTGTATTTCATCATCTCGGCGGAGCGCACCGAGGTTTGCACGAACTTGCACGGCAGGTGCCCAAACAGCGCACGCAGTCGCTCCACGGGATAGGCATGGTTGGCGCCTACGACCGTCAACGGCGGTTTGTCGTAGTCGCGAATGGACGAGCCCTCACGCAGAAACTCGGGCTGAAAACACAAATGGAAGCCCTCCCCGTCCTTCTTTCCGGACTGGGCCTCCATCAGCGGCCTCAGGACCTCTTCCACGGTCCCTGGCACCAGGGTGGAACGAAAGACCACCACATGGGGTTCGGGCTTGTCGCGGATGGCAATAGCGAGTTCGCCCGCCAGCCGCAAGATGGCAGTCTGGTCCTGGCTGCCGTTTGCAGCCGATGGGGTGCCGACACACACCAGTGACATCTCGCTGTCGCGCACGGCCTGCTGCGCCTGTGTGGTGACGCTGGCCTTGCCGCTACAGACCACGCGGTCCATCAGCGCCACCATGCCTTCTTCGACCACGGGTGTCTTGCCGGCACTGATCAACTCAAGCTTGCTGCGGTCGATGTCCACGCCGATGACCTCGTGGCCATCACGCGCGAGACAAGCCAGCGACACCGCACCCACATAACCCAGTCCAAAAATGCTGATCTTCACGCAACAACTCCCATCCCGTGTGTTGAAAAATTGCGGATGCTGCGGTCTATGATCCGGTCCAACCGCGCCATGGACTGCGGCCACGCATGGCGGCTCAGCATGCGTTGGCGTCCCGCCACGGCCAGTTGCTGGCGTGCCTGCGGGTTGTCGACAAGGCGCAGAATGGAGCGCACCAGCTCCTGTGGCGTATCGGCCACCAGCAGATGCATGTCGGGCAGCGCGTCCACACCGCCGGCGGCGATGCCGCTGGTCACCACCGGAACGCCCATGGCCATCGCTTCCAGGATCTTGTTTTGCGTGCCGCGCGCAATCTTCAGCGGGGCCACCATCAATGCCGACTTGCGCACATAAGGTCGCACGTCCGGCACGGATCCGGTCAGCGTCACGCCGTCCAGCGCGCCGAGCTTTTGCATGGCGGGCGTCGGATCCGCACCGACGATCAGCAGCTTCAACGCCGGGCGCAAGGCCTTCAGTTCGGGCCATACCTGCGCGGTGAAACGCGCCATGCATTCCTGGTTCGGGTAATAGTCCATGCGCCCGATAAAGCTGATGGTGTTGGGGTCGTAGGCGCCATCCGTGGGGCAGAAATAGTCGGTGTCCACGCCGTTTGGAAACCAGTCGGTGTCGCCACCGGCACACACGTCCTGCAGGGATTTCCATTCCGCCAGCGTCGTCGTGGTGCAAACGTCAAAGCGGCCGGCCAGTCGTTTCTCGCAGGCGCGCAGCTTGGCGCCCTCGAGCTGGTAGCCCAAGGACAGCGGAAACGGCTTGTAGTGGGCGTATTCCAACCACTTCTGGGAATCCATGTCGCCAAAGTCCAGAATCTTCGGTATGTGCTGCACCTGCTCCACGTATTGCGCCGCGGAAGAACAATGCACAAAGATCAGATCCCATTTTTCAGATGCCACACGCTGCCGCACCTGCCGGTTCAGCGCGGACGAATAGAAGAAACCCATGGACGAAGGCGTGGGTGTTGGCAGCCGCACCAGCATGCGCATCCCCTGAACCCAGTCGGTCACCTGGCTGACATGGAAGTCCGCGCAATACGGCGCGATGCCATGGCCTTGCCTTGCCTCGTCGTCGGATCGGGCCAGCGAGCACACGGTCACACGGTGCCCCACCGAGCTGAGGTGACGAATCATGTTGAACGGGCGGATTTTTCCCCCGCGTTGCGGTGGAAACGGAAAGCGGTGGCAGAGGTAGAGGATATTCATGCCAGATGCGTACTGAGTTCCGCGGACACATCTGCCGGATCACGACGGTCCAGGTAGATGCGACTCCAGATTTCCAGATTCATCAGCGCCAGCAAGGCATCCGTGCCGTCGGTACGGT
>JAZKIR010000002.1:0-222777 GCA_040384785.1 Pseudomonadota bacterium
GCAACCGCATCACCTGCCGCGACTGGTTCCAGCTCAGCCTGAAAGAAGGCCTGACCGTTTTCCGCGACCAGGAATTCAGCCAGGACATGTGCGGCGATGTCTCGGCCCGTGCCGTCAAACGCATCGAAGACGTGCGTGTGCTGCGCACCGCCCAGTTCCCCGAAGACGCAGGCCCCATGGCCCACCCCGTGCGTCCGGACAGCTATATCGAAATCAACAACTTCTACACCGTCACAATCTACGAAAAAGGTGCCGAGGTGGTGCGCATGATGCAGACCCTGGTCGGACGTGACGGGTTTACCAAGGGTATGAAGCTGTATTTCGAACGCTTTGACGGCCAGGCCGTCACCTGCGACGACTTTGCACAAAGCATGGCGGATGCCAACCCCGGCTCAAGCCTGGCGCAGTTGCTGCCCCAGTTCACGCTCTGGTACAGCCAGGCCGGCACACCGCGCCTGGCCGCCAGCGGCAGCTACGACGCAGAAGCCAAGACCTACACGCTGCAGTTCCAGCAAAGCTGCGCAGCGACCGCCAACCAGCCACACAAACATGCCTTTGTGATTCCGGTGCTGATGGGCCTGGTGGGCAGCCACAGCGGTGCGGCTTTGCCGCTGACCGTGCAGGGCAGCACCGATGCGCCGGCCAGCAACCACCTGTTTGTGATGACCGGCGGGACCGCCAGCATCACCTTTACCGATGTGGCCGAAGAACCCGTTCCGTCCATCCTGCGCGGCTTCTCCGCGCCCGTGCTGCTGGACTTTGACTACACCGACGCCCAGTTGCTGACGCTGCTGGCCAATGACCCCGACCCCTTCAACCGCTGGGAAGCCGGTCAACGCCTGGCCCTGAGAAGTGCTATCAATGCAATAGCGCATGAAGCAGATTCCACGAGGGCTAGCGTGCTGAATGACGCATACCTCTCGGCCATGCGCAGCGTCTTGCGCCACCCCACGCTGGACGCCGCCTTCAAGGAGCTGGTGCTGACGCTGCCAAGCGAAACCTATATCGCCGAGCAGCTCGACGTGGTCGACCCCCAGCGCATCCACGCCGTGCGTGAAGCCATGCGCCAGCAGATCGCCGTGGGCCTGCAGGCCGACTGGCAGTGGGCGTTTGACGCGCACCAGGACATCGGCGGCTACAGCCCCGATGCGACCTCGGCCGGACGCCGTGCACTGACCGGCATGGCGCTGTCCAATCTGTGCCTGGCCGCTACCCAGAGCGGCGATGCGGTGTGGCCCGGCAAGGCCTTGCAGCGCTTCAAGGACGCCGACAACATGACAGACCGCGCCAATGCTCTGCAGGCCCTGGTCGGCAGCGGCCATGCGCTGGCCGCGCCCGCGCTGGCGCGTTTTCACGCCATGTTCAAAAACGAAGACCTAGTACTGGACAAATGGTTTGCCATGCAAGCCAGTGCGCCGGACTGCGGCGGCCAGGTGCTGCCCGCCGTGCGCCAGTTGATGGTGCACCGCGACTTCAACATCCGCAACCCGAACCGTGCACGCAGCGTGATCTTCAGCTACTGCAATGGCAACCCCGGCGGCTTCCACCGCGCGGATGCGGCAGGGTATGTGTACTGGGCGGAACGCGTCATAGAGTTGGACGGCATCAACCCCCAAGTCGCCGCCCGCCTGGCGCGTGCGCTGGACCGCTGGAAACGCCTGGCCGCCCCCTACCGCAGCGCCGCCCGCGAGGCCCTGGCCCGTGTGGCAGCCAAATCCGATTTGAGCAACGACGTGCGCGAGGTCATTGACCGCGCGCTAGCTGATTGATACCCCCAGCTTTTGGCTACGCCGCTTTTCAAGAACACAACGAATTCCTATGGCACAAAAAATATCCCTGACCCGCTACCTGGTCGAAGAACAACGCGTAGACGGCTCCATCCCCGCGCAACTGCGCCTGCTGCTGGAAGTGGTGGCCCGCTCGTGCAAGAGCATCAGCCATGCCGTCAACAAGGGCGCGCTGGGTGGCGTGCTGGGCACGGCCGAAAGCGAAAACATCCAGGGCGAGGTCCAGAAAAAACTGGACATCATCTCCAACGAGGTGCTGATCGAAGCCAACGAATGGGGCGGCCACCTGGCAGCCATGGCATCGGAAGAAATGGAAGGCATCTACCTGGTGCCCAACCGTTACCCGCAGGGTGAATACCTGCTGTTGTTTGATCCCCTGGACGGCTCCAGCAATATCGATGTCAACGTCAGCATCGGCACCATCTTCAGCGTGCTGAAGAAACCCGAAGGCGCGGGCGTGTCCGAACATGACTTCTTGCAGGCCGGCTGCAAACAAGTAGCCGCAGGCTACTGCGTCTATGGCCCGCAAACCACCTTGGTGCTGACCGTGGGCAACGGCGTAGCCATGTTCACACTGGACCGTGAACAGGGCTCGTTTGTGCTGACACAGGAGAAGATGCGCATTCCCGAAGACACCAAGGAATTTGCGATCAACATGAGCAATATGCGCCATTGGGATACTCCGGTGAAACGCTATATCGACGAGTGTTTGCAGGGCAAGGATGGCCCACGCGGCAAGGACTTCAACATGCGCTGGATCGCCAGCATGGTGGCCGACGTGCACCGCATCCTGATGCGCGGCGGCGTCTTCATGTACCCCTGGGACAAACGCGAGCCCGAGAAGCCCGGCAAGCTGCGCCTGATGTACGAAGCCAACCCCATGGCCTGGATCGTCGAGCAGGCCGGCGGCGCCGCGACCAACTGCAAGGAGCGCATTATGGACATCGTGCCCGGCAAGCTGCACGAACGCGTCAGCGTGGTCCTGGGCTCCAAGAACGAGGTGGAACGCGTGACCCGCTACCACCTGGAAGCCTAGTCGCCGCTGGGCCGCCCCAAGGCGACGACGCCCCTCGGGGGCAGCGCAGCACACGCAGTGGCAAGCGTGGGGGCTTGCTAAACGCCTGGGTATAATTTAAGGCTTACTAGCCGGTGTAGCTCAGTCGGTAGAGCAGCTCATTCGTAATGAGAAGGTCGGGTGTTCGATTCATCTCTCCGGCACCATAGATATAGAGGTTCATTGCTATCCATTTAGTAATGAACCTTTTTCTTTTTGGGGATGATTACAAATGACAAAAAAATCGACGGCGGGACGGCTTGTCCTTGCCATAACAGCCATCATCTCGGCATCGCAAGTTTGGCGCGTCATTCTGCTTCTGCTGGTCATCGTGGTGGGCTTCCTGGCACTGATACCAGCGCAGCCCAAAAGCATGGATTTAGGATGGGACAAACTCAACCATATGGCGGCATTTGCCACGCTGACCGGTGTCGGCTACCTCGGTTTTCCGGCTGCCCTCCGTCACCGGTTCTTCATATTTTTTGGACTATTCGCCTATGGCTGCGCAATTGAAATCTGTCAATTGCTTGTGCCGGGACGGTCGTGTGAATGGGGAGACTTGCTGGCAGATTCGGTCGGCATCGCTTGCGGGGCATTCATCGCGGGTTGTTTGACTAGGGGCCTCCCAAAACATCTGCGCACCAGCGATAGGCATTGAATCACACGAAAGAAACCCGTCGGCTTCCATTCACGTTGAGCTGCAGTGCGCAGACAAAAAAATCAAGCTTACGCCGGCTTCTGCGCCCGCACAAATGACCAAAGCGACTTCGGTCGCCCTTGTCATTTTGTGCGGGTAAACACTCTAGTCGCTACAATTCCCGTTCGGGTCCGCAGTTCACCCAGGCGTTGCCAGAGTTTTTCATGACTCACGCTAAACCTGCTTCGGTATTGGCTGCACGCATCAAACAACTTCTGTGTGCCTACGCTGCAAGTGGCAACCCCAGCACTCTTAACGGAGTCAATGGCGCACGAGGAATTTCTGATGACTCGCATGCTCTTACCCCTGTCCATTGCGGACCTTTCTTCGTTTGCGAAAAAACTCAAAATCCAGTTGGATGACCGCGCCTCCGAAGGCCTTTCCACACCACCTAGCCACCTGGAACTGCTGAATCTACTGGCGCGCGCATCTGGCATGCGCAATTTCCAGACCTTCAGAGCCTCGGTGGCGGACGCCCCAGCAATAGCCAGCCCCACACAGTCTGCTCCATTGGTGCCCGAAGTTGCGTCTGAGGCCATTGACCTTGGGAAGCTGTCCCCCACCGTGCGCAAGACGCTGATGCAGTTTGATACTGCTGGCCGGCTGGTACGTTTGCCCAACAAGCTGTCGGTACAGCAAATGGCGATGTGGTGGATGTGGACGCAGTTTGCAGTGCGCCGTAAATACACCGAAAAGGAAGTCAACCAGGTGCTCAATGCGCACCACACCTTTGGTGACCAGGCTACGCTGCGGCGGGAGTTGGTCAATATGAAACTGCTGGGCCGCAAATCCGACTGCAGCGAATACTGGAAAGAGCCGATGCGGCCCAGTGAGGAGGTGCAAGACTTCTTGCGTGCCCTGCGCCAGGCCGTGGCGGGCGCACAACCGACCAAGGCGCTAACGGCATTGTCCTCGCGCCAGGCACACCCAACCCGACGGTACAGCCCGACAGTCAACTAGTGTGCAGCCATTCCTCTTCGGGTAATGACTTGAGGAAAGCGGCCACCGCCTCCAGTGCGCCGTGTTCCGCAGCCCACTCGATGTGTTCGGCCAGGCGCAAGGTCTTCAGTGGCCCAGGCGTGCTGTCCCAGGCTTCCAGAATCAGCGGTAGCGGTGGCTCCCAGCCCAGGGCCGTGCGCTTGCGGTTGGGCAGCATCTCAAACAGGGCGTTCCAGTTCTTGGGCATGGGACAGACACGGTGCTTCTCCCGGCAAAAGGCAATCAGACTCTGTGATGTTTCTGGCATGGCCTGAACTCCCTGAGCTAAAGCTGCTTTATCGGCCTAGTAGCGCCCTATGGATATTGCTGTAAACCCTCACGCCGGCACAGGGGCCGGCGTTTCGCGATCTGCGTTGCCCGCAGGTTTAATCTTCCTGGAATGCCTCGTCACGTTTCTTCCGCAGATTCGGGCTGAGCACCACTAACATTGCCACCGCTGACAGTGCCAGCATGGTCGCGCTGATCGGGCGCTGCACAAACACCATGGGGTCGCTGTGCGACAGGAGCAAGGCCCGGCGCAGGTATTCTTCCATCATCGGTCCGATGATGAAACCCAACAGCATGGGTGTCGCTTCGCAATCCAGTTTGGCGCAGATGTAGCCCATCAACCCAAACAAGGCCATCAAATACACATCGAACTCGCTATTGCTGAGGCTGAAGACGCCAATGGCGCAGAACATCAGAATCGCCGGGTACAAACGATGGTAAGGCACTGTGATCATTTTGACCCACAGGCCAATCATCGGCAGATTCAGCACCACCAGAAAGAAGTTGCCAATCCACATCGACACGATCAAGCCCCAGAACAGCGCAGGCTGCTCGGTCATCACTGCCGGACCGGGCTGGATGCCTTGAATGATCATTGCACCGATCATCAGCGCCATCACCGGATTGGAGGGAATCCCCAGCGTCAGCATTGGAATAAACGAAGTCTGGGCACCGGCGTTGTTGGCTGCTTCCGGCGCTGCTACCCCTTCGATAGCCCCTTTGCCGAACTGCGCAGAGTTTTTCGATACCTTTTTTTCGATCGAATACGCTGCAAACGAAGCCAGCATCGCGCCACCGCCCGGCAGAATGCCCAGCGCCGAACCAAGGACCGTGCCGCGCAAAACCGGCGCAATGATGCGTTTGAAATCGTCCTTGGTCAGCATCAAGCCGGACACTTTTTTCATCACCAGGTTGCGGGTTTCGTCGTGCTCCAGATTGCGAATGATTTCGCCCAGACCAAACATACCCATCGCGACAATGACAAAGTTGATGCCGTCCGCCAATTCTGGCGCGTCGAAGGTATACCGCGCGGTGCCGGAGTTGACGTCGGTGCCGATCAGAGCCAGCAGCAGACCGAGAATCACCATGCCAATCGCATTCAACATCGACCCGCTGGCCAACACAACCGACGCCACCAGTCCCAGCACCATCAAGGAGAAATACTCGGCAGGTCCGAATTTGAGCGCCAGGTCCGCCAGCGGCGGTGCAAACAGTGCGAGTAACACGGTCGCAACCGTACCGGCAAAAAATGAGCCGAGCGCAGCGGTCGCCAAGGCCTTGCCCGCTTGGCCATTGCGCGCCATTTGATAACCATCGATTGCGGTCACCACCGAGGATGATTCGCCCGGCAAATTGACCAGGATGGCCGTAGTGGAGCCACCATACTGCGCACCGTAATAAATACCGGACAACATGATCAGCGCCGAAATGGGCGGCAAGCCGAAGGTGGCCGGCAGCAGCATCGCGATGGTGGCTACGGGGCCAAGCCCGGGCAGCACACCCACTGCGGTGCCGACAAATACCCCAACCAGGCAATAAAACAGGTTGGTGAGGGTGAAGGCGGTATCGAGGCCCAGGGCCAGATTGCTGAAGATTTCCATGTCAATTCCTAATCAGAAGCCAAACCAGGGGCCGACCATCGGCATCGGCAAGCCCAGCAGCTTGACGAACACCAGCACGCTGAATGCGGCCAAACCGCCCGCCAGCAGTAGCGCGGGACCCCAGCGAAACTTGGGACTGGCATAGGCGCTGAGCACAATCAGCACGAACACGGCCGCAATCAGCCCGGCGCCGCGCATCAGCGCGCCGAACAACAGCACCGCCGACAGGATCAAGATGATTTCCTTGATATAGAACTTGCCGACTGCCTCGCCGGTGCGCACAAAGGAACGGATCACGGCGGTCAGGCCGATCAGCGTAAGCAGCGAACCCAGTACGACCGGAAAGTAGGCCGGGCCCATTTTTCCCGCAGTGCCCATCGGGTAATCCTGGCCGATGATGACGGCAGCCAGACCGAAAAAGAGAAACATGATGCCGGTCCAGAAATCTTTGGGATGGCGTATAAATGATGGCACTGTAGGTCCCCTGTTAACTCAATACTGCAGGCACTCACCCCGTCCGTGCAGCCCGCGTTATGTGGCGCAGCGCGAGGGTGCAGCTGGTTCGTTTTCTATCCGGCGCAAGACGCTTCCAGCATCCCGCGCCTCTGCAATCGGCTGACATGGTAAGGGCTTTGGCTGGCCCCACCAGTCAGTTTTTTCAATGGTTGAATGGATGCACTTGATTAGTCGGCGTACGCGCCGGCCTTTTTAATGATGGGCGCCCACTTGTCGACTTCTGCCTTCAGGTGCGCTTTCAGCGCTTCCGGCTTGGCGCGGCTCTCAACCACCGGCTCGGTACCGAGGTCGGCAAAACGCTGTTTAACCGTCGTGTCCTTCAATGCAACCTGCAGTGCACCGGAGAGCGTGTCGATGATCGCCTTGGGCGTGCCCTGCGGTGCGTACATGCCATGCCACACCGCTACTTCAAAGCCCGGCAAGCCGGATTCATTGAGGGTCGGCACATCGGGCAGCGAAGCCACGCGTGTCTTGGTGGTGACGCCATACACCTTGATCTTCCCGCCTTTGATCTGGCCGGTGGTATTGGTGGTTTGGTCACACATGAAATCGACCTGGCCGCCCAGCAAATCGTTCATGGCTGGGCCGGTGCCCTTGTAGGGAACGGTAGTCAGATCGGTTTCGATAGCCGTCATGAACAACATGCCGCACAGGTGGGAGGCTGAACCCACACCTGCATTGGCGTAAGTCACCTTTTCCTTGTTGGCTTTGACATAGGCCAGCAATTCCTTGAAATCCTTGGCAGGAAAATCCTTACGCGCCACCAGGGTCATCGGCACATCGGTCACCAGGCCAATGGGTTCGAAACCGTCGATCGCGTTGTAGGTCAGCTTGCGGTACAGCGCAGGCGCCGTGGACTGGCCGATGTGGTGCAGGAAAATCGTATAACCGTCAGGTGCCGACTTGGCGACGCGCGCCGCACCAATGGTGCCGCCGGCGCCGCCCACGTTTTCAACAATGATCTGCTGTTTGAGCTTGACCCCCATGGATTGGGCGACCAAACGTGCCACGGTGTCGGTCGGGCCACCGGCCGCGAACGGCACGACCATGGTGATGGTCTTGGTTGGATACTCTTGCGCATGGGCCACGGCACTACCCAGCAAGGCCAGGCAGACAACGGATGGTAAAAATTTGATATTCATGTGTATCGCTCCTCTAGTTGTATTCAAGTAAAAAAATAAAGAAAGACCAGGTAAAAACAGGAGGCACCTGGAAACTCAACCAACTGCAAGACAAGGGTTCAAACAAGCCTCCATGTATCCATTGTTGTCGTGCCGCGCAGCCTTAACAATTGTGGAAAGCCACAGTCCAGGCAGGCGATGCGACGTCCTATTTGATAAGCAATACGGGTATGTCCGCCAGATGAATGACCTTGGTGGCGACCGATCCCAGCAACAGGCTGGAGACGGCGCCCAAGCCACGGGTTCCGATCACAATTTGATCGCAGGCACTCTCCGATGCATAACGCGTAATGGTCTCGGCCGGCTCGCCGACAAACAGATGGGAGTGGTACGGCACGTCGGCCGTATCCAGCAGTGCGCGCGCCGGGACCAAGGCTTTTTCCCCCTCCTCGCGGTGGTATTCCTTGATCTGTGCGGAATCGACAAACGCGCTGACGCCGCCGTGGACCGGATACTGCACGTTGATCAGATGGATCTCCAGCGCAGTCTTGTTGCCCGAGCATTGCTTGATGACATACCCAATGGCACGCAGCGCCGTCTCAGACCCATCAATGGCTACCAGTATTCTCAACATCACTACTCTCCATGAATTCTTGATCAGTACAAAACGAATCCGGCTGTCCGGGCTAGATGGCGGATGACGGTTTGGGCTTGTCGCTCTCGTTCGCCAGATCCACCATCGGAGCCAGAGCACGCTGTGCTTCGATGCGCGCCGACAACCATTTGCCGAGCGCCACCACCAGCACCGCACCGACCACCGGGCCGACCCATTGCGAAGCCGGAATTGCGTCCTTGACCCATGTATTCACCGCCACATCACCGACCATCATCCCACCAGCAATCCAGCCCAGCAACGCACCGCCGGCCACCACCACGAATGGGAAACGGTCCATCAGCTTGATCACCAACTGGCTGCCCAGCACGATGATCGGTACGCTCAGCACCAGGCCGAAAATAACCAATCCCTTGCTGTCGCCAGCCGCGCCGGCAATGGCGATCACGTTGTCCAGGCTCATCACGGCATCCGCGATGATGATGGTCTTGATCGCCGCAAACAAGGTCACGTTGGCTTGAATGTTGTGTCCGTCTTCCTCCTCCGGCAGCAGCAGCTTGACGCCGATCCACAGCAGCAACAGGGCGCCGACGATCTTCAGGAACGGTACTGTCAACAGGGTGACCGCAAAAAATATCAAGATAACCCGCAAACCGATCGCGCCGACCATGCCCCAGAAGATGCCGTATTTGCGCTGTTGATCGGGGAGTTTGCGGCAAGCAAGTCCGATGACAACGGCGTTGTCGCCGCCCAGCACGATGTCGATGGCGACGATCTGCAAGACCGCCAACCAAAACTGCGGACTACTGAAATCCATGATGATCCTAATTAGTGAAAGTGAAAGTGAAAAAAGTTACGCGCAGACGGATCAGTGGGAGGGGTGCGCCCTTGGGTCTTTACAGCGCGTTCGCCTCAAACCCGGTTTCCTTGTAGATCGCCTCCAGCAGGTCTTTGCCCACCCGGTCAACCATCTTGTTGTGCACCGGTGCCATGGCCTTCTTCAATGCCATGCGCTCTTCCTTGCTCAACACATAGACCGTTGTTCTACCCGCCTTCTTGACCGCTTCGAGAGAGTGATCATTCTCTTCCTGGGCGATTTTGTTGGCATAGGTAGTGGCCTCCTTCATGGCCTGTTCCAACTGTCCACGCAGTTCGGCTGGCAGTCCGTCCCAGAACTTCTTGTTCACAATGACGGCATAACCCAAGTAGCCATGGTTGGAGATTGAGAGGTGCCTCTGCACTTCATGCATCTTCTGGCTGTAGAAATTGGAAATGGGGTTCTCGGTGCCGTCCACCACCCCGGTTTGCAGCGCTTGGTACACCTCGGAGAAGGCCATCACTTGCGGAATGCCGCCCAGTGCGCGAATCTCTTCTTCGATGACTTTTGACGACTGGATGCGAAATTTCTTGCCCTTGAAATCGGCAACGGTCTTCAGAGGTGTATTGGCCGAGAAAGACTTGAAACCATTGTCCCAAAATGCCAATCCCTTGACACCCTTGGCGTCCAGCTTACCGAGCAGGCTTGCACCCACAGCGCCCTGGGTCACGCGGTGCAGGTCGGCGGTGTCGTCAAAGATGAAGGGGAAGTCAAATACCTCAAATTCCTTGACACCCAAGGGACCAAACTTGGCCAGTGAAGGCGCCAGCATCTGCACGACCCCCAACTGCAGCGCCTCCATCTCTTCCTTGTCTTTGTAGAGTTGGCTGTTCGGGTACACGTCCACCTTGACCTTGCCCTTGGTCAGCTCGGCCGCTCGCTTGGCAAAGAAATCCGAGGCCTTGCCCTTGGGTGTGTCGGCGGCCACCACGTGGCTGAATTTGATAGCTATGGCTTGTTGAGCATAAGACAACATGGACATAGATCCGACCAACAAACCAAGAACTAACGCACGAATTCTCATAGTGATTTTCGAGAGTGGTGATGTGAATGTGAAGGTTAATCGAATGCTCAAAATTCACAAGTGTGGAGCTCCACTAAGTATTAACCCTTGGTGCAAGTTGTATCACGTACGATGGCAGTCAATCCAACCATTGCACGCCCGTGCACCAGCCTGCCGTGTTTATCGCCACAAAGATTTTTGCCCTCCTGACACAGCCTTTGACCTGGGTCATAACGCTGCTCGCCATGAGCCTGCTGGTGCGGCGCAAGCCGGTGCTGGGTCGTGTTTTGGTAGGGACAGCCTTGGCCTTGCTGCTGCTGCTGGGCTGGCAGCCACTACCGGACTTTGTGATTCGCCAATTGGAGAGCCACTACGCCGAGATGACGCCACAAGCCGATCTGCAGGGCTATGTCGGCATGGTGGTTTTGGGTGGATCGACCGAAGCCAGTTACGTCGCTCTTGCACATGCTCAACCCCTGCTCAACGACGCGGCCGAGCGTATGACGGCACCCCTTGCCATGCTGCGCAAGAATCCCCATTTGCGTATGTTGTACACCGGCGGTGGTACCGCAAGCGGGGTTGGATTTATCAGCGAAGCACAACGCGCCAAAGTCTTTTTTGACAGCGTGGGCATAGCCGGGCCGGGCGCGGCGTACGAGACCGCGTCGCGCACGACCCATGAAAACGCCACACTGACGGCGCAACTGCCGGGGGTGGACATCAAATTGCGTTGGTTATTGGTAACCTCGGCTTACCACATGCCACGGTCCATGGCCACGTTCGCAAAAGCCGGCTGGAACGTGACGGCCTACCCGGTTGACTTTCGCACCGGCCCGACCACTCCGTGGACCGACTACTCGTTGGCGTCCGGCTTGCGCAGCTGGCAACTGGCCCTACACGAACTACTGGGCTGGTTGGCCTACAGGCTGGCCGGCCACCTGTAAGTCCCTACAGCAACAGTGCGCCTACGCCTCAATCCGCATCCATATTGCGGGCCAGCACCTTGTCGATGCGTTTGCCGTCTAAGGCAGTCACTTCAAACTGCCAGTACGCGCATTCAATACGTTCGCCCACGGCCGGCAGTTCACCCGATACGGCCATCAGCAAGCCGGCCAGTGTGTTGTAGCGCCCACGGTCCTCCTGGGGCAGCTCGTCGATGTCCAGTCGGGCCTTGAGTTCACCCACGGGCATGAGTCCGTCCAGCGCCCAGGAGCCATCGGGTAGTTGGGTGGCCCAGGCCTGGGTTTGTCCGTCAGGCTTCAACTCACCGGTAATGGCTTCCAGCAAGTCGTGTGGTGTCATCAGGCCTTGCACCACGCCATACTCGTCCACCACGAACACCATGCGTCCGGACTTGGCGCGGAACTGCTCAATCAGCTCCATGCCACTGAGCGTTTCGGGTACAAAGGCGGCGGGTTCTGCAACCGACTCCAGGCTACCCGCATGTTCTGCACCCAATTGCAATAGACGCGCCACGCTGACCAGGCCCACGACCTGGTCCAATGATTCGCGGCATACCGGATACCAGGAATGCGTGCCCTTGCTGTCACCATTGCTGGCTTGCGCCAGGCACTGTGCGACGGTGCTTGAAGCCTCCATCCACTCGATATCAGCGCGCGGCAGCATCATGGACGTTAGGGTGCGGTCGTCCAGATCGAAGACGTTGCGCACCATCTGGTGCTCATGCTGCTCGATGATGCCGGCATCCACGCCCTCTTCCAGGCTGGCAGATATTTCTTCCTCGGTCACGCCGCGGGTGTCGGTGGTGTCGATGCGCAGCAGCTTGAGCATGCCGTGGGTGCACACCGACAGCAGCCGCACAAAGGGTTTGGCACCGGTGGCCACCCAGTTCATAGGGCGTGAAACCACGCGTGCGACCGTCTCGGGGTAGAGCTGGCCTATGCGCTTGGGCACCAGTTCGCCAAACAGGATGGTGATGAAGGTGATCACGGTCACCACAATACCGGTGGCGGACAAGTCAGCGGCACGCGCGGAGATGGGCAAGGTGGCGTGCAGCCATTGCGACAGGTCGTCGCTGAATGCGGCCTCCCCCACAATGCCGTTGAGCATGCCGATCGACGTGATGCCAACCTGCACCGAAGACAAGAACTGGGTCGGGTTTTGCAACAACTCAAGGGCGGCCTGCGCGCCTTTGTCACCCTCGTCCGCCATGGCCTGCAGGCGCACCTTGCGGCTGGCTGTCAGCGCCAGCTCCGACATGGCAAATGCGCCATTGAGCAGCGTGAGCAGCACGATCAGAAGAAATTCCATGAAACCCAAGCGAGAATGAAGACCATGGCACTTTACCTGATTGGCGATGTGCAGGGCTGCGACGCTCCCCTGCAGGCTCTGCTCGACACACTGGATTTCTCGCCCAGCCGCGACACGGTTTATTTATTGGGCGATCTGGTCAACCGCGGACCCGACTCAGCGGCCGTGCTGCGCCGCCTGATGGGTTATGGCGATGCAGCGCGCTGCCTGCTCGGCAACCACGATTTGAATCTGTTGGCCGAAGCCCAGGGCGCGCGCAAGCCGCACCGCAAGGACACACTGGCCTGCGTGCTGGATGCACCCGATCGGCACGACATGCTGCACTGGTTGCGTTATCAGCGGATGGCCATACAACTGCAGCGGGGTGATCGACCCCTGTTATTGGTACATGCCGGTGTGCTGCCCACGTGGGCCGTCACACAAACCATCGCGTTGGCGCAGGAAGTGGAATCCGTGTTGCAAGGAGGGCACGCGGCGGAGTTTTATTCCCACATGTACGGCAATACACCTGCACAGTGGAGCGATGCGTTGGCTGGCATGGACCGCCTGCGGGTCATCACCAACACCTTGACACGGTTGCGCTTTTGCACGGCACAAGGCGAGATGGAATTTGAGACCAAGGAAGGCGCCGGTGGCGCGCCACCCGGTTATATGCCCTGGTTTGATGTGCCGAGCCGTCTGACCGCCGGTGCCAGCGTAGCGTTTGGTCATTGGTCTACGCTCGGCTGGCTGGGGCGCACCGATCTACTGTCCCTGGACACCGGCTGCGTCTGGGGTGGATGCTTGAGCGCGCTGCGCTTCAATCTGCAGAACCTGGACCAGGAACTCATCCAGGTGGAGTGCGAAGCCGCACAACACCCTAGCGCATAGGCCCCCCACGTTCGCCCACTGCGTGTGGCTCTCTGCCCCGCGCGGGGGCCGCGTTTCACCTTGGGGCGGCCCGGCGGTGAAACTTTATCAAAGGCTAGGACTTGAACAGCGCCGCGACCTTGATCTTGGGCTTGATGTTGGCCGAAATACTGCGTGATGCGGGGCGGGCAGATGCTTCCCAGGACGCGGTTGCGCCTTCGCTGACCGCAGGGGCTTCATAGGGCTTGTCGAAAAACGGGTCCTTTGGTGCTTGCGCCGGACGGCCGTAATCACCTCTGGGCGCCCGTGGAGCACGGGAGTCATCACGCACAGGGACGCGACGCTCACCGCGCGCGCCACCGCTGCGGCCATTGTCACCACCGCTGCGGCCATTGTCACCACCGCTGCGGGCCATGTTTTCACCCTCTTGGGAGTACATGCGCCGGCCATCGTTGATGCGGCCTTGCTTGCGGATGTCGGGTGCGTCTTCGTCGTACTCTACAGCCTCCAGCTCGATCTTGGTCTTGATCAGCTTCTCGATGTCGCCCACCAGGCGGGCATCGTTGTTGCCGCCGACAAAGCTCACCGCCAGACCAGTCGCACCGGCGCGGCCGGTACGGCCAATGCGGTGGATGTAGTCTTCGGCGTTGAAGGGAATGTCGAAGTTGAATACACACGGCACGTCCTTGATGTCCAGTCCGCGGGCGGCCACATCGGTACACACCAGCAGATCGACTTCACCCTTTTTGAAGGCATCCAAGGCCTTCAGGCGCTCGTCCTGACTCTTGTCGCCATGCAAAGCGGTGGTCTTCAGGCCTTCACGCTCCAGCGAGCGGGCCAGGCGGGCGCAGCCGAGTTTGCTGTTCACAAACACAAAGGCTTGCTTCATGCCGCGCGTCTTCAGGATTTGGTGCAGGGCGTGGCGTTTTTCGTCTTCCGGCACGCTGTAGAAACGCTGCTCGACAGTAGACGCCGTGGCATTCGGGCGTGCCACTTCAATGGTGACCGGGTTTTGCAGATAACTGCCGGCCAAGCGCTTGATCTCGGGCGAGAAAGTGGCCGAGAACAGCAGCGTGGTGCGCTGCTTGGGCAGGTAAGACAGGATGCGCTGCAGATCCGGCAAAAAGCCAATGTCCAGCATGCGGTCGGCCTCGTCCAGCACCACATATTCGACCTGATTCAGCACCGCATTCTTGGCTTCGATGTGGTCCAGCAGGCGGCCCGGTGTGGCCACCAGGATTTCGACGCCGCGTTTCAGTTCCAGCGTCTGCGGCTTCATGTCCATGCCGCCAAACACCACGGCGCTGCGCAGATTGGTGTACTTGGCGTAGAGCTTGACCTGCTGCGCCACCTGGTCCGCCAGTTCGCGGGTCGGCAGCAACACCAGGGCGCGCACAGGATGGCGGGCGGGGGATGTAGAGCTGTTTTCGTGCTTGAGCAAGCGGTGCAGCAGCGGCAGCGAGAAGGCGGCCGTCTTGCCGGTGCCGGTCTGGGCGGCGCCCATGACGTCTTTGCCGGTGATGACCACGGGAATGGCCTGTGCCTGTATAGGCGTCATGGACTCGTAGCCCATCTCGGCGACGGCACGGGCCAATGGAGCGGCCAACTGCAGCTGGGCGAACGCCATGATGGGCGTTTCCGAGTTCAGTTCATTGGAAATTTCAGTCAGTGCAGGGGTATTCAGTTCAGTATTCAAATCGATCACGCATAGCAAAAAGAGGTGCTATCCGTCCGATAGCTGAATGGCGCCCAACGCTGGGAGCACCCCGTATTATCCCCTAGGTTTCCCAAAAGGGGAAACAACCCGCCGCCGGGCCGCCCCTAGGCGGGTTCGCCCCCACGGGGCTGATGGCTGCGGCTCCCGGCCTGCCTGCGCAGGGCGGGACAGCCAGATGGGGCGTTGACTCTGACAACGCCGCGGCCTGCAAGGCCAGCGACCCTAGGAGCGTGGGGGCCATATCCTCACAATTGCCGGGTTGAAAAGGTGTCGCAGGCCTTTACACTGCCGTTTTTCAAGCCGTTGGCGAACCAGCGCTGGCGCTGGGCGCTGGTGCCGTGGGTGAAGCTTTCCGGCACCACGGCGCTGCCGCTGCCGCGCTGCAAGGCGTCGTCACCAATTTTGGCTGCCGCGTTGATAGCCTCCTCCACGTCGCCCTGCTCCAGCAGCTGGCGCGCGTTGTTGGCGTGGTGCGCCCAGACTCCGGCAAAACAATCGGCCTGCAGCTCCAGACGCACGCTCAACGCGTTGTATTCCGCCTGGCTGACCCGGCCGCGCATCTGCTCCACCTTGTTGCTGGTACCCAACAGGTTTTGCACATGGTGGCCCACCTCATGGGCCATCACATAGGCCTGGGCAAAATCGCCCGGTGCACCCAGGCGGTTTTTCAGGGTTTCGTAAAACCCGAGGTCAATGTAGACTTTTTGGTCCGCCGGGCAGTAAAAAGGCCCCATCGCGGACTGGCCCTGGCCACATGCGGTGGGCGTGGCGCCGCGGAACAGCACCAGTTTTGGATTGCGGTAGGTGGCTCCGCCCTTGGCAAATACGTCCTTCCACACGTCTTCGGTATCGGCCAACACCGTGGAAACGAATTTGGCCATCTGGTCGTCTGCGGGTGCTTTGTGGGCTGGTGCCTGCTGTTGCTGCACTTGCGCCGAAGGCGCGCCGTCACCGCCGCTGAGCATGCCCAGAAGCGTCAACGGGTTGATGCCCAGCACCCAACCGCCCACCAGCGCAATAACGATGGTGCCGATGCCGATGCTGCGCCCGCCAAGCAAACCGCCAATACCGCCACCGCCTCCCGCACCCCGGCGGTCTTCCACATTCTCCGATTCGCGGTTGCCTTCCCATTTCATGGTCTGCCTCCTTGTGATGAGCGTCGCCCCGTGCAGCGTGGTGACATGGTTTCAGCGCCGGGCCGCCCCAAGCTGGACCACGGCCCCCTCGGGGGGCTGCGACCCGCGCAGCGGCGGAGCGAGGGGGCCAGTCTTATGCCTTGGGTAGCGTCACGCCCACTTGGCCTTGGTACTTGCCACCCCTGTCCTTATAGCTGACCTCGCAGACATCGTCCTTGTCGCTTTCGAAGAAAAGCACCTGGGCACAGCCTTCACCGGCATAAATTTTTGCGGGCAGCGGCGTGGTGTTGGAAAATTCCAGTGTCACATAACCTTCCCACTCGGGTTCAAACGGCGTCACATTGACAATGATGCCGCAGCGGGCATAGGTGCTTTTGCCGAGGCAAATGGTCAGCACATTGCGCGGAATGCGGAAGTATTCCATGGTGCGGGCCAGCGCAAAGCTGTTGGGCGGGATGATGCAGACGTCGTCATTGAAGTCGACGAAACTTTTTTCATCAAAGTTCTTGGGGTCGACCACGGTGCTGTGGATGTTGGTGAAGACCTTGAACTCGGGCGCGCAGCGGATGTCGTAGCCGTAGCTGCTGGTGCCGTAGCTGATGATTTTTTTGCCTTCGTGCTGGCGAATCTGGCCGGGCTCAAACGGCTCGATCATGCCGGTCGTTTCAGCCATGTGGCGAATCCACTTGTCGCTTTTGATGCTCATGGGGTTGGCTCCTAATTGGGACTGATTGTATTTGCTGCTTTCGCGCCAGCTTGGTTGGGGGCAGGGGTATGGGGCATTGCGGCGGGCTCATGGTGTCCTGCTGGCCACAAATCGCCCGCCGCAATACCCCATACCCCCGCTGAAGTGTCTTTCTCTCGCTCCGCCAGAAACCAAGTCCTGCTCGCCATGGTGGGGAGTTCCGGGGGGCGATTTGTGGCCAGCAGGACACCATGAGCCCCCCGGAATTCCACGCCATGGCAGGCCCAATGGCCAACGACCAACAGCAAGCTCTGCGTTCAAAACCATGCTGCTACAAAAAAAAGGAGCGTCTTATGTCACTCTGACGAGGGCTAGCGCCTCAAATCGCTTGAGAGACCACGGTGCGTTCAACCAACCGGTCGTCCCCCAACACAATTATCGAGAACAACAGTTCGTCCAGATTGGCAGCTTGGGATGTCTTGCGGGCCAACAGCGGCGTGGCCTGGGGATTCAACACCACAAAATCCGCCTCACAGCCCGGCAACAGGTTACCGACCACACCGTCCAGCCCCAAGGCCCGCGCGGCGCCTGCCGTGTGTTGCCACCACAGATGCTGTGGATGCAGGGACAAGCCCTGCTTGGTCTGCCCTTCCCGCCCCACGTAGTAGGCGCCCAGCATGGTGTGGAAGGGGCTGAAGGATGTGCCACCGCCCACGTCGCTGGCCAGGCCGTACTGGAAACCTACACGGTCAGCGCCCGCGTAGTCAAAGAAACCGCTGCCCAAAAACAAATTGCTGGTCGGGCTGATGGCGGCGGCCGTGCCGGTGTCGCGCATCAGCGCGCGGTCAGCGTCGTCGAAGTGGATGCAGTGGGCATACACGGCGCGCCCGCGCATCAGGCCGAAATCGTCATATGTCGCCAGGTAGCTGCGCGACTGGGGGAACAACTCGCGTGCCCACACTATCTCGTCCTTGTTCTCGGCCACATGGGACTGTATCCACACGTCCGGATACTGCTTCGCCAAGTCGCCGGCCCCGCGCAACTGCGCATCGCTGCAAGTGGGTGCAAAACGCGGCGTGATGGCATAACCCAGACGGTCCTTGCCGTGCCAGCGCTGGATCAGCGCCTCGGTGTCGCGCAGGCTTTGTTCGGTCGCATTGACGCGGCCGTCGGCGGATGCGCTGTTCAACAAATCGGCCGGCGCATTGCGGTCCATCAAACACAGGCCGGTGATCAAACGCATGCGCTGGGCTTGTGCCTCGGTGAACAATGCATTCACCGATTCGGTGTGCGAGGTGGCAAAGGTGAGTGCGGTGGTGACACCATTGCGCAACAACTCCGCTATGAAAAATATAGCGGCTTGCGCACTGTATTCGGGGGCTGCGAAGCGTTTTTCTTCGGGGAAGGTGTAGTTCTCCAACCACGGTAACAGCCCGTCGGCGGGTGAACCGATGATATTGGTCTGCGGATAGTGGATATGCATGTCCACAAAACCAGGGGCGATGATGCGGCCGGGGAAATGCTCTACGGCCACACCGGGGTACTGGCCGACGACATCGCGGTAGGGGCCTACCGCCTGCACTACCTGCGTACCGGCGGCATTGGGACCAACAACCAGGAGACCGTCTTCTTCAAACACGGCACGAACAGGACCCTCGCCGTGTGGGGCAAACCAGAGAATGGAGGCGCGATAAGCTTTCGTCATAGGGTGACTAGCTTAAACCCGGAACCGGGGGCAGGCATAAGCCGCCCCGCATAAACCCTATCCACGCACGCCACGTCTCTCCTGTCCGGACGGGGCTATAGGGCGTTACCAATGCTTGCAATTCGCAGCCGTGGCCGGACTGCTGCCCACGCTACAGTGGAAAGCACTATGCAAAGAAAACCCAATCAGGAATGGCTGGCGCACCAGGCCAGACGATCATCGTCGCTTTGGCTGTTGCTGGGCGTCTGTGCCCTCAGTGCACCCGCACGTAGCGACGACCACTTCCCTGCCGCCGGCAATCCACTGGGCAGTTGCGCCGTGCCAGCCGCTGCGGCGGCGGAAGATGTATCCGCGCCCACCACGGTGATTGGCAATGGCACACCCGCCAGTTGCACCGGCGCTGCCGTCGTCCAAGGCGTGGCCAGGGGTGGCATCATCACCTTCAACTGCGGGGCGGACCCCGTCACCATCACGCTGACGCAGCCAGCCAAGATCGTCAACAACACCGGGCCGAAGATCGTTATCGACGGCGGCGGCAAGGTCACGCTCAGCGGTGGCGGCAGCTCGCGCATTCTGTACATGAACACCTGCGACGCGACCCAGATGTGGACCACCTCACATTGCCAGGACCAGGACCACCCGCAGCTCACGGTGCAAAACCTGACGTTTATTGACGCCAACTCCAGCGGCCTGAGCCCGTACGACGGTGGTGGCGCCATCTGGGCGCGCGGTGGCCGGCTGAAGGTGGTCAACAGCCGCTTCTTCCGCAACCAGTGCGACGCCACCGGACCCGATGTGGGCGGCGCCGCCATCCGCGCATTTAGCCAGTCGCAGAATCTGCCGGTCTATGTGGTGGGCTCCACGTTTGGCGGGCGCACGGACCTGGGCAATGTGTGCTCCAACGGTGGCGCTTTGAGCAGCATAGGCGTGTCCTACTCGGTCATCAACAGCCGCTTCACGCACAACCGCGCCATCGGCGTGGGCGCCAACCCGGCACGGTCCGGCACGGCCGGTGGCGGCAGTGGCGGCGCCATCTACAACGATGGCAACACGTTCCAGTTGCAGGTGTGCGGCAGCGACATCAACAACAACACGGCCAGGGAAGGCGGCGGCGCCATCTTCTTTGTCAGCAATGACCGCAGCGGCACGCTTTCCATCAGTAATTCGGTGCTCAGTGCCAACCCCAGTGCCGGGTTTGAGACCACGGGATTGCCCGGCATCTTTTACCTGGGCAGTGGCAACGCGCAGGTCACAGCGTCGACACTGGACCGTGGCAACACCACTACGTCAGCCGACTGCGTTTTCAATTGGGGCGAACACCACTACGCCGAGTTGCTGACCCCCACTGCCGCGCGTTCACAAACCCAGGCGCCTTATTACTACCGCCACTACGCGGGCACCAACAGTTATGTCGGCATTTCGTCGCAGGACGACAGGCTGCGCTACATGGGCAGCGCCAGCAACAACCAGATGCTGGACCTGGGCAGCATGGCCACGTGGAAGCAGACGGCGGGCTGCCAGTGACGTCAATCACCGCGTTATTTTTTTGCAACACCCAGGCACTCCAAGCGCAAAAAGCACTTGAGCCCATGGACCAAGCTCTGACAGAATCGCGGCTTCGCTGATTCGAGACCGCTGTGCAACGAATGTCCTTGCGCAGTCAACCCCTTGAAAGGGCCACCCCTATGTTGTTCCTTACCTTTACCTAAAACACACGTCTGCCGCCCCGGCTGGATGTGTGCCATACCGTCCAGCCAGCCCCCGCGCCGCCCTTACGCAGCCGCAAGCCCTGGTACCACAGCCGGGGCTTTTTGCTTTTGGGAGTGCACACATGAGTGCCAAGGTTTTTTCGCGCGACTACGCGCTAGGTAAGGTCAAGAAGCTGCAACGCATGAAGCAGCCATTGGCAATTCACTTAACGCCGGATTCACCGCCGGGCCGCCCCCAAGGGGAATCACAGCCCCCTCGGGGGGCAGCGACCCGCACGCAGTGGGGAAGCGTGGGGGCTCAATCGCCCACCCCGCGACCCATTGGTTTTTGCCATGGCGCACCGCGCAGCTTTGGCAGGCGAGAGCAAACACGTACGCACCCAAGGCGCGATGCGCCGCGCGCACCTGGCGGTCTACTTTCCGGTGTTCAGACCTTGTCTGGCACGTGCGGCCTCACCAGCGAAGGCTCGACCGGCCTCCTTTTCCTGAACGGATTCTTCCGCTGTTCTACAGCGCCTGACTGACATGTTCGACCCTGTAGAAACCTCCCGAACGCAACGGGCTGACGAAGCCGTTTCCTGCGTACCCTCCTCGGTAGAAGCACATGCCACCACGCCAAACACAATGGCAAGTAATAGATAAATTTTCATTCTTCAGTTTCTCTCTTTGTTATGGACCATTTGGACTAGTGAGAACACTCCCTGCGGCGTCAGAATAAACCGCGGCACGCCATCTGCAATGCAGTGTGCGCTGAATTCTCGGTGAATAGTGTATATACAAGTAAGCAATGTTTACCCCTATCGATACCAAACAGTTTTTGCGCTACCTTGGAGTTCGTTGTACACCTGAGCCGAACCGACGCGCGCCGTGAACGCCCATCGATATGGCCTTGCACAACACTCACCGAAGCGTTCCACCAATTATTGGGGCGAACACCACTACGCGGGCACCAATAGTTATGTCGGCATTTCCTCGCAGGACGACAAGCTGCGCTACATGGGCAGCGCCAGCAACAACCAGATGCTGGACCTGGGCAGCATGGCCACGTGGAAGCAGACGGCGGGCTGCCAGTGACGTCAATCACCGCGTTATTTTTTTGCAACACCCAGGCACTCCAAGCGCAAAAAGCACTTGAGCCCATGGACCAAGCTCTGACAGAATCGCGGCTTCGCTGATTCGAGACCGCTGTGCAACGAATGTCCTTGCGCAGTCAACCCCTTGAAAGGGCCACCCCTATGTTGTTCCTTACCTTTACCTAAAACACACGTCTGCCGCCCCGGCTGGATGTGTGCCATACCGTCCAGCCAGCCCCCGCGCCGCCCTTACGCAGCCGCAAGCCCTGGTACCACAGCCGGGGCTTTTTGCTTTTGGGAGTGCACACATGAGTGCCAAGGTTTTTTCGCGCGACTACGCGCTAGGTAAGGTCAAGAAGCTGCAACGCATGAAGCAGCCCTTGACTATCAAACTAATACTCAATCCGCCGCGCAACCCCGTGGTCTTTGCACTGGCGCACCGTGCTGCTTCGGCAGGAGCGGGCAAACACATCCGCGCCCAAGGCGCGATGCGGCGCGCGGAGAAAGTGACGTTGCAAAAGCTGGCACGCCAGTTGGAGCAGTGAAGGAACAACAAGATTATGAACAACGAAACACACACACAAATCGCCGAGCGCAGCGCACGCCTGGCCGACGTTGCCGCCGAACTCAAAACCGAGCTGTTTGGTATCGACACGGTCATAGACCGCGTCATCGAATCGCTGCGCGCCTGGTACGTGTTGCCCGAGATCATCAAGCGCCCGGTCATCATCTGCCTGTGGGGTTTGACCGGCACCGGCAAGACCCAGTTGACGCGCCTGATCGCGCAGAAGCTGGGTTTCTACGACCGATTCGTAGAAGTGCAGATGGACGGCTTCAGCAACAGCACCGGCTACAAGCCCAGCACCATCTCCGGCATGCTGAGCGAGTCCGGCGTCGTGGAAGGCGCGCCCGGCATTCTGGTGCTGGACGAATTCCAACGCTACCGCACGCTGGACAAGAAAGGAGATGACGTCAAGGTCGAGCGTTACCAGGACGTGTGGACGCTGCTGTCCGACGGCCGTCTGGCGCCCGCGCTGTCCTTCATGTCCGACATGGAGTACTCACTGGGCAATGCCCAGTACGACCAGGAACGCGAGAAAAATGACGACAAGGAGACCACCAGCAAGTACAAGCTGCACCTGTCGCCCTACGAGGCGCGTGACCTGAAGCAGGCGCTGAAACTGCAGGAACCCTTGCTGGAGATCATGCGCTGGACCTCGGAACAGATCCAGGCCCGCATGCAGACCTTCCAGGCTTCGCCCGAGGCCTGGGAGACCGACTACAGCAAGCTGCTGATTTTTGTGGCCGGCAACCTGGACGAGATGTACCGCCAGACCGCGGCACGTGTGGAAGACTGCGACACCGATGCCGACATCTTCCATGCGCTGACGCAAAAGCTGTCGCTGATCGACGTAAAAAAGGCGCTGGGCAAACGCTTCAAGCCCGAGCAGATTGCGCGCCTGGGCAACAACCATGTGATCTATGCCAGCTTCAACCGCGCCACGTACCAGCGGCTGATTGCCAACATGTGCGAGGGTTATGTGCGCGATCTGGCCGAGTCATCACAACTGCGATTTTCCATAGACCCGGCGCTGCAGGATGAGATCTATGCCAACGCGGTGTTTCCAGCCCAAGGCACGCGGCCGCTGTTCTCGTCCATCCACGCCATCGTCAGTGCGCCGCTGGTCAATGCCACGCTGTGGGCGATAGAGAACGGCGCCACACCGGGCGACGATCTGCGTCTGGTGCTGGGCGCCGACAAGCGGCATCTGCTGGCGCAGTTTGGACCACACAGCAAAGCCTACCCGGTCACGTTTGAACTGAACCGCCTGAAACAGCGCGCCAACCCCGACTTTCGCGCGCTGCTGGCGGTGCACGAAGCCGGCCATGGCCTGCTGTATGCCGTTTTGTTTGGTCACGCGCCGCAGGAGATCAAGATCAATGTGGCCTCGTTTGACGGTGGCTACAACAGCTACACCAGCCTGCGCTCCGAATCGAGGCGCAACCTGCTCGACGCGATCTGTGTCAGCCTGGGTGGCCGCGCCGCCGAGGCCCAGGTGTTTGGTGACGAGGCCTGCACCACCGGTGCCGAGCACGACCTCAAACAGGCCACGGCCGACGCCGCGCAGTTTGTACGCCACCTGGGTTTTGCCGGGCGCCTGAGCCGCACCGACGTGACGCACGAGATGGAGGACGATGTCAACACCGACGTCGCGCCCACCAACGCGGCGATAGAGGAGGTGCTGCAAGCCCAATACGCGCGGGCCACCCGCCTGCTGCAAGAGCACAACGCCGTATTCCTGCGCATCACGCAGGCCCTGGCCGAGCACGGCGAAGTGTCCAAACAGGAACTGGCGCAGTGGCTGGGCTTGACGGTAGCGGCCGAGCCCAGCGTGCTGGAACCTTATGCGGACCATCTGGCGGCGTTTGCACAAAGGCACACAACGCTGGGGCGTCTGGAACGCCAGTTGCGCGCCGGTGATAACCTGCCCGTGCCGGCCGCTGAACTGGCGCTGCACGCCGGCGATTAGCCGCAGGCGCAGGCTAGCGCTCGCCGCCCAGCCCCTCCACCACGGCATCCATGGGGAGCGACGTCGCGATAGCCATTTCGGCATTGGCAACCATCGCGGCCGGTGAGGGTTTGAACCGCTGCACCAGGCCCTCGGCCGTTGCGCATTCACCAGCGCCCAGCCCGACCCAGCCATCACGGCCGGCACGTTTGGCTGCATAGAGAGCCGCGTCCGCCAACTCGATGGATGCCTCCCAACTGACGACACGGGGCGCGTTGGGCACAAAGGGGAATGCGGCAAAGCCAATGGAGCAGGTCTTGTGCAGGCGCACGCCGCCAGGCAAGTCAAATGCGGTGTCCGACACCGCCGCACGGATGCGTTCTGCGCGCTCGGCGGCGCTGCTACGCGAGGTGCTGCGTGCCACCACCAAAAACTCCTCTCCACCCCATCGGATGAAGTAGTCGGTTTCACGGAACACGCTTTTGATACGCGCCGGCAGCTGCACCAGCACCGCGTCACCACCCGGATGGCCATAGACGTCGTTGACCTGTTTGAAGTGGTCCAGGTCGATCAGGTAGAACACCAGATCGGCATCCATCGGCGGCGCGCCGTCCTTGCTCTCATAGCGCCGTATGGCTTGCAGCGCATCCGTCTCCAGGTGTTGCGTCAGGAAACGCCGGTTGCGCAGGCCGGTCAGCGGGTCGGTCAGGCTGGCCTCTTCCAACGCGCGCGATGCGGCTTCGAGCTGTGCTGTGCGCTCGCTGACCTTGCGTTCCAATTCATGTTGTCGCTGCCGCAGCACCGCGGTGCGCATACCCACGATGCCATAGACGCTGGCCAGAGCGGCCAGCAAGGCCAGCGCACGAAACCACAGAGTCTGGTACCAGGCCGGCAACACGGTGAGAGACAGCACCGGCACGCTGGGGCTCCATTCGCCATTGCGGTTGCTGCCGCGCAGGTGCAGGCGGTAGTCACCGGGTGGCAGGTTGGCGTAGGTTGCCAGACGTCGCGTGGCGTCGGTTTCCACCCAGTCGTGATCCACCCCGTCCATACGATAAGCGTAGCGGTTGCGTTCGGGCGCCGAGTAGTCCAGCGCCGAGAACTCCACCGCCAGGCTATTGGCATGTGGGGGAATCTCCAGTGCAGCAGAAGATCCTGTGGCGAACGGATGCGCAGATACCGACTTGCCGCCAACGCGCAAATCGGTGACCACCACCGGCGCTTGGTATTGCCACTGCGAAGGTCTGTTGGTGCGCACTATGCTCAGACCACCCAAGGCGCCAAACACCAGTTCGCCTTGCGCAGTCACGGCGCCGGAATCCGCCCAATAACCTGCGGTGAATGCATCACCATCGGCACGGTTGAAAGAACGGATGGCCAGCGTTTTGGGTTGACCGTGATCAAGCCACCATCGGTGCTGGCCCAGACCGTTCCCGTGGGGTCTTGCAACAGCTTGTCAATGCCGCGGCTGTGCGGGCCCAGTGCACGCACGCGTTGCAGCTTGGCCATACTACCCGGCGAAACGTTGGCGTCCAGCATCTGCAAATCGCCGGCATCGGTACCAATCCACATGCGACCACTGGCTTCAACCAGCAGCGAGGTGATACCGCTCAAACCCGCATCCACCGCGGCGGCGTCATTGGCCGCCAGCGGGATCACCCGCTCAGTCGGTACGCCGTGTGTATCTGTTTCCAGCTCGACCGCGTACAAGTTGCTGGCGCTGGCCGCCCATATTTTTTGGCGTCCCGCAGCCGCAGCCCCCTTGGCCAGAGAAATGATGCGCTGATTCGCCAAGGCTGACGCGCCAATCTGCCGCGCGTTTCCAGTTGTGCGATCCAAGGCCCACAAGCCGCCCGCAGTGCCACCCAGAAACAGGGTGCCGCCGTCCAGCAGCAAGGTTTGCGTGTTCTCGACAACATTGCGGCCTGCAAGGGTCAGGCGCTCGACCCGTGACGCATTCACATCGCTGCGGTAGAGGCCACGGTTGGTGCCCAGGTAGACCGTTCCGTCCGGAGCTGCCGCAATGGACCAGATGCGGTCCTTGGGCAGCGTGCTGTGGGCCGGGCCGGGACCGGGTCGCAACTGCGCCGCGCGTGCACCGTGCGGGTCCAGAATGTCAACGCCGTTGGTGCCCAGTCCCAACCACACGCGGCCATCCGACGCGGTTGCCACGGCAAAAATTTCGGAATCGGTAACGCCGCCGTTGCGGCTGGTATCCGCGAACACGGTGGCCAGCGCCGACTGCGCCGGGCTGTGCACGCTGACGCCACGGTTGCTGCCGGCCCAGACCAGACCGGAGCGGTCTCGCAGCAACCCCCATACATTGTCATCGGCGAGTGTTGGCGGCAGTGTGCGGTCGCGGCGCACGGACCGCGTGTGTCCGGTGGCAGCGTCCACCACCACGATGCCACTGCCGAAGGTGCCAACCCAGATCGTGCCAGGGGTCGCCTCTACCAGGGAACCAATGTTTTCGCCTGCAAGACTGGCCGCCCCGGGTGTGGAGGACTGCACGGCTTGCGCCTGCGCCGCCCCGGTGTCCAACCGGAATACGCCATGGCGCCGTGTGCCTATCCACAGTGTGCCGGCCGCATCCTCCAGCAAACGCTCGACACCCGCCACCTCGCCTGCTGCTAAGGCGAGCGGCACGGTCGCGAATGGGGACGTACCAACCCTGCGGTACAAGCCATTCTGGGTGCCGGTCCACAGCGTGCCTTTGCGGTCGCGCAGTACGACGGCGATGCGCCCCGTCGGCAGACCACCGGCCACGGTTGGCGGCGTATGCGTGACCACTCCGTTGCCGGTATTCAAGTGATCCAGCCCGCCAGCCGTGCCCACCCACAATCCACCGGCACCGTCATCCGCCAGCGACAGCACCGAGGGGCTTGCCAACCGCTGTTCGCCGGCCGCATAACGCACAAAGCGGTCCGCATTCGCGTCGTAACGCGCCAGCCCCCCGCTGGTGCCCACCCACAATCGCCCTGCGCCGTCCACCCGCAGGGTCTGCACGAGGGGGTTGGGCAAGCTGCCCGCATCGCCTGCCTCGGGTTGGTAGGTTTTGAAACGGTAACCATCCCAGCGGGACAATCCACTCTGTGTTCCAACCCAGATGAAACCCTGCCCGTCTTCTGCAAAGGCCGTTGCAATGGTGTTGGGCAGCCCCTGCGCGGGCGTGATGTGGTGAAAGACCGTGTCCACCAACTGCGTCCAACGCGCCCCAACGGGCGCGGCGGCGACGGGCCGGGCACTTGGTGCGGCAAGAGCCGCTACCGGCATCAGCAGCGCGGCGGCGTTCGCCAGCAAGCCCCATGTCATGCCACGCCAACTTGCTCTCATATCAACCGCCCGTCAGTGTTTTGTCTCCGAGCACAAACGACGCTCTTTGGATGCGCCCTCTCACCACTTCGTAGATGCACAACATCTCCAGCGTGCCCCGGCCTTCCGGGAAGTTGCGCGTGATCAGCTCCGCGTCGGTGACGACATTGCCGATGACGATGCGCGACAACAATTTGGCGTGCAGATCGGGTTCGGCAAAACGCGTGAGAAAACGCGTACGCAGTTGGTCATGGCCTTGCGCCAGCAGTTCGCCATGCAAGGTGAACTGCTGGGCGTCGCTGGCATAGGTTTGCAGTAAGGCGTCGATGTCCTTGGCGTTGTAGGCGTCCAGTTGGGCTTGAACCACGGTCAGCGGTGTAGGCGTAACAACGGCACTCACGACGGCATGACCCTGGCGGTGCCCGACACGCGGATGGAACTGCCCGGCTCGGCAGGGATTTCTGCGCGCAAACGCGAGCGCATGCCCATATCTTCACCCTGCACAATATCGATGGCGCCACCATGGGGCCATGCAATGTCGCGCAAATAACCCGCGAAGGCGGCCGTTGCGGCGCCGGTGGCCGGGTCTTCGTACACACCGCCGGACGCGAACGGGTTGCGCGTGTGAAACAGCTGTGGTGTTTCGCAGTAAGCCAGCAGTATCGTGACCAGGCCGGCGTCGTTCATCAGCTTGCGGCCGGCATCCAGGTCGTAGTGCATGGCCGCCAGCGCTGCGCGGATACTGAGCACCAGCACCAGATGGTCCGCACCACCATGGGCCAGCGCCGGCGCAAAGCGCGGGTCCAGGTCGCCGGCCGTGTAGCCCATCAGTTCCAGCACGGCGGACACCAGCGCGGGGGACGCCGGCGCACTGCGGGTGGGTGGAGACTGCAGCGCGGCGGCTATGGTGTCGCCGTTGCGGCGGCCTTCGACCGTGATCTCGGCCTGGTTCAGCGCCAAGGCAAAGACGCCGTCTCCATTGCGCATGGCCAACGCGGCGCCCAATGCAATCGTGGCATGGCCACAGAACGGGACCTCCGATTCGGGGGAAAAATACCGCACCCGCCAGCCCGCACCAACGGGTGCGGCAAAGGCCGTCTCGGAAAACCCGACCTGCGCTGCAAGGCGCTGCATGTCCACGGCGCTGGGCAGCACATCCGCAATCAACACACCGGCGGGGTTGCCCCCGACATTGCCATCGGAGAAGGCGGCTATTTTCAAAACATCCATGGTGGTGAAGCTCTGGCTTGAAGGGTTAAGGTTGTATCAATGGGCTGCCGCCGGTCAGGGCTTGACCGGCACCGTGGGCGCAGCGTCGCAGCTGGTGCGCACCATGGGGTAGGCGAAACTCTTGAGGGCGCCGTTGCGCAGGCCCTCAATGCTGGCATGCAGCTTGGCCGGTGGCTCAGAGCGGTAAATGACGCGCTGCGGGAACGGGTGCTCCAGGTTCTCAAAAACCACCTCGGTGGCGCTGAGCTTGATGGCCGAGAAACTGGCAGGCGGCTTGCCGGACGGTTGGGCAAAAAAAGTCAGCTTGCCGTCGGGTGCATTGGCAATACGCATGAACTCATAAGCGACAGCGTTACCACCGCGTATGGTGCGGCTCATGCCCATCAGCATATGGCCGGCCAATGGCATCCATTGTTCACCCGAGCCCGGTTCGGCGTTTTCGGTGTTCCAGCAGCCGGCAAGCCAGGCCAGGGATTCAATGGATGCATCGGCCGCGTGCGCCAAGGGCGGGGCCATGGCACATACAAGCAGTGTTACGGTCAGCGAGGATTGTTTCATAACGCTTTCTCTTTCCCAGCCATCAGGCTGTCCATCCACACTCGTCGCAGCAAACCATACAGCGCCGTGTCGGACACCTCACCGTCGACGATCCAGCGCTCGCGCAGCAAACCCTCCCGGGCGAAGCCCAGGCGTTCCAGGGCTCTGCCTGAGGCGTGGTTCCTGGGGTCAATGTCTGCCTCCACGCGATTCAAGTTCAGCTCGGAGAATCCGTAGGCCAGCAGGCTGCGCAAGGCCTCGTCCATATATCCCTGACCCCAGGCAGCCGATGCCAATCCATACCCGACTTCCGCGCGGCGGCAAGTGGCGTTGATACTGAACAGTGTGCAGGTGCCCAAGAGCGCACCATCACCTGCCCGCTCGATACCCAACAACAGGTGTTCACCGGCAGGCATGGCCTTCAGGTCACGCGCAATCATCGCGTGCGCCTGATCCATTGTGGTCCACGGTGGCGTGCTCCAGTAGCGCATGACCTTGGTGTCAGAGAATATGCCAAACAGAGCCGACGCGTCGGCCTCGCGCAGCGGGCGCAACACGAGTCGCTCGGTTCGCAGTGTGGGTTGGTCAAGTGCTGGCATGGCGGGACTATAACTATGGCGGCGCCTGCATGGCGCCGCGGGGCTTTTGCGCAGAAAAAACGGTCGCTATATATTCAATAGCAACATACACATACCACACGAGGGCTACAGCCAAATTTCGTCAATGAATCGAAAACCGGGCCGAATAAAACCCCAGTTTGGGTACAAATTCGCCATTCTTTTGTTCTTTTACAGTGCGCGGTGGTAAAAACGCGTCTCTTGCGGAATGCGGGGAAAGCTTTGCGGAAGGGCATCCAAGGCAACCGGGGCAAAGCCGTTCTTTTCGTAGAAGCGCATTGCTGCGGAAAATTTTTCGGTGGTGGCAAGGTAGACATCGTGCAAGCCGGAACCGCTTGCCGACTGCACCAGCCGCCCCATCAAGCGAGCCGCGACGGCGTGCTCTTTGCCACGGTGTGTGGTCTTCACATACATCTTGCGCAGGGCACCCTGGCGGTTGCCGATATCGCGCAGCGCGATGGTGCCCACCACCTTGCCATCGCACAGCGCTACCCAAAAGTTACCGGAACCGGTCTGGTAGTAGCCGGCCACATCCAGAATGTCCGGCTGGTCCTGGGCCTGGACGTCCAGCCCAAACTCGGTGCGCTGAATTCCCAGTATCAGATCAACAACGCCCCTCTCCAGTGGTTTCGAATGGTTGACGATTTCCAGCATGCAAGCCTCCGTATGGCACTACCCTGACTACGGGCGTTACCGATTATGGGGTCTGACGGGCAGTGTATGGCAGCTGCGTAGGACAGGCCCTACACAGGAACCCGGCTTTGTCCGATGGCACATGGCTTATGTCTGCAGGACGATGTGCGTTCTCACATAAAAGGAGCGCAACATGCAGAAGTCCGACCAAACCCTCATCGACCTGGAAAACAAATTTTGGCAATCGATGGTCGACCAAGATACTGATACCGCTTTGGAACTGCTCAGTGAACCCGCCATCCTGGTCAGTTCCTACGGCGCATTCACATTTGACCATGACGGTTATCGCAAGATGGTGGAGCAGGCATCAATGACCGTGAAGTCCTTCGAACTCAGCGACGTGGAGGTTGTGTTTCCCAACGACGCAACAGCCATCGTGACCTACAGTGTCAAACAGAAAATTACCCCCAAGGGAAAAAGTAAAAGTGTGATCCAGGAAATGAAGGACTCATCCACGTGGATTCAGGACGGCGAACGCTGGCAATGTGTGATGCATACGGAAACACCGGCCGAAGCAAAACCTGTCAAACACTAACATGCATCGCGCTATGCCCGCTGGGCATTGTTAGATCCAGGCGTCATTTTGCGCAGTCCTGTCACCCCCTGCGTCCCCGGTATTGAGCACACCGCGCGGCTCAATTAGTAAAAGCTTCCAGCATTGACCCGACATTACGCGCAGTCTACTGAGAAACCGCTTGCCTCGGCCGCCGTGTGTGGAAGGAGGTCAGAAGTGGTTGAATGGCATCGATCAGTCCTGTCGGCGACGCCGATTCCAAACCAGGCCCCCAAGCATCCTGAAATTCGGCGATTTCCCAACCGATGACATTGGTAGTCGACAGCGCCGAGAACACGGTATGCAGGGATTGCAGGGACAACCCTCCATCAACGCAAAAGTCCGTTGGCACCAGGCCGGGTTCGAGCACATCGCAGTCCAGATGAACATACACCGGCCGGTTGGCAATCGCCAGCACCACGGCGTCCGCAAGATTGGGCGTGTTCGGGGCGATGAGCCAGACCTTCCCCGAAGCAACCAGTTCGGCCTCGAATGGATCGAGGTCGCGGGAGCCGACGAGGACGATGTTGGCCAGCGGCAAGTTTCCGCCAAAACCGGAGTCCCAGAGCCCCACGGAAGCGGACAGCGCAAGGCCGCCAAGGTAACCACTGGCACTGGATGTCGGCGTATTGAGGTCCGCGTGGGCGTCGAACCAGACCACACACACGTCGGGGCAATGGTCGACGATGCGCGGAATCGTCGCAATGGCGGCCGCGCACCGGTTCAGCACGGTGACCGGAAAGCTCCCGGCCAACAGTTGGGCCGCAACATGGTCTGCCAACTTGCGCAGGTCGGGTGCGGCAGCCGCCAATTCGGTCTTCCAGTCGGTATTCAAAGCGGGTTGTGGAGATCCGACGATTGCCAACGGCAATGCAAGGCGGTGGGCCAAAGCGCTTGCCAGCGACAGGGCGCCGGGAATGCCCAGATCGTTTCTATCGCCGGCTCGGCCTTGGAATGCAGTTAATGAGAGAGTCATGGCAGGGTGGATGTAGTTGACTCAAACGGTGCAATTGGGACGTACGAAACTTGGAAGCAACTATGGGCCTCTTGCAACTGCATATCGGTCTTCCTCGTTCGAAATGGAAGATTTTGAGCGCCTCCAGCGCACAAGGTCTATCGCTCCCAAGACGGCAAGCAGCGCATATTGCGAGACGGGGCGCCACGGCAAAAAGAATGATGCGATCATCAGCAATCCAAGTATTGCAATCTCCTTCGGCCTACGGTCCAGTATCCGCTTATCTCTGAGAAACTCTCCGCAATGCGGGCACTTTGATTTCATGGTTTGCGGCCAATACCACTTGGCATTTGGGGGCCACGATGCCAGGACCCCTGAATCGAAGCGGCAACTACAACTTGGGCAACGGTATTTCCCAATCGCCGGGTCCGTGTTGGCCGGCAAAAATTCTGGTTCGCAATGCAAGCAAATGGTGTCTGGGTGGGCCAACGGAGCCCCACAATTGGCGCAACGAAAGATGTGGTCGGTCATGGCACCCTCAAGCTTGGCGGCTGCGTAACCGCATAAACCGCCTGCACGACCTTTGCCATGCGTGCGTAGTCCAGCTTCTCATAGGTGTCGCCGGCCAGATGGTAGTTTTTGTTCCGCAAAAACGCGGTGTCGGTGACCATGAACGCGGGGATGCCTTCATCCCAATAGCTGAGATGGTCGGAGAAATCGATGCCCTGCAGAATGGGCGGCGCGTTGATGGAATAGACCGGCAGGTCGGTAGCACCCGCCATCAGGGCCTTGATGCGCCGCGTGGCGCCGAAGTCGCTCAGCTTGCCGACCAGCGCGATGTAATCACCGCGGTCGGAATAGAGATGTGACATGGCGGCGACGGGGTAACTTTGGCTTCCAGGTTCGTCGGAAAAGTAGCCAATCATTTCAAGGGACAACATGAACTCCACGTCGCGATTGGCTTCTCGCAGTGCGCGTGCGTGCCACGCGCTGCCCATGTGTTCGGTGCGAAAGTGAGGTGGCTCTTCGAGCGCGTAGGCAACCAGTTCTATGGGGTGGGTTTGAGCGGTGCGACCGAGCAGCCGGGCGAGTTCCAACAGACCGGCGACCCCACTGGCGTTGTCATCGGCGCCTGGCGTATGGGTGTCTGGCGTGTAGCCACGCGGAGACTTGGCTCCACCGTTGGCGTCGCCATGGGAGTCGTAATGGGCACCAATGACCATGACCGGGCCTGCCGCCGGGCCAAACCGTGCAACGATGTTCTTGTACGTCGCCTCTTGAACCACTATCTCTTGCACGGTCACGGTGCCGCCGGCGGCCTTGAACGCGTCGAGGATGTATTGCGCCGCGCGGTCCGTGTTGCGGAACTGGTCGTGGCTGCGCGGGTAAAGATCCACCGAGAGATGCTTGACGTGCGCCTCCAGTTGCTTGGCGTCGACCGCAGGCGGTTGAGACGCAACAGACTGTACAAAGGGCTGCGTCAGCACGGCCACGCCCCCGGCAAAAATGCCGACAACGACAGCAGAAACTACGGACAAGAGACCCAGTATTCGCATTGGAAAAGGTGGATGAATTGGCAAAAGGAACGTGCGGCAATCATCTCATAGCGTCGACCTCAGTACCCCTCACGCCGGAAGAAGATCACTGTGGGTCAAACCGTGTGTAATCGCCTCGCTGGCAGGCTTTAAAGAACTTTTCGGGCGTCACTTTACTTGCTCCATTCCGCATCTTCGAGCGTTTCCCGCACTGATACGACAGAAACAGCTCCGTATCCAGCGACAAAAAATAATCGCCTCAGTCGAAGTGTCACTTCGATACCCCCACTGCCCTGGGGAGGATGCCATGCTTCACGGGCTGAGGTAGGTCGCATGTGAGGCGGGTAACACAGTTCGTAGTCCTTGCAGGAAAGGTAAACACAATGCGGCGCCGAAGACAGAAACACTGGACGCCTGCCCAGAAGGCCCTCAGCAACATCTCTAATTGGGTCGTGGATTGCACAAACTTTGACGCGGACCGTCGCTGTTACTTGTTGGAAGCCAGTGCGATAGACACGAAAGATTGGCGCGGAGGCTAGTGCGGCGATCGCCACTAGACCGAACAGCACGCGACCTGCGACGAACTGGAAGATGAACAGTGTGAAATTTTTCAAAAAAAATTCCGCACAGGCATCTAGCGGCTTGATGTGTTTGGTTTCGACAATTCCCGGCTGCGATCACTCAGAGTTCGGGTTGCCTTGCCAGAAGGTTCTCGAACGAAAGTGAACATTACTTGATCGGTATTTTCAAGCCGAGAGAAACGCAATTCAGTGCGAGACACCTCCATATAAACCACCGAAGGCGTGTGATCCTTGACAGTTTGACTGTCAATGCCTTGACAGTTGGGCTTCCCATTATTTGCAGTCTCTTTCTCCGTCAAGAGGAAACCCCTTTTGTGTGGCGTGAGTTCGTAAGTTGCACGTGATACGTTCTGACCACTCACGTTGATAGTGGTGCCGTCCGCTCGGTATTCGACATAGACGCCACTGCACTCAATCCCCAAGTCTCTATCATTGCCAAGCTTCCATTTCCCAACGAGTAGTCCCGCCTCCGCTGCGTGAAGAGGTGACAAGGGCAGTATTGCCAACAGAACAAAAAGGTAGGGTTTCATGACCATTTAACGTATTGTTGTTGGGCGACTGGCAGCCTATGAATAGGAATGATGAACTGCACGGTTTCCAACCAGTCCGTGCGAACTATCTGTTAGCACAACCTTTCGCTATCGTAAGAAACTTCTCGGGGTTCTTACACGTAGCACTTGAAGACCAAGACATGTTTTTCACCGAGGTCAACTGATTCCCAATCTTGCGAATTGTGTACACCAACACGCAGCGCCGCTCCATACAGTCTGTCACCCATGGCGTAACAAGCAATAAAAACCGGACAAGCGGGTTCTTCAAACTTGTACGTTATTTCAAAACCAAGTCCTGCGGTATCACCGATCGCAAGCATTTGTTCATCAGCTTCACAATTGATCATCCCATTGGCAAGAGAAGATCATCACCGTTGAAGAATGCAAGGTCGATTCGCATAGAGCCCCGGGCAACTGTCACTCAAACGTCTCAAACACCCCATCCAGTCGCTGCACGTAGTGGCCGCGCAGCGCGTCGTCGATAAAGCTGGCGTCAAAGCTGTTGCGGGCCAGCTGGTAGGCGTGGGCCGATGTCATGCCCAGCGCGGCAAAGGTCTGCGTAAAGTTCTCGTTGAGGTAACCGCCAAAGTAGGCCGGATCGTCGGAATTGACGGTGGCCATGATGCCGGCGTCCAGCATCTGTTTCAGGTTGTGCTGGGTCAGCGTGGGGAACACGCGCAACTTCAGGTTGGAGAACGGGCACACGGTTAACGGAATACGGTCCTTGGCAAGGCGTTGCATCAGCGCAGCATCGTGTATGGCCTGCACGCCGTGGTCTATGCGCTCCACCTTCAGCACGTCCAGCGCGCTCCAGATGTAGGCCGGGGCGGCTTCCTCACCCGCGTGGGCCACCAGGCGAAAGCCCAGTTGTTTGGCACGGGCGTAGACCTTGGCGAACTTCTCGGGCGGGTGCCCTACTTCGCTGGACGCCAGGCCGATACCGACGATCTTGTCGCGCAGCGGCATGGCCTGCTCCAGGCATTCAAAGGCTTCCTGCTCACTCAGATGGCGCAGGAAACACAGGATCAGCGACGCCGTCATGCCGTGGCGCGCGGGTGCATCGGCACAGGCGCGGTGCAGGCCGTTGATGACCGTCGCGGCATCCAGGCCGTGGCCGGTATGGGTCTGGGTGTCGAAGAAGATTTCGGTGTGTAACACGTTGTCGGCCTTGGCCCGCTCCAGGTAGGCATCGGTCATGTCATAGAAGTCCTGCTCGGTCTTCAGCACCATGGTGCCTTCGTGGTAGATGTCCAGAAACTCCTGCAGGTTGTTGAACACATAGGCGTCACGCAGGGCCTGTTCGCTGGAAAAGCGAAGCGGCACGTTGTTGCGCTTGGCCAGTGCAAACATCAGCTCGGGTTCCAACGAACCTTCTATGTGCATATGCAGCTCGGCCTTGGGCATGCGGCGCAGCAGCTCGGGCAGGCGCTCTGGGGAAATGGGTTTGTGGTTCATGTGTTTTTCTCCTCGTATGTCTGTTATTTCAGGTGTTCCGCCAGGAACGCGCTGACGCGCTGCTTGGCGTCTTCGCGGGCTTGGGGGTTGGGTGCGGTGGTCACGCCTGCGCCGGGGTTCACGCCGTTCGGCACATCCCTGCGAACACGCTTGGCGGTCAACGCCGGGCTATCGAAGTCGTGGTAGGTGTCGGCGTAGGTGACGATGTGCATGGGTTCACCACGCGCGGCCACCGTTGCCGCCAGGGCCTTGCAAGGTGCTGCGGGGGTCCAGTCATCGGCCTCGCCGATCAACAGCAATAGCGGTGCGTAGGGGTGAAAGCTGTCGGGCATTTTGTTGCGGGAGGTGCAGCCCGGGTAAAGGGCTATGGCCGCGCCAAAGCCTGCGCTGAATGTCGATGTTGATGCCGCGGCCGGGCGCTGGCCGATGGTATCCAAGGTTACGCCCCCACCATGCGACCAACCCAGCAATGCAATGCGGTTGGAGTCGACATTCGGCAACTGGCGCAGATAAGACAGGGCGGCGTAGGCATCGCCCACCCTGTCGCCCTCTTTGAGCGTGCGTTCGCTGAATTTGGTGGTGCAGATTTCTTGGATGCCTCGGGAGCTGAAGCTGTCCAGCATCAACGCCACATAACCTTGGGCCGCCAGGTATTCGCCCCACATGGCATGACGGGCATTGAGTTGCCCGTCCCGCCCATAGGCACCTGCACAGCCATGCACCATGACCACAGCCGGATGTTTGGCGGCAGGGCCGGCCGGGCTGAACACAAAGGCCCGCAACGGCTGGGGTGAAGAAGACAGGGCCGCCACCGGCACCTGCACTGCTTGCGCAGGCTTTGCATGGCCCGCTTGCGCCAGCGCATTGCCTGCCAGCAGCGCCACGCTGCAGGCCATGGCCAGGGCTTGTTGCATCAGCATATGGTAGGGGTGATGGTGGACGCCTCAACGGATCTTGGCCGCTTCGGTTTCCATCTGCGAAACCAGTTCTTGCATCTGGTCCACCACGGCCTGCACGGTTTCGCGTTTGGACAAATCCACACCAGCCTTTTGCAATTGTGTCATCGGGTGGTCATTACCCCCACTGCCCAGCAGCTCCAGATACCGTGTAGTGGCGGCAGCGCGGGAGGCGGGCGCACCGGTGGTCATGTCCTTGAACAGCTTGGCCGACGACGCAAAACAGGTTGCGTACTGGTACACGTAATACGGCGAGTTGAAGAAATGCGGAATACGCGACCAGGTGTATTTGTAGGCCTCGTCTATGGTCACCGCATCACCGTAATAGTCCTTCAGCAATTGCAGATAAATGCCATTCAGCACGGCGGCGGTCACCGGCTTGCCCGCCTCCACCAGCTTGTGGGCCTGCATTTCAAAGTCGGCAAACAACACCTGGGTGTAGAAGGTTCCGACGATGGAGTCCACCGCATGTTGCAACAACAGGAAGCGTTCCTTGGGGTCGGTGGTGGTCTCCAGCAGCTTGTTCAGCAGGAAACGTTCGTTGGTGGTGGATGCCACCTCGGCCACAAAGATGGTGTAGTCCGCGGTCACAAAGGGCTGCTTCTCATACGACAGAATCGAGTGCATGGCATGGCCGCCTTCATGGGCTAGCGTGAACAGCGCGTTTTGTGTGTCGTTGTGGTTCAGCAGCATATAGGGGCCCACGCCATAAACGCCGCCCACATACGCGCCCGAACGTTTGCCTTCGTTCTCGTACACATCTATCTGTTTGCCGGACAAGAACTTTTTGTACTTGGCCATGTAGTCCGCACCCAGCGGCGCCACGGACTGCAACACGGTCTCCTTGGCGTCGTCATACGGGTAGGTGGCGGTGGTCTTGTATATCGGGATGGAGCCGTCGTACAGGTGGTAACTGTCCAGCTTCAGCAGCTTCTTGCGCAACTTGGCATACCGCTGCAGCGGCGCGGTGCCCGCGCGCACGGTGTCGACCAAGGTGTTGACCACATTCAGGGGCACAGCATGGCCATCCAGCGCCGCGTCCAGCGTGGTCGGGAAGTTGCGCGCCTGCGCGGTGAACCAGCCCTTTTGCATGACGCCGTTGTAGATTGCGGCATAGGTGTTGGCCGTGGCCGCGTAGGTGGCCAAAAAGGCCTCGAACGATTTGGCGCGGTCAGCCTGCACATAATTGGTCTGCAACACACCCTGGTAGGTGCCGGGCGACAGCGTGATCTCCTTGCCATCCGACAGCGTGACCTTGGGGAACTTGATGTCGGACGTGGACAGCTCCTGGAACGTGGCCTTGGGCGTGTCGTTGAAACGGGTGGCAAACGACAGCAGTTTTTCGCCCTGCTCGTCCAGCACATGGGCCTGCTGGCGGTAGTTGTCCAGAATCGTGAACTTGTAGGGGGCCAACGCAGGAGTCTCGCGAATCCACTGCTCCACGGTGGCCTGTGGAATCTTCAACAGCTCTGGCGTAAACCACGCGGTGGCAGTGCCAAACTTGGCAAACACCGCGCCCACGCGCTGGAACTTGCCGGCCACCTCCTGGTTGCGCGTCTCCACGTCGCGCTGCAATTGCGGGTAGCGGTAGACCTTGTACTGCAACATGCCGATCTCATCAAACGCCTGGTAGGCACTCAGCAGCGCGGCCGGTCCGTTCTTCAACGTGCCCTTGCGTGCGGCAAAGGCATCCATCTTGGCCTCGGTGGTTTTCATGGCCGCTTCCCACGCGTCCCAACTGGCATAAATGGGTGAGAAGTCCCATTTGTACTGGGCTGCAATGTCCGCGCGGTTTTGCGTTGTTGGTTTGGGTGCGCTAGCGGCCAAAGCACCGGTGGCAAACAACAAATGCATGGATGCGGCCATGGTGCCGAGCAAAAGATTTTTCATGGTGGATCGGTGGGTTGAGTGGTGCGTTTAATTTTCTACTAACTGGAGGTATTGCATTCGCCCGCCTCCGACAAGGCTGGGATATTCTGCTCCGTGTCCCCCGCCCGTTCCGGGCTCCTCCTTTACCTGCGCAGAACACCCCAGCCTTGCCGGATGCTGGAGGGCTGGGCGTACGAGAGGTATCCTTATTGTTGGCGCTCCAAAACTCCGCGGATCCGTCGGGCTATGCGTTTTGCGCAGGTAAAGGAGGAGCCCGCGTAGCGGGCGGGGGACACGGAGCAAAACGCATAGCTCGACGGATCTGCCCCCTGTCAAATCCTGAGAAACGAAAGGCCGCTTGAGAGCGGCCTTGGGGAGGCTTATTTGCTACCCGGGATCTTCCCTTCTACGCCCTTGACGTAGAAGCTCAAACCGCCCAGGAACTTGTCGTCGGCCACGGCGTCCTTGGCAACCTGTTCCTTGCCGGTGTTGTCGACAATCGGGCCCTTCCAGATCATGAAGGAACCGTCGGCCAGGCCTTTTTTCACTTCCTCGACCTTGGCCTTGGTTTCAGCGGGCACGTCCTCGGCAATCGACACGATGTCAATCGCGCCCTCTTTCACACCCCACCATGCGGTGCCGGAAGCGTTCTTGCCTTCCAGCACGTCCTTGGTGGTCTTGATGTAGTACGGGGTCCAGTTGATGATGGCGGACGCCAGATGGGCCTTGGGACCGTAGGCGGTCATGTCGGAATCCCAACCGAAGGCGCGTTTACCCTTGTCCTGCGCGGTCTTCAGCACGGCGGGGGAATCGGTGTTCTGGAACAGAACGTCGGCGCCGCCATTGATCAGGCTGGTGGCAGCTTCGGTTTCTTTGGGAGGGTTGAACCACTCATTGACCCACACCACCTTGGTCTTGATTTTGGGGTTGCTGCTTTGTGCGCCCAAGGTGAAGCTGTTGATGTTGCGGATGACTTCAGGAATTGGCACCGAGGCCACCACGCCCAGCGTGCCGGTCTTGGTCATCTTGCCGGCAATCACACCGGCCATGTAGGCGCCTTCGTAGGTGCGGCTGTCGTAGGTGCTCATGTTTTCGGCCGTCTTGTAGCCGGTGGCGTGCTGGAAGTTGACACCCTTGGTGTCGGCAGCCACCTTGAGCATGGGTTCCATGTAACCAAACGTGGTGCCGAAAATCAGCTTGTTGCCCTGGCCAGCCATGTCGCGGATCACGCGTTCGGCATCGGCCGACTCGGGCACGTTTTCCACAAACGAAGTCTTGATCTTGTCGCCGAATTCCTTTTCCAACGCCAGACGACCCTTGTCGTGTGCATAGGTCCAGCCGCCATCGCCCACCGGGCCGACATAGGCGAAGGCGATTTTCAAGGGCTCGGCTTTGGGCGCCGGAGCCGACGCCGCGGGCGCTGGCGTCGGGGCAACTGCCACCGGCTCCTCTTTCTTGCCACAGCCAACCAGCGCAGCGCTTGCCACGGCCGTCAAAGCTGCGATTTTCAGGAGTGCGCGTTTTTGCAAATCTGTCATGTCAGTTCTTTCTAAAAACTTGGGGTTGCGAAAAATCAGCGGAAAGCTGCGAAAACTACGAGCCCGGGTAAAACGCTTTACCCATGGAAGCGGGCATATTAATCCGAATCCAGCGCGGGTTGCGGGAGATCAGGGCCAGCACCACAATAGTCGCCACATACGGCAACATGCTCAGGAACTGGCTTGGCACTTCCACGCCCACGCCCTGCAAGTGGAATTGCAACATGGTCACGCCACCAAACAGGTAGGCACCAAGCAATACCCGTGCCGGGCGCCAGGTAGCAAAGGTCGTCAGCGCCAACGCGATCCAGCCCTTGCCGGAGACCATGCCCTCCACCCACAGCGGCGTGTAGACGATGGAGATGTAGGCGCCGGCCAGGCCACACAGCGCGCCACCCACCACGACTGCAGCCAGACGGATCCAGCGCACCGAGTAACCCAGCGCATGGGCCGATTCGGGGCTTTCACCGACGCTGCGCAAAATCAGGCCGGCACGCGTGCGGTACAAAAACCAGATCAGCGCAAACGCAAACACCACGGTCAGGTACACCAGCGGATGCTGGCGAAACAACGCCGAGCCCACCAAGGGAATGTCCGACAACAACGGCACGGCAAAACTGGGCCGCTCCGGCATTTTTTCCTGCACATAGGCGATGCCGGCAAAGGCCGAGAAGCCGGCACCAAAAAGGCTTAGCGCCAGGCCGGTGGCGTACTGGTTGGTGTTGAGCCAGATCACCAGCAGGCCAAAGATGGCGGCCATCAGGGCACCGGCGGCCATGCCGGCGGCAAAACCCATGGCATCGCTGCCGGAGTGCACCACGGTGGCAAAACCGGCAATGGCGGCACACAACATCATGCCCTCGGCGCCCAGGTTGACAATGCCGGCCTTCTCGTTGATCAGCAAACCCAGAGAGGCGATGGCCAGGACGGTGCCCGCATTCAGCGTGGCGGCGATTAACAGTGCGTAGGATTCCATTATTTTGCTGCTCCCAGAGCCAAGGATTGAGAAGAGGTGTGCACCCAGCGCAGGCGGTAGTTCACCAGCGTGTCACAGGCCAGCAGCGAGAACAACAACAGACCCTGGAATACACCCGTCAGTGACTTGGGTAGGCCCAAACGGGACTGCGCCAGTTCACCGCCGATATAAAACATGCTCATCAGCAACGCCGAGAACACCATGCCCACCGGATGCAGCCGCCCAACAAACGCGACGATGATGGCGGCAAAGCCGTAACCTGCCGGCACATAGGGTGTGAGCTGGCCAATCGGGCCGGCCACCTCTAGCGCACCGGCAAGGCCCGCCAGTCCACCCGAAATCAGCAAGGCGGTCCACAGCGCGTTGCGGGATGAAAACCCGGCATAACGCGATGCCGCAGGCGCCAAGCCGCCCACCTGCTGCGCAAAACCGGAGCGGGTGCGGAACAGAAAGACCCAGATACCGGCCACACCCAGCAGCGCCAGAATGACGCCGATGTTCACCCGCGAGCCGTCAAACAGGCGCGGTATGCGGGTCACGGCTTCAAAACTCTTGGTCTGGGGAAAGTTGTAGCCGTTCGGGTCTTTCCATGGACCAAACACCATAAAGCCCAGCACCTGCACCGCCACGTAAACCAGCATCAGGCTGACCAGAATTTCATTGGCATTAAAACGATCGCGTAGCAGCGCGGTCAGGCCCGCCCAGAACATGCCGCCCAGTACACCGGCTACCAGCAGCGCCGGCACAATCCAGCCGCCGGTGGTTTTATCGGCCAGCAGTGCCACACCGCTGGCGGTGATGGCGCCCAGCACGTATTGCCCTTCGGCGCCGATGTTCCATACGTTGGAGCGAAAACACACGGCCAGACCCAGGGCAATCAGCAGCAGGGGCGTGGCCTTGACGATCAATTCGCCGACCGCATAACCACTCTTGATAGGTTCCCAGAAAAAAACCTGCAGGCCGCGCACCGGGTCCTTGCCCAGCAGCGCGAACAGAATCACACCAATCACCACGGTGCACAGCAGCGCCAACAGCGGCGAACCGTAGCTCCACCACTTGGAGGGCTGGGGACGGGCTTCAAGCTTAAGCATGGGCATGGCGCACTCCCTGGACAGGTGAGGGCATAACCGGCTCGCCGCGTGTGCCGCGGTCTGGGCCATCCGGCTTCACCCCGGCGGGCTCCCACAGACCACTCATCCATTCACCAATTTTTTCCACCGTCGCCTCCGCTATGGGTACCGAGGGCGACAACTTGCCACGTGCAATCACGTGCATGCGGTCGCAGACCTCAAACAATTCGTCCAGTTCTTCACTGACCACCAGGACCGCGCAACCGGCGTCGCGCAGTGCCAGAATTTCGCCACGGATCTGGGCCGCGGCGCCCACGTCCACACCCCAGGTGGGCTGCGACACGATCAAGAGGCTGGGCTTGGCGTCGATCTCGCGGCCGACAATAAATTTCTGCAGATTGCCGCCCGACAAGGACCGCGCCGCCGCGCCCGGGCCATTGGCCTTGACCTTGTATTCCTTGATCAGCCGCGCGGCATGGGTCTCCAACTGGCGCACGCGTATCCAGCCACCGGCAAGGCGTGGCATGGCAATCGATTCGGTGCGCGTCAGCAGCAGGTTGTGCGCCAAACTCAGCGTCGGCACGGCACCGCGCCCCAGGCGCTCTTCGGGCACAAAGTGCAGGCCCATGGCGCGGCGTTTGCCGGGGTGCAGGCGCGACACGTCGACATCACCCATATGGATGCTGTCGCGCGGCGCGCGGCAATCTTCGCCCGACAGTGCGTATAGCAGTTCTTTCTGGCCATTGCCCGATACACCGGCTATGCCCACCACCTCACCGGCGCAGACCTGCAGTTGAATACCATCCAGGTCCACACCAAACTGGTCTTCACGCGGCAGGCTTAAGGACTTGACATGCATCACCGCGGCCCCGGGTGTGCGTGTCGCACGCTCCAGCAGCGGTGGCTCTGCGCCAATCATCAGGCGCGACAGTGAGGCATTGGTTTCTTCTTGTGGGTTGCAGACACCGGTGACCTTGCCACCACGTAAAACCGTACACGCGGTGCACAGCTCGCGGATCTCATGCAGCTTGTGGCTGATGTACAGGATGCTGCAGCCCTCGGAGGACAATTTCTTCAGCACCACAAACAGCTTTTCAACAGCCTGCGGCGTCAGCACGGAGGTCGGCTCGTCCAGAATCAGCAGCTCGGGGCGGGTCAACAGCGCACGGATGATTTCCACGCGCTGCATCTCGCCCACGCTCAGCGTGTGCACCGGGCGCAAGGGGTCGATGTCGAGCCCGTATTCGGTGGCCTTGGCAACGATGCTGGCAGTAACGTCCTGCAATGAACTACGTGTTAATCCCAGCCACACGTTCTCGGCCACGGTCATGGTGTCGAACAGGTTGAAGTGCTGGAACACCATGCTGATGCCGTTGGCCCGGGCCTCTTTGGGGTTGCGGATGTGCATCTCCTGGCCGTTGAACATCACCCGGCCGGCATCGGGTTTGACCGAGCCATAGATGATCTTCATCAGCGTGGATTTGCCGGCGCCATTTTCGCCAAGCACCGCATGGATTTCGCCGGGCATGACCGTTAACGAAACATCGCTATTGGCAATAACGCCCGGATAGGCTTTGGTGATGCCTGTGAGTTGGAGTCGGGGTGGGCTGGTCATATCGTTGTCTCTTGTGTCTCACTCTTTTTTTAACGCTGCTGCAACCGACTTCACACAGTCGCGCAACCAGCGGCTGGATGCCGATGTGTGTGTGCGTTCGTGCCACAGTTGGTAATACATCAGCCGGGGAAAAACCACCGGGCAGGGCAGGATGGTGACCGGCAAATTGTCTGTAAACCGTTCGCAGTACTGGCGCCCGGTGGTCATGACGAGCAAGGTTGATGCCACCATGGCCGGTATCTGGCCGAAGTAGGGGCAACGTGCGGCGATGTGGCGGCGCAGGCCCAGGCTGGTGAGGTGGTCGTCGATGACACCCTTGGCGCCGGGATGGGTGGCACCCGGCGCAATATGGTCGGCCTCCAGCCAGGAGGTCTGGTCCCAGCCACGGCGCACCGCCGGGTGTTTGTTCGAGACCAGACACACCACTTCATCACCAAACAGCCGGCCCAGGTGCAATTCGTCGGGCGGCGTGGCCCAGTTGCCGATCACCACATCCACATCACCCTGCGCCAATTGGGCGCGGTAGTCTGCGCTGCCGGACAGCGAATGGATTTCGATCTCTGACAGGGGAGCCTGCGATTTGATCTGTGCCACCAGATGGGGCAGGAACACCGGGTCCAGGTAATCGCTGGCTGCCACACGAAAGGTGTTGCGCGCCGTGGCGGGCTCAAAACCCTTGGCGTCCGAGAACAGCATCTCGGCTGCGCGCAAAATGCTGGCACTGGGCTCCAGCATGCGCAGCGCCACATCGGTTGGCACCATGCCGGAGCCGGAGCGCACCAAGAGCGGATCCCCGGCAAAATCGCGCAGGCGTTTCAGCGCACTGCTCACCGCTGGCTGGTGCATACCCAGGCGGATGGCGGCTTTGGAAACGCTGCGTTCAGTTAACACGGTGTGAAGGACCCTAATCAAGTGAAGGTCTATCTTGTCAAACAGGGAATGGTTTCTCATACGGTGTTACCAATTTGGGTCATATCCTAAGGAATATGGTCTACAGCTGCTACCCGATTTACCCTCACGGACTAGGATATGCCCATGAAGCCCATGAACACACAACCACTGAAATTTTTCCGGCGTGGCGAAGTCGTCAGCTTACCCGCCGTTGATACCAACCGCACACTTTTGGAAGTGCTGCGCGAAGATTTACACAGTTGCGGCACCAAGGAGGGTTGCGGCGAAGGCGACTGCGGCGCCTGCACCGTTGTCATTGCGGAAGCTGATGGTGCAGAGCTGAAATACAGCGCCATCAATAGCTGCATACGCTTGGCGCATTCCGTCGATGGCATGGCCGTATGGACTGCTGAAGACTTGACCTCTGTAGCGCAACACAGCGGCAACCTCGCCGCCGGGCCGTCCCAAGGCGAGGACGGCCCCCTCGGGGGGCAGCGACCCGCACAAGCGGCGGAGCGTGGGGGCCAGCACCTTCATCCGGTGCAGCAGGCCATGGTGGACTGCCATGGCTCCCAATGCGGCTTTTGCACACCGGGTTTTGTCATGAGCCTGTTTGGCCAGTACCAAACCAAGACTTGCAAAGGAATAGCCATCACCCGCGAAGATGCACTGGGCGCACTGTCCGGCAATCTGTGCCGCTGCACCGGCTACCGGCCCATTCTGGACGCGGCAGAGGCTATGCAGGCCATGCCATTGGCACAGGTCGACGAAGCAGAGGTGCTATCAAATTTAGAGCGAATGGCGCATATTCCACGAGGGCTAGAGGCCAGTTCTTCATATATGCTCCCGCGCAGCCTGGCCGAACTGCTGGCCTACCGCGCTGCGCACCCCGACGCCCAACTGGTGGCCGGTTGCACCGATGTGGGCCTGTGGGTTACCAAGATGCACATGCAGTTTTCCAAGGTGCTGGACGTGACCCAGGTGGCCGAACTGCGCCGTGTGGAGCACTACCCACACCACATCGCCATTGGCGCCGCGGTGACGCTGACCGACGCCTTCGACGCGCTGATTGCGGACCGCCTGCAACTGGCCGAGTTCGCCCACCGCTTCGCCGGCCTGCCGGTGCGCAACAGCGGTACGCTGGGCGGCAACGTGGCCAATGGTTCACCAATTGGCGATTCCATGCCGCTACTGATTGCATTGGGCGCCAGCGTGGTGCTGATGCGCCAAAGCGGCAAGAAACAAGACCACCGCGAGCTACCGCTGGAAGACCTGTACACCGGTTACCGCAAGAACGTGATGGCGGCGGATGAGGTACTGGCGTGGATCAAGGTGCCGAAGGCGACCGCAGCAGAAACCAGTCGCGTGTATAAAATTTCAAAGCGCTTTGAAGACGACATTTCTGCGGTGTGCTTAGCCATCAACGTGCAGATTGCAAACGGCAAGGTGCGCAGTGCATCGATAGGTGCAGGCGGCGTGGCAGCCACGCCGGTGCGCGCCCGCAAGACCGAGGCGGCACTGGTCGGCCAGGCGTGGACGCCGGCCACCATCCAACAAGCCATGCAAACACTGCGCGCCGAATTTGCACCGATCTCGGACATGCGCGCCTCGGCCGCCTACCGCAGCACGGTGCTGGGCAATCTGCTGCAGCGCTTCTGGCTGGAAAGCCAGGGCACGGTGGAAACCGATTTGCGCAGCCTGGATCTGGAAGATGCAGCACAAGGAGAGGCAGCATGAACACCCTGAATACAAGCGTCAAGCCCGAGCATTTGCAGGGCTTGCCCGTCGCGGGAAAGGCCGAAGCCGCAGCTGGCGTGAGCCGTCCCCACGAGAGTGCGGCGGCCCAGGTTGAAGGTCACGCCATCTACGTGGATGACATCCCCGAAGTGCGCGGCACCTTGTATGCGGCGCCCATACTGTCCAACGTGGCGCATGGCCGCCTGCTGGGTGTGGATGCTGCGCCCGCGCTGGCCATGCCGGGTGTACGTGACGTCATCCTGTCCCGCGACATTCCCGGTGACCCCATGCTGGCCGCCTTTGCGGGTGATGAGCCGGTGTTTGCGATGGACACGGTGCAACACGTGGGCCAGGTCATCGGCATTGTGGTGGCCGACACAGTCATGCAGGCGCGCCGCGCCGCACGCAAGGTCAAGCTCAATATCGAGGCCCTGCCCGCCATCCTCAGCGTGAAGGACGCGCTGGCGGCGCAAAGTTATGTGCTGCCACCCGTGTATGTCAAACGCGGTGACGCCACTGCGGCGCTGGCCCGCGCCCAACACCGCGTCAGCGGCACGCTGGAAGTGGGCGGCCAGGAACACTTTTACCTGGAAGGCCAGGTGGCCTATGTGTTGCCGCTGGAGCAAAACCAGTGGTGCGTTTACTCCAGCACCCAGCACCCCGGCGAGGTGCAGCACTGGGTGTCGCACGCGCTGGGCATAGAGAACAACGCGGTCAAGGTCGAATGCCGGCGCATGGGCGGCGGCTTTGGTGGCAAGGAGACGCAGGCCGGCCATCTGGCGGTATGGGCCGCGGTGGCAGCACACAAACTGCAGCGCCCCATCAAGCTGCGCCTGGACCGCGACGACGACTTCATGGTCACCGGCAAACGCCACCCGTTTGCGTATGAATACAGCGCCGGTTTTGACGATACGGGCCGGCTCACTGCGTTGAAGCTGATGATGGCGGCCAACTGCGGTTTCAGCGCCGATCTGTCGGGCCCGGTGGCCGACCGCGCCATCTTCCACAGCGACAACGCCTACTATTTTCAGGATGTGGATATTGCGTCCTTCCGCTGCAAGCTCAACACACAAAGCCATACCGCGTTTCGCGGTTTTGGTGGACCGCAGGGCGTGATCTTGATCGAGACCATCATGGGCGACATCGCCCGCCATCTGAACCTGGACCCGCTGGATGTGCGCATGCGCAACCTGTACAGCGATGAAGCGATTGCCGGCACCGACCACAAGCGTGACACCACACACTACGGCATGTGTGTCGAGGACAACATCCTGCAACCGCTGCTGTCGCAGTTGGAGAAAACATCCGACTACCGGCAGCGCCGCAAGGCGATTGCCGAATGGAATACCAGTAGCCCCATCCTGAAGCGCGGCATTGCCATCACACCGGTCAAGTTCGGCATCAGCTTTACCGCAACGCTGTTCAACCAGGCCGGCGCCTTGGTCCATGTCTACACAGATGGCAGCGTGCAGGTAAACCACGGTGGCACCGAAATGGGCCAGGGCCTGAACACCAAGGTGGCGCAAATCGTGGCCGACGAACTGGGCGTGCCCTACCACCGGATTCTGTGCACCGCCAGCGACACCAGCAAGATACCCAATGCTTCCGCCACGGCCGCGTCCGCCGGTACCGACCTCAATGGCCGCGCCGCCCAGTTTGCGGCGCGCCATGTGCGCGACAACCTGGCTGCCTTTGTCAGCGGACTCGACGGCTGCGGCGCGGGCGCCGTGCGTTTTGCGCACGGGCAGGTGGCGTCACCCACCACCACGCGCAGCTTTGACGACGTGGTGAAGATGGCCTATGCCAACCGCATCCAGTTGTGGAGTGACGGCTTTTACCGCACGCCAAAAATTCACTACGACAAGACCACGCTGACCGGCCGGCCCTTCTACTACTTTGCCTATGGCGCGGCTTGCACCGAGGTCGCCATCGACACGCTGACCGGCGAGAGCCGCGTGCTGAAGGTCGACATCCTGCACGACGTGGGCCGCTCCATCAATCCGGCGCTGGATGTGGGCCAGATCGAGGGCGGCTTTGTGCAAGGCATGGGCTGGTTGACCACCGAACAACTGGTGTGGAACGACAAGGGCTACTTGAGTACCCATGCCCCCAGCACCTACAAGATTCCCACCGCAGGCGACGTGCCCCAGCACTTGAAGGTCGACCTGTGGCACGAACCCAATGTTGAGGACAACGTCTTTGGCTCCAAAGCCGTGGGCGAACCCCCTTTCATGCTGGCCATCAGCGTCTACGAAGCGCTGCGTGAAGCCATAGCCACGGTTGGAAACCGTGGGCCTGTGCGACTGAGTGCACCAGCTACCGCTGAGAACGTACTCGCCGCATTGGGCGATTCCAGTCTCCACACCTGAGGGTACGTTTACTGACGATCCCCCAGGGGTGGTGCAGGCAGACGGTTCGACATATGCGTTGCTGCATAGGCTGAATCACGTCCGCTGTTTTTCGATAGCCCGCGACTCCTACACATCACACGCTCAAACTTTTTAAATGAAAGCTCCCATGACCACTTCTCCCAAACTCAGTCTTTTGCTATGCGCCCTGCTGGCCGGCACCAGCGCCACGGCGGCTGACTGGTCCAGCAACGCGCTGGGCTACCGCTACGCCCCCAGCCAATCCGAGCCCGGTGTCTCTGACAAGGTCTCGAAAAACATCTTCAACTTCACCCATGTCAGCGGCGACTCGGCCGGTAGCAACCTCTTCACCATCGACCTGCTCAAGTCCGACAACAAAGACCCGAACAACGGTGGTGCCGACGGCGCACAGGAGTGGTACGGTTTCTACCAACGCAGCTTTTCGCTGAGCGCGATGACCGGCAACAAGACTGGCTATGGCTTTGCCAAGGACATAAACCTGACCGCGCGTATTGATGCCGGCTCCAAGAACACCACGTTTGCCCCCTCCCCACTGAAGCTGCAGTTGGGCGTGTCCGCCGCCATGCCGGTCAGCGCCGGCTTCTGGGACATCGGTTTGGCCGTGTACAAGGAAACCAACAACAACGGCATCGTCGGCAAGACCGTCACCTTTGATGCCGCACCGGCGCTGAACACCGCGTGGGCCATTCCCGTGGGTGGCGTGGGCAGCTTCACAGGTTTTGCCAGCATCGTCGGCCCCAAGGGCAAGGATGGTTTTGGTGAAGAAACGAAAACCGAAACCCTGATCCGCGCCAGCTTCATGTTTGACATTGGTGGCCCCAAGAGCGGCCTGAGCGCCGGGCTGGGCGTGGAATACTGGGACAACAAGTTTGGTTGTGACAACGGCAAGTCCTTTGTGCGTAACTCCTGCACCGCCACCACGCCGTTGCTGCTGGTCGAATACAAGCTGTAGACCCAACGCCTAGGGTTTTCACTGGACGGTTAGCAGTGTTTTTTTCGGGTTAGACGACAGCCAGTGGTAAAACACTGGCTGTTTCCATTTGGGGTAGCGCTTTTCTGCCCTCCTCCGCCCTCCTGCGAAAATCGCCACCATGACCGTTAAATCCCTCCTCTCACGCCGCACCCTGCTTGGCGCCGCCGCCACCCTTGCCACTACGGCACTGCCCGCGATGGCCCAGACCAAAACCGTGCTGCGCATCTCCACCCCCGCCGTGCCCGATGCCTGGCACGCCAAGATGTGGACCGTGTTCAAGGACGCGCTGGAGAAAACCGCCCCGGGTGAATTTGATGTGCAGATCAACCTGAATGCATCGCTGTTCAAGCAGGGCGCCGAGCCAACGGCCATGGCGCGCGGCAACCTGGAGTTGACGTCCATGTCGGCGGCCGATGTGGCCAAGCTGGTGCCGGAGTTCTCTGTCTTTACCGCAGGTTATATGCTGCGCGACCCGGCGCACCAGCAAAAGGTCTTCACCGGCCCCATAGGCAGCGAACTGTTCAAGCGGGTGTCGGAAAAAATGGACATCACCGTGTTGTCCACCTGCTACCTGGGTACGCGCCAGGTCAATCTACGCGAAGCCCGCAGCGTCAAGACACCGGCCGACCTCAAAGGTGTGAAGCTGCGCATGCCGGGCTCCAAGGACTGGCTGTTTCTGGGCAATGCACTGGGCGCCACCGCCACACCGCTGGCCTTTGGCGAGGTGTATCTGGGCCTGAAGACCGGCACCATCGATGGCCAGGACAACCCGCTACCCAGCGTGCGCGCCGCCAAGTTTTATGAGGTGACCAAGCAGATTGTGCTGACCAGCCACCTGGTCGACAGCCTGTTCATTGCCATCTCCAACAAAAGTTACAACGCGCTGAGCCCCGGGCAAAAACAAAAGCTGACGGCCGCAGCGCAGGCCGCCGCTGTTTACAACAACGACAACACCGCGCAGGAAGAAACCCAGTTGGTGGACTTCTTCAAGAAGGAAGGCTTGCAGGTCAGCACGCCCGACGTGGCGGCCTTTCGCAAGACGGTGCAGACGGTTTACCAAGAGTCGGACTATGCCAAGGCCTGGCCGGCGGGTTTGGTTGATCGCATCAACGCTACGCGTTAACTGTGCCCCCACGCTCCCTCACTCCATGTAGGTCGCTGCCCTTGCAGGGCGCGGCGTTTCCGGAGTCAACGCCCCTTCTGGCTGTCCCGCCCTGCGCAGGCAGGCCGGGAGCCGCAGCCATCAGCCCCGAGGGGGCGCGATTCACCTTGGGGCGGCCCGGCGGTGAATCCAACCATGGCTAAGTGGTTACAGCGCTTCGCCAACGCAATCGGCGGGGGACTGTTTCTCACGCTGTTTATTGTCTTTATCGTTCAGATTGGAGCCCGCTTTGGCTTCAACAAACCGCTACCGTGGACCGATGAGTTGGCGGTCATTTTGTACATCTGGGTCATTCTGTGGGCAGCGGCTTTTGTGGTGCCGGCACGCGAGCATGTGGTCTTCGATCTGGTGTGGAACAGCGTAGGCCGCCGCACCCGCCAGGTGATGCAGATCATCGGCAACCTTTTGATCGGCGGCCTGGCGCTGGTGGGGCTGCCGGCCAGTTGGGATTACGTGCACTTCATGGCACGCGAGGGCACTCCCGTGCTGGATGTGCCACTGATGTGGGTCTATTTGCCGTTTGTGCTACTGATGGCGGCGCTGGTTGTGCGCAGTGGGTGGGCGATCTGGAATGCCGTGCGTGGCATAGGCCTGGATGCAACAGACCTGCGAACCGAATAAGAGCCTAAAGCCATGAATTTTGCAATGTCAGCCCTGGTGGGTGTTCTAGTCGCCGGCATGCTCCTGCGCATGCCCATAGGCTTTTCCATGCTGGTCTCCGGTTTTGCCTACCTACTGGTCAAGGGCCAAGACCTGGGCCTGGTGGCCGAGCAGGTGGGCAACGGCCTGTACAACAGTTATGTGCTGTTGGCGGTTCCGCTGTTTGTGTTTGCCGCCAACATCATGAATGCCGGCACCGTCAGCGAACGCATTTTTGATTTCTGCCGCATCCTGGTCGGGCGCATGCGTGGTGGCCTGGCCCAGGTGGATATTCTGGTCAGTGTGGTGTTCTCGGGCATGAGTGGTAGCGCGATTGCCGATGCGGCCGGGCCTGGCCTGGTCACCATCAAACAAATGCTCAAAAAACCGGAGTATTCACGCGGCTTTGCCGGCGCCGTCGTGGTTGCAAGCGCCACGCTGGGGCCGATTATTCCGCCCAGCATTCCGATGGTGATTTACGCGCTGGTCTCTGGCGCGTCAGTGGGTGCGCTGTTTTTGGGCGGTGTGCTGCCTGGCTTTCTGATGGCCATGCTGATGATGGTGGTGGTGCACTTTATTGCCGTCAAACGCAATATGCCGCGCGAGGCACCGGTGCCGCTGCGGGAATGGCCGGCCATTTTGTTCCGAGGCGCCCTGCCCTTGTCCATGCCGATTGTGTTGCTGGGCGGCATTTATTCCGGTGCGTTTACGCCTACCGAGGCGGCGGCCGTGGCGGCGCTGCATGCGCTGATTTTGGCTGGGGTTGTCTACCGAGCGCTGAGTTGGCGCACGTTCTGGGGCGTGGTCATGGAGTCCACACGGGGCAGTGCCGTTATCACGCTGATACTGGCTGGCTCCTTCATGCTGAACTACGCGTTTACCGCCGAGGGTGTGCCCCAGGCCATGGCGCAGTGGGTGGACAGCATGCACCTGTCCCAAATCAAGTTCCTGCTGCTGGTCAATGTAATGTTCTTGGTGCTGGGTTGTTTTCTGGATGTATCGGTGCTGCTGCTGGTGTTTGTGCCCATGCTGCTGCCGGCCGCCAAACTGCTGGGTGTGGACCTGGTGCACTTTGGTGTGCTGGTGGTACTGAATATGATGATTGGGCTGATCCACCCGCCCTTTGGCATGCTGCTGTTTGTGACCAAGGCGCTGACTGGCATACCCATTGGCGAGATGATGAAAGAGGGCTGGCCCTTCCTGGTCATGCTGCTTTTGCTGCTGCTGGCCATCACGGTGTTCCCGCAGATCGTACTGTGGTTGCCGCAGACCATGGGTTACAAGACAGCCTAGACGCGCCTGCCTAGGCAAAACATATTCTCACACAGCGCCGCATTGGCAGGGTGCGCTGGGCCCCGCCAGCGCACGCAGACCGACGGGGTCGACCAGATCCAGCACCCGGCCTGATCCGCTGATCAGCCGGAGTTCGCGCAGATGGCGCAGAACGCGCGACAAGGTCTCGGGCGCAATGCCCAGTTGTGCTGCAATCGCCCGTTTGCGCTGCAAGAGATGCACCGTGCATCCACCCTGGTCTCCGGGCTTGGCGTGGCAGAGCAACCACTCGGCGCACCGCGCTTCGGCATCCTTGGCCAGACGGCTGACAGTGAGTTCGGTCTGCTGGCGGTGGGCATGGGCAATGTCATACAGCATGGACCGGGCGTTATGCCCGTCAGCAGCCAGATAGGCTCTGAACTCCTTCAGTGGCAGGCTGCGGTAGTGAACCGCCGTCTGCGCTACGGCATCCACGGCGCAGGGCATGTTCAATACGGCGGCTGTAGCGTCCAGCCAGCGTGGCCCCTCAACAACGCCCAGTTGGTGCTCGATCGCGCCGGCACCTGCGCCCGTGCCCATCACGCCCAGAACAACGCTACCGCGGTCGATAAAAATAACCGAGTTCGTTGCGGCAGACCGCTGCAGCAAAACGGTGCCCGCAGCTGCCAACTTGACGGGGCGATCGGAGAAGAAGGGTTGAGTGGCAAGCATGCTGGCGACTGTGCCCCGCTTGCGGCGCTGACATATTGAGCAAGATCAAACATCTGCTGCAAAACATATGAGGATTCGCCTGGACGGTATTGCAAAACCGGGCTTTCGCTGGGCGCATGCTATGGTGAAATGCCGCCATGCCCAACACCCTGCTGATCCACAACGCCCGCTGCATCGCCACGCTGGACCAAGTCGACCCCACCCTTGCACGCGAACTCAGCGACGCGTCCATCTTCATACGCGACAACCGCATCGCCTTTGTTGGCCCCAGCGCAGAACTTTCGCCCGAAGCCTTGGCCGCCGACGAGGTCATAGACGCCCGCAGGCACTTGGTCACACCCGGCCTGGTCAACACCCACCACCACATGTACCAAAGCCTGACACGGGCCATTCCGGCCGTACAGAACGCCGAGCTGTTTGGCTGGTTGAAGGGGCTGTACCCGATCTGGGCCGGCCTGACACCCGCGATGGTGCGGGTCAGCACCCAGGTGGCCATGGCCGAGCTGATGCAAAGCGGCTGCACCACCAGCAGCGACCACCTCTACATCTACCCCAATGGCGTGCGCCTGGACGACAGCATTGCGGCGGCGCAGCAGATTGGCATGCGTTTTGTGGCCACGCGGGGCAGCATGAGCGTGGGCCAAAGCCAGGGCGGCCTGCCGCCGGATAGCGTGGTGGAACGTGAAGACTTGATTTTGAAGGATACGCAGCGCTTGATTGAGCAGTACCACGACGGCGCACACGGCGCCATGGTCAATGTGGCGGTCGCGCCCTGCTCGCCGTTCAGCGTCAGCCGCGACCTGATGCGCGAATCCGCCGTGCTCGCACGATCACTGGGCGTGCGCCTGCACACCCATCTGGCCGAGAATGACCACGACATCGCCTACTCCCGCGAAAAGTTCAACTGCACGCCAGCGGAATACGCCCAGGACCTGGGCTGGCTGGGGCCGGATGTGTGGCACGCCCACTGCGTGAAGCTGGACGACGACGGCATCAGCCTGTTTGCCGCCACCCGCACCGGCGTGGCCCACTGCCCGTGCAGCAATATGCGCCTGGCCAGCGGCATCGCACCGATACGCCGCATGCTGAACGCCGGTGTTCCGGTTGGCCTGGGTGTGGACGGTTGCGCCAGCAACGACGCTGCGCACATGGTCAACGAGGCACGCCAGGCCCTGCTGCTGGCCCGCGTAGGCCGCGCCACGCAGCCGCCCGAGGTGCGCGACGGCCGTACTTTCTTTGGCTGCGACCCGGGGCCGGCCGAAATGACGGCCCGCGACGTGCTGGGCCTGGCCACGCGCGGCGGCGCCCAGGTGCTGGGGCGCAGCGACATCGGCCACATTGCGGTGGGCATGTGCGCTGACCTGGCGCTGTTTGACCTGGACACACTGGGTTTCGCCGGCGGCGCTGTGCATGACCCGGTGGGCGCCCTGATGCTGTGTGCCAGTCCGCCTGCCGACTACACCATCATCAACGGCCGTGTCGTGGTCCGCAAGGGCCAACTGACCACCCTGGACCTGGGGCCGGTTGTGGAGCGGCACAACGCCTTGGCAACTGAGCTGGCATTGGGTGTATAACCTAGTCCCCCTTCGGCAATGCCGAAACCAGCCAGGCGCCAATCGATAATGGGCGCCTCAACACCAAGGAAGATCAGACATGGGCGCGCAGTGGAAAGCAAAAGGTAAGGAACTGGCAGCCAATGCCAAGGGCAAGCTGTTTGGCCGCTTGGCCAAGGACATCATGATTGCGGCGCGCGCCGGGGCTGACCCGGCCGGCAACTCGCGCCTGCGCCTTGTGTTGGAACAGGCCCGCAAGGTCTCCATGCCCAAGGAGACGCTGGAACGCGCCATCAAAAAGGGCGCAGGCCTGACCGGTGAAGCCGTGCACTTTGAGCACGTCATTTACGAAGGTTTTGCACCACACCGCGTGGCTGTCATGGTTGAATGCCTGACCGACAACGTCAACCGCACCGCGCCCGAAATGCGCGTGTTGTTCCGCAAGGGCCAGCTCGGCACCTCCGGCTCCGTGTCCTGGGACTTCGACCACGTTGGCATGATCGAAGCCGAACCCGCAGCCAAAGGCGCCGACCCCGAAGTGGCCGCCATCGAGGCCGGCGCCCAAGACTTTGAGGCCGGTGAAGAAGGCACCAGCATCTTCCTGACCGATGCCACCGACCTGGACTTGGTGAGCCGCGCCCTGCCCGCCCACGGCTTTACGGTTCTGTCCGCCAAGCTGGGCTACAAGCCCAAGAACCCCATCGATCCAGCAAGCCTGAGCGCTGCGGATCTGGAAGAAGTCGAAGCCTTCCTGGCCGCCATTGACGGTAATGACGACGTGCAAAACGTGTATGTAGGATTGGCGGGTTAGGTCTTTCGCATGCGCCGTTTCTTCACGCGTCTGATCCTGGCACTGGGCGTTGCTTGCGGCGCCCCGGCCATGGCCGCGGAAGTCAGCGTGGCGGTTGCCGCCAACTTCACGGCGCCCATGCATAAAATTGCGCAAGCCTTTGAGCAGGATACCGGACACAAGGCACTACTGGCCTTTGGGTCCACCGGCAATTTTTATGCGCAAATCAAGAACGGCGCACCGTTTCAAATCTTGCTGGCGGCCGATGACGAAACCCCGGCCCGTATAGAAAAAGAAGGCCTGGGCGTGGTCAACTCCCGCTTCACCTACGCCACCGGAAAACTGGTCTTGTGGAGCAAACAGGCAGGGCTGGTGGACGACAAGGGCGATGTGCTGCGCACCGGAAAATTTGAGCGGCTGGCAATAGCCAACCCCAAGCTGGCACCCTATGGTGCAGCGGCCTTGGAGACGCTGAGCAAGATGGGTTTCCTGCAAAACCTGCAACCGAAGTTTGTGCAAGGTGAAAACATTTCACAGACCTACCAGTTCATCGCCACTGAAAATGCCCAATTGGGGTTTGTAGCGCTGTCGCAGGTGTTTGCGAACGGCCGCGTCAAAGAAGGTTCGGCATGGATCGTTCCCGCAACCCTGCACCAGCCCATTCAGCAGGACGCGGTGCTGCTGGTCAACGGCAAAGACAATCCCGCGGCGACCGCCTTGCTCAGTTATCTGCGCAGTGACAAGGTCAAAACCCTCATTCGGTCCTTTGGCTACGACCTATGAACCCCTTGCTGGAGGCGGGTGCGCTCGATGCTATCAAGCTGACGCTGCAACTGGCCAGCCTGACCACGCTCTTACTGCTGCTGGTTGCAACGCCTATCGCGTGGTGGCTGGCGCGCTCCGCGTCCTGGTGGCGCGGCCCGATTGGCGCGGTCGTCGCACTGCCGCTGGTCTTGCCGCCGACCGTACTGGGCTTTTACCTGCTGGTGGCGCTGGGGCCACAGGGGCCAATCGGCCAGGTCACGCAGGCCCTCGGCTGGGGACCTTTGTCCTTCACGTTTTATGGCCTGCTGCTGGGGTCTGTCATCTATTCGCTGCCCTTTGCCGTGCAACCGATTCAACATGCATTTGAAGCCATGGGCCAACGCCCCATGGAAGTGGCGGCAACCCTCCGAGCCAAGCCGCTGGACGCGTTCTTCACCGTTGCGCTGCCGCTGGCACGCCCGGGCTTTATCACCGCCGCCATTCTGAGCTTTGCCCACACGGTGGGCGAGTTCGGCGTGGTGCTGATGATTGGCGGCAATATTCCCGGCAAGACGCGCGTGGTTTCGACGCAAATTTACGGTCATGTGGAAGCATCGGAATACGCGCAGGCGCATTGGCTGGCGGGCGGCATGCTGGTGTTTTCCTTTGTGGTGCTGCTGGGCCTGAACCTGTTGAACCGCAAGACCACGCGGGTCATGCCATGAGCAACACCGACCGCAGCCGTATACGGATCAAGCTCGCACGCCCGGCCTTCACGCTCGATGTCGATCTGGACCTGCCGGGCGATGGCATCACCGTTCTGTTCGGCACGTCCGGCTCAGGCAAGACCAGCCTGCTGCGCTGCGTAGCCGGTTTGGAACCTACTCCAGGGGCCTTGGTACGCATTGCTGGAGGTGTTTGGCAGGACGACGACGCAGGCATCTATCTGCCAACCTGGCAGCGCCCACTGGGCTATGTGTTCCAGGAAGCCAGCCTGTTTGAGCACCTGAATGTGCGCAAGAATTTGCAGTTTGGGCTCAAGCGATCGCACTCGCCAAACAACGCCGCAGCGCTGGACACCGCCATCGCATTGTTGGGCATTGCAGGACTGCTGGAGCGCGCAACGGGCCAGTTGTCTGGCGGCGAACGCCAGCGCGTGGCCATCGCCCGCGCACTGGCCACACAGCCCCGGATGCTACTGCTGGACGAACCCCTTGCGTCGCTGGACCAGGCACGCCGCCAGGACATCTTGCCCTGGCTGGAGCGGCTGCGTGACGAGCTGAAAATCCCCATGCTGTACGTCACCCATTCATCCGATGAGGTGGCACGCTTGGCCGACACTCTGGTGGTGTTGGACGCCGGCAAGGTCAAGGCCTATGGTCCTGTGTCCGAAGTCCTGGCCGCAAACAATGCGTCCACGGTACTGGGCGACGACACTGGCGCGCTGCTGGACGCGACGGTTGCCGAGCGCGACGCGCGTTGGCAATTGACGCGGGTGGAATTCAACGGTGGCAGCCTGTGGCTGCGTGACGCCGGCCATGCCGTCGGCAGAAAGGTTCGCGTGCGCGTGCTGGCCCGCGACGTCAGCGTAGCCACGCAGGAGCCGCAACAAACCAGTATCCAGAACTTGTTGCCTTGCGTCGTGCACTCCATCGTTCCCGATGCGCATCCGTCTCAAGCCTTGGTCCGCATAGTATGCGGCGATTCGATGGTGTTGGCCCGTGTGACGGCCCGCGCAGTGGATGCTTTGCAGTTAGCACCCGGCACGGCGGTGTGGGCGCAGATCAAGGCCGTGGCGTTGGTGGAGTAAGGGCCCAGCCACCTCTTGCTTCGGGGCTTGGATTCAACTGGTCAACTTGAATGACAGTCATCATGTTGGCCACGTAGTACGGTTGATCTTCATTCGGTTTCGATCTTCACTGTAGAGAAACCCAGAGCACTTAAGGCCAGAGGCAACTCATGAGAGCCATTGGACAGGATCACTATGGACGGGAACAAAGAGGTGGAGTTGGCGAAAATAGCGATCACGTAGTGGCCCTGCATAAATCGAACGTGCAAATCCATCATTCAATTGTCCCGCAGGCTCTTCGGAGCGAAGTCGACGGCGACAAAGCCTGGAGCATATGCTTCGTCGGTGGCTTGACGGGACTCGGCCATAGGAGACAGCAGGCCAGCATGGGGCATTTGCAGTCATCCAGGTTGGTGATTTAACCAGCTATAGTTCACGACTTGTACCACCTCCGTTAGGCGTCCCTAACAACGCGCTGCACTCAGACGGGCCTCGCGTTGCTCGGCCCGTCGGTGAACGCGGGCGTTAGCCATTACACATGCCCCTGGTCCTTCAACTTTTGACAACGACTGTTGCAGTGCTCCTTGGAACTACTGCGGCGGGCCAGGTCGCCCCGGGTGCAGGTTGCACTCAACCAACGGCGCACCTGGCGGAACAGAGACGGATGACCGACGAGGTGAACCTTGCGCGCTCAAACCCCGGGGCATATGCGAACATCCTTGAGCAGTACTACCGAACACTGGGCAATGATCGGCTCCACAGGAGAGGAGGACGTACCCTGCGGATGATCGAGGGGCGATCGGCTGTCAAAGAGGCGACCACCTTCCTGAGATCGACCAAACCTCTGCCTGCGTTAAATCTCAATTCCTGCCTGTCCCAATCGGCCCAGGATCACATCAGCGGGACTGGACCATCGGGCCAAACGGGCCATCGAGGTCGCGATGGAAGTGACCCGTCTGAGCGGGCCACAAGGCGCCTGGGCTACCGCGCGCACTGCGGCGAAAACATCAGCTACGGTCGGGACTCCGCGCGTGAGCATGTCATAGCCTTGATAGTTGACGACGGGGTCAAGTCCAGAGGACACAGAGTCAACATTTTTCGCGAGAGCTATCGATCAATTGGCATCGGTATTGGTAGCCACGCTCGATACCGAAACATGACCGTTCACGTGCTCTGTACAGACGATCTTCCCACGGAATGAAGGTGCCTCTTGCCAGCATCGGGCCAGTTGCCGGTATTGGTCAGCGACTGCTTTTCTGGAAGACTATCTGCATAGTCCATTTAAACAAACGGCATTCTGAGCCGCATTCCCGCTCCGGGACAAAGCTAGCAGGACCTACCGCGCAGCGCCTGGCGCAGGCGCGCGATGCCGTGGCTAGCGCCCTGCGTTGAGACCGTCCACTGCGGGTAGGCAAGAGCGCCATCGTTTTGATATCGCCCGTGATATTGAATTGTGTGTAGATTCGTTTTACCCTGGAGTTTTCATACAAACTAGCCTTTAGCCCTCGTCGCATAACACTTTTCAGCTATCAATATGATAGTACCTAGGATGCCAGAGCCAAATCGGTGGACGCCCGCGTTGTTGACCAGCAGGTCGATGCGGCCGGCCTTGGCGAGCACCTCGCGCACCGCCGCTTCAACCGCCAGGTCGTTGGTCACGTCGCAGGCCACATAGCCGATGCCGCGTATCCCCAAACAGTTGCATCATTCGGCAGTGTTCCACTATCAGTAGCTGAAGTCGTCGAATGAGCTCACGCTATCGGCTTTGGTCCAGACACCAATTTTTCCGCCGCCTGCAATGTGATTGTCACGGACGTCGATGTAGGTTCTACCGTCGAGCGCGACCTGGATCGAAGCGTCCTTGAAGGTCACACGCAGCGTGTGCCAGACACCTGGCGCGACCGGAGCGTCCTTGTATTCAATGGTCTTGCGCGAACCCTTACTGGTGTGATACAGCGATACGTTGCCTTCGAGCGCGTTGGCCCGTGCGACGTAATAGTTGTTGCCGTCTTTCCAACGCCAGACCAGCCCGCCGGCTTGGTCTTCTTTTCCTGACATGGGCTTGAATTTCACTTCCACTGCGCCGTCCTGCATGAGAACGTCGTTCCTGACGCACCAGGGAAAGTCAGCCGAACCATACTGCTTTAAAACGTTTGGCCGAGTCGGCGCAGTCGCATCCACATCAACGGCCCAGCGCGGAGTGCCCTTGCCGGTCGCACCACACGTCCACCCAGCGGGAGGCTGACCGACCGCATCGGCATCAAAGCTCGCAGTCGCTGCCCATGCATGCGACAGGCCGGAGAGCAGAACTGCCGCTGTCATTCGTGATTTCATAGCAAGCTCCTGTACTGTGATGGCGGAAGTGGTTTCAAAAGTCCTATGGCAACTTGTCGTCAAGGCGTTTGCAATTGTTCACTGCTGCTTTTCGCGTCTCTCATGAAAATCAGCGACACGCAAGTACCGCTGCCCAAGCGACTGGCGAAGGTCAAACAACCACCATGGCAACGCACGATTTCGTTGGCAATGCTGAGCCCCAACCCAGAGCCGCCGTGTTTGCGCGACCGGTCCTCTTCAGCGCGAAAAAAGCGTTCGGTAAGTCTGGACAAGGCGTCAGGCGGAATGCCGGGACCCTGATCGACAATATCGATTTGTATTGACTCTCCCCGGTCCTTTCCGACCACATCAATGCGCCCGCCGACAGGAGAGTATTTGATCGCGTTGTCGATAATATTCAGGAAAACGCGAATCACATGATCAATGCTGCCGCGCATCGACAAGTTCGATGCCAGATCAAGTTTGATCTGAATCCCACCCTGGTCGGCGACGGGCGCCATCTGATCCGTTACGCTGGACAGCAAGTTGCTGGTGTTGATTTCTTCAAACTCCCATGCGACATTGCCCTGGTCAATCCGGGCCAACAGTAACAAGTCATTGCTCAATCGGATCAGTCGATCCGCCTCGTGTTCGATGTCGCGCAGTGTTGCCTGGTGTTCTTCCACACTGCGCATACGCGAGAGTGCTACACCGATACGTCCCTTGATCGCGGTGAGAGGCGTGCGCAGTTCGTGGCTGGCATCGGCCGTGAAGCGGCGTTCCGTCTCGAACGCCTGTTCGATGCGGTCCAACATGCTATCGAAAGTCGCAGCAAGGCGCCCCACTTCGTCACGTGGGCCGGTGTAGCCTATGCGCCGGCTTAAGTCATCGGCGCCGATTTCTTCCGCTATGCTTGTTACGGTATCGATGGGTTTGAGGGCGCGATAGGCCAGAAAGATACCGCCTGTGCCCGCCACCAATAACAAGACCGGAACACTGACCAGGATGCTCCAATACAAATTCGACAGTGCTTCCTGGACCGGCGTCAAAGCCTTGCTCGCCTGAATCCATCCTCTTGCGCCGCCCTGCGGGTCAGCAATGCTCTGCGTGTAGGTACGCCATGATTGCCGCTGGTATTTGCTGTCCTCGATTTCCGCTGTAGTCAATCCAGGTTCCGGACGTGCTGGCCAAGGCAATCCGTTTTGCCTGCCAAACCCACCAACGGGCGTTCCCCCGGGGTCCAATAGTCGAAGGCTGAATCCGGCTTGATTCAAATGGCGCGAAGTATGCCGGTACTCTTCGTTGTCGGCGAACGCGAGTTTTGTATTGTCGTCGGCAACATATGCAAGCGCCTGTATCACGGCCAGTCGGAGGCTGTCGTCAGCGGACTGTAGCAAGGTGCGCTCAAGCCTGAAATAGAGAAAGCCGCTGAACAGCGAAAGTGTGACCAGCAATAACAGCAAATACCAGAGTGTCAGGCGCACCCGCAATGTTTTCCATCCATTAAACATGGCCGGCATCCTCTATCAGGCGATATCCGACACCGCGTACGGTGTGAATAATCGGCACCTGCCCTGCCATGTTGAGCTTGCGGCGCAGGTAGCCTATATATACGTCGATGACATTGAGGTCGCCGTAGAAATCGTAATTCCAAACACGCTCGGCAATCTGCGTGCGAGTCAGCACCTGGCAAGGGTGCCGCATCAAATATTCGAGCAGGGTGAATTCGCGAGGGCTTAGCTGAATGGCTTTGCCTTTGCGCCGTACTTCCCTTTTGGATAAATCCATGGTCAAGTCGGCAGCACTGAGTTGCATGCCCGTTTGCAATGGCGGGCGCCTTAGCAAGGCACGGATGCGCGCCAGCAACTCGCTGAATGCGAAGGGCTTGACCAAATAGTCGTCGGCCCCTGCATCAAGGCCGGTGATGCGGTCGTCGATAGTGTCCTTGGCTGTCAACAGAAGAATAGGCACCCGATTCCCTTCCGCACGCAGCCGTGCCAACACTGATAGACCATTACGTTTCGGCAACAGTATGTCGAGGATGATCGTGTCATAGAGGCCACCCATCGCGTAGCTGAGTCCCACCTCACCGTCCGCAGCCAGATCAACCGCATAGCCGGCTTCGACAAGCCCCTCTCGCATGAAGTTGGCAATGCCGGGCTCATCTTCAACTATCAGGATACGCATGGTGTTCCTCGTTTGAATCTTCGCCATCTGTTGCGGCGTGTGAATAGACCCAGCTTTCGGCAACCTCAAGATTGAGGTCGCATGGACAGAACGCAACCCATCCATACAACACTTTCGAGGTTCGCCTTAGCGGGCTATTCCACAGTGAACGCCTACCCCCACAATTCCAATTTCTTGATGCGTTTACGTTGGGTTTGCACTTCCTTCACGAAATCGTCAACGGCCGCTTGCAGGTCGTACATAGCACTCCAACCCCAGTCATTTTTAGCCCGCGTATCGTCGAGGAAGCCAAATCCATTCAAGGTATTGATGATGCCCGGCGTGCTGCCATCGGCAGGCGGCGTTGCAAAGCTCACCGTTCCCTTTGTGATCGCCGGATCGACATTGGGCGCATCCTTGAATGCGGTATAGATATCGTCTGCCGTGGGTGGCTGCGGTGCGGTGCCGGTCTGGTCCGCAATACCTTGAATGTTGTAGACACGATTCGCCAGAATACGTTCAGTTTTCTCGGCGGGAGATTCCACCTGACCGGGCGTCAGCAGGCTCTTGCCGAAATCTTCTTCGTTGGCCAGCCACAGGCCAATCAATGCCCGAACGGCATCCTGGACATAAATGATCGCCACACGCGTACTGTCGTAGACGTAAGCGGAATAGTTCTGGCCTAACGCGGGCAACTCCACCATCAGTGTCGAATAGACGGTAGTCCCGCCTGGTCCACGCCCCGCGCCGATGACGGAAGGGAAGCGTACCGCCCGGAAATCGACCCAGCCCTTGCGTGTGTAGTATTCACCCAAGCGCTCCGACGATACCTTGGCGACGCCGTATACCGTGGTCGGCATCTGGGCATATTCGTTCGGCACCAATGGTTTAACACCGCCTACCGCAGGTGGCAAATGCGTGCCAAACGAGGCGATCGTACTGGGGAACAGCACCTTGATCCGGTCTGTGCCTTCACCGCCGAAGAGACGGGCCGCTTCTAGAACGTTTTGCGTGCCAACCAAATCCACTTCGTAGCCCATTTGTGGTCGCGCTTCGGCACCTGCGGACAGCAATGCGCCGAGGTGAAATACTACCGTTGGGCGATAGCGGTCGAAGATTTCCAGAACGGTCGGCAGACTGATCAAGTCGCCTCCTACAAACGTTAAACGCGGCTTGATAACTGCTTCGTAGTTTGAGAAGCCCTCTAATCGAATGCGCTCCGGGTTGGTATCAAAAACGACCACATCGTGGCCACTGGCGGTGAGCGCCTGTACCAGATAGGACCCGATGAATCCACCACCACCAGTGATGAGAATTTTTGGATTAGAAACGTTAGTTAAATTGCTACTTGCTTGCATGTCGCACTCCTTTATGAGATTGCAATTGACCTCGATGGTTTTACCTATCCTGTAATAGCGGACGCCGAAGTCTCGTTCGTTGTCCTATTCCACGGCGTGGAAGTCTGCGTGGCGTTTAACACTACGCCATCTTGTTGCCGGCAAGGTCAATCCAGGATTCATTGACTTTGCCTGGTGCGCTCAGAAGCAATAGCTTGAACGCAGGTTTTCCGTTGCGCACCTCGGGCGTGATCGAATAAATGGTGCCCTGATGCTGAGGCGCTGCTTTCTTGAGCAAATCGGCCAAGCCGAGTCCTGTTTGCTGCATGATCGTGAGATGCATGGAGGCACGCGCAATGTGCGGCTTGTCGCTGAAAACTTCTTTCTCGGGAGTCCAACTTGCCTTGGCTGCATCGCCTTTCAATTCGATCAATTCATTTTTTTCAGCCGCGACGTCGCGCCCCAACTTTGCCGTGTAGACACTCAAGTGCAAATCTTGGCCCGCCATTTCCAGCTTTGCGGAAATCGGGAAGCCTTCCTGTTGCCCGGCGCGCCGAATGCCGTCGACCAAGCTGATCTTGGCATCCGGCAAACGGCTTGGCAGCGCACTTTGGTCGCCGCCGGAAAAAGCAAGTTGCGTGCACAAGGCAAGCATGCCTGCCAGCAGGGCTTTAGAGGCCGCAGTTTTGGGACAGGCCGTAAAGGGAGTTGTCGGTAGTTTCATGGAAGGTTACCTTTCAATCGTGTGGTTGAGGACACTGCAGTTTGGGATCTCAATCTGAGAAGACGCTGAGATGGAGATGAGAGTTTTCTCAGGAATAGGACTCTCATTGAGCTTTCAACCGGACCTACGATTTCTTTGCGAAGGAACGCCTGGTAGCGTTCAGTTGCACGGCATCCACCTTTCAAGGCTGGATTGGTTCGCGGACACGGAAGACCCTAAACCGACTTGCCGAAAAGCATTTGATTTTTATTAAAAAGAGCGCGGATGGTTTCAGCCCCATGCCACGCAATACGGAATCCCCATCCCTCGAAATTTTATGAAATTTGCAATATAGTCAACATTAATGTAGTATTCTCTACATGAAATATTGGCTTTCACTGATCATCAGCCTCCCGACCGAAAACGCCAACGCCAGAATGCGCGCGTGGCGGACTCTCAAGGCCTCAGGCTCCGCTGTATTGCGAGATGGGGTGTACCTGATGCCCGATCGGGACGCCTGCCGTCAGGTCCTGGATGGCGTGGCCGCGGATGTTGTAGCCACGGGTGGCACGGCTTACGTCATCCGCATGGAAGAGCCCGCTGGCGCAGATTTCACGTCGCTGTTTGACCGCGGCGCTGAATTTGCGGCCTTGAATCTAGAGGTGGGCAAGGCGCATGAGAGCGCAACTTTGGAGAATGCCAATGAGGTTCTCAAGCAGGCACGCAAACTGCGCAAAGCCTTCATGGGACTGGTGGAGATCGATTTCTTCGATTCAGAAGCGCAAAAGCAAACCCATGCCGCACTGCAAGAGTTGGAACGGACACTTGCCCGCATCCTGTCCCCTGATGAACCCCATCCGACTGCTGCATTGATTGCACTATTGCAACTGAAGGACTATGCCGGTAGAACCTGGGCCACGCGCAAGCGCCCCTGGGTTGATCGGCTGGCCTGCGCATGGCTGATCCGCCGGCATATCGATCCCCAAGCCAAGCTGCTCTGGCTGGTCTCGCCACAGGATTGCCCCAAAGACGCTCTGGGGTTTGACTTTGACGGTGCCACATTCAGCCACGTGGGTGCCAAAGTCTCATTCGAGGTCATGCTGGCCAGCTTTGCACTGGAAACCCCTGCCTTGCGGCGCATGGGCCAGTTGGTGCATTTCCTCGACGTGGGTGGATTGCAGCCACCCGAGGCGTCAGGCATTGAAAGCGTTCTCGCCGGCATGCGCGACGCCATTTTGGATGACGACCAATTGCTTCTGGCCGCCAGTGCGATTTTTGACGGCTTGCTCAAAACATTTTCAAAGGAGACAGCATCCCCATGACCTCAACAGAAGTGACTGCTTCGCCCTCAACACCAGAGATCAAGTACACGCTCTGGCAATTGGTCTTGTACTTCCTGCGTCTGGGCACTTTGGGGTTTGGTGGCCCGGTAGCACTGGTTGGCTACATGCACCGCGATCTGGTGGAACAGCGCGGCTGGATCACTGACGGTGACTACAAAGAAGGCCTGGCCCTGGCGCAACTGGCGCCCGGCCCGATGGCAGCGCAGACCGCCATTTACATGGGCTATGTGCACTACCGCATCCTGGGCGCGACGCTTGCTGGCATTGCCTTCGTTCTGCCCTCATTCTTCATGGTGGTCGCTCTGGGTTGGGCTTATCAGCAGTTTGGTGGTTTAACCTGGATGCAGTCGGTGTTCTATGGCGTAGGCGCCGCGGTGATCGGCATCATCGCTATCAGTGCGCACAAACTGACAGTAAAAAGCGTGGGCAAAGACAAGCTGCTCTGGGCCATCTTCCTCGTGCTGGCGGCGGTGACCGTCATCACCGAATCGGAAATCGCGTGGTTGTTTCTCGCCGCTGGAATCGTGACCTGGCTGTGGCGCGCGCCGCCCAAGCGTTGGGGTGGTGGTGGATTCGCGGGCGTCGTTCCGGTGAATATGGCCGAGACCAGTGGTTTGCTGTCAACGCTGGACTGGTCCTTGATGACACAGATAGGCGTCTTCTTCGCCAAGGCCGGGGCCTTTGTCTTTGGGTCCGGCCTGGCCATCGTGCCGTTCTTATACGGTGGCGTGGTCACTGAGCACCACTGGTTGAACGAAAAGCAGTTTGTCGATGCGGTCGCCGTGGCGATGATTACTCCCGGTCCGGTTGTTATCACGGTCGGTTTCATTGGCTACCTGGTAGCGGGCTTTCCCGGCGCCTGTGTGGCCGCCCTGGCTACCTTTTTGCCCTGCTATTTGTTCACCGTCATTCCGGCACCGTATTTCAAGAAGTACGGCAAGCTGCCCGCCATCGTTGCATTTGTGGATGGAGTCACGGCTGCGGCGATTGGTGCGATCACGGGATCCGTCATCGTGATCGCCAAGCGGTCGATCGTCGACATCCCCACGACCCTGATGGCGCTTGCCACGATTGCCATCCTTTGGAAATACAAGAAATTGCAGGAACCCTTCATCGTGGCAGGCGCAGCACTGATCGGATTGGCGATCTACCCCCTGCTGCACGCCTGAGTGCCTGAGTCTTACCAACACCTATGAAAGAACCCCATGGACTATCAAATACAAGCCCTGACGTTGAACCTGGACACGCTCAACGGCCTGTCCTCCAAGCTCATCTCCAGCCACCATGAGAACAACTACACCGGTGCGGTCAAGCGCCTGAACGCCATTCGCAGCCAATTGGATACGCTGGCGTGGGATGCGACGCCGGTGTTCGTCATCAACGGATTGAAACGCGAAGAGCTGATCGCAGCGAACTCTGCGTATTTGCATGAGTTGTACTTTGACGCCATGGGGGGCGATGGCGTTTTGCCCTCCAGCGGGTTGACCACGGCATTCGAGCGAGATTTTGGATCCGTTGCGCGGTGGCAAGCCGAGTTTGTGGGCATGGCCAAGGCCATGGGTGGCGGGTCGGGCTGGGCGATGTTGTCCTGGTCGCCCCGCGAAGGGCGTTTGATCAACCACTGGGCCGCAGACCACACGCATTTGCTTGCAGGCGCCATTCCGGTGCTGGCATTGGACATGTATGAACATGCGTACCACATGGACTTCGGCGCCAAGGCGGCTGCCTATGTGGACGCATTCATGAAAAACATCCGCTGGGATGCAACCTACCGCCGCTATGGTGCGGCGGTGGCTGGCTCTGCCGTGAGCTGCGGTGCTGACATCAAGACCTTGGGTGACACCGCTGAAAACTGGGTGATTCTGGACGTGCGGCGTACTGAACACCTGGCCCAAGCCCATGACACCATCGCGGGTGCGGTCTGGCGTGATCCCGCTAAAGTCGGCGAATGGAGCGGTGCACTGGACAGCACAAAACCCGTGGTGGTGTGCTGCGTCCATGGCCTGGACATCGGCCGTTCCACCGCAATGGCGCTGAGGGCCAAAGGCGTTAATGCGACTTACCTGATAGGTGGCATCGAAGCCTGGCGCAATGCTGGCCTGCCCCTGCAACCCAAGGCAGTCTGAAATGGGGTAGGCAGGCAGGCGATGCTGTTGGAGTTTGGCGTGATCCCACGCCTACAAAGGAGCCACTATGCAATGGACTACCCGTGAGCGCCCGAAGATCGGCCACATTGCCTGTCAGTGGCTGATAGCCCGATTCATCGACAAGGAAGCGGAATTCCTCTACGTGCCAGGTGGTGACTACCTTCAAGGATGACCACGAAATGTGGGGCATGGCATGGTGATGTACGACGCGCTGTACGCATGGTGCAAGCTTTCGCACGGCGTCGAGAACGTCGACAAGCACACTGCAGTCAGAAAAGCGGGCAATGCATCCAAGGTGCCACGAACCTCGCCACCGACGAACGCTACGTTTTCTGCAGCAAACTATGCATATTGCACGAGGGCTAGCGGCCGATTTTATCGCGCGAGTTTTCAAAAATAAAAATAAAACCCTAATACGGGTATTTAAAGGCACTCTAAAACCCTTGCGCGGATGGGCCGCTGCACTGATCTCACAGGAAGGAATCCGATTTGATTCCGACGCAAAAGCGCTACGCCACCCGCCGACTGCTCAAGTCATCTACGTCGCTCACCAGTCAAACGCTCAGCTATAGTCACCAACGCATCACTCCACATCGGCATTCCTTAGGCAGCCATCCATGAAGCACCTCGTCCTGCTAGGCGATTCAACTCTCGACAACGCTGCTTACACGGCAGGCGGTCCTGCGGTCATCACGCACGTTGCGCGTGAACTGCCTGAACATTGGAAGACCACGCTGGGCGCCGTCGATGGCGCCACGACTGAAGACATTGAAGCGCAACTGCAAATTCTGCCGCAAGACGCCACGCATCTGCTGCTGAGCGTGGGTGGAAACAATGCATTGCTACAGGCCGACGTCTTGGATACACCCATCACGTCCAGTGGCGACGCACTGCTGATGCTGTACGGCATTGCCCGTGCGTTCGAAGTGCAGTATCGCGCTGTAGTCGCGGCCTGTTTGAAGAAGAAGTTGCCGCTTGTCGTCTGCACCGTGTACCACGGCAACTTTCCGGACGCCGGTTACCAGCAGCGAGTGATCGTCGCGCTGACGGTATTCAACGACGCCATCATTCGCATCGCGGCCGAGAACGGCCTCACCGTCATAGACCTTCGCACGGTCTGCTCCGTGCCAGAAGACTATGCCAACCCGATAGAGCCGTCGGTGCCTGGGGGCGCAAAAATCGCGAAGGCTATTGTGCGTGCTGTGACTGAGCCCGCACCGCCCGGCCCTGGCGCCCACGTCGTTGCTGCTTGACGTGACCGCCAGCGTGTTGCTACCGGCGCCAGGATCCATTGCATGGAAATGATCCTCTTCATGGGATGCCAGGGCGTCGGGAAAAGCACGTTCTTTCGTGAGCGTTTTTTTCACACACATGTGCGGGTCAACCTCGACATGCTGAACACGCGCAACCGGGAGCGCCTGTTGGTTGCGGCATGCATCGCCATGAAGCAGCCGTTTGTTGTGGACAACACAAACCCCACCGTTGAAGATCGTAAACGCTACTTCGAACTGGCGCGTGACTCCGGCTTCAAGGTGGTCGGTTATTGCTTTGAGGCAACGATGGAAGAATTGCTCCAGCGAAACGGTCAACGCACAGGAAAGCAACGGGTGCCGGATGTTGGCGTGCGCAGCACTTTCAAGAAGTTTGAGCCGCCCACTGGTGCGGAAGGATTCAACGAACTGTTTAGGGTGCGTGTAACTTCCGATGGGACATTTAACGTAGAAAGCCTGGACTGTGAAATTTGAAGACCTCGACACCCGCATGCGTGTCTTTGAGACAGCGGACGATCGTACCGTGCTGCCCGGAATATTCATCGTGGTCCGTTTGGACGGCCGGGGCTTCACGCGCCAGACCAAGGAAGTCTGGGACCTGGAGGCACCGTTTGACGAGAAGTTCAGGGATGTGATGCTGGACACCACCGAGCATTTGCTGGACTGCGGCTTTCCGGTCATTTACGGCTACACGCAAAGCGATGAAATTTCACTCTTGCTGCACCGGGATGCGGCCACCTTTGCCCGCAAGACACGCAAGATGGTTTCCGTCCTGTCCGGCGAGGCCAGTGCGCGTTTCACGCTATCTATGGGGAGCATGGCGTGTTTTGATGCGCGGATTTGTCAGTTGCCGTCGGAGGCTCTGGTCAAGGATTACTTCCATTGGCGGCATGAGGACGCCCACCGCAATGCGCTGAACGCCCATTGTTATTGGCTGCTGCGCAAGGCCGGAAAGTCTGCGCAATCCGCAACCCACGAAATGCTCGGCCTGTCCGGTTCAGAGAAGAACGAATTCCTCTTCCAGAACGGCATCAATTTCAACGACCTGCCCGCCTGGCAAAAGCGCGGTTCGGCCCTGTATTGGGAAAGTTATCAGAAGCCGGCGATCAACCCCAAGACGGGTGAGCCAGTGCTGGCCTCGCGGCGCAGGATCAATCGCAATCTGGATTTACCTATGGGGGCGTTGTACGGTGAGTTTGTCGCCGGGTTTGCCGCCGCGGCAACCGAGTAGACGCAACAGCATCGAAATAATCGCTTGAACCTGACGTAGCGTCATGTCTTACGATTCCGGCCAAGGAGTCGAATAAAGCGATGCATTTGAAAATCGGTGAACTGGCAAAACGTGCCGGCTTGAGCGTCAGGGCCTTGCACCACTACGACGCAATCGACTTGCTGTCGCCATCGGTGCGCACGCCGGGTGGCGCGCGGCTGTATGGGCCGTCGGACCTGGTGCGCCTGCACCGGATTCAGGCGCTCAAGCAAATGGGCTATGCCCTGCCTGAGATCCGCACGGCATTGAACGACACGCCTCTGAACCCGCTGGACATCATCCGGCGCCAGGCCAGCGCCTTGGAAACACAGGCGCGCCGGGCGCAGACTTTGGCCGAGAAGCTGCGGGCCCTGGCCGAGCAGATAGCCGCAGGTATTGAGGGCGAGAGCGCCGACTGGCTGGACCTGCTGGAGATGATGACCATTTACGAGCGCCATCTCACGGAAGACGAACTGCATGCGCTGCAGAGCCCCGGTCAGGATTCGGCACAGGCACTGACCGCGCCATGGCGGAAACTGGTCGCCGAAGTTGACGCGGCAATGCGCCGACAGATGACACCTGACTGCCAGCAGGCGCACGTCCTGGCCTGGCGCTGGGTGCGACTCGTCATTGCCATGACCAACAACGACGCCGCTCTGGCAGGCAAGCTGAAGTCCCTGCAAGAGCAAGAGCTGCGTGCGCAGGAAATACTGGGCATCACACCAGCAATGTTTGCATGGATCGGGCTGGCGATCACCCATGCCCGCATCGCCTTGTTTGCCAAGCACCTGTCCGCCCGACAACTGGCCGAGGTCCGCAAGCGCCAACAGGCGACGATGGCCCATATGGACGCGTGGCCACTGCTGGTAGCCCGGGTACGCGACCATCTGTCGGCGGGAGTCCCCAGCCAGGCCAAACCCATGCAGGAGCTGGCGCGGTGCTGGGAGCAGCTATTTCGCGATGCCTACTGCGGCAACAACCGAGCGCTGGAGACCAAGGTCCGCCGCGCATTCGCCATGGAGCCAGAACTGAGCCTTGGCGTGGGTGTGGACCCGGCACTGATGGCCTACATCCATGCGGCGATACAACACCAAAAGGAAACACAATGACCGCATCCCCACAAGCCATTCCGCCTGAAGTTGTTCGCTACCTCAAAGGTGTGACGGAAGAGTCCCGGCAGTTTGATTTTCTCATTGGCGATTGGAATGTGGACGCCACCAAATTCAAGGACGATGGCAGCGTCCTGTACACCTACAAGGCCCAATGGCTGGCCCAGCACCTGAATGAAGGGCGCATCGTCATGGACGAGTTCAAGGCCTTTGCGCCCACGGGGCAACAGATATCGTCATACGTCACGCTCAGAACCTTCTCTGAAGCCACACAGCGGTGGGAAATGACCGGCCTGGCCGCCTGTCAGCCCGCCGCAAACGCTGAATGGCACGGGGTGTGGAGCGAAGGAGAAATGCTGCTGGACGCGGTTGGTGTCAATCCAGAAGGCAGGCGCATCCGAACAAAAATCCGCTTCTTCAATATCGCACCCAAGAGCTTTGCGTGGGACAGCAAAACCAGCGTCGACGATGGTGAAAGCTGGGTGCGCACCGCTTCACTGATTGCCTACAGGGCACCGCTCTAGCGCAGCGTTCAGCCCTCTTTTCCGCTGACAAACGCCCCCGGCGGACTACCAAACAACTGACCGAACGCAGACACATACGCCGCAGAACTCGCAAACCCCAGCACATGCGCAATGTGCTTGACCGAGTGCTCGGCATTCAGCAAATCCAGTGACACGATCAGACGCGCCCGCTGCCGCCACGAACGGTAGGTCAAACCGACGTTGGACTTGAAATTGCGTGTGAAGCTGCGCTCGGACATGTGGGCCAGGGCGGCGGTCATGTGCAATGGCTGACCCCACGCCCGTTCCGTCAATACCGCCATCGCAGCCTGCCTGAGCCTTGTATCAGACGGCAGCGGCAGGTTCGTCGGCAAGTTTGCCATGCGTGGCAAAACCTTCAGCACCAGGTCCAGCATGCTGCGCTGTGTTGCGGTATCAAACTGGCTTTCAAACAAGCCCAGCACCAGTTCCCTGAGCAGCGGAGCAACGGCAATGGCATGCACCTCATGCGCATGTGGAAAGCGGGCTTGCGCATCGGTCATCCACGGCGCACCGAAGTACAGCCCACGCAACACCGTCTCGGACGCCGCGTAAAACCCGTGCTGTTGGCCGGGTGGCAACCACAGCGACTGCTGGGGTGGAACGGTCCAGCGCGCATGTTCGGTCTCGACCAGCAACACACCCTGCGTGATGAACAACAACTGCCCGGCACTGTGTGCATGGGGCGCGACCACGGTGCCTGCCGCGTAGGTCTTTGCAAGCCGGGACCAATCACCAAAGGATTGGCGTTTGGGCGATACGGTTTGGCCGGTGGGTTGGGGCATGGCTGCCTATTATCGATTCACCCCATACCTTCCCCTTCAACACCCACAAGTAAAAGCACCATGCACACTGATACATTCCTGGCCCACCAAGGCCGCAGCAGCGCCAAAGCCTCCCAGTCCGTGAACCCGCCCCTGGTGCGCGCGTCCACAGTAGTGTTTGAGACCCTGGCAGACTACAAACACGCACACCACGCGACGGTGTTCGACTCCGCCAAGTACGGGCGCTCCGGCACCAGTACAACCTTTGAGCTGCAACGCACCATGGCCGCGCTGTGCGGCGCGTCTGCCTGCATTGCCACCGGTAGTGGCCTGGCGGCGATTGTTGCCGTGTTGTGTGCACATGCCGGCGTGGGCAAACATGTGCTGGTCTACGACGGCGTATACGGCCCAACGCGCAATTTCTGTGAACACGAGCTCAAAGCCATGGGCACTGACGTGGAGTTTTTCTCCGCGCGAACCGACATCACCCCCTTGCTGCGCGGCAACACCAGCCTGGTGTTTATCGAAACGCCTGCATCGTTGACCATGGAGATGCTGGATGTCCGCGCCGTCTGTGCCGCGGCCCACAGCCGCAAGGTGCCGGTAGCCGCGGACTCGACGTGGGGCACACCGCTGTTCTTTGATGCGCACGCCTTGGGCATAGACATCTCCATCCACTCCGGCACCAAGTTCATCAGCGGCCACTCCGACCTGATGCTGGGCCTGATCACCGGTTCCGACACCAGCATGCAAGCGGTGCGCAAGGCCTGTGACCACCATGGCGCGCATGCCGCACCCGACGTCTGCTGGCTGGCCCTGCGGGGTTTGCGCACGTTGTCCTTGCGCCTGCAGCGCCACCAGCACACCGCGATGGCCGTGGCGCTGTGGCTGCAGGAGCAGCCGCAAGTGCGGCGCGTGTTGTATCCAGCCCTGCCCAGTGATCCGGGCCATGCGCTGTGGCGCGCGCAGTTTTCAGGCGCCGCGGGGCCGCTGACCTTTGAACTAGCCCCGTGCAGTGAGCCGGCCTTTGCTGCGTTTATCGACGCATTGCAACTGTTCAGCCTGGGCACGAGCTGGGGCGGTTTTGAAAGCCTGGTCTTGCCGGCGGTGCCCTACCACCTGCGCCATTTGGATGTGCTGCCGGACGCGGGCCGCCTGGTGCGGGTGCATCTGGGCCTGGAGCACGCACAAGACCTGTGCAACGACCTGGCCCAGGCATTTTCCCGGCTTTAGGTGTAACCCCTGCCCCTGTACTGAAAGAAAGTACAGAACTTGTGAATCTGAGTATCAATTTGGCAAGGGCGTATCCCTATCCTTGAGCCTGTCGGCGGGGTGCAATTTGCACGCGTTGCACACACTGTTTTAATTTACAGGCTTCAGGAGACACACAATGAAACTCAGAACGACTTTGGCGTTGGCAGCCGTGATGGCAGCGACAGGTACGGTGCACGCGGCAACCGAATTGGTCATAGCCACCGTGAACAACGGCCACATGATCGAGATGCAAAAACTCAGCAAACATTTCGAGAGCGCCAACCCCGACATCAAGTTGAAGTGGGTCACGCTGGAAGAAGGTGTGCTGCGCCAACGCGTCACCACCGACATTGCCACCAAGGGTGGCCAGTTCGACGTGATGACTATCGGCATGTACGAAACACCCATCTGGGGCAAGAAGGGCTGGTTGGCCGAACTCAAGACCGATGCCGCCTACGATGTGGACGACCTGCTGCCGGCCATGCGCAACGGCTTGTCGGTCGGCGGCAAGCTGTATGCCGCTCCCTTCTATGGTGAAAGCTCCATGCTGATGTACCGCAAGGACCTGGCCGACAAGGCGGGGGTCAAGGTCAGCGACCGCCCCACCTGGACCGAGGTCAAGGACCTGGCGGCCAAGATCCACGACCCCAAAAAGGGTGTCTACGGCATCTGCCTGCGCGGCAAGCCCGGTTGGGGCGACAACATGGCGTTCTTGACAACGCTTGTCAACACCCATGGTGGCCAGTGGTTTGACATGAACTGGAAGCCCCAGCTGGAGACCAAGCCCTGGAAAGAGTCCATCAGTTTCTACGTGGATCTGCTGAAGAACTATGGGCCTCCGGGTTCGTCAGCCAACAGCTTCAACGAAATTCTGGCGCTGTACAACGAAGGCAAGTGTGGCATGTGGATTGACGCAACCATTGCGGCCTCCTTCATCACCGACCCCAAGCAGTCCAAGGTGGCCGACAAGGTGGCCTTTGCACAGGCCCCCACCGGCGTGACGCCCAAGGGTGCCAACTGGTTGTGGGCCTGGGCCTTGGCGATTCCCGCAGGATCACAAAAGACCGCTGAGGCACAGAAGTTCATTGCCTGGGCCACCAGTAAGGAATACATCAATCTGGTCGGCAAGGAAGTGGGCTGGGGCAACATCCCCACCGGCACCCGCAAGAGCACCTATGCCAATGCAGAGTTCCTGAAGGTGGCCAAGTTTGCGGCCGCCGAGAAGGCCGCCATCGACAGCGCCAACCCAGCGGACAGCACCCTGCCCAAGAGCCCGTATGTTGGTGTGCAGTATGCCGCCATCCCCGAGTTCCAGGCCATTGGCACCACGGTGGGCCAACAGATGAGTGCGGCGCTGGCGGGCAAGTCCACGGTGGACGCGGCACTGGCTGCATCGCAGGTTGCGGCAGACCGTGAAATGAAGAAGGCCGGTTATTACAAGTAGGTGATAGTGCGACATCCAGCCTGTCTGGATGGACTGTTACTGGCGCACCGGGAAAGTCCCTGTGCGCCCCTTTCTCCCGAGACCACGCCATGAAACGACTCCTTCCCCGCGCCCTGATGGCGCCCGCCGTGCTCACGCTCTTCCTGTGGATGATCGTGCCACTGGTGATGACGATTTACTTTTCGGTCATCCGCTACAACCTGCTGCAGCCTGACCAGGTCGGCTTTATCGGCCTGGAAAATTTCCACTACTTCATGACCGACCCGTCCTTCGGGCCGGCGGTGATGAACACCTTGCTCTTGCTGGGCAGCGTGATTCTGCTGACGGTAGTGGGCGGCATCTTGTTGGCCCTGCTGATTGATGAGCCCTTTCCCGGGCGCGCCCTGGTGCGCATCCTACTCATCTCTCCTTTCTTTGTGATGCCCACGGTGAACGCACTGCTGTGGAAACACATGATGATGAACCCCATCTATGGCGTGCTGGCCCAGGTGTGGATCTTCTTTGGTGCCACGCCGGTGGACTGGTTGACCGACTGGCCGCTGTGGAGCGTGATCCTGATCGTGTCCTGGCAATGGCTGCCATTTGCGACGCTGATTTTTGTCACCGCATTACAAGGCATGAACCGCGAACAGTTGGAGGCCTCACGTATGGACGGTGCCAACTACCTGCAACAACTACGCTACCTGTATATCCCGCACCTGGGCCGCTCGGTGGCCGTGGTGGTGATGATTGAGATGATCTTTTTACTCAGCGTTTTTGCCGAGATCTACACCACCACCGGCGGTGGACCGGGAGATGCCAGCACCAACGTGGCCTTCCTGATCTTCAAACAAGCCCTGCTCAATTTCGATGCCGGTGTGGCCTCCGCGGGCGCCCTGTTTGCGGTGGTTCTGGCCAATATCGCCGCCATCTTCCTGATCCGCATGGTCGGCAAAAACCTCGACAAGTGAGCACCTCCATGACCTCTCTACAAACCAAACTGCTGCTGCAAAGCCTGCGCACTCTGGTGGCCTGGACAGCGACGCTGTTGCTGTTCTTCCCCTTGGGCTGGTTGATGCTGACCGCCTTCAAGACGGAGCTGCAAGCCATTTCGGTGCCACCGCTGTTGTTCTTCACGCCCACGCTGGAGAACTTCTACATCGTGGAGGAGCGCAGCGATTACATGCTGTACGCCAAGAACTCGCTGATTACCAGCGTGGCGTCAACCCTACTGGGTCTAGCCTTGGCCTTCCCCGCTGCCTATTCGATGGTGTTCTTCAAAGGCAAGTACACCAAGGACATTCTGATGTGGATGCTCTCCACCAAGATGATGCCCGCCGTCGGCGCCCTGGTGCCCATCTATGTGCTGGCCCAATTCGCGGGCCTGCTGGACTCGCGCACGGCGTTGGTGATTGTGTTCACGCTGAGCAATCTGCCCATCATGGTGTGGATGTTGTATTCGCACCTGAAGGACATCCCGCACGAGATCCTGGAGGCCTCGCGCATGGACGGCGCAACGCTGTGGCAGGAGTTTCGCCATGTGCTGTTGCCACTGACCATGGGCGGCCTGGCCTCCACCGGGCTGCTGTGCCTGGTGCTGAGCTGGAACGAGGCCTTCTGGTCGCTCAACCTCAGTGCGGCCAAGGCCGGCACGCTGGCCACGCTGATCGCCTCCTACTCCAGCCCGGAAGGCCTGTTCTGGGCCAAGTTGTCGGCGGCCTCCTTCATGGCGATTGCACCCATCGTGGTGTTCGGCTGGTTCAGCCAAAAACAACTGGTGCAGGGCCTGACCTTTGGTGCGGTGAAATGATGCACACCCCCCGGCTTGCCCACTGCGTGTGGCCTCTTTCCCCCTTGCAGGGGGCGGTGCCAGCGGCCCGGCAAAGCCGGTTCCGCGGCACCCCTGGTATGGGGTGCTTGGCACTCAAACGTTTGTAAATAATAAAGATCAGGAGCTTTTCCAATGGCATACCTCAAACTGCAGCAGGTCGAAAAAGTGTTTGGCGACGTGCGCGTCATCAATGGCATCGACCTGGACATTCAACAAGGGGAGTTCGTGGTATTTGTTGGCCCGTCGGGTTGCGGCAAATCCACGCTCCTGCGCCTGATCGCCGGGCTGGAAACCATCGACGGCGGCTCGTTACACCTGGACGGGCGCGACATCACGCACCTGCCCTCCAGCAAACGCGATCTGGCCATGGTGTTCCAGAGCTACGCGCTGTACCCGCACATGAGCGTGTTCGAAAACATGAGCTTCGCACTCAAGCTGGCCAAGGCCGACCCTACGGTCATTCAGGAAAAGGTGACGCGTGCGGCGGAGATCTTGAATCTGACCCGTTACCTGGAGCGCACGCCCAAGGAACTCTCCGGCGGGCAGCGCCAACGCGTGGCCATTGGCCGCGCCATTGTGCGCGCCCCCAAGGTGTTTTTGTTTGACGAACCGCTGTCCAATCTGGACGCCGCGCTGCGCGGACAGACCCGAATCGAAATCGCCAAGCTGCACCGCGACCTGGGCGCCACCACCGTGTATGTAACCCACGACCAGGTGGAGGCCATGACGCTGGCCGACCGCGTGGTGGTGCTGCGCGATGGGCGCATCGAGCAGGTGGGTACACCGTTGGAGTTGTACGACCGTCCGGCCAACCAGTTTGTTGCGCAGTTCATCGGCACACCACAGATGAACGTTGTGCCCGTGGCCCAACTGCCACAGCTGGCCTCGATTGGCGGTGTGGCACTTCCAACCGATGGTTCCATCGGGCTCAGGCCAGAAAACATTCGCCTGCTGCCACCAGACCAGGGGCAATTCCAGGCGCGTATTGATCTGGTCGAGTCCCTGGGTGCGGAGACCTTGATCTACACCAGCACCGAGCATGGTGCACAACTGGTGGCGCGCCAGAATACCCGCAGCGACCTGCATGTTGGCGCCACCGTGGGCGTGCAGTTGGACGCCGCCGCCGCCCACGTGTTTGATGCCAAGGGTCGGGTCGTGGCGAAGGGGATGGCTGCATGACCGTCGACTCCACAACGCCTCTGGTCATATTGCACTTGGGGCTAGGCTCGTTCCACCGAGCGCACCAGGCCTATTACCTGCACGCCTTGCGGGCCTCGGGCGACACCCGCTGGCAGTTTGCCGGCGGCAATATCCGCACCGACATGGCACACACCGTGGCGGCACTGGATGCCCAGGGTGGCGCCTACACGCTAGAGACCATCAGCCCGGCCGGCGAGCACCACTACACCCGTATCACGTCGATTGCGGATGTTGTGCCGTTTGAGCCCACACTGACGGGTCTGATTGCCCGTGCCACCGAGCCCGCTACCCGCATCATCTCCTTCACGGTGACCGAGGCTGGCTATTACCTGGACGGGCACGACCAACTGGATGCAGCACAGAGCGACATCACCGCCGATTTGGCCGCCGCCCGCGGAACGGCACCCATGCCCAGCGGCGGCAGCACCATTTACGGGGCGCTGACGACCATGCTGCGCGCCCGCATGTTGGCCCGCCTGGGCCCCGTGAGTTTGCTCAACTGCGACAACCTGCGCCACAACGGTGAACGGTTTCGCGCAGGCCTGTTGCGCTTCATTGAACTGGTGGGCGACGCCGCGCTGCTGGACTGGGTGCAGAACCACACCACCTGCCCCAACGCCATGGTGGACCGCATCACGCCTCGCCCCACACCCGACGTTGCCGAGCGTGTGCTGGCGGCCACAGGCTGGGCCGACGCCGTTCCGGTCATGGGCGAGAGTTTTATCCAGTGGGTCATTGAAGACAACTTTTGCGCCGGCCGCCCCGCCTGGGAAAGCGTGGGTGTGGAGATGGTTGACTCAGTCGCCCCGTATGAAGAGGCCAAGATCCGCCTGCTCAACGCCACCCATAGCTGTATCGCTTGGGCCGGAACGCTGGTGGGTTACGACTACATCCACGAAGGCACACATGATGCCGTGATTCGCAGCATGGCGTTTGACTACGTGACCGATGACACCATCCCCGTGTTGAGCAGCCCCGGACAACCCAGTCCGGTGGACCTTCCGCGCTACCGCGACGTGGTGTTGGAGCGTTTTGGCAACCCGGCTATTGCCGACACCAACCAACGTGTGGCCATGGACGGTTATTCGAAGATTCCCGGCTTTATCGCACCCACCATTCAGGAACGCTTGGCGCAGGGGCAATCCATCAGCAGTGTCGCCATGTTGCCGGCCCTGTTTCTGGCGTACCTGCAACGTTGGCATGCAGGCCAGATTGGTTACACCTACGAGGACCAGGTCATGGACCCAATCAGCGCCCATGCCATATGTAATGCCGATGACCCGGTGGCGGCTTTTTGCGCCGACGCCGTGCTGTGGGGTGCGCTGGCGGGAGACTCCCGCCTGACCCAGGCCGTTCGAACCGGCTTTGAACGCGTCGCTCTTTTTGTAAGGAACCACCACCCATGAACACCGCCACCACAACACCATCCCAACGCCTCAAAGGCCGCCACGCCCTGTTGACCGGAGCCGGCGGCGGCATAGGCGCAGCCGTAGCGGCGGCCTATTTGCGTGAAGGCGCGCAGTGCAGCGTGGTCGACCTGCCGACACAGGCCTCGCCGGAGGTAGATGCACTGGCAGAGCAATACCCAGAGCAGTTGCACTACATAGCAGCCGACATCACCCGCACGGCCGACATTGCCATGCTGGTGGAATCTTCGGTTCACCGCTTCGGCCCGCTGCATGTTCTGTTCAACAACGCAGCAGTTTTTGACATGGCGCCGCTGCTGGAGAGCGACGAAGCCATGTATGACAAGATGTTCGCCGTCAACGTCAAGGGCGCATTTTTTGTCATGCAGAAGGTGCTGGCCCATATGGTGGCGCAGCAGACACGCGGCGTGGTGATCAATATGGCATCACAAGCCGGACGCCGGGGCGAGGCACTGGTGTCTCACTATTGCGCCAGCAAGGCCGCCGTCATCAGTTACACACAAAGCGCCGCGCTGGCCATGGCGCCACACCGCATCCGCGTCAATGGCATCGCCCCCGGCGTGATCGCCACACCGATGTGGAAAAACGTCGACGCGCTGTTTGCCAAATACGAAAACCTGCCATTGGGCGAGAAGAAGAAACGGGTTGGCGAGGCGGTGCCCCTGGGCTACATGGGCGAGCCCAGTGACATTGCAGGTACCGCCGTATTTCTCGCCAGCGATGAAGCCTCTTACATTACCGCGCAGACATTCAATGTCGACGGTGGTAACGTGATGAGTTGATATCTGCACGTCCGGAGTTCGCCATGGTCGCCACCACCCGCCCTCTTGCACCCACTGCAACGCCACGCCGACAGGAACGCCGACGCGAACGCCGGCCCGAGTTGGAGTCCGACTTGAACCGCAGCCCCCTGCTGGGCTACGAATCGGCCCCGGACCTGGGACTCATCCGTTGTCTGGAACATGGCTATCCCACGCCCTTGGCACGCTGGCATTTCCACGACGAATACGAGTTGCACCTGATCACCGCCAGCTCGGGCAAGACCTTTGTGGGCGACTGGATAGGCTCCTTCGAGCCCGGCCAACTGGTGTTGTGCGGGCCACGCCTGCCGCACAACTGGATCTCCATGGACTTGCCCGCCGAAGGACTCGTCCAACGCGACCTGGTGATCCAGTTCCAGCACGCGCCGCTGGAGCAAGCCTGCCAGGCCATCCCTGAATTCAGGGAGTTGCAACCCCTGCTGGAGCGTGCGCGCCACGGCATCGAATTTTTTGGTTTTGCGCAAAGCGGGCCGCAGCGTTGGCAACAGGTCAAACAGGCCACCGGCCTGCGCCGCCTGGCCGCCTTTCTGGACTTCATGACCGACCTCGCCCGTTGGACCGACTACCGGCTGTTGTCCCATGTACAGATGCAGGGCGCGGATACCGACGCCGAGCTGGAGCAAATCAACGCCATCGTGCGGCGCATCACGGAGAACCTGGCCGAGCCCTGGGCCGCGAATGAAGCCGCTGCCGGGTTGGGCATGAGCGAGAGCCGTTTCTCGCGCTTCTTCCGCCGTGCCACGGGCAATACCTATACCGATTTTGTCAACCGCGTGCGCATCAACCGCGCCTGCCAGTTGTTGATGAACTCCGACCGCTATATCACCAATGTTTGTTACGACGTGGGCTTTAACAACGTGGCCAACTTCAACCGCCGCTTTCTCCAGATCAAAGGCATGACCCCCAGCGAATTCAGGCGCCAGGTGGACAGCCGGTTTGGTGTCAAACAACACTGAGCCTTTTCACATGTATCCAGGAGGAATTGGCGTGACCCGTATTGCCGTGTTTGGAGAGATGTTGCTGGACCAGTTTGCATCGGGGCCGGTGGTCGGGGGCGCGCCCTTCAATGTGGCGCGGCACCTGGCGGCCTTCGGCCATGCCCCGCTGATGGTCAGCGCCGTCGGTACGGACGCCCACGCGCAAACGGTGTTGGCCGAGATGGACCGTTATGCGATGGACCGTGCTGGCGTGCAAGTCACACCCGACCACGCTACCGGCCTGGTGGATGTGGCGATGCAAGCCAACGGTAGCCACCAATTCAGCATTCGCAGCAACAGTGCCTGGGACTTCATCGATACAAGGCGAGCCCTGGCGGCCACAGCTGCACTTGAACCCACAGGCTATTTGTATGCTGGTAGTCTGGCACTGCGCAGCGCCGTTTCACGCGCGACTGGCCTGGCCTTGATGCAATCCCATGCCGGCCCGGTTTACCTGGACCTGAATTGGCGCGAGGGCCATGTGACACAAGAGATCGCCCTGCAAGCCATTGGCCTGGCCGACACGCTGAAAGTCAACGACGACGAATTCCTCATGCTGTGCCAATGGCTTGGTATCGCCGCTACCGAAGGTTTGCCCCAACACAACAACGTGCGCCAGTTGCTGCGGCAGCTTCCCTTGAACTTGTTGTTGGTGACCTGTGGTTCAGAAGGCGCGCTGGCTTTTGATGGCGAGGGCCGCTGCATCGCGCAGGGCAGCAATACCCGCGCCATTCAGCTGGTAGATACCGTGGGTGCGGGCGACGCGTTCTCGGCCGTGGTACTGGCCGGACTGCTGCGCGCATGGGACATGGAAACCACACTGCAGCGCGCCAACACCTTTTCCGGGCATATCTGCGAAACACGCGGCGCGGTGCCGGTCGAGCTGGCTGCCTACCACCAATGGACCGCGGACTGGCAGTAAGCACTGCAGCTTGGCCGTGAATCTGACTACCAATGCAGGAGGTCAACCGTGAAAGCATTGTCCAAAATGGGGATGCGCCAGCAATTGGTCCTGGCCTTTGGCATGATTGTTGCACTGGTCGTGCTGCTGGCATTCACTGCCTGGAGCCGTATCGGTGCCATGCAGCGGGACTTCGAATCGCTGGTCGATCAGACGCTGCCGGCGCTCACCGCGCTCAGCGAAGTGAATGACAAACTGCAGGTCGTACGGTCTTTCGAACTGAAGCACCTCGCCGCCTTGACGATGCCCGCCAAGGACCGGGAAGAACTGGCATTGACCGCGGCGGTGAAAGACTTTGATGCCGCCTTGGGGCGTTACGCAGCACTCAGTGCATCCTCAAGCGGCCAGTCGCTGCAGACAGAACTTGCCGGCGCAGTCGCCAAATTCCACGCCGCGCGGACCACGCTGCTGCAAATGTCGAACTCGGCAGCGGGGGCCGAAGCGGAGCGCGCGGTGGAAGCCGCCGACTACTTCAATGGTCCTGGGCAACAAGTCTTCAAGAATGCCTACCAAGCCGGACAGAAATTGTGGCAGCACCATGTGGACCAGGCTGAGAGCGTCAAGGCGCTGGGCCGCACCGCGCTGGCCAAAGCACACCAATGGCTTGCCTTGGTGGCAGGTGCGTCCGTGCTGCTGGCGATAACGCTTGCGGTTTATATTCCCCGCCGCCTGATGCGCCAGCTCGGCGCTGAACCGGCGGCGGTTGCAAGCATCGCGCAGAACATTGCGGACGGCGACCTCACCACACGCATCGACGCCTCCGCAGCACGCGAGGGCAGCGTCATGGGTTCGATGGTGACCATGCAGAATCAACTCGGCGTCTTGATCGAGTCCGTCAAACAGGCTGCGAGCGGAACGCTGGTTGGCACCGCGGAGATTGCAAGTGGCAGCATGGACCTGAACATGCGCACAGAACAACAGGCCAGCGCACTGGAGCAAACAGCCGCCTCCATGGAAGAGCTCCATGCCACCGTGACGCGCAACGCCGCCAGTGCAAGCCAAGCCAATCAACTGGCCATGGACGCCAGTTCGGTTGCCATTCAAGGTGGCAAGTTGGTCCATCAGGTGGTGGAAACGATGAAAGGCATCAACCACTCGTCCAAGTTGATCTCGGACATCATCAGCGTGATAGACGGCATCGCCTTCCAGACCAACATCCTCGCATTGAATGCGGCGGTAGAGGCGGCCCGTGCCGGGGAGCAAGGCCGCGGATTTGCGGTGGTTGCCAGTGAAGTACGCAGCTTGGCGGGGCGCTCGGCACAGGCGGCCAAGGAAATCAAGGCCCTGATCAATACCAGCGTCTCTCGGGTAGAACAGGGCACACTGCAGGTGGACGATGCGGGCGCCGCCATGCTCGAAGTGGTGAGTGCCATCGGCAAAGTGACCGCCATCATGGCGGAGATCAATGTCGCCAGCGGTGAGCAGGCATTGGGTGTGGAGCAAGTTGGCGCAGCGGTCCGGCAGATGGACCAGTCCACGCAGCAGAATGCCGCACTGGTGGAAGAGCTGGCATCGGCCGCCGCCAGCCTGCGAACCCTGGCGAACAACCAAGTGCAGGTGGTCAGCGCGTTCAGACTGCCATCGTTTTACTTGTAATAGCCGCCCTTTTTCATCTCGCGCTCGGCTGCGGCCTGAGAAGCCTTCAAGGCCTCGTCCACCGTACTCTTGCCCGCAAGCGCTGCGCTCATCTGTTGCCCCACGGCGGTGCCGATGGCCTGAAATTCTGGAATGGCGGCAAACTGCACACCCACGTAAGGGCTCTTGGGCAGGGTGCTGTCATTCGGGTTGGCTTTGTCGATGGCCATGCGTTCTGGGAACGCAAAGCGCGCGGCCGACAGAAAGCCGCGCAGAGCATAGGTGCTCTTGCGGGTTCCGGTCGGAACGTGCTCCCAGCCCTTGGTCTGTCCCACCAGTTGAACGTACTCCTTGGACGTGGCCCAGCTGATGAAGCGTTGCGCCTCTGCCACCTTGGTCGACCCCGACGGAATAGCCAAAGCCCAGGCCCACAACCAGTTGGAACCTTTGGACGTGACGGCAGCGGGAGCTTGCGCGAAAGCGACCTTGTCCGCCACCTTGGATTGCTTGGGGTCGGTGATGAAGCTCGCGGCGATGGTGGCATCCACCCACATGCCACACTTGCCGGCGTTGTACAGCGCCAGTATTTCATTGAAGCTGTTGGCGGAAGAGCCGGGTGGGCCGTAGTTCTTCAGCAGGTCCACGTAGAAGTTGATTGCGTCGTGCCAGGGCTTGCTGTCGATCTGCGGCTTCCAGCCCATGTCGAACCACTGGCCGCCGTAGGCATTGACCATTGTGGTGATCAAGGCCATGTTGTCGCCCCACCCCGGCTTGCCGCGCAGACAAATGCCGTACACACCGTTCTTGGGATCGTGGATTTTGGCCGCCAGCTCTTTGACCTGAGACCAGCTGGGGCGGTCACTCACGGTGATGCCCACCTTGTCGGCCAAGTCCTTGCGGTACATCAGCATGGAGCTTTCTCCATAGAAGGGAGCGGCGTACAACTTGCCATCCACCGACAGTCCGTTGCGCATGGCCGGCAGCAAGTCATCCACGTCATAACTTTGCGTGGGCTTGAGTTCCTGCAGCCAGCCTTTCTTGCCCCAGATGGGTGTTTCGTACATGCCAATGGTCATGGCGTCGAACTGGCCGCCCTTGGTGGCGATGTCGGTGGTGACGCGTTGGCGCAGCACGCCTTCTTCCAGCGTGACCCACTTCAACTTGATATCCGGGTTGACGGCCTCGAAGTGCTTGGTGAGTTTTTGCATCTCGATCATGTGGCCGTTGTTCACGGTGGCAACCACCAGTTCCGTGACGGCGTGGGCAATGGGTGCTGCAAGTGCAGTGGCGAGCGTGAGAGTCAGTTTGAGTTTCATTTTTATCTCCTGAATACCTATAGGGATGGGGTGGAGTCCAACGCCGTTGCAAGCGCGCCGACAGGCCGAACAATAGACATCCCGCGCCGCGGTATTGGTACTTAAAACGAGCAAACCAATACGCCTTTGCGCAACCGGGGCAGGGATTACACCGGTCAACACATCTGGTGTTTACGCATTGGTGTTATCCCCAGCGTGCCCGTGCAAACCAGTACCTGCTTTGACATATTCCGTATCAATCGCGCGGCGTCAATTCCATATCCTTTGGTCTGTCGACGCGGTGCTGTATGCACACGTCACACAGGGTTCAAATTGACAAGTATTCAGGAGACAAAAAATGAAACTCAAAGCTACTTTGGCGTTGGCAGCCGTGATGGCAGCGACAGGTACGGTGCACGCGGCAACCGAATTGGTCATAGCCACCGTGAACAACGGCCACATGATCGAGATGCAAAAACTCAGCAAACATTTCGAAAGCGCCAACCCGGATATCAAGTTGAAGTGGGTCACGCTGGAAGAAGGCGTGCTGCGCCAACGCGTCACCACCGACATCGCCACCAAGGGCGGCCAGTTCGATGTGATGACCATCGGCATGTACGAAACCCCGATCTGGGGCAAGAAAGGCTGGTTGGCCGAACTCAAGACCGATGCCGCCTACGATGTGGACGACCTGTTGCCGGCCATGCGCAACGGTTTGTCGGTCGGCGGCAAGCTGTATGCCGCTCCCTTCTATGGTGAAAGCTCAATGCTGATGTACCGCAAGGACCTGGCCGACAAGGCCGGCGTCAAGGTCAGCGACCGCCCCACCTGGATCGAGGTCAAGGACCTGGCGGCCAAGATCCACGACCCCAAGAAGGGTGTCTACGGCATCTGCCTGCGCGGCAAGCCCGGTTGGGGCGACAACATGGCGTTCTTGACAACGCTTGTCAACACCCATGGTGGCCAGTGGTTTGACATGAACTGGAAGCCCCAGCTGGAGACCAAGCCCTGGAAAGAGTCCATCAGTTTCTACGTGGATCTGCTGAAGAACTATGGGCCTCCGGGTTCGTCAGCCAACAGCTTCAACGAAATTCTGGCGCTGTACAACGAAGGCAAGTGTGGCATGTGGATTGACGCAACCATTGCGGCCTCCTTCATCACCGACCCCAAGCAGTCCAAGGTGGCCGACAAGGTGGCCTTTGCACAGGCCCCCACCGGCGTGACGCCCAAGGGTGCCAACTGGTTGTGGGCCTGGGCCTTGGCGATTCCCGCAGGATCACAAAAGACCGCTGAGGCACAGAAGTTCATTGCCTGGGCCACCAGTAAGGAATACATCAATCTGGTCGGCAAGGAAGTGGGCTGGGGCAACATCCCCACCGGCACCCGCAAGAGCACCTATGCCAATGCGGAGTTCCTGAAGGTGGCCAAGTTCGCGGCCGCAGAAAAGGCCGCCATTGACAGCGCCAACCCAGCGGACAGCACCCTGCCCAAGAGCCCGTATGTCGGCGTGCAGTATGCCGCCATCCCCGAGTTCCAGGCCATTGGCACGACGGTGGGTCAGCAGATGAGTGCGGCACTGGCGGGCAAGTCAACGGTGGACGCGGCACTGGCTGCATCGCAGGTTGCGGCGGACCGTGAGATGAAGAAGGCTGGGTACTACAAGTAAGCCGGACACACCAAGCCCACGAGGGCTTGACTGACATGGGCGAACAGGATGCCCGGCTTGCGCCGGGCTAACAGCCCAAACCCAAAAAGCAAATGAACTCTGGCGACGCCTTGCGTCCAGCCAATGGAGAGGTGTTTCTTGAAGAAGGCAACGTTGATTGCCATTGCGTATTTTCCAATTTAACCAACCGAAGGATATTCAAAAATGAAATCACAAAAACTCCGAGCAACCGTTGCGGCCTGCGTCTTGGCCACACTAGGCAGCCAGGCATTCGCTGCACCAGCCGATGAACTGGAATTCTGGGGCTATATGCGTGCGGGCTTGTATAGCTCGACCAAGGACACTCCGCTCGGTGGTTATTCGCTGGGTGGCGACTTGCACTTTTACCGCCTGGGCAACGAAGGCGGCAACTACCTGGAATTCATGCTGGGTAAAAAATTCGACCTCGGTAACGGTGTCAAGTGGGGCGCGCACTACATGCCGACCCTGAACAATGGCGCCACCGGCACGGCACAGCTCTACGCAGATATCACCGGCCTGGACTTCGCCCCCGAAGCCAGTCTCTGGGCTGGTCAACGCTGGCACCGTGTCCAGGACATTCACATTGTTGACAATTTCCTGGTGGTAGACGGTGACAACTTTGGTGCTGGCGTGGACGGAATCAATGTCGGTGGCGCAAAACTCAATATCTCCGCGTCGACCGACGCCAGCTTCGACAACAAGAACAACGGCAGCAAACACAGCACCAACGATGCGACACGCCTCAACTTCCAGTTGCGCGACCTGCCCGTGAATCCTGGCGGCAAATTGACGATCACGGGAGCCGCTGTATCCGGGAGCTTTGCCAAAGGCAGCAATGGTGGTGCTTTGGGTCTCATCCACAACCAGGACATCACTGCGGATATCAAAAATACGGTATTTCTGCAAGGGTCCAGCGGACATGCCAGCATCACCGGCAAGTTTTACAACCTGGACAGTCCTGCAGCGGCAGCCAGCGTGACAGTCAATCCCGATGGCACGGTGACGGGGACACCCGCCACCCTGGCCGGCCCACAAGCCGGGGCCGAGCAATTCCGCATAGCCGATGCTATCAATTGGCAACTCGGAGACTTTGGTGGACAAGCGCTCGTTGGTTACCAAACTCTGACACCTGACGGTGGTGGCAAGATTACGGATACGTCTATCGGGGGACGCATTTCTTATGGGATTGCGAAACATGTGAAGTTGATGGCGGACCTGGCTGTGACCCAGCGTATGCAAGACGGCATGGACACCAAAAACCTGAACAAGGCCACATTCGCCGTGGCGTTTTCCACTGATACAAAATTCTGGACCCGTCCTGAACTCCGTATTTACGCCACACGCTTCAATTGGAACGACGCTGCCAAGAGCTCCATGGGTTTGGCGAGCAACCGCAATGACGTGACCTTGCTGGGCGTGCAAATGGAAGCATGGTGGTAGGCCGATCAACACCCACTTCAACGAGGGGACTGCAGATGGCACATCCCAGTGTGCATTGAATAGTAGAACTGCAGGATTCTGAACCAGGCGTCTCGGGTGGTGCGTGTCTATAAAAATAGCTCGCACTTTGGGTGGCACCTAGGTGCCACCTCTTTTTCCCCCGGTTGTTTGGTTCACCCATCCGGTGGCAACTCTCGTAGCAACAAGTTTTCTCTGGGGTTAGGCGTTTATACGGCGGTCGCAAGATCGCCGTTTTTTTTGCCACCATTCGTTTTTGTAATACAGCGACCCAAGAGCCGGTCGCAGTGGACAATGCGGCATAGTCTTCAACCGAGCCATATGTCCGCCGCACCCCCTTCACCCCATAACACACCGCTGCAAGCCATCCTGGACCGCATTTACGATGAAGCGCAGGCCCTGTATGGGCGAGGCAAGGTGGCCGACTACATTCCCGCGCTGGCCCAGGTGGCACCCCGGCAATTCGGCATGGCGGTGGCTTTGGTGGACGGCAGCGTGTATAGCGTCGGTGATGCAAAAACACTCTTCTCGTTGCAAAGCATTACCAAACTGTTTGCATTCGTTTTGGCCCTGAAAACCGTGGGCGACGCGGTGTGGAGCCGCGTGGGCCGTGATCCGTCCGGGGCAGCCTTCAATTCCATGGTGCAGTTGGAGACCGAGAGAGGAATCCCGCGCAATCCCTTCATCAACGCGGGCGCGTTGGTCATCACAGACATCTTGACGACCCGCTATGCGCACCTTGACATCGCGCTGTTGGGCGCCCTGCGCCGAATGACCAACGATGCAGAACTGAGCTGGAACAAACACGTGGCGCGCTCGGAGCGCGAGACAGCCAACCGGAACATGGCCATGGCCTACTTTATGAAGAGTTATGGAAACTTTATGAATGCACCGGAGTTGGTGCTGGACAACTATTGCCGCCAATGCGCCATTGAGATGACGTGCACCCAGCTCGCCAGCGCAACTTTGTTTTTGGCCAACGGCGGGCGCAATCTGAATCCTTCGGACGCAACGGAAGAACAGTACCTGTCAGCCGACGACGCCCGCCGCGTCAACGCCCTTATGCTGACGTGTGGAGCCTACGATGCGGCGGGCGATTTCGCCTACCGCATTGGCCTGCCAGTCAAAACCGGTGTAGGTGGTGGCATCGCGGCCGTTGCGCCGGGCATCGGGACGATCTCGGTATGGTCCCCCGAATTGGATGCCAAGGGCAATTCGGTACTGGGGGCGTTTGCACTGGAGCGACTGGTGCAGCTCACCGGTTGGAACCACGCCCAAGGTTTGACGACTTTGGTACCGGCAAGCTGATGGGCGCGTCGCCAAGATTTCCCGCAGAAAGGGCCAATTTATACCCGTATTGGGTATATTTTTGAGCTCCTCAAGGAAAACTGGCCGTTAGCCCTCGTCGGATGGTCACATACCGCTATTATTTTTATAGCGATTAAGCGGTCCAACGCCCCTCCATCCACGGTATCCGCCCACACCTTTGGCGGAACAAAAGACCCGGCATTGCAAATATTTCGCAATGTTTGCATCCGTTTGAGGCGTTCCATCGTTTGTCTTAGGTGCCGCAATGCAGCGCGAACCTTTAACCCTCTATTTATTACCGGGAGTCAAACATGTCCACCTATTCCATCCGCACCCTTTTCCTAGCCCCCGTACTGAGCCTGGCCATGGCGGGCGCTACGCTGGCCGCACCAGCCGAGGCCGCGCCTGTGCAAAACGCGCAGATCGACAACTTTGTCGTCGGTAAGAAGGCCATCGATGCCAAGAATTGGGAACTGGCCGTTGCCAGCTTTGACAAGGTCGTCGCACAAGACCCCAAGAACGCAGATGCGTACAACTACCTGGGCTTCTCCAACCGCTGGCTGGGTCGCTACGACGTGGCCTTTGCCGCATACGACAAGGCGTTGGCGCTGGACCCCAACCACAAGGGCGCATTGAACTACTCCGGTATCGCCTATCTGAAGACCGATCAAAAGGCCAAGGCCGAGGCACAACTGGCCAAACTGCAAACCAGTTGTGCCAATTGCGACGAAACCAAACAATTGGCCAAGGCGATTGCCGACTACAAACCCGCCGCGCAATAAGCCTGACAGTCGCTGATCGCACGCACTATCACCATGAACTCCGCGCCTGCCAACAACCGCTACCACGCCCTATCCATGGCTTTGCACTGGATTCTGGCGCTGGCCCTGGCCTCGATATTTGCCGTGGGCCTGTATATGGCGGACCTGCCGTTCTCACCCCAGCGGCTGAAGCTGTACAACTGGCACAAGTGGGCCGGAGTTTTCATACTACTGCTGTCTGCGGTCCGCCTGGCTAACCGGCTGATCACGCGCCCCCCGGAGCTGCCACCTGCGGTGGCCCAGGCGATGCCGGGTTGGCAGACACGGGCCTACCACGCAACACACGGCATGTTGTATGCCCTGTTCTTTGCCGTTCCGCTGCTGGGCTGGGCCTATAGCTCGGCGGCAGGCTTCCCTATCGTGCTGCTGGGCTTGCTGCCACTGCCGGATTTGCTGGAGGCCAACAAGGCGCTGGCCGAAACCATCAAGCCCTGGCATGCGTTCAGCGCCTATGCACTGGCGGGTGTCGCGGCGCTGCATGTGGCCGCTGCGCTGAAACACCATTTTGTGGACCGCGACGGTTTGCTGCAGCGCATGTTGCCCGGCAGGTCTTGAATGGCCACGGCTTCTTACCCTGAACACCGAACCAGAACTGGAGTATCCCAATGATGAAGATGAAGAACTATTCACGCCTCACCCGCACCGCGGGCTGGGTCCTGCTGGCCGCTCTGGCGGGCACATCGGCACACGCCGATCAAAAGCTGCTACCAGCCCAAAGCGACATCAGCTTTGTGACCAAACAAATGGGCGTACCGCTGGAAGGTCGTTTCAAGAAGTTCGATGCCAACATCGCGTTTGACCCGGCCAGGCCGGAGAGCGGCACTATCGCCTTCACCATCGACATAGCCAGTGCCACACTGGGTGCACCCGAACCCGATGCGGAACTGCCCAAGGCCACGTGGTTCAACACGGTCAAGTTTCCGCAGGCCACGTTCCAGTCCAGCGCCATCAAAAGCCTGGGTGGCGGCAAGTTTGAAGTAGCGGGCAAGCTGGCCATCAAGGGCAATGTGCGCGACGCGATTGTTCCCGTGTCCCTGGTCCAAAGCGGTAGCACAACAACTGCCAACGGTGTTTTCACCATCAAACGCCTGGCGTTCAAGATTGGCGAAAACGAGTGGGCCGACACCGCGATGGTCGCCGACGACGTGCAAATCAAATTCAAGCTTGCCCTGTCAGGCGTAGCCAAAATCTAAAACCTAAGACAACACACACCATGAAACCCACAGCATTCCTCAGCGCCGCCGTCCTCGCCCTTGTTTGCGGCGTCCCCGGCGCTGCATCCGCCGCACCCGAGACCTACACCATTGACAGCGGCCATACCTTTCCGCGCTTTTCCTACAGCCACATGGGCCTGTCCACGCAGTTGAGCCGCTTCAGCAAGACGACCGGCACCGTGGTGCTGGACAAGGCCACCAAGACGGGTTCGGTCGAGGTTGTTATCGACATGAAAACCGTCGACACCGGCCTGGCCGTTTTCAACGGACACATCCAGGGTGAAGATTTCCTGGACACCGCCAAGTACCCTACCGCGACGTTCAAATCCACCAAGGTGGTGTTTGATGGCGACAAACCGACGGCCATTGAGGGTGATCTGACGATCAAGGACGTCACCAAACCCGTCACGCTGAAGGTTTCCAGCTACGTGAACTTGGTGCACCCGATGTTGAAGCGTGATGCGATTGGCGCGGACGCATCCACCGTCATCAAACGCTCCGACTTCCGTGCCGGCAAATACGCACCCAATGTGGGGGATGACGTCACGATCAGCATTGCGATCGAGGCCATCAAGCAGTAAGTATCCGAAGCCCCCGTCGGAGGCTCACGCGTTTCAGTCGTGCAAGGCACTGAGGAACTGCTTCAACTCCGGTGTCTGGGGATTCGCAAACAACTCCGCCGGTGCCCCCACTTCATGCACCAGCCCCTGGTGCATGAAGACCACGCGGTCGGCAACCTTGCGGGCGAAGTTCATTTCGTGTGTGACCATCAGCAGTGTCATACCTTCATCCGCCAGGCTCTCGACCACACGTAACACTTCACCGACCAGCTCGGGGTCCAACGCACTGGTGATCTCGTCACACAACAACACGGCGGGCTGCATGGCCAGCGCGCGGGCAATGGCCACGCGTTGTTGCTGGCCACCCGATAGCTGCTCGCCATAGGCATCAAATTTTTCCGCCAGGCCGACCCGCTCCAGCAGCTTGCGGGCGAGCGCTTCGTTGGCGGCCTTGTCGGTCTTCTTGACCAGACCCGGCGCCAGCATGATGTTTTTGCCCACCGTCAAATGCGGAAACAGGTTGAAGCTCTGGAAGACCATGCCCACGTGTTGGCGCAGTTCACGCATGGCGGCGGCGTTGTGGTGCAGCAGGGGCTTGCCGTCTACGCTAAGGCTGCCACTCTGAAACTCTTCCAGGCCATTGATACAGCGCAGCAGCGTGCTCTTGCCCGAGCCGCTTTTGCCAATGATGGCGATGACCTCGCCAGGCGCCACCTGCAGGTCTATGCCCTTGAGGACTTCATTGCTGCCAAACGATTTGCGCAAGCCGGTGATTTCAACGATGGACATGGATCTTTCTCTCCAAATGCTTGGCGTACAGGCTGACCGGGTAGCACAGCACAAAATACAGAATGGCGACACAACTGAAAACCAGGAACGGGCTCAAGGTGACGTTGGCAATGGTCTTGCCCACCTTGGTCAGCTCCATGAAGCCAATCACTGAGGCCAGCGCCGTGCCCTTGATGACCTGCACCAAAAATCCCACTGTGGGCGGCACCGCAATCCGCACGGCCTGCGGCAGGATGATGTAGCGCAGTTGTTCGTAAAAGTTCAGCGCCAGGCTTTCGGACGCCTCCCACTGCCCGCGCGGAATCGCTGCCACACAACCACGCCAGATTTCGGTCAGGAAGGCGCTGGCGTACAGCGTCAGGCCCAAGCCTGCCGCCACCCAGGGTGAGGTGTTGATACCAAACAGCCCCAGGCCGTAATAGGCCAGAAACAATTGCACCAGCAGCGGTATGCCCTGGAACACCTGCACGTACGCGGCCACCACAACTTCAACACCCGGCAGCTTGCCCAGGCGCAGCATCAGCAACAACATACCCACCACGCCGCCCCCAATGAAGGCGATCAGCGACAGGCCTACCGTCCAACGTGCGGCCAGCAGCAGGTTGCGCACAATGTCCCACAGTGAAAAGTCAACCATGTTTACCGCCTGCCAAACAAGAACTTGGCGCCAGCCCAATTGAGCAACTGGCGCAGCGCGATGGACAACAACAGATAAATGCCGCCCGCCACAATAAAGGCTTCAAACGCACGGAAGTTGCGGCCCTGTATCAGGTCGGCCGCGTAGCTCAGCTCCTGCGTGGAGATTTGCCCGCACACCGAAGAGCCCAGCATCACGATGACGATCTGGCTGACCAAACTGGGCCAGACCTTTTTCAACGCAGGCGGCAACACCACCCACACAAAGGTCTGGCTGCGCGTCAGCGCCAGGCTGTGCGCGGCTTCCAGTTGGCCCTTGGGCGTGGCCTCCAGCCCCGCGCGAATGATCTCGGTGGCATAGGCCCCCAGGTTGACGACCATGGCAATGAAGGATGCCGTTTCTGCGGACAGCCTGAAGCCCGCCGCCGGCAAGCCGACAAAAATAAAGAACAACTGCACGATGAAGGGGGTGTTGCGTATCAACTCAACATACGCACCCACCAGGGCCTGCAACCATGCCGGTGCCAGCGTGGCGCCAAAACCCCGGCCCCGCACCCATGCGCAAGTTATGCCCAGCAGCGTGCCCACCAGCACCGACGCGGCGGTGAGGGCCAGCGTCCAGGCGACGCCGGTCAGCAGCAGCGGCCACTCGGCGAGCACCGCCATAAAGTCGAGTTGGATCTTCATCGCAGCGTCGTCACAACAAAGCGAGGGCTACACCCGCATCACAGAGGCAGATCGCCAGAGGGACGACCCAGCCACTTTTTGGCCATGGCATCCAGTTCGCCCGACTTCTTGGCCTCGGCAATGATTTCATTGACCTTGGCCTTGAGTTTGTCTTCGCCCTTGGCGACACCGACAAAATTGGGGCTTTCTTTGAGCAGCAGCTTGTATTCGCTGGAGAGCTGCGGGTTTTTGGTCATCATATTGCCGGCCACCGATGCGCCCAGGGCCACAAACTGCACCTGGCCTGCGGCAAAGGCGGCGATGGTCGCGTTGTTGTCTTCAAAACGTTTGGTGTCGGTTGTGGCTGGAGCAACCTTGGCCAGCTCCTGGTCTTCCATCGCACCACGGGTCACACCCACGGTTTTGCCAGCCAGATCGGCAAAGCTCTTGACAGTGACATTTTTAGGACCAAACACCGCCTGGAAAAATGGTGAGTACGCGGCCGTGAAGTCGATGACCTTCTCGCGTTCCGGGTTCTTGCCCAGCGTGGCAATCACCAGATCGGCCTTGCGGGTTTGCAGCGCCGGGATGCGGCTGCCACTGACGACCGGCACCAGCTCCACCGCCGTGCCCAGCTTCTTGCCAATGTAGTTCGCCATGTCGATGTCCAGGCCTATGGGCTTCATGTCGGTGCCGACAAAGCCATAGGGCGCGGAATCGGTCTGCACCGCAACCTTGAGCACCTTGGATTTGAGAATGTCGTCCAGCGCCGTTTGCGCCTGGGCACCGGTCGCTGCCAGCAGTGTGGCAGTTGTCAGGGCCAATAAAACGGTACGTTTGTTCAGTCGAAAAGAATTCACAGCAGGGCTCCTAGGTAGGTAGAGGTTTCTTTGGGGGCGTCTTTGGGTGACTTGGTCGCAGACCTTGTATGCAAGTCTTGTGCCCGTGCGTCGGCATGGGCTGGCGTGTCGGACAAAGGCTTCAGTGCTTGGCGCAGTTCGGCCAGCGGGTCACCACTGGTGGTTTGCAGCTTGAGCGCCGCCTGCACATTGCCAATATGGTTTTGCATCAATTGCTCGGCCAGTGCCCAGTCGCCCTGCTCCAGCGCCTTGACGATCTCGCCATGCTCGGCGCACGAATGCGCCGCATCGTGGGACGACTGGTACAACATGGCAATCAGCGTGGTGCGGGCGGTGAAGTCGCGCAGGGTGTCAGCCAGCAGGCTATTGCCCAGGCACTCCGCCAGGCACACGTGGAAGTCGCCCAGCAGAAAGCTGCGCAGGCCCACATCGTCTCCCTTGATGGCGGCTTTCTCCTTGGCCAGGTGTGCCTTCAATTGCTTGATGGCCGCCTTGCTGACCGATGTGGTGCAGCGTATCAAACCCATCTCGATGACGCGGCGCGCCTCAAAGGCCTCGCGCGCCTCCGCCAGCGAGGGCTCTATCAGGTACCAGCCCCGGCGACTGCTGACGGTGACGATGCCGCGCGCCGCCAGATGCGTCAACGCCTCGCGCACGATGGTGCGACTACAGTCAAATAACATGGCCAGTTGCTGCTCACCCAGCCGGGCGCCGGGCGCCAGTTTCTGGGCCATGACGGCCTCGATGATGCGATTGCTGATGTCGGTTGCGCTGGTCATATGGGCCTATCAGGGTGCAATTTGCATGCCACTGGTATACAAGATTTGTGCACTATAAGCGGGATTTATGCGGTCGACAAGACCCTGGGCGCACCGGCAAAGTGCATGCATGCCCTGATAACAGGCGAGCGCCACCACGGTTGGGGAGAAAAGGAATGGGTCTGTGTGGACGGCCCGGCCACGTTGCTGAATACACATGCAGCCGCTGCTGCGGCGAAGCCTGATCAGCCGCGCATTACGCCCTTGAGTTCGGCCAACAAGCCTTGCAACATGCTGCCGCGCCGGAAGGTGACGCGGGTACGCAGCTTGCGCTCCAGCACGGCGTTGGAAAATTTGGAATCGCTTTGTTTGGATTGGCACAGCCAGTACAGCTCATGCCCGTCGAGCACAAAATCATCTTGCGCATTGCGCAGTGGCGCGATCGCGGCTTCGTCTTCAGCCGTCAAAGGGCGCTGCAGAAACGCCACGTTGATGTCGCCGTCCGGTCCTGTGCGGCTGCGCAGCGCGTCGGCCAGGGCGGCAATGGCTTGCAGCTGGGGCACGGTGCGCACAAAGGCTTCCGAGCGAAAACCCAGCAACGGCTCCAGCCCATCCTCCATAGCCGTAGCCAGACGTTCGGTCGACAACTGCCGCGACTGGAACAACACGTTGCCGCTGTTGATATAGGTCTTGACCTCAGTGTGGCCCAGCGTGCGCACATGCTCGGCCAGCGCCACCATTTTGAGAAACCGGCCACCCACATTGATGGCCCGCAGGAAGACGACGTACTGCGGCATGGCGGATGTCAGGTGGCACTGCGCAAGGGCTGCGCAGCGCGGACATAGTAGTTGTCAAACTCGCCTTGCTCCACCAATACAAAGCCGTGGCGCATATAGAAACGATTGGAGTCGCTGCCGCGCAAGGCCCCAACACGTATCGCCAGCCCCGCCGCATCGGCCTGTGCAAAAACATGGGCCAGCACGGCAGCGCCCAGGCCTTGGCCCTGGTGACCCGGCTGGATATAGAGGTGGTCGAGCAGCAAGCCGGAGTCCACTGGCTTGACGACGTAAAAGCCTATGCGGATGCCATTGAGAACAATGTGCTGCGTCTGCTCGGGTGCAAAGCCTGCAAGAAATCGCTCGCGAGCACGGACCGGGTCAAAACGCCCGATGCGCTCCAAGCTCTCGCGCATGGCGGCAATACGCAGCACCACCAAGGCGTCGGCGTCCTGCGCCGTGGCGGTCACAAAAACCAATTCGGCGTTCATGCTCAGGGCCTACCAGGTCTTGGCAACAGCAACCATGTTGACGACCGCAACGTCACCGTTTGTGTGGCGCAGTTTCACTTGCACGGACTCGCCAATGTCTTTTTCGATCTGCGCCTTGAGGTCGTTGCCCTTGGCTCCCGCCACCGCTTTGCCGGCCACTTCAAGCACTTCATCACCAGCGACGATACCGGCCAAGGCGGCGGGTGATTTGGGAGACACTTTTTCGATCTTGACGGACCGCAGGGTCGGATTCCAGAACGCCCCTTCACCATCCACCGTGATGGCGAAACCAAAATAACCACGCTCCCCCGCCCATACGGTGGACGTCAACAAGAGCAGCAGCGCGAACAAGACCACGGAGATTCTGGTTTGCATGACAGGAGGGTCCGGTAGAAAAAAGAGCCGCTACTGTAGCAGCCACTTGCACCGGCCCTCAGTTCAAGGCAGCGCCGCCTTCAAACCATTGTTTGATCAGGCCACGTTCGGCCTCGGTGATGCCGGTTGCATTGTTCAGAGGCATGGCCTTGGTCACCACCGTCTGCTGGTAAACAGCCTGCGCATGGAGCTTCACACTCTCTACCGAGTCCAGCCGCACATTTTTCATCTGGGCCGCCGCACCATGGCACATGTAACAACGCTGTTCCAGCACCGGCTGCAAAGCCTTGTACGAAATTGTGCCGCCAGCCCCCGTGGAACCTGACTGACTCGCTCCTGAATTAGTAGCAATTACGGGTACTGGCTTGAGCCACACAACCATGCCCACAATGGCCACCACACCGGCCAGCGCATACGGCCAGGGATGGCTGTTGCGCCCCAGCTTGAAGCCATGGCGCAGCACAAAGAATTGGCGGATGGCGGCGCCGGCGAACATCATGCCCACCAGCACCAACCAGTTCTGCGGATGCGTATAGGTGAAGCTGTAATGGCCGCTGAGCATCGCAAACAGCACCGGCAGCGTGAAGTAGGTGTTGTGTACGCTGCGTTGTTTGCCGCGCTTGCCGTGGATCGGGTCAACCGGTTTGCCGGCCTTGATGTCGGCCACCACGGTTCTCTGGCCGGGGATGATCCAGAAGAACACATTGGCGCTCATGCTGGTCGCAATCATGGCGCCCACCAGCAGGAAGGCCGCGCGCCCGGCAAACCAGTGGCAGGCCAGCCACGCCGCCGCCGCCACCAGCACGGCCAGCAACGCGCCAACGATGGCGTCGCCGTTCTTGCGCTGGCCAAAGATGCGGCAAATGGCGTCATACGCCAGCCAGAAAACGACCAGAAAGGCCAACGCCACGGCAATGGCCGCGTTGGGTGACCAGTCCATGACCGATTTGTCGATCAGGTAGGTGCCCGCGCTCCACAGGTAGGACACGGTGAACAGTGCAAAGCCGCTCAGCCAGGTGCTGTAACTCTCCCAGTAAAACCAGTGCAGGTGTTTGGGCAGTTGGGGTGGTGCGCCGAGAAACTTGACCGGGTGGTAAAAGCCGCCGCCGTGCACGGCCCACAGTTCGCCGCTGACGCCCTGGCGCTTCAGGTCTTCATCTTCGGGCGGCGTCAGGCTGCTGTCCAGAAAGACAAAATAAAAGGAGGAGCCAATCCAGGCTATTGCGGTGATGACATGGACCCAGCGCAGCAGCAGATTGGCCCAGTCGAGGTAGTAACTTTCCATTTCGGTCTTACCCTTTGCGGTGCAGGCAATGTGCACCGGTAACATGCAAGCTGCTCACCACTGCGGGCGCTGTAAGCAGAAATGGGTCGCGAACACAGGCCTTTGGAATCAGCCCCGCTCCGCTGCGACGATGGATCAAAGTGTATACACTTTCGAAAAGTTTTGTGACAGTCGATAGGGATCATGCCGCTAGGGATTACCCTGACGCGGTGTTCCGACTATGCAATATCCGGGCCGCGATACACGCTCTGCAAGAGTTGCGCGGCGACCGCCACCGCAATCACTTCGGGCTCTTTGCCAGTAATGCCGGGCACGCCAATCGGGCAAGTAATGTGCGCCAGCTCAGCCTCGTCAAAACCGCGCGCCACGAGGCGCTGGCGAAACGAGGCCCACTTGGTCTTGCTGCCAATCAGGCCCACATAGGGCAGATCGCCCTGCGCACGCTGGCGCGCCAGGCAGGCCGCCACCACATCCAGGTCTTCGGCGTGGCTGAAACTCATGATCAACACGCGGGACCCGGGTTGCAGATCGGTCACGGCTGCATGCACCGGGTCGGAATGTTCACAGTGCACATTGGCCGGCAGTTCTTCCGGAAAAATCTCGTCGCGGCTGTCGATCCAGGTCAGGTCCATGGGCAGAGTTGCCAGCACCTGCACGACGGCGCGTCCCACGTGGCCGCCACCAAACAGTGCAATCGGCACATGGGTCTGGTTCAGCCGTTGGCGCAGCGCGACCACGTCAGCCGCACCAATCCTTTCAAAATGTAAAACCACCTCACCGCCGCAACACTGGCCCAGGCTGGGACCCAGCGCATAACGCACCACGGCCTCGCCTGTGCCAGTATGTAATAGGGTTCTGGCATGGGTAATCGCGTCAAACTCCAGGTGCCCGCCCCCCACCGTTGCTACCGTGGTATGGGCAAACACCGCCATCCAGGTACCCTTTTCTCGCGGTGCCGAACCACGGGTAGACTGCACGGTGACCAGCACCCCGGCTTCCTGCTGGAGACGTTCAAACAAAGCCGATTGCAAGCTCACATTCAGATACCTTTTTGATGGCTTGTGCTGTGTGCCACAGCACACAATCACCACACACAGTATGCCCTGGCCGCTGAACCCAACACCCTCTGAAACCGTAACCATGCTATTCCAAAAGTTGTATCGCGCAGGCCTGTGGACCAGCATCGCCAGCATCCTGGTTGCCTGTACCAATCCGCCGCCTACGGCACCACCCGAAGCCGTGCAGGCACCGCCCAAAACACAGCCACCGGTCCACCCCGTGGCGCCGCCGAAAAGCGTCACCGCCAATGCCTCCAATGCGGACACACCGCGCGAATACCGTCGCGATGGGGCAAGCCATTTGTATGCCATCAATGCCAAGCGCATATTCCCCGGAAAAATGCCGCCCTTGCTGTATGCCATTGGTGTGCTGCAAGTGGATATCAACTCTACGGGGGCCATCACCGCGCTGCGCTGGATGCGCGCCCCCAAACACGCACCGGAAGTAGTCGCCGAGATCGAGCGCTCGGTGCGCTCGGCGGCACCATTTCCTGCGCCGGTAAAAATGGGCCGCGTCACCTACACCGACACCTGGCTGTGGCACAAGAGCGGCCGCTTCCAGCTCGACACGCTGACCGAAGGCCAGCTGTAGCAGTCCGCCGCGCCAGCGTACTGTCGGCGGCGAACTCCAGCGCCACAAACCTTCACTGAAACGGCCTGCCAGTAGCGCTGAAGCGCCGTTTTTCTCACCCATTCACGCCGCGCAACGGCATTTCGCGCCGTCCCGCGCCATTTCGTCTCAAAGCGGCTGCGCCGCTGGCGGTGAATTCAGACACTGCACTCCTCATTCAACACAGCAGGAGTCAGCCATGCAGAAAATCACCATTACCCGCCACATCCGCAACGTCACACTGGCCGCCGGCCTGGTCTGCCTGGGCGCCGCCGCAATGGCGGTGCCCGAGGCGCAGTTCCAGTCCGCATTCAAACAATTCATGCAGGCCAACGCCGGCGACACGGCCGCCATCGAGGGCGCCGCGGAAGCCTTCTCCGGCCTGCTCAACAGCGAACCTGCCAACCCGGTTCTGATGGCTTACACCGGCGCCACAACGGCCATGAAAGCCGCCAACACAATGATGCCGTGGAAAAAAATGTCGTTTGCCGAGGATGGTCTGTCGCAGCTGGACAAGGCCCTGGCCATGTTGAACCCGGCCCATGACGCACCAGTGCAAAACGGCACACCCGGCGTGCTGGAAGTGAAATATGTGGCCGCCAACACCTTTCTGGCCGTGCCCGGCTTCATGAACCGCAACGAGCGCGGCGCCAAGCTGCTGGGCGAAGTGGTGGCCCACCCCCTGTTCGCCACCGCCCCAATCGGCTTCAAAGGCGCCGTCTGGTTGAAAGCAGCCAAGGAAGCCAACAAGGCCAAAAACACGGCCGAGGCCAAACGTTATCTGGACCTGATCGTGCAGCAGCAGGCGCCACAAGCCACCCAAGCCCAGGCCCTGTTGAAAGACCTGTCGTCGTGAGCACCGCCCACAACAGCGGCAACCACGCCGTGGTCGCCATGCACGGTGTGCACAAGACCTACCGCCTGGGCCAACACGTGATACCCGCGCTGCAAGGTGTGGACCTGACGGTGCAGCGCGGTGAACTGCTGGCGCTGACCGGCCCATCCGGTAGCGGCAAAAGCACCATCCTGAACCTGTGCGGCCTGATCGACACACCGGACTCTGGCGACATTTCGCTCGGTGGCCAAAACATCCGCGGCCTGGATGAAAACCAGCGCACGCTGTTGCGCCGTGATGCCTTGGGCTTTGTATTCCAGAGCTTCAACCTGGTGCCGGTCATGACAGTGGCTGAAAACGTGGACTACCCGCTGTTCCTGGCCGGTGTGCCCGCAGCCGAGCGGCGCGAACGGGTTGCGGCCCAGTTGAAAGCAGTCGGCCTGCAGGACCATGCCCACCACCGCCCCGATGCACTGTCGGGTGGCCAGCGCCAGCGCGTGGCGATTGCCCGCGCGCTGATCAAGCGGCCGCGCCTGGTGATTGCCGACGAGCCTACCGCCAGCCTGGATTCCCACACCGCCGACCAGGTGCTGGACCTGATGCGCGAACGCGGCCACGCCGAAGGTGCGGCCTTTGTCATCGCCACCCACGACAGCCGCCTGACACGCCGCTGCGACCGTGTGGTGGCCCTTTTGGACGGAAAGATCCAATCATCATGAGCAACCCACTTTCCATGTGGCTGAAATTCGCCATCCAGAACACCTTGCGCAACCGCCGCCGCTCGCTGGTGACGGTGTCGATTGCGGCGCTGGGCACGGCCGCCATTTTGTTGGCCGGAGGTTTTGCGCTGTACACCTACCAGGCATTGGCCCAGGCCGCGGCGCGCAATACCGGCCACCTGATCCTGGGCAAGGCCGACCACTTTGCAAAGGACGAAGACGTGCCGCTGCAACATGGCATGGATGACGTGGCGCAACTGCGCGCGCAATTGCTGGCTGACCCCGCCGTGCGCCAGGTACTGCCCAAGGTCGAGTTCAGCGGTCTGATCAGCAATGGCGACAAATCCACGGTGATGATGGCTACCGGTGTCGACCCAGATGGCGAGTTCGCCGTCAAGGGACCGTTCCTGACCATGACCGCCGGCAGCGTGCTGGTCTCCGGCAGCAAGGACGCGGAGATCATGCTGGGTGAAGGCCTGGCCCGCAGCCTGAAGGCCACACCGGGCAGCAGCCTGACACTGCTGGCCAGCACCACCGATGGCGCCATGAACGCCATGGACGTGCGCGTCAAGGGCATCTTCTCGACCGGTGTGCCGGATATCGACAAACGCCTGGTCTACACCGACATCGTGACCGCGCAAAAGCTGTTAGTGACACAACGTGTGTCCAGCCTGGGCATCTTTTTGGACCGCATGGAATCGACGGCGCCGGTGCAACAACGCCTGGCAACACAGCACCCGCAGTTGAGGGTGCAGACCTGGATGGACCAGGCCTTCTTCTACAAGTCGGTGCGTGATTTATACAACCGCATCTTTGGTGCCCTCGGTTTGATCATTGGTGTCATCGTGGTGTTTGTGGTGACCAACGCGATGGCCATGGCCATCATCGAACGCACCCGGGAGATCGGCACGTTACGCGCCATGGGTACGCTGCCCTCGCAGCTGCTGCGCACGCTGGCCTTGGAAGGCATGGTGTTGGGTGGTGTGGGAGCCTTGACCGGTGCAGCGCTGTCGCTCGGCATCTCGCTGATGTTGTATGTGGTGCCGGTCAACATGCCGCCACCGCCCGGCCGCTCGGTGGGTTATCCACTGAACATCTCCATCGATCCACTGATGTACGCCGCGACGCTGGCGGCGATGGTGCTGCTGACGATGTTGGCTTCTAGTTGGGTGGCGCGGAAGACGGTACATATGCCGGTGGTGGATGCGTTGGCGCATACCTGAACTTCAAATTTCCTAGGGTCCAAATCCCAAGGGGTCCGGCCCCCACTCCCCCCAACCCCCTCGCCCCGCCGGGCGAGGGGGAGCTAAAGCGGACAGCCGATTTTGTTACTGCTAAGAAGTGAAGCTTCTACGGCTCCAAAGTTTTTTGATTCACCACCGCTATTGTTTTTATAGCTAGAAACGCATATTTCACGAGGGCTACACCATGATTTATTCAACAATGACTTCGTCTCAAGCACCCCAACAACCTCTGCACCCAACACCTTCGAGCCGTAGAAGCCTCACTTCAAACGCGCAGTCAAATATGGCTGTTGGGCTCCCCCTCGCCCGGCGGGGCGAGGGGGTTGGGGGAAGGATGTTTGGCTCGGCACTGCTGATTGCAACCACCTTGCTGCTCGGCATAACCACAGCCCAGGCCCAAGACATCACCCCCCTGCTCAAAGACGCCGACCGCTTTCGTATGAGCGCTGACAACCTGCAGGTGGAAACCCAGGTCACGGTGTTCAACACCGACGGCAGCCCCGACAAGGAGCGTCGCTACACGGTGTTTGCGCAGTCCGAGCGCAAGTCGCTGGTGCTGATGCAAAGCCCCGTCGAAAAAGGGCAAAAGGTGCTGATGCTGGCCGACGACTTCTGGCTGCTGATGCCCAACACGCAGCGCCCGATGCGCATCACACCGATGCAAAAGTTGTTGGGCGACGCGTCCACCGGCGACATCGCGACGATGAACTGGGCCGGCGATTACACCGGCACCGTGGTCGGAGAAGAACCCTGCGCTGCCGACAACAAGGCCACCTGTTTACACCTGAGCCTGCAGGCCAACCGCAAGGGCGTGACCTACCAGCGCATAGAACTGTGGATGGGCAAGACGCGCCATGAGCCCGTGCGCGCCGATCTGTTTGTGCAGTCCGACAAACTGGCCAAGCAGGCCCGCTTTGTGATGGACAAACCCGCCAACCCCACGATGGTGTCCGAGATGGTGCTGGTGGACCAGTTGAGCAACAAGAAAGAAACCCGCATCAAGTACCTCAGCCGCAAGGAACGCACGGTATCGACGGAGTGGCTCAACCCCATGTTCCTCGCTCGCAACCCAACGTTGGATTGAACAGCACCATGGACCGCGCATTCAGCATCATCACCATCATCAAACGCTTGTCCCCACCGTTCACACGCAGTGGCCTTGTTGCTGCCCTGTGTGCCTGCACTGTCACTCTGCCGTTGGCAACGCTCACAACAATAGTCCACAGCGCCGAGGTGTCAGGCCAGGTTCGTGGCGCGTGGGTCAATCGCCAGGTGGCAGATGCCGGTCCGCTGGCAGAGGCCAATCGTCTGCAGCCGGGCACGGCGGCCACCGAACCGTCGGCCGCTACTGTACAAGCCGAACTGCGAGCGGCCGGCAACGTAGGGCCGGTCACGCTGAATGCGGTTGCCACGCTGCAGGCACGCAACCCGGAAGGCGGAACTACCGACACCGAGGGCTGGTTCAACGAAGCCTATGCGTCGGGCAAGGTGCTGGGTTGGCAATGGAGCGCGGGTAAGAAGGTGGTGTCGTGGGACGTGGGTTATGGCTTCCGACCCAACGACATGGTGCAGCAAGAGGTGCGGCGCACGCTGGCGTCGGAAGCACTGACCGGCAGGCCGTTGCTGATGGCCGAGCATTTTGATGCCGACACGGCCTGGTCACTGGTGTGGGTCAATCCGCTGGAAGCGCAGGATGGCACCGGCGCCAAGGAAGCGGCACTGGCGGCCCGCGTCTACCGGCGCAGCGGTGCGGTGGATTGGCACGGCTTTGCCCGCCAGGGCGAACACACCGGCGCCAGTCTCGGAGCCGCCGCGTCCTGGGTAGCCAGCGACGCGATCGAACTACATGCTTCGCTACGGGCCTACCAGCATGTGGACAGCATCAACACGAACAACGCGGGCTCCAGTCTGTCGTCCAGCACCCCTTGGCAGCCCACGCGCAAGGACGCTGGCCAGCAGGTTCTGGTCGGTGGCACCTGGACCCACGAGAGCCAGATCGGCATCATGCTGGAAGCCTGGCACGACGACACGGCGCTGAGCGATGCGCAGTGGAGCGACTGGTCCGCGCGCAACCAGGCCTTGCCGCTATGGCTGGTGCGGCGGGTACCAGCGTCCGCGGTGGCCGGCAATCTGGCCTGGCAAGGCCATGCCTTTGGTGTGTCCAACAACCTGCGCCAGGACAATGTTTTTGTGCGCCTGAGCTGGCAGCATGAGCGCTGGCAGACGGCGCTGGATGTGTTGTACACACCGGCCGACCAGGGGCATGTGGATACCGCATCGGTGGTCTGGTCCGGCGACCATGTCAAGCTGGAAGCCGGCATACGCACGCACGGTGGCCCGGACAACGCCATCGTGCGGCAAGTACCGGTGCAGCGGCAGGCCTATGTGGTGGGCACCTGGGCTTTTTAAGTTAAAGCACCGTGATGCGTTTGCTCATATCCAGCATACGGGTCGCCATCAGTGTGCCCAGGGCCATGCTGACCGCTAACGCCACATTGGCATTGGTGTGTGACAGGCGTTCAAATTCTTCGGGGGTCAGTATCCATATCTTGCAGTCGCTGTAGGCCGAGACGGCTGCAATGCGCGGCAGGTGCGAGAAGAAGCTGCCCTCGCCCACCACGCTGCCCGGCCCGACGATGGCCAGGTGGACAATGCCCTTGTCGGTATGCATGTCGACCTTGAGGTCACCGGATTCCACAAAATACAACTTGCGGTCCAGCTCGCCCTGGCCAATGACCAGTTCACCGCGCTTGTGCGTGACCGGGCGGATGTAGTCCGCCAACACCTTCCAGCGGTGCAACTGCAAAAACTTGCGCAGGCCACCAGCCTCGGTATTGCGTGCAACCGCGGCAATCAAGGCCGTGACGTCGGGGGTGACAGGGGGTGAAATGGTGCTTGTCATGGCAATCCTTCCAGTGCGTGTAGGCTAGGTTTCGCCGCCGGCCCGCCCCAAGGTGTGGACTTGGGGTTTTGCCAAACCCGCCCCCTCGGGGGGCAGCGCAGCACACGAAGTGGCTAGCGTGAGGGCCATTAGGTCATTCATCTTGCAACCGATGGCAGGAAATTGCAACACGCCGGGAATTGCCCCTCCTATGCCGCTACCGACTGGTCCGCTCTGGCCAACTGCGCGTCGTGCAAGGCCAGATTGGCCAGTGTGACGGCAGCATGGGCGGCCAGCGCCTCGACCAGGGGAACCAGTTCGCCGGGAAAGGCAATGATGGCGTCGGTATCGGGATCCAGCTTGTTGATGAATTGCAAAACCCCCAGCACCGCACCGCCGCGCGCGGTCAGCGGCACGGTCAGGGTCGACACCGTCTTGTAACCATTGGCCGCATCAAAACTGCGCGTGCCGCTCAGGTCAAACCGGGTTTCCGCATACACGTCGTTGATGCGCACCGACTGCCTGTGCAGCGCACACCAGGTGGCGGAAAAACCTTCGTTGGGCTGACCCGTTGTGGCGTCATACAAGGGTATTTCCGTTTCCGCCAGATCGTCGTCACGGGTGCGCATGGCAAAGCGCAGGGTTTGGTGATCCGTCACCAGATACAGCGTCGCGGCATCGCAGTGCAGCAGGCGCCGGCCTTCAAACAAGGTGTGCCGGAACAGTGCGCTGCGGTCACGCGCCATCGACATCAGCAGGCCGTTTTCGATCAGCATCGTGAGCTTGGCCGTGCGTGCCGCTACTTCGCGCTCCAGGTTGTTCTGGATGTCCTGGCTGCGCATATAAATGTCGTGGATGGTCAGCAGGTTTCTGACACGTAATGCCACATCGATGGGGTCGATCGGGCGCACGACGTGGTCGTTGGCACCTGCCAGCAGCCCGGCGTTGCACAGTTCGGCCAGGCCGTCGTCACTGATGGCCAGGATCGGCAGCTCGGCTGCAGAGAAGGTCTCGCGGATCAGGTAGATGGCCTTCAGTCCATCGAGGTGGGGCATGCGCAGGTCTACCAGCATGGCGTCATAACTGACGGTGCTGAGCGTGGACAACACATGGCGCGCGTCGGTGACGGCAGTTACGGATTGGTAACCCATGCCTTCGAGCAAATGGACGACACTGGCCACATCGACTGCAGAGTCGTTGAAGACCAGGATGCGGCTGTGTATGTGCTCAGGTGCTGCGGTGTATTTCTTTTTGGCAATCACGTGCGTTCGTCCCTGTGTCTGGATGGCGTTGTATTGTCAGGGCTTTGCGTGGGGCCTGCGCGTGGCCTTGGCTTCGGGTACCGCGGCTTGTTCCTGGCTGCGCCGCAGTTCCTGGGCAGACTCCCGCATTTCGTCCTGCATCCAATCGCGCAACGCCTGCATCGGCGGCCAGTCGGACAATTCCGGTGGATGGATCAGCCAATAGGTATCGGACCCGGGTTCGCTCAAGGCCAAGGGCGACAGCCGCACCAGACGACCATCGCGCAAGGCGTCGGCCGCCACCAGTTCGCGGCACAACGCAATACCCATGCCCTGCTCGGCGGCCTGCACCAGCAGGCCCATGTCGTTGAAGACCGCCACCGGATTGACGCGACCCGGATGCCCCGCCAACGCGAACCAGCGCTCCCAGCGGTCGGCGTCACCCAGCAGCGGCTCCTGCGTCAAGGCGCGTGCATCACAACCGGCCAGGCGCCGGGCCAGCGCCGGGCAGGCCACAACAATCAGCGGTGTATCGACCAAGCACGTGCCTTCCAGCCCGCGCCATTGGCCGCGCCCCTGGCGCATGGCGGCGTGGAAACCATCACGCTTGAGGTCCATCACCTGGTGCGAGGTGTGTATCTCTATGGCAATGCCAGGGTGGCGCTCGCGCCAGCGCGGCATGCGGGGCAACAACCAGTGCTGCGCAAACGATGGCAGCACGGTGATGCGCAGGCGCTGTTCGGTGTCAGGGGCAGCCGCGGTGCGCACCGCTGCATCCAGTTGCGCCAATGCGGATTCCACTGCGGCCAGCATCACGGTGCCGGCGGCATTCAGCACCACACGCCGGCCGCGCCGCTCAAACAGTGGAAACCCGATTTGCTCCTCCAGCAACCGGATTTGCTGGCTGATGGCGCTATGGGTCAGATGCAATTGCTCTGCCGCCGCCCGCAGGTTGGACAGTTGCGCAACCGCGCGGAATGTGGGCAGGGTTTGCAGAGGGATGCGGCTCATGACTGGTAAGTATATCTATCCAAGCAGCGCAGAAATCGTTGATATACACCGCCGACCTGGGTAGATAAGCTACCCAGTACCGTACCAAGGAGTTGACCATGACCACCACGTGTTTGCACCCAGCACCCTCTGCAGCAAGCCCTCTCAGCCTCGTGAACCAAGTCTGGAAAAACCTGGCCGCGTTCGCCGCCAGGCTAGTGATTCAAGCGAAGGAACACAAGCTCAGCTGGCAACAAACCCAGGCCCTCAGCACCATGGATGCGCATTTGCTGCGCGACGTGGGCGCACCCGATTGGCTGCATGAACGCGCCCAAGCCCACGACGTGCTGGATTGTTATGAACACATGAAGGCCATGGCGCACCTCAAGTATTGATAACTTGCGTTACAACGGACTTTTCAGAGGGTCGTTTTTACGACCCGCGGTACGTGGAATAACTCCACGGGCTGACCAACAGCGGCACGTGGTAATGCTGGTCGACATGGGCCACGCCAAAGTCGAGCGCCACCCGGTTCAAAAAGTTGGGTTCGGGCAGATCCACACCCCGCGCCTCAAAGTAGGCCGCCACATCAAACACCAGCCGGTAGGTGCCGGCGCGCAGGCTGGCATGGTCGTACAACATGCCGTCGGGGTTGCGGCCATCGGCATTCAAAACAAACGATTTGACCAGCGTGGCCTCATCGCCTTGTGTGGTGTACAGCGCCACATACATGCCCGCTGCCGGGGTGCCGTGCATGGTGTCCAGTACGTGTGTGCTCAAGCCCATATCGGCGTCCTTTGGTTGGTCATATGATCGGTATTTGCAAAGTGTATACACTTTTGGGATTTGCCGCTATCATTGACCGCATGGACTCCACTACCACCGGTTTCATTGTTGAAACGCTGACCCGCTCCATCGTCGAGCACCGCCTGCAACCCGGCGCCAAACTGGTGGAGCAGACCCTGGCCGACCAGTTTGGCGTGTCGCGCACGCTGATACGCCAGGCGCTGTTCAAGCTGTCGCAAAACCGTCTGATCCGCATGGAGCCGGCCCGCGGCGCCTTTGTATCGGCCCCGTCGATTGCCGAGGCACAGCAGGTGTTTGCCGTGCGCCGCATGCTGGAGGCCGGCATGACGCAAGCCTTTGTGCGCCAGGCTACGCAGGAGCATATTGACGCCCTCAAAGACCACATCGCCGAAGAAGAAGCGGCGGTGTTGCGTGGCGATGTGCCGGGGCGCACCACGCTGCTGGGCGACTTCCACGTGCGCATGGCCCAGTTGATGGGCAACGAGGTGCTGGCCCATTTGCTGATGGATCTGCTGTCGCGCTGCGCACTGATCACGCTGATGTACCAGTCCGCCGGGGCCGCCGAACATTCACACGAAGAGCACCGTGTCATCGTCGATGCGCTGCAGGCGCGCGACGAAGCGCTGGCACTGCGTTTGATGGACGAACACCTGCAACACGTGGAAGCGTCGCTGACGCTGGCGCCCACAACCCAGGCAACTGCATGACGAAAAACTACGATTCCACGCAGCACTACCCCCGCGATCTGGTGGGTTACGGCAAAAACGTGCCCCATGCCCAGTGGCCGGGCGGCGCCCGTGTGGCGGTGCAGTTTGTGCTGAACTACGAAGAAGGCGGCGAGAACGCGGTGCTGCACGGCGATGCGGGATCGGAACAATTTTTGTCCGAGATGTTCAACCCGGCCAGTTACCCGGACCGCCATATCAGCATGGAGGGCATTTACGAATACGGCTCACGTGCCGGCGTGTGGCGCATCCTGCGCGAGTTTGAAAAACGTGGCCTGCCGCTGACCGTATTTGGCGTGGGCATGGCGCTGCAGCGCCACCCGGAGTTGACATCAGCTTTTGTGGAACTGGGCCACGAGATCGCCTGCCACGGCTGGCGCTGGATCCACTACCAGAACGTGGACGAGGCCACGGAGAGTGAACACATGCAGCTGGGCATGGCCGCGATTGAAAAACTGACCGGATCACGTGCCCTGGGCTGGTACACCGGCCGCGACAGCCCGCGCACCCGCCGCCTGGTGGCCGACTACGGCGGTTTTGAATACGACAGCGACTACTACGGCGACGATTTACCGTTCTGGATGCAGGTGCAAAAGTCCGATGGCACGGTGGTGCCCCAACTGATAGTCCCGTATACGCTGGACTGCAACGACATGCGTTTTGCGTTGCCCCAGGGTTATTCACACGCAGACCCGTTCTTCCAGTACCTGAAGGACACCTTTGATGTGTTGTACGCCGAGGGCGACCCCGCCGGCCACAACCGCCCGTCGATGATGAGCATTGGCATGCACTGCCGCCTGCTTGGCCGGCCCGGCCGTATCACGGCACTGCAGCGCTTTTTGGACCACATTGGCCAACACGCTGATGTGTGGGTGGCGCGCCGTGTGGACATCGCACGGCACTGGAAAGCCACCCACCCCTTCTCCCAATAGAACCACCATGGCGACCACCCTTTCCCAACTGAACCAGGCAACTCTTGAAGAAGCCACCCGCTTGTTAAGCGGCCTGTACGAACACTCGCCGTGGATTCCCCAAGCGGCATTGGCCCAGCGCCCCTTTGCCAGCCTGGCCCAACTCAAATACGCCATGGTCGGTGTATTGAACGCGGCGGGCGTGGAACCCCAACTGGCGCTGATACGCGCCCACCCGGAACTGGCCGGCAAGGCCATGGTGGACAACAGCCTGACCGCAGAATCGACCAATGAACAAAACAAGGCCGGCCTGACCCATTGCACGCCGCAGGAGTTTGAAAAAATCCAGCAGCTCAACCGCGACTACAACACGCGTTTTGGTTTCCCGTTCATCCTGGCGGTGCGCGGCCCGCGTGGCACCGGGTTGAGCAAGGCCGAGATCATCGCCACCTTTGAGCGCCGTTTACAAGGCCACCCAGACTTTGAGCGCCAAGAGTGCCTGCGCAATATCCACCGCATCGCAGAAATTCGCCTCAACGATTTGTTTGGCTACGTGCCCGAACTGGGCAATACGGTGTGGGACTGGCAGGAGGCTTTGGCGCAGCACACCGATACCGGTTATGCCGAGCTGGGCCAGCTCACGGTCACCTATTTGACCGATGCCCACCGCGCCTGCGCACAACGCATCAGCATGGACATGCGCGACGCAGGCTGCGACACCGTTCACATCGACGCCGTCGGCAATGTCGTGGGTTGTTATAAAAAAGATAGCGCATCGCACAGATTCGACGAGGGCTACAGCCCGATTTCTCATAAGACACTGCTGACCGGCAGCCACTACGACACCGTGCGCAACGGTGGCAAGTACGACGGTCGCCTGGGGTTTTATGTGCCACTGGCCTGTGTGCAAATGTTGGCACAGGCCGGCAAACGCTTGCCGTTTGACCTGGAGATCGTCGCCTTTGCCGAAGAAGAAGGCCAGCGCTACAAGGCTACCTTTTTGGGCTCCGGCGCGCTGACAGGGCACTTCAACCCGGCCTGGCTGGACCAGGTGGACGCGGACGGTATCAGCATGCGCGCCGCGATGCAACACGCCGGCCTGTGTGTAGACGACATCCCCGGCTTGAAGCGCAATGCCGACGATTACCAGGGCTTTGTCGAGGTGCATATTGAGCAAGGCCCGGTGCTCAACGAGCTGGATATTCCGCTGGGCATCGTCACGTCCATCAACGCCGGTGTGCGTTACCAGTGCGAGGTGACCGGCATGGCCAGCCACGCCGGCACCACACCCATGGACCGACGGCGCGATGCGGCCGCGGCAGTGGCCGAACTGCTGCTATTCGTAGAAAAACGCGCGGGCCAGGACGGCGATTCGGTCGGCACGATTGGCATGTTGCAGGTGCCCAATGGCTCCATCAATGTGGTGCCGGGGCGTTGCCTGTTTTCGCTGGACCTGCGCGCACCCAACAATACACAACGGGACCGCCTGATCGCCGACGTGCTGGCCGAACTGGCCGCCATCTGCACGCGCCGCGGCGTACACCATAACGTGCTGGAGACCATGCGTGCCAGCGCAGCGCCCAGTGCATCCGAATGGCAGGCCCGCTGGGAACGCGCCGTGGCTGCGCTGGGCGTGCCCCTATACCACATGCCAAGCGGCGCCGGCCACGACGCGATGAAGATACACGAAATCATGCCCCAGGCCATGTTGTTTGTGCGCGGCCTGAACTCCGGCATCAGCCACAACCCGCTGGAGTCCACGACCAACGACGACATGCAACTGGCCATCGATGCCTTTGCCCATTTGCTCAGCGACCTGGCCCAATCGCCCGCTGACTGAAGCCACCCCCTTCCCACACGACCCACGACATGAACACCTACCAACAACTCGACGCCTGGATCGACGCCCACTTTGACGAGCAAGTCCGCTTCTTACAAGAACTGATACGCGTGCCCACCGACACCCCACCGGGCAACAACACACCCCATGCCGAACGTGCTGCCGAGCTGCTGCAGGGCTTTGGTTTTGTTGCCGAAAAACACGCCGTGCCCGAGGCCGCGGTGCGTGCCACCGGGCTGGAAACCATTACCAACCTGCTGGTGCGCCGCAAATACGGCACGGGCAGGACCGTGTTGCTGAATGCCCATGGCGACGTGGTGCCACCGGGCGAGGGCTGGACCAAGAACCCGTATGGCGGCGAGATCGAAGACGGCAAGATCTATGGCCGCGCCGCCGCCGTCAGCAAGTGCGATTTCTCCACTTACACGTTCGCCGTGCGCGCGCTGGAGGCGGTGGCACAGCCCACGCAGGGCAGCGTGGAACTGCTGTTTACCTACGACGAGGAATTTGGTGGCGAAGTCGGCCCAGCCTGGCTGCTGGCCCACAACATCATCAAGCCCGATCTGATGGTGGCCGCCGGCTTCAGCTACCAGGTGGTGACGGCACACAACGGCTGCCTGCAGATGGAAGTCACGGTGCACGGCAAGATGGCGCATGCGGCCATTCCGGCATCGGGCGTGGACGCGCTGCATGCCGCCAACCGCATATTGACAGCGCTCTATGCGCAGAACACGCTGTACCAAGGCATCACATCCAAGGTCGAAGGCATTACCCACCCCTACCTGAACATCGGCACCATCGAAGGCGGCACCAACACCAATGTGGTGCCCGGACGTGTCAGCTTCAAGCTGGACCGCCGCATGATCCCCGAAGAAAACCCCACCGAGGTGGAGGCCACGCTGCGCCAGCTGATACAGGACACGGCGGCCGCACTGCCCGGCATCACGGTGGACATCAAACGCATTCTGCTGGCACGCGCCTTGCAACCCCTGCCGGGCAACCGTCCGCTGGTGGACGCGATCCAAAAACATGGAGAACAAGTGTTTGGAGAACCCATCCCCGCCTTAGGCACCCCGCTGTACACCGACGTGCGCCTGTTCTGCGAGGCCGGCATCCCCGGCGTGATCTACGGTGCCGGCCCGCGCACCGTGCTGGAGTCACACGCCAAACGCGCCGACGAGCGCCTGGACCTGGAAGACCTGCGCCGCGCGACCAAGGTCATGGCACGCACGCTCAGCGACCTTCTAGCTTAAACATGGCCCCCACGCTTGTCGCTTCGCGTACTTCGCTGCCCCCACTACCGGAGGGGTCGCTGCGCACCGGGGCTCTCGCGCCTTGGGGCGGCCCGGCGGCGCTCGGCACATCTCGCTGAAGCGCGCTTCCAATATGCCATGGCACGCCCAGCTTCAGCTGGACTACTCCTTTGAAGCCGGCCGCACCGTGGCCCGGCACAGCCACAGTGGCCCCTTGCGTATTCTGCAAAGCCTGTACCCCGAGGGCGAAAACGTCTGCCACAACGTGCTGGTGCACCCGCCCGGCGGCCTGGTCGGTGGCGACACATTGGATATCAAGGTTCACGCCCAGGCCGGCAGCCACGCGCTGATCACGACACCCGGCGCCAGCCGTTTCTACCGATCGGACGGCCTGCCTGCACTACAGCAGACCCATGTGCGCGTGGAGGCCGGTGCGCGGCTGGAGTGGCTGCCGTTGGAGGCGATTTGCTACAGCGCCTGCCAGGCCGAAAACCGCTTGACCATGGAACTGGTGCCGGGCGCCGAGCTGATGGGCTGGGACGTCACCGCACTGGGCCTACCCCTGGCGAATCTGCCGTTTGTGCTGGGGCAGTTTCGCCAACACATCGAAGTGCCCGGCATCTGGCTGGAACGCGGCAGCATAGACGCCAGCGACAGCCGCTTGCTGGACAGCCCCGCCGGTTTGAACGGCCAGCGTTGCATCGCATCCTTCTTTTTCATCGCCGGACAGCCGCTGACCCGCGAGCGGCGGGAACGCGGCCTGGACAGCGCACGCGCAGTCATTGCGCAGCATGAACTGGCAAACACGGCAGGTGCCACCAGTCCGCATCCGCAGGTGCTGGTTGTGCGTTTGCTGGCGCCCGTGGTCGAGCCGGCCATGGCGCTGTTGCGGGTTTTGCGCAACACCTGGCGCCAGGAGTTGTGGGAAAAATCACCCTCCAGCCCTCGGATTTGGTCGATGTAGTGCTATCATTTTCATAACAAAGTGGCCGGGCCCGCGCGGCTACGGTGCACACCACCATGATTTGGAGCACACTGCGGCAATCTGATGGCCATTCTGGAAGACGATTTTTCAGCTTGTTCCGCCCTGGTGGTGGACGGAAATCCGACGTCCCGCTCCATCCTCATTTCACAGCTGCGTGACTTTGGCGTGGGCACCATTGTCCAGGCGGCCAGAGCCGTCGACGCACGACGCCAACTCGAATTCCGGGCCTTTGATTTTGTGCTGTGTGAATTACATTTCCCCGACGATGCAAGTTCCGGACAGGATCTGCTGGATGACCTGCGGCGCAACCAACTGCTGCCTTTCTCCACCATCTTCATCATGATCACCGGCGAGGCCACCTATGCCAAGGTGGCCGAAGCGGCCGAATCGGCCTTGGATGGTTATCTGCTCAAACCCCACAAGGCAACACACCTGGGGGAGCGCCTGCGCGCGGCGCGCGTGCGCAAGGTGTCGCTGCAAGGCATTTTTACGGCAATCGAAAGCGAAGACTTTGAAGAGGCGGCCCGTCTGTGCCTGGAGCGCTTCGAGTCCAAGGGCAAGTTCTGGCTGTATGCGGCACGCGTCGGTGCCGAGTTGTTATTGCGGGTCGGGCGTCCGAGCGAAGCGCAACAGCTGTACAAGGCGGTGGTTGCGGCCAAGACCCTGCCCTGGGCACGGCTGGGCGTGGCGCGTGCACAGCTGGATGCCGGGCAGATCACCCAGGCCACCAGCACGTTGGAAAATTTGATCAGCGCCGACCCCAACTACGGCGACGCGTACGACGTCATGGGCCGGGCGCAGTTTGAACTCGGCAAGTTCGACAAGGCACTGGAAACCTACAAGATGGCCTCCACACTAACACCGGCATCCATCAGCCGCCTGCAGAATCTGGCCATGATGACCTATTACGCCGGCGACCATGTGGAGGCCGAAAAGTTATTGGACCGCACCGCGCGCCTGGGCCTGGAATCGAAAATGTTCGACTGCCAAAGCCTGGTGCTGCTGGCCTTTACCCGGCTGGAGAACGGTGATCGCAAGGGCCTGCAGCGCTGCCACGATGACTTCAACCGCCTGATCGAGAAGAATCCCGACAGCGCCCGGATGCGGCGGCTGGCCGACATTGTGGTTGCGCTGAACCTGATCCAGCAGCACCAGTTTGCGCAGTCGGTCGAAACGGTGCGCGCCATGGCCAAGACGGTCAGCGCCAGTGAATTCGACTTTGAATCCGCCAGCAATGTATTGGCCCTGCTGGCCCAACTGGCGCACAAGGCCATTCAACTGGACGAAATTGAATCGGTGGTCGAAACCATAGGCCTGCGCTTTTGCAGCAACCGCTCACAAACCGAACTGCTGGCCGCCAGCGCCGTGGCGCATCCGCCCTATGCCGAGCGCATGCAGGCCTGCCAGGCCAAGGTGCTGGAAATGGCCGAGACCGCAATGTCCTTGAGCATGTCGGGCAACCCCACAGCCGCCGTCAAGAATTTGATACTGCATGGCCGCGAGACGTTAAACGCACGCCTGATCGACAACGCCCACCAGGTGCTGCTCAAACACGGCGCCAAGATCACCAACGCTGCGGACTTTTCAGCCGATCTGCAGGAACTGCGGTCCAAGTACGGGCTGCAGAATGTCAAGGCGTCGCTGGGTGAGCAGAAGCGACAGGCTGGAGGATTGGTACTCAGAACCGGCGCTGCAGGGCCCAACAAGGGTGCCGATAGGTCGATGGCACCGCCGAGTCAAATGAGCTAGGACCACGCTCAGCCGCTACATCCGTTCGGGCTGAGCCGGTCGAAGCCCTCTGCAAGGGTTTGATTGGTAGGGGCTGCGTTTCGACAAGCTCAACGCGAACGGACTGCATCAGCCATTCCTTAGATCGCCACCAGCTTGCGCACGCCATTGGCTTCCATATCTTTGCCCAGACCGCTGGCAACTACCGCGCCGCGCTCCATGACCACATAGTTGTCGGCCAGTTCCTGCGCAAAGTCGTAGTACTGCTCGACCAGCAAAATCGCCATATCGCCCCGGTCCGCCAACATACGGATCACGCGGCCGATGTCCTTGATGATGCTGGGCTGTATGCCCTCGGTCGGCTCGTCCAGTATCAGCACACGCGGTTTGGCGGCCAGGGCGCGGGCAATCGCCAACTGCTGTTGTTGCCCGCCAGACAAATCACCACCGCGGCGGCCCAGCATCTGTTTGAGCACGGGGAAGAGTTCATACAGCTCGGGCGGAATCGGCGTGCTGGCGCTTTTGTAGGCCAGGCCCATCTGCAAATTTTCTTCCACCGTCAGGCGGCCAAAGATCTCGCGGCCCTGGGGCACGAAGCCTATGCCTGCGCGGGCGCGTTCGTAGGGCGTGGCCTTCTGGATCGCCTTGCCATCCAGTTCTATGGACCCGGTCTTGATGGGGACCAGGCCCATCAGTGATTTGAGTAGCGTGGTCTTGCCGACGCCGTTGCGGCCCAGGATGACGGTTACTTTGCCGAGTTGGGCTTGGATGCTGACATCGCGCAGGATGTGGGAGCCACCGTAGTATTGGTTGATGTTTTTTGCGTTTAGCATTTGCTTGCTCGTGGCTTGGTAGGGCCGGGGGTAGCCCGGCGGCTACTCACTTTCTTTTGGCTCGCCAAAAGAAAGTAAGCAAAGAAAAGGCGACCCCGCTGTCTGCGTCCCTCCGCTTTGCTGCGGGCAACCTGCGGTGCTCGGTCCGGCCGGGAACGGGCTCGAACTCGCCTTCGGCTCAAACAATCGCCCGTCCTGATCCGTCCGGCCCTGCGCTCCTCGGCGCATCCAGAAGGGGTTGGGGGCAAGAGACAGTGCTCGTGGCGCTGCGCGCCACATTGCACAGGAGGAATACAGTCGATGTCGCCGCGAGCGGCAATGCCCGGCAACGCCGGGCGAGCCGCGCTGTCCCCCACGCCGTTATGCGTCGGCGAGTAGCGCAGGGCTGGGCGGATCAGGGCTCGCGATTGTTTGAGCCGAAGGCGAGTTCGAGCGAGACCCCGCCCAGACCGAGCAACGCAGTGTGCCCGTAGCGCAGCGCAGGGACGGCGCATTCGGCTCGCCTTTTCTTTGCTTACTTTCTTTTGGCGAAGCAAAAGAAAGTAAGTTGCCGCCGGGCAACCCCCGGCATGCAGGCCATCCAACCACCATCGCCCATCCAGCAAGCCTTCGACAAGCTCAGGCCGAACGGATAGCAAGTCAGCGCCCAAGGTACACCTCAATCACCCGCTCATCCGCCTGCACCTGGTCCAACGTCCCCTGCGCCAACACCGACCCATCACACAACACCGTCACGATGTCGCTGATGGTGCGGATGAAACTCATGTCATGCTCCACCACCATCAGCGAATGTTTGCCCTTGAGTGTCAAGAACAGTTCAGCGGTTCGCTCGGTCTCTTCATCGGTCATGCCGGCAACAGGTTCGTCCAGCAACAACAGCTTGGGCTCCTGCATCAGCAACATGCCAATCTCCAGCCACTGCTTCTGCCCATGGCTCAAATTGCCGGCCTGCCGCCCCACGCTATCCGCCAGGTGGATGGTGTGCAACACCTCGGCCAGCCGATCGCCCTGCGCAGAATCCAGACGGAAAAACATCGACGCCTTGACACCTTTGTTGGTGTGCAACGCCAGTTCCAGGTTTTCAAACACCGTCAGTTGTTCAAACACCGTGGGCTTCTGGAACTTGCGGCCTATGCCCAGTTGTGCAATCTCGGGCTCGGTGTAGCGCAACAGGTCTATCGTGCTGCCAAAAAACACGGTACCGCTATTGGGCCGTGTCTTGCCGGTGATGATGTCCATCATCGTGGTCTTGCCTGCCCCATTCGGGCCGATGATGCAGCGCAACTCGCCCGGTGCAATGTCCAACGACAGACCATTGATGGCCTTGAAACCGTCAAAACTGACGTGTACATCTTCCAAATACAAAATGCGGCCGTGGGTGACATCCACCTCACCCTGCGTCACCAGCCGGGAGAAGCCCGCATTGCGGCCGCCCGACTCGGTCTGGCCGGTGCGCGCGGCCAACGCGGCCCTATGCGCCTCAACCCGTTTGGCGCCTTGTTCCAGCAGGTCTGGCGTCATTTGGAACTACCCCCTTTGATCCCTTTGAGCTTCTTCACCAAGCCCACAACCCCATCCGGCAAATACAAGGTCACACCGATGAACAGCGCGCCCAGGAAATACAACCAGAACTCGGGATAAGCCACGGTCAGCCAGCTCTTGGCGCCATTCACAATAAAGGCCCCGACGATGGGTCCTATCAGCGTCGCACGTCCGCCCACCGCGGCCCAGATCGCAATCTCGATGGAGTTGGCCGGGCTCATTTCGCTGGGATTGATGATGCCGACCTGCGGCACATACAAGGCGCCCGCCACACCACACATCATGGCCGATATGGTCCAGATCGTCAGCTTGTAGCCAATCGGGTTGTAGCCTGAAAACATGACCCGTGTCTCGGCATCCCGCACGGCCTGTAACACACGACCAAACTTGGCATTGACCAGCCAACGGCCCAGCAAAAAGAAGGACAGCAGCGTGACCGAGGTCATCACAAACAACACCATGCGCATGCTGGGTGTGGCAATGGGGATGCTCAAAATGCGCTTGAAATCGGTAAAGCCGTTGTTGCCACCAAAACCAGTCTCGTTGCGGAAGAACAGCAGCATCGCAGCAAAGGTCATGGCCTGGGTGATGATGGAAAAATACACACCCTTGATACGCGAACGGAACGCAAAATACCCAAACACAAAGGCCACCAAGCCCGGCACAGCCACCACCAAAAACAGCGTGGCGATAAAACTGTCGCTCAAGGTCCAATGCCAGGGCAACTCCTTCCAGTCCAGGAAAACCATGAAGTCCGGCAGAGTACTTTTGTAATTGCCATCCGTGCCAATCTGGCGCATCAGGTACATGCCCATGGCATAACCACCCAGCGCGAAGAACAGGCCGTGACCCAGGCTCAGGATGCCGGTGTAACCCCAGATCAAATCCATGGCCAGCGCGCAAATGGCGTAACACATGATCTTGGCGGCTAGCCCCACCGCGAAGTCGCTCAGATGGAAGACGCTGGTAGCAGGCACCACCAAGTTCAGCACGGGCACCAGCGCGCACAACACAATCAGCGCGACCAGCCACGCGGCCCAGCCTTTGCGCGTCAGCAATGGTGCTTTGGAAGGAAGTATCACATTGCTCATGCTTCAGCACTCCTACCTTTCATCGCAAAAATACCTTGGGGTCTCTTTTGGATAAAGATGATGATGAAGACCAGCACCGCAATCTTGGCCAGCACCGCACCGGTCCAGCCTTCCAAAAATTTGTTCAACACACCCAGACCCAGTGCGGCGTACACGGTGCCGGCCAGTTGGCCGACTCCGCCCAGCACCACAACCATGAAAGAATCCACGATGTAACCCTGGCCCAGGTCCGGCCCCACATTGCCCACCTGGCTTAGCGCGCAACCGGCCAGACCGGCGATACCCGATCCCAACGCAAAGGCATAGGTGTCGATGCGCGCGGTGTTCACACCCATGCAACTGGCAATCGGCCGGTTCTGCGTGACACCACGTACAAACAGGCCCAAGCGTGTTTTCTCAATCAAAAACCACACACCCGCCAGCACGGCAATCGCAAACCCTACGATGACCAAGCGGTTGTAGGGCAGGGACAGATTACCCATCAACTGCACGCCACCACTCATCCAACTGGGGTTTTCCACACCGACGTTTTGCGCGCCAAAAATTGTGCGCACCAACTGCATCAGCATCAGGCTGATGCCCCACGTGGCCAATAAGGTCTCCAGCGGTCGGCCATACAGGAAGCGAATCACGCTGCGCTCCAGTGCGGCGCCCACCAGCGCCGACGCCAGGAAGGCCACCGGTACGGACGCCAGCAGGTACCAATCAAAGGCACCTGGAAAATATTTCTGGAACACACCTTGCACCACATACGTTGCATACGCGCCAATCATCATCAACTCGCCATGGGCCATGTTGATGACACCCATCAGCCCGTAAGTAATGGCAAGGCCCAGCGCCACCAGCAACAGGATGGAGCCCAGGCTGATGCCGCTGAAGATGGCACCCAGTCGGTCGCCCCAGGCCAGACGGGACTCCACCTGGCCCAGGCTCATCTGCAACGCGGCCTTGACCGGTGCATCAGTCTCCACCTGCAGGCGTTCAATCAATAACGTTTTGGTGGCAGCCTGCGAGCTGTCGGCCAGCAGTTTGGCGGCCTCCAGGCGTTTGCTGATATCCGCGCTGCCCAGCAGTGCTGCCGCGCGCAACAGGCCCAGGCGGTCTTTCAACTCCGGCACGGTCTCCTGCGCAAAAGCCTTGTCCAGCATGGGCAGCTTGCTCTCGTCCACCTCGCCTTGCAGGGTCTTGATCGCCTCACTGCGCACCGCCACATCGGGTGACAGCAGCTTGAGCGTGGCCAGCGCGCTGTCAATTTCACCGCGCATGCGGTTGTTGTTCATCACGTCTTCCGCGCTGTCGGGCAACGGCGATTGCACGCCGGTAACGGGATCCACCGCGTTACCCTCTTTGACGATCACCGGCTTGTCGCCAACCACCTTCACGGCATCGTCGGACAAGGCCTGGATAAAAGCCACCGTCTTGTCATCGGCACCGGCTACCGCGGCGCGCAACGCTTCTATGCGCGCATCACCTTCACCGACAGCAATGGCTTTTGCGGTATCCGCCGTTAAGGAATAAGCATGGCCGGCTACAAAAATAGCAGCTACTGCGAGTAGTCGGGATATTCGATATGGCATGACTGAACCTGTAACTTCATAAGCTGCCCTCAAAGTGAGGTGATAGCCGTAGCGAGCGGCCCGAGGTGGGGTCTGAAGCGCGGAACCGTACTGCTGTACGGTGAGCACTGCAAGGCCCCAGATCGGGTCGCGCAGTAGGCTAGCGCCTTACTTTGCTACCGGCTCGTCGGGCTTCTTGTCATTGCCTTCGATGAACGGAGACCATGGCTTGGCTTTCACCGGGCCAGGTGTCTTCCACACCACGTTGAACTGGCCGTCGGCCTTGATTTCGCCGATGAACACACTCTTGTGCAGGTGGTGGTTCTTCTCATCCATCTTGCTGACAATGCCGCTCGGTGCCTTGAAGGTCTGTCCGGCCATGGCGGCAATCACCTTGTCGGTATCGGTGGACTTGGCTTTTTCAACCGCCTGCTTCCACATATTGATACCGATGTAGGTGGCTTCCATCGGATCGTTGGTCAAGGGTTTGTCGGAGCCAGGAAGCTTCTTGGCCTTGGCGTAGTCGGACCATTTCTTGATGAACGCCGTGTTGTCGGGGTTCTTGATGGACTGGAAGTAATTCCAGGCCGCCAGGTGGCCGACCAGTGGTTTGGTATCCACGCCGCGCAGTTCCTCTTCACCCACGGAGAAGGCGACCACGGGCACGTCCTTGGCCTTCAGGCCGGCATTACCCAGCTCCTTGTAGAACGGCACATTGGAGTCACCGTTGATGGTGGACACCACGGCGGTCTTGCCACCGGCGGAGAATTTCTTCACGTCAGCCACGATGGTCTGGTAGTCGGCATGGCCGAACGGGGTGTATTTCTCGTCGATGTCCTTGTCGGCAACACCCTTGCTCTTCAGGTAGGCGCGCAGGATCTTGTTGGTCGTGCGGGGGTACACATAGTCGGTACCCAACAGCACCCAGCGCTTGGCGCCGCCGCCCTCTTTGCTCATCAAATAGTCAACAGCGGGAATGGCCTGCTGATTCGGTGCGGCACCGGTGTAAAACACGTTCTTGGACAGCTCTTCACCCTCGTACTGCACGGGGTAGAACAACAGGCCGTTCATTTCCTCGACCACGGGCAACACGGACTTGCGCGACACCGAAGTCCAGCAGCCGAAGATGACGGCGACCTTGTCCTGACCCAGCAATTGCTTGGTCTTCTCGGCGAACAGCGGCCAATTGGACGCGGGATCGACAATGACCGGTTCGAGCTTCTTGCCCAGCACGCCACCCTTGGCGTTGATCTCGTCAATGGCCATCAGCACGGTGTCTTTCAACACGGTTTCCGAGATGGCCATGGTGCCCGAGAGGCTGTGCAGAATGCCGACCTTGATGGTGTCGGCGGCAAACGCCGGCACTACGGACAGCGTGGTGAGTGCAACGGCGGCCGTGAGCGCCTTCAGCGTGAATCGGCGTGAGTTTGTAGCTTGCATGGGTGTGACCTTCCGAAATGAATGAAAACCAACTTCGCTGCGCTTGGGCTGTGCAAACACAGGCCTTGCGTAACGATGGGTTCACTGTAGGGAAGGTCGGGGGGATGCGAAATACGCCGAGTGGCGTATGCAAGAATTGGCCCCCACGCTCCACCGCTACGCGGGTCGCTGCCCCCCAAAGGGGGCTAACTCGCCTTGGGGCGGCCCTGCGGCGAGTTGTTGCCCCCGGCTTGTGTGCGCGGGTCGCTGCCCCCACGCTCCGCCGCTGCGCGGGAGGCCCTACTTCAAGCCCATGCAATTCGCGTAATAGGTCACGGTGGCCGGCCAGTCGGAAAAAATGCCGATGATGCCAACATCCTTGGCCAACACGTCCAGCGCCTGCAAGATGTCGCCTTCGCGGTGGATGGCCTGGCTGACGGTCTGGTAGTACCAGCCGCCCTTGCCGGTCGCCATGACGCCGGAGCGCTCCAGGCTCCAGGTGATGATGTTCAGGCCCGCCTGCCTGGCGTTTTTGGCATAGGTCGATGCCACCAGCTTGCCGTCTTTGGCATCCAGCAAGGCAAAGATGGGTGGCGCCACGATCTGGATGCCGTCCTTTTTGTAGCTGATCAACTTCTCCAGATCGGGGAGATCGGCCGCCTTTTCCACACCATCCAGAAACACCGCTTGTTTGCCAAACGCCGGCTCGGCCTTGATCCAGTACAGGATGTCGTTCTTGTTGAAGGACTGCGCAAAGACCTGGCCGGCGGGCACGTTGGCGGCCTTGTATTCGTCCAGCATCTTCTGCGCGTAGGCCTCTTGCGTGAAGCCATCAAACGGCATGGCGACACTGGCGGACTTGAGCTCAGGCGTCATCTTCACACCCAACTTCTTGAACAAGGCGATGCTGTCCTGGTGCGTCATCAGCGTGCCGCTGGTGGGGCCGCTATACAGGTCTGTGCGCCAGTTGGCGGTGCCGCCCATGAATTCCTGCGCGGTCTTGGCCTGCGGGTTGAAGGCATCCATCTTGCCGCGCAGGGTCTTGAACTCGGCCAGCGTGATGTCGCTGGTGCGGCACTCGGCGCTGGCCGGTGTTTTCTTCTCGGCGTCGTACGGCGTAAAGGCCTTGCTGCACTTGGCGGCCAGCGGTGTGGCCAGAATATTGGTCGTGGTGTGCAGGTCATTTTGCGCGTGGCGGCAGACCAGCTCCTTGTCCTTGGTAAAGGTGACGTCGCATTCCACAATGCCGGCGCCCATGCGCACCGCGGCCTCGTACGATTCCTTGGTGTGCTCGGGGAACTGCATCGCCGCGCCGCGGTGGCCTATGGAGAAATTCGTTTTTTCAAACGGGCCATTGGTACAACTTTGCAGCTTGGTCTTGAGGGGGCTATCGGCCATGTCCGACACCAGGAAGAAAGGGCGTGGCCCGAGTTGGATATTGGTGATGGCGGCCGGGCTTTGGGCCAGTGCGGATAGACCAGCACCGAACAACGCGGATGCAAACGAAAGGCGACGGATAGAGCGCAAGTGCATGGGTCAATTCCTGAGTTTCGCTAAGTATGGCAAGAAGTAGAGCCATAGTAATTAACTTCGGTGTCCGGCCGGTGACACGACAAATTCAATTGGATATATTGGTGTTTACATTAGGTTGCATTTCATCAGCGGCTTGTCGCCGTCAGGGCCGATTTTTCGATTAACCTACCCAGTCCATGTGACGTCACGAATCTTGCGTGCGCATTTGCGACATGCACTCTCGCCTCACCGCATGGTGGTCCCCTGAAGGAGAGAAACAAATATGAGACACACCCCTACCCTCCCGATACCCGGCCTGGCGGAAATCGACGTTCCGGTTTCCGAAGCCGCTATTGCACAGTTGGTTGGCCAGGTTTACGAGATCGCACCTCCGGCCGAGCGCAGCCGTCTGTTGGAACATCTGCTCAAACCCTTGGGGGTGCTGTCATTGGTTGCGATAGCGAATGGCATCTTTGCCAGCATCCGCTTTCGCAGTGGCTGGCCCGACCTCCACGTGCGCGTCGAGGATGCGCAGAACGTGCAACCTGGTGATGTCATCACTCTGGCCAGTCACGTGCAGCAGGTCAGCGCCCATGCCGTCGACGGCTTGGCCGATATGCTGGCCTCATCGCCCATGATGACCGGCTCGGCAGCCGCGGCACTGCTGATGACGGTGCTGATGCAGCGATCGCGCAACCGCAGAGCAGAGGACCGCAAGGTATAAGGCCCCCACGTTCGCCCACTGCGTGTGCTCTCTGCTTGCTTACAGCGCGGTCAGCCCACCATCCACCGGCAGCGATACACCCGTCGTGAAGCCCGCCGCATCACTGCACAAATACAGCACGGCAGCCGCAATTTCTTCCGCCTTGCCAATACGTCCAATCGGATGCATGGCCTGCGCAAAGGCGCCCTTCTTGGGGTCGGCGGCGTTGGCGCGGCGGAACATCTCGGTGTCGATGACCGCGGGGCACACCGCATTGACCCGGATGTTTTTCTTGCCGTATTCGACGGCGGCCGTTTTCGTCAGTCCAATCACCGCATGTTTGGTGGCCGAATAAATGCCCATCTTGGGCGCCGCAATCAGGCCCGCCACCGACGCGGTGTTGACGATGGCGCCACCGCCCTGCGCCAACATGACCGGGATCTGGTGCTTCAGGCATAACCAGACGCCTTTGACATTGACGTTCATCAACGCGTCGAACTCCGCCTCGCTGCTGTCGGCGAGCTTGCTTTTCTCAATATCAATGCCGGCATTGTTGAAGGCATAGTCCAGACGGCCATAGGTGGCGACGGTAGCCTCCACCAAAGCCTTGACCTCGGCATCACGCGCCACGTCGCAGCGCACAAAGCTGGCCGTGCCACCCGCGTCACGAATCTGGGCCACGGTGCCTTCACCACCGTTGACGTCCACATCCGACACCACAACCTTGATGCCTTGTGCGGCAAAGGCCAATGCGGTGGCGCGTCCGATGCCATTGCCTGCGCCAGTGACCAGGGCGACCTGGCCGGAGAATGTCTTGCCCATAAAAATGTTTCTTTCCTTAAGCCAAAGCGGCGAGATAGGGTGCGAGTTCCTGTTTGGCAATCGCGTTGTTATGTACTTCGTCCGGGCCATCGGCAGTGCGCAGATGGCGGGCGTAGGCGTAGTAAGAAGTCAGCAAAAAGTCCTGGCTGAAGCCACCCGCACCATGCGCCTGAATCGCCCAGTCAATCACCTTGCAGCAGTTGTTCGGCGCGGCCACCTTGATCATTGCAATCTCCTTGGCCGCTACTTTATTGCCTACCGTGTCCATACGGTGTGCCGCATGTAACACCAATAAACGCGTCTGGTCGATCAGCGTGCGGGATTTGGCAATACGTTCGCGCCACACACCTTGGTCCGACAACGGCTTGTGGAAGGCCACACGTGACACGACGCGTTTGCACATCAACTCCAGCGCGGCCTCGGCCATGCCGACCACCCGCATGCAGTGGTGGATGCGCCCAGGGCCCAGGCGACCCTGGGCGATCTCAAAACCACGCCCTTCGCCCAGCAGCAGATTGCTGGCGGGCACACGCACGTTTTCGAACAGAACCTCGGGGTGGCCGGCCGGTGGGTCCATGAAACCGTACAAGGCCATGTCGCGCACAATCGTGACACCCGGCGTGTCCTTGGGCACCAGGATCATGGACTGCTGGCGGTGCCGGTTGGCGTTGTCCGGGTCGGTCTTGCCCATCAGCACAAACACCTTGCAGGCCTCCGCCGCCGCACCGGTGATGTACCACTTGCGGCCGTTGATGACGTAATCGTCCCCGTCGCGCGTTATGCGGCATTCGATATTGGTGGCGTCCGACGAGGCCACGGCCGGCTCGGTCATCGCAAATGCGGAGCGGATCTCGCCGGCCAGCAGGGGTTTGAGCCAGCGTTCCTTTTGTGCCTCGCTGCCATAACGCTCCAGCACCTCCATATTGCCAGTGTCGGGCGCCGAGCAATTAAAGACTTCGGCGGACCAGTATTGGTGGCCCATCATCTCGGCGATGGGCGCATATTCCAGATTGCTCAGGCCGTGGCCGTGTGCGGACTCGGGCAGGAACAGGTTCCACAGGCCTTGCGCCTTGGCCTTGGCCTTGAGTTCCTCCATCAGCGGGTAGCTGCGGTAGGCTTTGCCGGCCTTGGCATTCGCAGCAATTTCTTCTTCACGGCGCTGCCATTGCGGAAAGACTAACGTATCCAGAAAGTCCTTGACCTGCGCATGCAGGTCCAGAACCTTGAGTGAAAAATCGAAGTACATGGGGGTTTCCTTGTGACCGAATGCCGGATGGATGGCCCTGAGGTTAGGGCCTTGCCCCTGCGCTGACCAATGCTTTGTTTTCAGTGGGACTATTCATTCCGTGCATGGTCCCGCTATAGTGACCTCGCCATGATCAATATCAGCCGCATCGACCTGAACCTGTTTGTCGTGTTTGACGCCATCTACACCGAAGGCGGCATCACCCGCGCCAGCGAAATCCTGAAGCTGACACAACCGGCCGTCAGCCACGCGCTGGCCCGCCTGCGCACGCTGGTCGACGACCCCTTGTTTGTGCGCCAGGGCCACCGCATGTCGCCCACGCCGGTGGCACACGAGCTGATAGGCCCGGTGCGCCGCGCCATTGCCGAGATCGAGGGCTCGCTGAGCCAGTTGTCGCGTTTTGACCCGCAGACTTCGCGGCGCGAATTCAAGATTGGCATGCACGCCATCGTTGAACTGGCGACCATACCAGCGCTGATGCAACGCATAGGTGATGCGGCGCCCGGCATCCAGATCTCGTCCGTGTACCACAACCGTGGCGATTTTCAGACCTATTTGACGAACGGAAAGCTGGCCGCGGTGATCGACATTCTGGTGCCGGTCACGCACAACATCCACAAACAACGCCTGGCCGGCGGCAAGATGGTGGTGGTGGCCCGCAAGGACCACCCCGTGGTCAAGGGCAGCATCAGCCTGGAGACCTATCTGGCGCAAGACCATGTGTTGTCCAGCACACGCATGGAAGGCCCGGGCATGGAGGACATGGAGTTGTCGCGTCTGGGCTGGGCTCGCCGCATCAAGCTGCGCTGCCAAAATTTCTGGACGGCGTGCAAGATTGTCAGCACCTCCGACCTGCTGCTGACCATGCCCGAGCGTTATGCGCGTGCCGCCAACGCGCCGCTGAACAACCAGTTGCTTCCCTTTCCTATCCCGATGAACGCACGCGACATTTACCTGTATTGGCATGCCAGCGTGCAGAGCGACCAGGCCAACCGGTGGTTGCGCGATAACCTGATTGCTTCGTTTGATACCCCTTCTTGAAACCATGACCCAGAAACCACTAGACATCACCAGCCAACGCACGCTGGCCCATTACAACGACCACGCCGAGGACTTCTTTGCCGGCACACGCGACCACGATGTGCGCCAGAACATGGACGCCTTGCTGCAGCACATCGAAGGCAAGACGCCGTTCACGATCCTGGACTTTGGCTGCGGCCCGGGCCGGGACTTGAAGGCCTTTAGCGCGCTGGGACACACGGCCGTAGGCCTGGAAGGCGCAGAGCGCTTTGCCGAGATGGCGCGGGCCTATAGCGGCTGCGAGGTGTGGCAACAGGACTTTCTGGCGCTGGACCTGCCTGCCGAACATTTTGATGGCGTGTTTGCCAACGCATCTTTATTCCACGTGCCGAGCCAGGCGCTGCCACGTGTGTTGTCGCAACTGCACGCGACACTCAAACCCCGCGGCGTATTGTTCAGCTCCAACCCGCGGGGCAACAACGAAGAGGGCTTCAACGGCGAACGTTACGGCGCATACCATGACATTGCCACGTGGCGCGTCTACCTGATGGCGGCAGGCTTCACCGAGCTGATGCACTACTACCGCCCACCGGGCTTGCCGATAGAGCAGCAGCCCTGGTTGGCCAGTGTGTGGCGCAAGGGGTAGGCCTATCCGTGTCCATACCGCTACATATTGCATAGCGGCCTACGCATATTCCACGAGGGCTAGCGGCATAAATCGCAACAATACATTCAGCCGAAACGATCCCGCCTTACTCCTGCGCGACAAGAGCCACGGTGTCAGGCTAGCGGGCTGTGCATCCGCTCCCGCACGCGCACGCTGCCGTCCACACCCAGGGTGACCACATCGCCCGAGCGCAATTGCTGCATGGCCTGTGCCACGCCGAACACCGCAGGCAGGTCTTTCTCGCGCGCCAAAATCGCCAAGTGGGCCAACCAACCGCCCACTTCGGACACCAGACCGCTGGCGCGGTCAAAGGCCCCCAGCCAGACAGGGTCTGCCAGGCCAACCACGGCAATTTCACCGGCCTGCAAAAGCGCCAGCTCGTCGGCATGGCGTAACACGCGCACAACAGCCGTCACCTCCTGGCGTCCGGACACGCGCAGGCCCTTGAGTGCATCGGGCGCAGTGCCCGCGGCACCAGCCGGCGCAAAGGCCTGCAACCAGTCGGTGCGGGTTTCCAGTTCGCGCACCGACAGACTCGACCCCACCACCACATCGCGAAAGGCCAATGTCTGCGCACGCCGTTGCCGGGCGCGCTGGCGCAGTGTGTCAGATGCTGGCCCCAGCAGTTCGGGCAACTCCGATAGTTCCAGGTAAAACACCAGTCCGTCCAATGCCAGGCGCTGGTCCAGCACCAGCAGCAAGCGCCGGATTTGCGCCCATTCGCGCAGCAGTGCATGTTTGGCCTCTTCCTTGAGCCGGGCAAAACGTTGTGCACGCTCCAGGCTGGAATCCAACAGCTTGCGGCCGGTGCCAGATGCCGCGTCTGCTTCCAAAGCAGCAGTATGGGCGCCTGCATGCTGCGTGGTCGCCGGACCGAAATGCCGCGCAAACGAGGCCGGGTCTTCTTGGTAGCGCGGTTCGCTCAACTCCCAGTCGTGCAACGCACGGTGTCCGTGTGTTGCCAATGTCGGCGCGGCTGGCTGTGCGACCTCAGAAGACGCCAACAAAGTAGCCGGCAAGCCCTTGGCCGCCAGGGCCTTGGCACTGGCGCGGGCATAAAACTCGGCCGCAATATTGATGACGTCGGCCTCCACATAGTGGACCTCAACAAACTGACGTGTCCACGCTTGCAAGGCCGCCATCAGTTCGGCATCCCCCAGAGCCTGCAGGTCCATGACCGCACGCCAGCGCATGGCCTGCTGGTGGCCCGGCAAAAAGCTGTCGCGAAAATGGGCCTCGATGGAGGCGGCGCTGCGCGACAAGTAGAACGACGCCAACATGCCCATGGCCGGCACTTGCGCCTGGGCCTGCAAAACATAGGTCTGGCCGAACGCACTCTGCACTTCGGGTGTGCGGTGGGGGCCACTTTGCCAGGCCAGGCCCAGGCGCTCAAAGGCGCGGTCGGTGGAGCCACCGTCGCCGCGCAGGCGCTGCAGCATGGACAGGCTCAGCGGCGTGGGCCGGGGCAGATCGGCTGTCATGTCGGTCTGCACCAGCGCGGGCGCATCAGGGCTGGGCGCGCCCAGGGTCAACAGGTTCAGCAAACGCGCACGCTCCTGTTCGATCAGCGTGTAAGGATCTGGCGTTGCATCTGCCGCAGGGTGCAGAACCACAATGTCACGCGCCTGCAAAATGAAAAACCGGTTTTGGGCAAACGCCCACTCAATGTCCTGCGGGTTGCCGAACAGGCTCTCGATTGTTTGGGCCAGCGCCACCAGCGGCGCCAGGTCCAGCGGGCACGCCACGGTGGCATCCAGCGGCAAGCCGGACAGGCGGCCGACACGCAGCGCGCTGGGCGTGGCACGCCCGCTGGCCAGCGCCTCACCCAGGCCGGCCACCCACTCGATCAGCATGGCGCCGGCATTGCCGGGGTCGCGCGTGAACAATACACCGGCGTACTCGGCTTGCACCATGGCCTGCACGATGACACCACCGCTGTGCGCCGCACCCACCACCGCGCCGTAAGACGCCCGCACCCGCTGCATGGCGGCGGGAATCTCTGACAAGGGCACCTGCAGTTCACTTCTGAAGACGCCGGCAAAACTCTGCGCCGCAGAGTCTTCGGCAATGCCGGAACTGCGCACGGCGTAACGGGCCTGCGGGTCCAACCCCAATGCCCGCAACTCGTCCAGCACATCGGCATCGGCGGGTTCCTTGTCTTGGGCCGGCCAGACCCAGCCGGGTGGCACTGGCAAGCCGGCCTGGCGCATCTGGCCCTGCCGCCAGGCCTTGTTGCCTACCGTGCCGGCCTGATCGCAGTGCTCCAGCGCCACGGCGCTTGCGGACCGCGCCTGCAACTGCGCCTTGCGTGCCGCCCACCATGCGCGCAGCCGCCGGGCGCGCTCGCGCCAGGGCCGCTGCTGCAACCACAAGAGCGCCATCGACGCCAACAGGTACAGACTGATGGCGGCAGACAGGTCCCAGCTTAGCCACAACATCAGCACGCCCGCCAGGGCGCCCAGCACCCGGCGCAGCATGGGGTGCATCTCGGTGCTGACCAGCAGGCGCCAGGTCAGCGCACAGGCGGTGACCGCGATGCCCAGTGCCAATACATGAAGAGGGTCCGGCTCGCGCAGCAACTCCAGCCACAAAAAGGATTCATTGCTCCATTGGGCGGCGGCACGCACGGCGGCAAAACACATCAGAAACACCGCCATCTGGAACAGGCTCACGGCCAGATTGCGCCAGGGCGTCAACCCGTGCAGGCGGCGCAGTTGCAACACGGCGCGCTGCAGCCGAAAGCCATCCTCGGCATAGTGGCTGCGCAACTGCGCGGTCTGGTCGGCGATGGCGCGCATGGCCAGGCGGTCGCGCTGCGCCTTGGCGGCCAGCGGGGCCAATGGCAAACGCGTCAATAACAGGAGCATCAGCATGGCGGGCACCAGGCCGCCCCCATGGGTGCTGATCCAAGCCACGGCTTGCGCCAGGGGTTCCACCGCCTTGTCGACCGCCGTGGACAACACGCGTTGCACCCGCGGCCACATGCCGCGCGCGGCGATTTGTGTGGGCACCGGGTACTCTTGCGGCACCGTGTAACGACCACGAAAATCAAAACCCAGGCGTGTCAGCTTCAAGCCCAGCACCCGCGCATGGAAACAACTGCGGTTGTCATAACAAGCCGCCACCCAGGGCTGTGCCGGCAACTGCGCCAGCGCACCGGCCAAGGTGTCGGAGGCCATGCCGCGCATGGGCAGGTTGAGCGCATCAGGCAGGTGACCGCGCGCAAATTCCTCGGGGCTGCGCACATCCAGAAAACGCGCCTTGTCGTTGTGCACCATGTCAGCCACTTCGGGGGTGTCCAGGTAGACCGTGTCACGCGCGTAGCGGGGCAGCGGCGTGAAGCGTGCCCGCCAGCCATAGGTAGCCGTGGACAAAGGCCGGTCCTCGCGCACCCATTGCGGGTAGCCGCCCTCCAGCACCTGGCAGGGCAGGCCCAGACGCGCGTACTGCTCGCAGACCTCGCCACTGCGTTTGCCGGAATCACACACAAACACCACGGTCACACCGTCGTTGGGCGGCTTGCGCACACCGAGCAGCAGGTCGGCATACCGCATGTTCACCGCACCGGGCAGGTGGGTGATCTCAAACTCCTCGGGCTCACGCACATCGATGATGTGCGGCGGCTGTGCGCTGGCCATGCGCGTGGCCAGCTCCGCAGTGCTCACCATGGGTGCGGAAAAAACCCGCTCCCAATCCGCGGGCTTGCGCCACAGATTGGTTTCCAGCCGACGGCTGTCGGCGCTGACATGGCTGGCGTACTGCCAGACATTGGCCAGGATGGCCAGCACCGCCGCCACACCAAACACCGACAACCAGCGGCTGGCCCGGGCGTTCCCTGCCCCGCCGCCACCGCGTTGGAAGCGCAGCAACGCGGCACCTGACATGGCGGCCAGCAAGCCGGCAATCTGCGCGGCCGAAGCAAAGGCGTTGATGACCAGGTCGGGCGAAGGAATGGCATGGGCCGGCATGGCGAAGGCCAACCAGGCAAGCAAAAGAAATGTCAGGCGCATGCCTTTGAGTATCGGATATGCAGGCCACGCAGGCTTGAAACGTGGCGGCGTCGCGTACGTTCAGCGCATAGAGGGGCAGCCGCTGGATCTGCACCCGGTTCTTACACGAAACGCTACTATATTGATAGCGGCATGCCTATGTTTTACGAGGGCTACCGGCCAATTTTTGCTAAACCGACTCAACCCAAGGCATAGTCGTAACGGATAAAGCCATGGTGCTTGGCAACCCGGTCATAAAGTCCGCGGGCGCGGGCATTGGTGGTGTGTGTCAGCCAATACAGCCGGGGTGCACCGCGCGCCTTGGCCACCTGCGCCACCTGTTCGATCAAGGCCTGCGCCACGCCGTGGCCACGCGCCGCCTCGTCGACAAACAGGTCCTGCAAGTAACACACGTCAGCCGACCAGATGCTGGCCTGGAACAGGTAGTGCGTGATGCCCACCAGTTGCCCGTCCACCCGCGCCGCAAAACCGTGGATGCCGTCACCGTTCAACAACCGTGCCCACGTGTGTTCGTAGGTCGCTTGCGGCAACTCCCTTTCATAAAACGTGTTGTAGCCCTGGCCCAGGCGTTGCCAGGCTGTGTAGTCTTGCGGCTGCAAGCTATCAACGGTAACGCCCGCATTCATGCTTTGATCCTCTGTTGCACCAGCGCCGCCATCTCTGCAGCCGCGGGCGTACCTCGGCCGCTCAGCCCGGCCGCAATGCCGTGCTGGTCCGAAGCCGGGCGGTTCTGGCTGACCTTCCATTTGCCGACCCAGCGCTGCACCGGCATCTCGATGGCGACGATGACCTTCAACAGCTTGGTGATGTAGTCCGCCGGCGCGTCCGACACCTGCCACGGCAGGGCCTGGCCCGCCTCATGAATCTGTGTCAGGCGCGTCACCACGTCCAGCACCCGTTCGGCGTCTTCAAAGGCCTGGGGGACGCCATGCGCGTGCACGGTGGCGTAGTTCCACGTCGGCACGGCCATGCCATGGGCATGTTTGCTGGGGTACCAGTTGGGCGATACATAGGCTTGCGGACCCGCGAACACCGCGACCGACTTGGCGCCCGCCGCCAGAGCCTGCCATACCGGGTTGGCGCGCGCCACGTGGCCGACCAGCGTGCCGTGTTCGCCGCGGTCGGCATCCAGCAACATGGGGATGTGGTTGACCAGCAGTTCGCCTTCGTGCTGCACCACCCAGGTGGCCAGCGGATGGGCGCGCACCAGGGCGTGTAGTGTGGTGGTGTTGTTCTCTGCGAAATGGGGAGGCGAATACGTCATGGCTGGGCTTGGGTTTCAGGTTGCAGAACGGGCTCACACACCACCTCGGTCTTGACCGAGTTGGCGATAAAGCAGGAGTCGTGGGCGCGGTGGTGCAGGGTGTGCAGCTCGTCGGTCGTAGGGGCCTTGCCCGGTGCAAACAACACGGCGGGGCGCAGCACCACGCGGGTGATGGCCTGCTGGCCTTCAGCGTTACGCGCCAAGGTGCCCAGCGCGTCGTCGCGGTAGCTGTCGACGACCCAGCCGGCACGTGCGGTCAGGTCCAGAAACCACAACATGTGGCAACTGGACAGCGAGGCGACAAAGGCCTCTTCCGGGTCCACACCCGCCGGGTCGGAATACGGCACGGGCACCACGTGGGGCGACGACGAGCCGGGCACAACCGTGCCCCCATCAAAGTGCAAAGTGTGGCGACGGCTGTAGCGGTGGTCAACAAACGCTGTGTTGTCACGCTGCCAAAGAATGGTGGTGCTGTGTTCGGCCATGGTGGTCCTCCTGCACGGAAATGGTTGTTGGAATCCGTGAACAGGTGTCGTCACGGACTGGTAAAGTGGTTCCTTAGTTTACGAAGATTCTTTGTCTATTAAGGAGCCAATTCAGCATGATGCGAAGAGCCATTGCACCCACGAAAAACCCCCGCATCGACACCGTGCGCCAGCAGGTCTATCTGGAACTGCGCCGTGCCATCGAGCAGGGCACGTTCAAGCCCGGTACACGCCTGCCCGCCTCGCGCGAGCAGGCCAAGACACTGGGCGTGTCACGCAACAGCGTGTTGTGGGCGCTGGAGCGGCTGCAGTCCGAAGGTTATGTCGTGGCCCGCGTCGGCGATGGCAGTTATGTGGCCGATAACCTGGGCGCGCTGGCATCTTCCGCCAAGCCACCCAAAGGCCTGCGGCCGAGCATTGCCGCAGGCCTGTCGCAACGCGGGCAATTGGTTGCCGACACTGTGTTGCGCTGGAACCCGCCCTTGCAGGCGGCCCAGCCCTTTCGCATCGGCGCGCCAGAGGTCGCGACTTTTCCTTTTGCGATGTGGGACCGGCTGGCACGGCAAGCCACCAAAGACCAGCGCATGGCCCAGGCCCAATACCTGGACCCGGCCGGGTCGCCGGCGCTGCGTGATGCGATTGCGCAGTGGCTGTGGGTTTCGCGCGGCATACGCTGCGAGGCGGCCCAGGTCGTGGTGTGTTCGGGCTCGCAACAGGGCATTGACCTGGTGGGACGGCTGCTGCTGGACGTGGGCGACGAGGCCTGGGTCGAAGACCCCGGCTACCCCGGCATACGCGCCAACCTGGTGGGTCACGGCGTGACCGTGCGCCCGGTGCCGGTGGATGGCGAAGGACTGGTCGTGGAGCAGGCTGCGGCGTTATGGCCCAAGGCGCGGCTGGCGGTGGTGACGCCCACATCGCAGTTTCCTACCGGCGTGCGCATGAGCCTGCAGCGCCGCCTGGAACTCTTGGACTGGGCCAATGCCCAGCGCGCCTGGATTGTCGAAGACGACTACGACGGTGAATTCCAGTACGGCACACACCGGCTGCCGGCGCTGTGCAGCCTGCCGCATGCACAACGGGTGCTGTACGTGGGCACCTTTTCCAAGACGTTGCACCCCGGGCTGCGCCTGGGTTTTGTTGTGCTGCCGCATGCACTGGCCGGCGCCTTTGCGATGGCCCGCGCGCTGACCGACCGCCACTCCCCCGGCGATGCACAAGAGGTGCTGGCCCGCTTCATCACCGACGGCCACCTGCTGCGCCACCTGCGCCGCATGCGCGAGTTGTACCCGCAGCGCCAACAGGTCTTGATCGATGCCATGGCCAAGGCCAGCAAGGGCCAACTGCTGTTGCAGCCCAGCGAACAGGGCATGCACCTGCTGCACGAGTTGCCTGCCGGGCAGGACGACCAGGGCCTGTCGGCACGGGCCCAAGAAGCCGGCATTTTGCTGGCGCCACTGTCGCGCTACACCATCCAGTCCAAGCGCCGGGGTTGGTTGTTTGGGTATGCGGGGTATGACACCGCGGCGTTGCGCAGGGCGGCAGCAAACGTAGCGAAGTTACTGCAACACCCCTAGTCCTCACCTGCAATTGAGCGGCAAATACTCCTTGGCAATATCCGTCTTGTCCTCGCCCATCACCGTCATCTTGTCCGGTACTTTGGCAGCAGCACAGACCCACGCCACCGGCACGATCTGCGCGTCTTCGACCACGGCCGGGCGCAGCGTCAATATCTTGTCCTTCAGGTTGCCGTTGGCGCGGTTGCCATAGGTGATATGGATCGCCCCATCCTGCACCGTGACGGCGCGCACCAGGTTGCTGACAATCTTGTCCGGGGCGGGCAGGGCAATACTGGCGTTGTCGACCGGCAGCGTCTTGCTGGCGCTCCATTGGGCCGCAATGGGGCCTTTTGCCAGGTTGGCCAGTGCGCTGCCCTCGACGATCTGCTCCCGGATCAGCTTGCCCTGGTAGCTGGGCAAAGCCATCAGCGCCAGAATGGAAAGGATGGCGACGACCACCAATACTTCAATGAGGGTAAAACCGTTGCTCTGTGTTTTCATGTTTGCGGGTGGAACAGTGTGTGCTGGCCGATTGTCACCCGGCGCGGCGAAACAAAGGGACACACCCATGTTCCACTGATTCGGGTTTAATGTTTTCCAGGCAAATTTTTTACGCATACACGACCCAAGGAGTAAGGCCCATGACATTCCCACGCAGCACAACTGGCTCGATTTTCCGGTTCACCCTTGGCCTTGCCGCAGCAAGCCTGTGTGCAAACGCACTGGCCCTTGACATGCCCAAGCGCAAAAGCGGCTTGTGGGAAATCACCACCAGCATGGAGGGCATGCCCAAGGGCATGGGACCGATTCAGCACTGCATTGATCAGAACTCCGACAACCTGATGCAACAAGAAGCGGAGAAGACCAAGCAGCAATGCAGCGCCATGGATATCAAACAACAGGGCGACAGGATCACGATCCACTCGGTGTGCAAGCTGGAGACGACCACAACCACGATGGACGCGGTGTTCACCGGCGCCTTCGACTCCGCCTACCGGGGCGAACTGAAAACCAAGTTCAACCCGCCCTTGCACGGCATGGCCGAGTCCAAAATGACCATCGCGGCCAAATGGCTAGGCGCATGCAAGCCCGGGCAAAAACCGGGCGATATCGTCATGCCAGGCAAAGGCAACTTCAACCTGGATGATGCGATGAAGAAGAAAAACGAACCGAAACGCTGAGGCAGCGCAGTGCCAATTGGCGACGGAAGGACTGCATATTCGCTATTAAATAGATAGCGACACTCCTATATCCGACGAGGGCTACCGGCCAGTTTTTCATAAGCCGTCAGCCCACTACCCCAAAGTGGTGAGATCTTGGCCTCTTTTCAGGCCGACGCGGCAAACACCGGCCAGCGCTCCGTGATGCGCTGCCCGTCAAACACCGCGATATCACCAAACTGCAGAAACACAGCCTCGCTCTGGCGCGGGCGCAAAAACACCCAATCATCCGTTGCCAACGGCGTGTTTGCCGATGCCACCATGACCTGTTGGTTGGACGACGCGCCATACAGGCCGCTGGGCTTGACTCCCGGTGGCGACACGGGGTCGGCCAGCCAATGGCCGCCGTGTATGGCCACGGCACGGGCCTGGTTGCGGTCCCAGCTGGCGGCGGCACGGCTCAGCCATTCCACCCCTACCGGTAGCCTGAAAGTGTCCATGGTCTTGAGCACCGGCGTAGCGATGAAACTGGCGGCCTGCAGTGCTTCGGTGCTGGCCCGTTCAAAGTCCAGCGGCTTGACGGCGGCAGAGCCCACACTGACCTCGTTGGGCACCTGTTTGCCGTCGTGCAAATGGTAGGTCAATGAACCGGCCGTGTTCAACGTCAGCGTTTCACGCGGCACGGTGCCCAGCACGGTTTGTGCAGTGGCGTAGTGGCGCGTATAGGCACTGCGCGCATGTTCGACTGCGCCACTACGCGCACCGGGCAGGTCGGGGATGGCCGCCACATGGGCGTCATAACCCATAAATCCGCTCCAGCTCAGCAAGGGCTCGCCCTGCACCACTTTCAGCAACGCGACCAGCGCCGCATCGTCTTCGATGCCACCGCGGTGCAGGCCGACATCCAGCTCCACGTTGAGGCGCATGGGCACACCCCGTGTGCGGGCCAGGTCGCGGTACTGCGCGGCGCGCACCGGTGTGTCGATCAACCATTCGATCTGGCGTGCGGCGTTAAAGGGTAGACCGGCCAGTTGGTCCAGTACCCAGGCAGCGGTGGACACCGGCATGGGTTTGCCCAGCAGCACAGACACACCGGGCCGCGCACGGGCCAGGGCCAGCAACTGGGGGGCGTTGAAGGTCATGACCCGCTCGGTGTTCCAGGCCTTCAACGCATGTTCTATCAGGTGGAGGCTGGGCAAGGACTTGACGACCACACGCAGCGCCAAGCCCGGTTGCCGCGTCTTGGCGATGCTGTCCAGGTTGGCCAGGTAGCGTTGGCTGTCCACGACCAGTGTGGGCAGGGCCGGGCCGGCCGCGCGCAAGGCGGTCTGCAGGGTGGTGAAGTACGCGTCATGCGCACCGCCCTGGTCAGAGGGGCGCAGCGCCAGCGCGCCGCCCAGCCCGAAGGCAGCGGCACCAGCCAGCCAGTGGCGGCGTTTTAGCGAGGTCATGTCTCTCCCAGCAGTTGTTTCATATACGGAGTGAGCATACGGCCCTGTGGATCGAGTTCGCGGCGCAGCTCGGCAAAACGTTTCCACTCTGGGTACAACACACGCAACTCGGCAGGGCTGAAGTTGTGCAGCTTGCCCCAGTGCGGGCGGGCACCGTGGCGGCGAAACACCGGCCCCAGTTCCTGCACCAGGTAGTCATGCGCCTCGCCTTGCAACGCATGCGCGGCGATCGAGCAGCTGTCACGGCCATGGAAGGGGCTCAACCAGGCCTGGTCCGCCTTGATGTAACGAAACTCGATGGGGAAAAACACCTCGTTGCGGCGCTCCAGTGTTTCCAGCACTTCACGCAGACATTTGATACCGGATTCGCGCGGCACATGGCCTTCGCTCTCATTGAAGCGTGTCGGGCGTGCGCTGGACAACAGCTTCCACGACAGGTCGCGCATGTTTTCGGTCTGGTCCGGGTCAATCGCCCGCTGCGCCGCCCAGCGCCGCAGTCCCGGCCAGCGGCCCAGCCAATCGCGCAGCAGGCGCAAGTCGCGCAACACGTCTTCATCAGCCGCCGCGGCGCGTTGCACGGGGCCTATCGGCACTTCATCATGGGTGATGGCGGCGCCGTAACCGGTGAAGGGCAGCAGATACAGCTCAAACTGGCGGTGCCGCTCGGCCAGTGTGGGCGCCTGGTCCAGCAGGTCCTGCGTCTTGGCCAACCAGACCCGCCGCTGCAGGTGAAAGCTGGGCCGCACGCGCAATGTCATCTCGGTCAGCACACCCATGGCGCCCAATGAGACCTGGGCGGCCGCAAATACATCGGCTTGCTGGCTGGGCGAGCAGTGCAACAACTGCCCGCTTGGCGTCATCAGTTTCAGGCTCAGCAGGTCGGTATGCAGCGCGCCAAAGTTGACACCCGTTCCGTGGGTTGCGGTGGCCATGGCGCCGGCCAGGGTCTGGGCGTCAATATCGGGCAGGTTGTACAAGGCCAGGCCCTTGGCGTCCAGTTGGCGGTTGGCGACTTGCAGGCGCGTGCCGGCGCCCAACGTGGCCTGGTTGTCGCCATGGGCCGTGATGCCGCTCAGGCGGTCCAGCGACAGCAGTGTGCCGGTGGTCGGCACCAGCGCCGTGAAGGAATGCCCTGCCCCCACGCAACGTATCGGCCCCGGCGCATGGCGCAGCAGTTCGGCCAGCGCATCCACCGTGGCCGGCACCTGCCAACTATTGGGCTGGCAACTGTGGATGCCGCTCCAGTTGCGCCACGTGGTGGTGTTGGCGGTCGTGGCGCTCGCACCTCCAACCGGCGCGGCGGGCGGACCCACGGGCGTTGTAGTGGATGCAGCGGAGGCTGGCGCACTGGCGGCTTTCTGCGCACTGTGCAGACTGGCGGCGCCCACACCCATGCCAGTCGCCAATGCCGTCTTCAATACCAGGCGCCGGGTGCGCCGGCTCATGGTTGTGTTCCCCGCATGAAGTCGATCAGTGCGCCGAGGTCTTCGCGGCTGCAGTCGGGGCACAGGCCCATGGGAGGCATGGCATTGCTGCCCTGCTGCGCGCCGGTGATGAGTGCCTCACGTCCGGCGCTGGCGCGCAAACTCCAGGCCGCAGTGTCGTGGACGCGCGGCGCGCCACTGGCGGCATCTATGTGGCAAGTCATACAAGACCTTTCGTATTTTTCAGCGAGGCGGGCGTCCGCGGGTCGCAGGGATTCGATGGCGCTCGCGGAGGGTGCCGTTACAGGTGCCGTGCGGGACTCACACGCGAGCAGCAGGAACACAGCAACAGCGGCGCCGAGGCCACACACCGCGCGTATCAAGCGGGGCATGGTGTCAGAAGCGTTTGGCCACACCCAGCACCAGCGTTGTGCTGTCGATGCGGCGTGTATTGCCACTGCTGTCGGGCACATTCGCAAAGTCGCGGTTGCGCAGCGCTGCGCCCACGACGTCGGCCGAGAAGTCCACACCCCAACGGGTGTGCACCACGCCCAAGCGGTAGTCCCATCCATCGATGTCAGAAAAATTCTTGACACTCTGGTAACCGAGGTGGGCCACCAGCTTGGTTTGCCCACTCAAAGGGTATTTGATATCCAGGTCCAGCAGGTGCGAGCCACCGGTCTGGCGCGGGCCCGAGCCGTAGCAGTTGATGGCCTGCGTGGGGTCGCCACCCATCAGCGCGGGCGTCAAATACGTGCTGCCGCACAGCGTGGCGGTGTTGTTACCGCGAAAGTCGTTCGACAACACATACAGATAACGCGCCTCGACCATGCCCCAGCCCAGCTCCACCACCAGGTAGCTGGTGTCAAACTTTGTGTCGGACAGGCCGGTGAACGTGGGCACACCGGTGGCCCCCGTGGTCTCCCAGTCCACACCGGTCGGTGCCTCCACATGCGCGCCAGGGAACCATTCCTTGGCAACACCAAAACCGTAGTGAAAGCGCTCCGGGTCCCCGCGCCGGTAACCTACCGCCCCCAGGACCGACGTGCCGTTGCCACTGGGAAACACTGTCTGGCTGGCGGAGCCGATTTGCAGCAGCCCGACCAGGCCGGATTCATGCGCCGCGTTGACGGTGAACTCCATGGCCGGGTTGTTGTAGCTGTCGGACACGCCCCGGTTGCGCCGGTCCGTCATGGCCTTGATTTCAAAGTCCAAGGAATAACTTTGCACTGTGGGCTCTGCGGGCGGTGCGGCGTGACAGGGCAAGGCCAAGAAAGCGGTGGCAAGTGCAATGGCGAGCAGGAAATTTTTTTTCATGGCGGTTCGGCAGGGTGTTGCGGGTTAAGAGTGGGGTGGAAGGCGAGGCAAAGGCGGGGCGAGTCCGGGGACTGCAGGGCTAGCTAGGAACCTGTTGGGGCTGCGCTTTACAACCCGCAGGCAAGGTCTGCACACGGGTCATTTGCTCGGTTTCACCCAGCAGCTCCGTGCCGATATAGGCGCGCAGGTTCAACACATCGGCGCGCACCCGCAGCGCGCCCTTGTAGTGTTTGTTGGTGCGCGGGTCCAGCACCCAGCCGTTGCGCCAGGCGTCGTCTTCATACCGCATCAGCTTGGCAATCGTCATGCCACAGGCGTCGGCCGGGGTGTTGGCGTCCTTGTCCCACACAATCTTGCCGCACAGCGCGCCAGACGTGTCGGCGCAGGGCGCGAACTGGATCACCGCGGCCTTGTCCCCGCTGAGCCATAACCCATGCGCATCCTGCGCGGTGCCGGCAAGCACGTTCGCGCCCAGAGTGGCCACCACCAGCGGCAAGCAGCACACGATGGTCGGCCTGCGGTGGCCGTCAGCTTGGGCAGCAAACTTTCGAACAGTCTGGATCAACATGTCAATCTCCCTTGGTTTTGTCGGCTTGCAAAACAACGGCACCGCCCCTCAATAAGATAGCGATGACTATTAGATAGCGATGACTAGTGTATTGACTGCATAATCCCTGAACACTGGGACAAACCCTTGTCAGAAAAGGCCCAGATCCGGACGACCTTGGTAGACTTGCCCGCACATGCCCAAACCCCCTTCTGAACGCCAGACCGCGCCCGAGCCCGCCTTGCAGGCCAAGGCGCAACCGCGCCAACAGCGGGCCATGGACACTTACGAACTGATACTGGGCGCGACGCTCGAACTGTTGTCCGAGGTCGGCATTGAGCGGCTGTCGACCAACCAGGTGTGTGAGCGTGCCGGCATTTCGCCGCCGGCCCTGTACCGCTATTTCCCCAACAAATATGCCCTGCTGCGCGAGCTGGGCCAACGCCTGATGCAGGCGCAAAACGAGCTGGTGATGGTGTGGGCCACGCCGGCCACGCTGAAGCTGCCGCCGAAACAACTGACGCAGCAAATCTACGACCTGTTCGACCAGACGCGTGTGCTGACCGAGTCCCTGCCCGGTGGCTTGTGGGTCACACGCGCCCTGCGCGCGGTGCCGGCGTTGTCGCAGGTGCGCATCGAGTCGCATGGTTTTGTCAGCGGCTTGATCGTTGACGCCTTCATGCTGGCCCATCCGAAAGCGCCGCACAAGGAGATCGTGATACTGGCACGGCTGGCGGTGGAGATGAACTACGCCGCGCTGGAGATGCTGTTTGACGACCCTTCGCTCGATGCACAGGCCGTGGGCATGGCACTGGCCGAGATGCTGACGCAGCAGGTGGTGGCGGTGCGGCGCAAAACCGGCTGATGACCAGGCTCGTTTCTTGCTGTGGTTTGTGTATGTCCCACCACATCGCAAGCACGCACCACTATGAGCAGCACCCGCATCTTTGCCAGTGAGCTTTGCATGCACGCCACGGACGGCGAACCCATACGCTCCATCGTCACTGAATCACCCGACGCCACCGTCGTGGCCTGGAACGTGCTGCCGGGGCAGCGCATCGCATGCCACATACACCCCCACGGCCAGGACACCTGGACGATTCTGTCCGGTCGGGGTGCCTACCAGATCGACGCGGGAAGCGAGTCGCGCACCATCGTCGCGGATGATGTGGTGGTGGCGCACCGCGGACAGGTGCACGGCGTGCGCACGCTGGGCGCCGAGCCCCTGTGTTTTATCTCGGTGGTGACGCCCTCGGAGGCCGGCTACGCATTGGTGTGATCGATGGGCCGGCCGCTAGCGACGCCGGTAGCGCGCCGGTGTCTCACCCACACGGCTGGCAAACAGGCGTGAGAAGGTGGGCACATCGGAATAACCCACAGCTTCGGTGATGCGCGCAATGCTCCAGTTGCTGTTGCTCAACAGCTGCTTGGCCTTGTCCACCCGCGCCTGCTGCAACAAGCCCAGCGGTGACTCCCCGGTTTGCGTCTTGACCCGGCGCAGCAGCGTGCGTACGCTGACGTGAAAGGCCAGGGCCAGGCGCTCCAGGTCATAGGTCTCGTTCAAGCGTTGATCCAGCCACTGCACCACCGATTGTGAAAACGCTGGCAGGCTGTTGGGGAGCAATGCGGCGTCGACAAACGGTGCCTGGCTGGTGCGGGCGTTGGACAACAAGGCCACACGGGCGGTGGCGGTTGCCACTTCGGCGCCCAGCGTCTTCTTCACCAAATGGATGGCCAGGTCAAACGCCGAGCTGACGGCGCCTGTGGTGGTGACGGCACCGTCTTCCACCAGTACGGCGTCCGTGCTCAGCGTGGCCGCCGGGTAACGGCTGGCCAATTGGGCGGCGCACAGCCATGCAGTCGTGGCCTTGCGCCCCGCAAGCAAGCCCGCCTCACCCAACAAAAACGTACCGACACACACACCAGCCACAGCCGTGCCTCCGGCAAAGGTCTTGCGGATGAACGCCAGCTCACGCTGCAAGGGCGCCAGTTTGGTGGTCCATTCGTCCAGGCGCGCAATCTCCAGGCCGGGCACGACCAACAAGTCGTAGCGACCGCTGGGCCGCTGGGCGCCCACCGTCAGCCCGCCGGCCACGGTGACACTGCGCCCGGCCAGGCCAATGACCTCGATTGCAAAAGGAGCGCCCGCAGGATTGGCCACCGGCTTGCGGCGGGCGCGCTGCATGGACGCGGCAATGTGGCCGGCAATCAGCAGCACATCGGCCACCCCGAATATCTCGGTGCCCATGCAGCCGGGGTAGGCCAGGATGGCAATGCGCAGGGGGCGGGAATCGGGACTGGGAGCGGGCTTGGTCATGGATTTTTGTGAACTGAATAGATTTGGCGCTAATGCCATCAAATATGGCAGTAACGACATAGTACTTTGCGGCGACCCCATTTGACAATAGCGCCACTTACCAAGGAAACACCCACCATGCGCTTATCCATTCTTCTGTTCGACGGCTTCACGGCACTCGACATCGTCGGCGGTTACGAGGTACTGGCCAATGTGCCCGGCATCACGACCGAGTTTGTGGCGGCCAGCACCGGACCCGTCTTTGCCGACACGCGGCGCCTGGCCCTGCATGCCTATCGCACGCTGGCAGAAACCACCCACACCGACATCCTGTACGTGCCTGGCGGACCTGGTGTAGAGAAGGCACTGCATACACCGGAGGTACTGGATGCGATACGCCGCCTGCACGCCACGTCCACCTGGACCATGGGCATTTGCAACGGCGTGGAGTTGCTGGGCGCTGCAGGCATCATCAGCGGACTGGACGTCACCACCAACTGGTTCGCGCGGGACCGCGTGGCGGCCTATGGCGCCAAGGTCGGAACGGCGCGCTACCAGCGCGACGGCAAGGTCATCACCGGCGCGGGAGTGTCAGCCAGCATCGACGCGGGCCTGTACCTGGCGGGTTTGATCGCCGGGGAAGACGTAGCCAGGACCATCCAGTTGGGCATCGAGTACTACCCTGCCCCGCCCTTTGGCAATGGCACACCGGATACCGCGCCGGCTGCCGCCCAGGCACTGGTACGCGCGTTTGAGCAGAACGCCGCACAGCGGCTGGAATCGCTACAACCGGCATTCAATTGAATTCACGACAGAGACAGTCCGTTCGCCCTGAGCTTGGCCTGCCATGAGCTTGTCGAATGGTCGAAGGGCTTCGACAAGCTCAGCCCGAACGGTATCGGGAAATGCAAACCTCTCCAATAAGCACGACTCAAAGGACACACCATGCACATCACCCAACTCCGCAACGCCACCATCATCGTGCACATCGGCGAGCGCCACATCCTGGTCGACCCCATGCTGGCGCCCCAGGGCGCGCTGCCTCCGCTGCGCCTCTTGGACGGCAAGCGCCTTCGCAACCCGACCGTGGACCTGCCGGCACAGGCCGACGCAGCGCTCCAACAGGTCACACACTGCCTGATCACCCATTGCCAGAAAGGCCACTTTGACCACCTGGACGGGTTCGGCAAACAGTGGCTGCGCGAGACCCAGACCCCGGTGATTTGCACGCCGCATGACGCCGCCTATCTGCGCAAGCGCGGCCTGAACGTGCAACCTCTGCCGGACGACCATACTCAGCCCAACGCATTTTTTGAAGGCCGCATCCGCACCGTGCGCTGCACACACGGTGAAGGTTTCATGGGCCGCTTCATGGAGCATGGCGTGGGCTACCTGATCGAGATGCCGGGCGAACCCAGCCTGTACCTGGCGGGCGACACGGTGTTGACGCCGCAGATCCGCGCCTTTGTCACTGCGCACCAGCCGCAAGTCAGCGTGATTCCCGCTGGCGGCGCCCGCTTCGATGTGGGGGAGGACATCATCATGGGCCTGGACGACGTGATCGCCTTCGCGCAGCTGTCCACCGGCATGGTCGTGGCCAACCACCTGGAGGCCATCAGCCACTGCCCGGTGACGCGCAAGGACCTTAGAGCTGCGGCGCAGCGGGCAGGCGTTGCGCAGCGCCTGCATGCCCCGGAGGATGGCGAGACTGTGGACGTTCTGGATACCGCGTTTGCCTGATTCCGCCGTGCCAAGTGCCCCGTTGCACCCAGCTAAGATAGCCGCCTGTTTAAGGGGCTCCCGTGGAACGAGCGGATTTCATTCATTTGGTACGCCTCAGCGAGCATGCCAGTGCTGACAACAGCCAAGCCTACCGGCGCAGTGTGGCCGGCTTTGCGGCGCTGGGCTACCTGTGGGTGGTGGGCTGTTTTGTGCTGGCCGTCACCTTGCTGGCATGGACGCTGATTGCCATGGTCAACGGACGTATCAAGGGTTTTCATATCGCGCTACTGATCGCCGGTGGTGGTTTGCTGTGGACCAGCCTGCGGGCGTTGTGGCTGCGCCTCGAGGCGCCACAGGGTACGGTGCTGACGGCAGCCGATGCGCCGCCGCTGTTTGAGGCGCTGGAGCGTATCCGTAGAAAAACCAAGGGCCCGGCCATTGACCACGTGCTGCTGGACAGCAGCTTCAACGCCAGCATCAGCCAGTTGCCGCGCTACGGCCTGTTTGGCGGGGGCACCAATTACCTGACGATTGGCCTGCCGCTGCTGCTGGCCATAGACCGTCCCCGCTTCCTGGCTGTCATGGCGCATGAGTATGGCCACTTGCGTGGCGGCCATGGCCAGTTTGCCGCCTGGATTTACCGCACGCGCTTGAGCTGGATGAAGCTGGAACACGGCCTGCGCAACGACACCGGGCCCATGGCCATGGCGACGCAGGCCTTTTTGCGCTGGTACTTCCCGCGCTTTCTGGCCAAGACCTTTGCACTGGCCCGGCAGGACGAGTTTGAAGCGGACCGCATAGCCGGCAAATTGGTGGGCCGTGACATTGCCGGCGCGGCGCTGACCGAGATCGCCATCAAGGGCAGTTGGCTGAGCACCGAGTTCTGGCCCCTGCACTGGGGCGCCGCGGCCACCAGCCCCCAACCAACGGGGCCCTTCACGGCCATGCGCACACTGCTGGCCCAGCCGGTGGACAATGAATTTGCCCGCATCGCGCTGCGCCAATCACTGATCCAGTTGAGCGACGAGGACGACACCCACCCGGTGCTGCGGGACCGGCTGGAAGCATTAAACGTCAGCAAGCAGTTGCCGAATTGGTCCACACGTCCGGCCACCGACCTGTTGGGGCCTAGCGCCGTGAAGTGGCTGGCGCACTTTGACAGGCAATGGTGCAAGGACAACGCCACCGAGTGGAAACTGCACCACGCGTACTTGCAACGGGTGCAGGCACGCATAGCCACGCTGATGGCGGGTGTGAAGCGCAACAACGCCGACGAAATGGCGCAGTTGGGTGATCTGCAGCGCCGCCTGGATGCCGGCACCAGCGTGCGCGCTTGTTACGAACGTGCACTGCAGATCACGCCGGGCCATGCCGGTGCCCTGCGTGGCATGGTGAATTGTTTGCCGGACACCGAGCTCCATGCGCGCATGGATTGCCTGCGCCAGTTGTTCGAGAGCAGTGTGGCCCACCGCTGGTGGGCCTGCCGCATGGCGGTGCGTGCACTGGAAAAAAGTGTGGCGGAAGGCAGCATGGACGACAAACCCCTCAAGTTGTGGCGCGAACGGCTCAAACAGGCCGATGAAGCGGAGCAACGCGCCTGGGAGGAACTGACCGAAACACCGTTCTTCCAATCCATCGCCCGCCACGATCTGGACGATTTTGAGAAAGGCGAGTTCCAGTCCGACATGGCACGCTGCAAACCGGTCATACGCGCCTGGCTGGTGCGCAAGACGTTGAAGGAATTTGCCTACCGGCGTTGCTACATTCTGTTCATCGACCTACCTGGCATGCCCGACGAAGACCGTTACACGCTGTGCCGCAGCCTGGAACGCACACTGGACCTGCCCGGACCGGTGTTGGTGTTATGGGCCGGTTACTCACCCACGTTGGACGAGATACAGAAAAACGCCTTTGATGCGGTCTACGTGCGGGCGCTGACCTAAGCGCAGTCGCACTGCGCTCTGGCTCAACCGGGCTTTGCCATCGCGGTCTGCAGAATCGTCTCGATGTCGGTGGTGATGGCAATCAGCTCGGTAGCAACCACCGCAAACTCATTCCCCGCGGACCCGGCCCGCGCGGCCACAATGCGGGCATTCATGGCCACAACCTGGGCTTGCTTGGAGATGGTCTTGATCTCATCCATGGCGCTGTGCAATTGCTGTTCAACCTGCTTCGCATGGTTGCGTGCCTCGGTCTCATAAATGGTGGTCAGGCTATTGAGCACCGCCAGCAAGGCCGATGAGCTCTCCATCAACTCCTCCAGCAAGACCGGCACCTGGCGCTGCCAGCCGGATGCGATGGCAAATAACACGCGGTCGGCCAGAGCAATAAACGCCAGGATTTTTTCATTGCCTTTGGCCGACCCAAAGTAGGCCTCTTGCAATGGCACACCAAACACGCCGGGAACACCCTTGCCGCCCTTGATGAGCGTAGCATGGGCCTCGGTGAATAGTCTCAATGCCTCCGCAGCAATCCCGGCTGCCTGCGGGTGATTACCCGCCGCCAGCACAGCGTACAGCACCACGCGCTGGGAGGTAAAGCGTCTGCGCCCCGAGAGATTGATCATCGTCGCAAAGGATTCCCCGGACAGCACGGGCGCGCTTGCAAGAACGCTGGCCGAGGTGGCCGGTGCGGGGCGGTCGGTAACAGCTAGGTACATGGTTTCCTCCCTTTTTGAAAATCAGGACAATTGGCAATGGCAATGGCAATGGCGATTGGCGAAGTCTTTTTACTGTCGCTGACCGTCATGTTTGCGGTACCGCTGCGTGTTGGGTCAGCAGTTCGGCCAGCGCCATGGGCCGGCCCAGCAGGTAACCCTGGATCAGGCTGCAACCGGCCTGGCGCAGGATCTGCAACTGGGGCTGTGTCTCTACCCCTTCGGCAATCACTTCCAGCCCCATCTGGTGGCCCAGGTCGACGATGGTCTGGGCGATGGCGCGGTCATTGCGTTGGTGCGCCAGGTCGTGCACAAAGGAGCGGTCTATCTTCAGCGACGAGATCGGCAAATTCTTCAGCAAGGCCAGTGAGGAATGTCCCATGCCGAAGTCATCCAGGCTGATGCCAAACCCCAGATGGCGCAGCGAGCGCATGACCGGGATGACCTGGTCCGGGCGCTTCATCAGCATGCCCTCGGTCAGCTCCAGCGACAGGTGATGCGGCTCCAGGCCAAACGCACCGACCAGCGCGCACAGTTCATCGGCCAGGCTCTTGCTGGAGAACTCCGACGCCGCCATGTTCACATGCACCTTCAAATCCTTGAAGCCGGCGGCGCGCAGGATGGACAGGTCGCGGCAGGCCTGGGATAACACCCACTTGCCAATTTGCACAATCAAATGGCTTTGTTCCGCAATCGGAATAAACACGTCGGGCGGCACCATGGTGCCATCCGCACGCCGCCAGCGCAGCAGCGCTTCAATAGCCTGCAGGCGCTGTTGGGAAATGTCAAAGATAGGCTGGTAGACCAGACACAATTCATTGCCATGCAGCGCATGGTGCAATTCGGTCTCCAGTGCCAGACGCTGCGCGATGGAGGTTTGCTGCTCGGCCAGCGCATGGGTGTTGCTGATCGACGAAAAGTGGCAACCATTGCGTCCGTTGTTCTTGATGCGGTACATCGCCGCGTCGGCACTCTGCAGCAACGCTGGGCAGCTGTCACCGCACTGCGGATAGGTGCTGACGCCGACGCTGGCCGAGACCGTCAACTCGATCCCCTCGTAAACAAAGGGCGCTCGCGCGGACTCCAGAATGTGCTCCAGCAAGCTTGCAGCGTCTGGCAAGGCGTGGGCCGGAATCAGCATTGCAAATTCATCGCCACCCAGGCGCCCCACTTTGGAGCCTGGGGGGGCCAGGGCGCGCAGGCGCTGCCCAAACTCGCGCAGCACTTCATTGCCGGCTTCGTGGCCGAATGCATCGTTGATGGGTTTGAAACGGTCCAGGTCAATAAATGCCAGCCCGAACGCACTGCCGTCCTTCGCGGCGGCGGCGCACTCCAACGTGACCAAATCATGGAAATGGTTGCGGTTGGCCAGGCCGGTCATCGCATCGACCTGGGCCAGATGCAGGATCGTCTTCTGGTGCTCCATACGCTGCGCCATTTGCGCAATAAACGCGCCAATGGTGGCCGACAACTTGGGCAGTTGCGCCTCGGGCTGGCGTGACAGGCAGCTATAAAACTCCAACACACCCGGGCTGTGTGTGTGGCCGTCGGCCGACACATAGGTGACCGGAAATACATAGCCCGACCATAACTTGCATTCGCGGTCATTGGTGCGTTGCGAAAAGCGCAGGTCATTGACGATGTCTTCCACCCAATCGGGTTTGCCACTCTGCCAGACACTGCCAACCAGGCCCTCGCCCGGCGCCAACGAAATGCTCGAACTCTCTTGCCCAAAGGACGCCAGATCCAGCTCCGGCTGGTGCCAGAAATACTTGCACGCCAACTGTGCGCAACCTTGCGGCGACCGCTCGGCGGCCCAGTAGGCACCCCAGTCCCAACCCAGGTTTTTACAGATCAGTTGGATCACGTTGGTGATGGCATCACCCAGTGTGTGTGAACCCACCAGAAACTCGGTCAGTTCAAAGCCAAGGCGCTCGCGCATGGCTGCGTGTTTGAGCGGGGTGACGTCGGCCAGTATGCCGCTGACCAGGTCTGGATGGGCCGCATCCTTGGGCAACTGCGTCATGCGCAGCCAACGCAAACCGTCCACCGGGCTGATGACCCGGAAATCACTTTTGACGCCGGGTTGGCCCCGACTGGACAACTGCGCGATCAGGCACAACATGTCGTCCGAGACCACATGGAGCAGGCAACTGTCCAGCCCCTGGTGGTGCAAGGACTCCACATTCAGATAACGCGCTGCATGGGCAGATAACAGTATTTGCGTGGTTTCGGGGTCGAACCACCAACGCCCGAACGCAGCCGCTTCCTCCAACGCAAGCGGTGCCGCGTTTTGCGTCAGTGCCTGTGACAGATGTGGCGAAAGGCCTACCGTGTTGGCGGCAGGTGGCGCACGGCCTAGGGTCTTGTGCATGGTGGCGGCCTTACAGGAATAGCTACGCTGGCATAGACAGCACATTCCATGCCACGCAAGACCATATTCCATGGGTCTTTTTCCCACCGGTTTTGTGCGCAATGGCCTGATTTGGTGCGTAAAACTCTGCCCATCTTTTTTGCAGGAGATCGCCAGAGTGTGCGACTACGCACAGTCGAAGCCACATCCGCTACGTAGAGTTCCTGCCTGTGATGAGCAAAACAGGGAGAGTTTCAGTTGACGTTCAAGGCCTCAGCGGCCGGTGCACTTTATTGGTTCAACCGCTTCTGGAACACGTGTTGATGACACACACATCCATTCCTGGCGCCGAGCAACTGGCGCCGGCAACCCGACACAACAGCCGTCTGCGCTGCCAAGAGACTGTGCACCAACGGGGCTGGCTCGTCTTCCCATCCCTTTTTACACATTTGGAGAATATATGAACGAAACCAACGCGTCCCGATTGGCCGTTGTCACCGGCGCTTCATCCGGCATTGGATATGAACTGGCGCAATGCTGCGCCAAGGACGGCTTTGACCTCGTCATCGCATCTGACGAATCGGGCATTGAAGGTGCAGCTGTACGGTTGGGAGCACATGGGATTGCAGTCCAATCCGTGCGGGCCGATCTATCCACCCGCGAGGGTGTGGACAAACTCCTGTCGTTGGTACAGGGGCGGCCGATTGCAGCGCTACTGGCCAACGCGGGGCACGGGCTCGGCGGTGCCTTTCTCGACCAGGACATTGACAAGGCGCAGCATGTGGTGGACACCAATATCAGCGGCACCATTTACCTGTTGCACAAGGTCGGGCGCACGATGCGTGCACAAAAGAGTGGGCGCATCCTGATTACCGGCTCCATTGCAGGCTTTCAGCCGGGTGCGTTCCAGGCGGTCTATAACGCAACAAAGGCCTTCATCGATTCTTTTGCCGCAGCACTGCGCAATGAGTTGAAGGATAGCGGCGTCAGTGTGACCTGTCTGATGCCCGGCGTTACCGACACGCGCTTCTTCGAACGCGCTGCCATGACCGATACGAAGATGGGCGCCGCAGAAGACAAGGCGGACCCGGCCGACGTGGCAGAAATTGGCTTCCAGGCCATGATGGACGGTGAGGCCGACGTGGTAGCCGGGCTGAAGAACAAGCTGGAGGTTGCCATGATGAAAGTCACGCCATCCCAGATCGCCGCCGACCAACACCGTAAAAAAGCCCAACCAGGAAGCGCAAAGGCGCATTGACTGTGGCCATGCAGCATTCCATGACTGGATTCTTTTTTAACGCAGGCCCCTGCCTGCTCCCCCATTGCGGTCACGCGAAGACGGGGCCGCAATCCGTGTCGCCCACCAGGGAGGGCGACCATTTTTTTTAACTCAAGGAGAAATCATATGGCATCGAATAGCAACACAGGTAGCGGTTCCTCGGGATCGGGTTCCGGTAGCCGAGGTTCACAAAGCAGCTCAGGCGGACGTGGGAGCAGCGACAAGGATGATGACAAAAAGAGTGGCCGCGGATCATCGTCCAAAGAGAGCCAACAAGACCAAGGCTCTTCCAAACAAGACTCTCCCGGCAGCACACGTGGTGGCACACATGAGCAGCACGTGAAAGCCGGACAACAAAGCCACAAGAACAGCTAAGCCTGTTCACCAAGCATCTGGCTAGCGCCAGTAGGGCTCCGCCATCGCGGGGCCCTTTTTTTAGCTACCTCTCTACGAAATTACTTAGCTCTCAGCGTGTGGCCATGCGTGCCTTATGTCAATTGCTCCTTGCGAGCCCGCACCTGCTCACCAAGCTCAACCAGGTCTAAACCGGATTCACGCACCTGGGGGAAAATATCGCCCTCTTCTTCCTTGACGTGTTGGGAGACATACTCACCGAGTACTTTTACCTTGCTGTCGTACAGCTTCTCATCGGCGTCCATGCCCTTGAGTTGGTCTATGAGCTCCTCCAGAACCGCGTGCTCGATTTCCGCATCATCGATCAAGAAACCGTCATCAAGACTATTTCGTAGTGCAGGGTATACGAGCTCTTCTTCAATCTTGGCATGTACGGTCAGCATCCGATAGATCTTCTCGGCGGCCTGCTGCCGCCCATCGTCGTCAACGTCCATTTCTTTCAAGTACTCATACTCTTCGAACAGCGCCTGCACATCTGCATGGTCTTTCATCAACAGTTCAAGAGCGTCTTGTCCTGTTGATATATGTGTCAATACTCCTTCTTGAACTAGCATATAGATATTCCTTTGTATTGATGGTGAATGGGATGCCTGATTCAGCAGGCCGCGCCCATGTTTGAACACCGCGGGTCAGCGGACTGTGCGTGAACGCACATACCAGGCGAAGAACCGGTATTTAGGTGCGTTGCAAACCACACCATGTAGGCCTAGTCCTACGTACAAGCAGGTATTGCGCCTACTCGCCAACGGCGGCCCATCCTATTTTCCCCAATACGGCCCAGTATCAAAATAAAAACATTTGCTGGCATAAACAGCCAGTATTTCCACCAACCAGAGCCGGAATTCACGTGAAGGAGAAACCTATGATTACGCAGCCCTCTCAAGACACAAAGACTAACGATATTGCAGCCCAGGCGGCTCAAAAGCTGGATGGAGCCAAGGAGCAGTTCAGCGCTGTCGTGAAGCCCAGTATTGACGCCCTGCAAAACAGTTATTCGCAGGTACGGGACAAGATGGTAAAGGCCTCCGACCACACAGTGGAATACGTGAAGGCTGAACCAGTCAAGGCAATGCTGATTGCCGCGGCCACTGGCGCCGTGCTGATGGCATTGCTCAGACCATCCCGCTCGTCGCGCGAACGCAGTTGAACGGTGACGGATGTCGGCCTTGTGGTAGAACGCCATGCTGCATCCCCTGTATCGCCTGATCCTTGCGCAGCCGGGCCTGCTCGGCAACCATGCAATGGCCTACGCAGAACTGCTGGCCGCGGACCTGGGCACGCTGTCACAGCACTGGAAGCGGCGTCTCATTTTGAATCTATTGGTGGTGTGCTCATTGGGCGTGGCCGCGGTATTGGCGGGCGTAGCGCTGATGCTGTGGGCGGTCGTTCCGGCCATTCAAAGTCCATGGGCATGGGTTTTGTTGCTGGTGCCATTGCTACCTCTGGTGTTGGCAGCCGTCTGTGCGATGGCGGCGACCAACGCGGATGACGGCAACCACCGCGCACTCGTCGAGTTGCGTAAACAAGTGCACGCGGACGTGGCAATGCTGCGGGAAATGGAGCCGCCATGAGCATGACGCCCTTGACGCCCATTGAACGCTTGGCAATCTCGCGGGAGCATGTGCGGCATGCGCTCAGCGATTACGCAGATCCGGACTCGGAGAGCGCGAAGCGCCGCCGCAGCGGTGACTTGGTCGACGCAGGCCATTCGCAATCCCCGCGTGCCAGGGGCGCCGTGCGCCAGTGGTGGGCGCACCACCCCTTGCACTGGGGCGCTACGCTCACCATGGACGTGCTGAATACCTTTGCCAAGTCTGCAGCACAACGCAATCCGATCGCCTTGGTGGCCGGTGCCATGCTGTTGGGCGGTGCCGTAGTCTGGGTGCGTGCATGGCGCTGGACATTCAGGTCCGGCTTATTGGCAGCTCTGTTGCCCGCCCTGGCCAACAGAATCGTGGCGCAGTTGCCGTTGCGTGCCTGGCTTGGTACATCATCTTCGATGAACCAAATACCGTGTTTGCCAAAACCTGTTGCTCCAACGAACAGTGCCATGCGACACCCAACGAGGCGCTAGCGCTAACGCAAGTAATTCCCGCGTTGCATGATGGCGGTCACCTTTTGTGCCGCTTCATTAAGCGCGAACTCGGAGGTGGTCTTGCCGGTAAGGGCATTGTGGACGGCAATGCCCAACACTTCGGTATTGATCTCATCCCACTCGGGGATGATGGGCCGCCAGTCCGGGTCTGCGTCGCGAATGAAATAGCGCAACACTTCAAACTCCGGAAACTGGCGCAGCAAGCCCGCATCCGCCAGCGTGGATAGCCGCTGAGGGCTTCCGCCCAAGCGGCTGACTGCCTTGTCTTGTTCTTTAGCAGTAAGCCACTGCATCAGCAGAAAACCTGCGTTTGCGTTCTGGGCTGTTTTGGGTATGGCGAGCCCCAAGCCCCCTGACTGCGCCGAGTGTTTACCACCACCGGGATGGCGAGCGTACCCCACTTTACCGCCTATCTTGGACTTGGCCGGATCACGCACCGCGCCAAAAATCACCGTGGAATCCAGGTACATGGCACTACGACCCTGCAGGAATGCGTCCATCATTTCGACCTGCCCAAACTCCGCGCTTCCTGCAGGCCCGGTGTCGACAATAGTTTTCAATATCTTCAGTGCCCTGACCCCGGCGCGGTCGTTCAGGCGTGTGGTCCAGTTGTTTTCGAAAATTTTCCCATTGAGGGGATTGAGGTGCAAAAGCCAGGCGTGCACACACTGGTGCCCGGCCTTGCCGCGCGAGGTCAGAGCGCCCTCCCCGGTTTTCTCCCGCAACACGGGAAGCAAGCGCTCCAGCTCGATATACGACGCGGGTGGCGTGAGTTTGTGCTTTTCAAAAATGTCTTTTCGATAGGCCAGCACCGAAGTTTCCGCACCATACGGCAAGCCATACAGCTTGGCATCCGGACCGGCCAGATAACCTTTCCATCCGCCAACCAAGCCTATGTTTTCACGGTACCCCGGCACAATGTCGGCCATGTCAAACTGTGGGTCCGCCAGTTTTGCATCGTCGAAAAATGGCGCCAAGTCGGACACGAACTGTTTGCGCACGTACTCGCCTTTCCACATCACTACGTAGGCGACGAGGTCGAAGTCGCATTGCGGCTTGGCCATTTCCAAAAGCTGCTTTTTCTTCATCTCCGCCATGGGCAATTGCTCCACCTGGACTTTGATTCCGGTTTCGCGGGTGAACGCGGGCAGAAGCTTTTGCATGGCGTCAAAGTGCGGGTGCATGGGAATGCTGATCCGCACGGTCTGCCCGCGGTAGCGCGTGTACCGGTCCTGCGCAAACACCCACGGAGAAACCAATGCAGCAGACGCGCCCGCGGCCAGGGATTGCAACAATAGTCTTCGTTCCATACCGTCTCCTTCAATCAAAGTTGATGACATAAATTCCGGAGGAGACAAACGTCTCCCCGACTCGGACTACAAATGCTTTCTTAACCATGATTTTTTGGGTGACCGGATTCAGGATGTGGTACGGCGCACTCCAGCCGCGACCGTCGCGCTGGGCCAGGTCACGGGAGTTCTTCACAATGGTCACCCCATTGGCGTCTTGCAAGTCGATGAGGTTCTTGCCCACATTCAGCGGGTTGGCACCGTGTGCCAGATTTTTACCATGGAAGTCGTAGACGGTGATGTACAGGTCGCGGTCCTTGAACGCCGTGCCGTGCGTGAACTCCTGGTAGGCACGCTCAGACCCTATACGCGCAATACACTCCACGGCGTGCTGCACCTGTGCCTCGGCCTCAGTAGCCGTGCCGTTGAGCTTGAACACGTTCACGGCTTCCACCAATCGGGCCGCTTGTGATCGGAGCTGCTGCGCGGCGGCCGCAGTCTGTTCCACCAGCGCGGCATTTTGCTGCGTACCTTGGTCGATGATGCCTATGGCGTTGACAACCTGGCCCACGCTGTGGCGTTGTCGTCGGCTTGAAGCATTGACTTCGCCCATGATCTGCGTCAGGTCTTCTACCGAGGCCATGATCGCGCCCAGGCGTTCGTTAGCCTGCTTGACCTGGGCTACACCGGTACCAATGCGGTCCGTACTGCCGGTAATGAGTATCTTGACCTCTCTGGCCGCTTGCGCACTGCGTTGTGCCAGCGAGCGCACCTCGGCGGCAACTACTGCAAAACCACGCCCTTGCTCGCCGGCCCGCGCGGCCTCTACCGCCGCATTGAGCGCCAGGATATTGGTCTGAAAGGCGATGCCATCAATCAGCGAAATGATGTCAAACACCTTGCCGGATTCGCTGGCAATGGACTGCATCGTGGTCTGGACCGACACAAAAATCTCCGTCCCCCGCACACCCACGTCCACTGCCGCGCGGGCAATGGCGTCCCCCGCGTCGGACTTGTCACTGGCCTGCCGCACGCTGGCCTCGAACGTGTCGAGCGCATGCGTGGTCTGCTGCAACGAAATGGCCTGCTGCTCCGTCCGCTCGGACAAATCGGTATTGGCCTGCGCGATTTCATCACTGGCCACGGACACTTCCTCGGCACCGGCCCGTACCTTGGCCACCACCTTGGTAAGCGACTCCTGCATCTCGCGCATCGCGGTGGTCAGTGGCGAAAATTCATCGGCACGGGAATCAAAAATCAAACTGGTCAGGTTGCCAATCCGCACATCGTTTGCAAACCGCTGGGCCAGCGCGACCCGTTGGCGTATCACGTGCCCGACCCACCAGGCCAAAATCAGGAGCAAGGCCGCTGTCGATAAAGCCACGCCCCACAGCGTGACAAGAGCTGCATCCACCAGCTGCGGCACAGCATGGGCTTGCGGCAGGCCGCTGACGTGCACCAGTTGTTGATGCAGCCACCCGACACCGACGGCTGCCAGCGCGAGAATGGCAAGCGTCAAGCCTAGTACCTGGCGGGCAATACTCCCTGTGAGGATGTAGTGCATATCATCCCTTGACGGCTCCTGCGGTCAACCCGGTAATGATCTGGCGTGCGGCGACAAAGGTAAAAATCAGCGGCGGTATGGCAATCAAACTGCCCATGGCCATGACGCGCCCCCAATCCACCCCCATATCGGTAATGAACAGGGAGGCCGCCACCGGCAAGGTCCGCGTGTGGCGGTCCGTCAGTACCAAAGCCAGGATGAACTCATTCCACGCAATGCGGAAGGTGAAGATGGACGCCGCGGCCAGACCCGGCGCCATCAGCGGCAACAACACCTTGGTAAAGACGCGAATCGGGCCACAACCGTCAATGGCCGCCGCCTCTTCCAGCTCCACCGGAACCTGCAACACAAATCCGTACAACAACCAGATCGTGAATGGCAGGTTGACCGCCACATACAGCAGCACCAGGCCCCACAGGCTGTTGACCAGGTGCCATTCATTCCAGATCAAAAATACAGGAATAGCCAACACCGCCAATGGCACCGTACGCAACAGCAGTGTGGTGTAGGCCACCGCGCTGCGGCCCGGAAATCGAAACCGCGCCAGTCCATACGCCGCCATGCAACCCAGCACCAGCGTAATGACCGTGGACGCAACCCCGACAAAGAGGCTATTCCACAGGTAGCGGTCAAACTTGTCCTCCTCCAGGACGGCGCGGTAGTTTTCCAGGGTCGGCGTAAAGATGAAATTCAGGGGGTCGGCGAATATGTCAACCTGCTGGCGCAGACTGGTGGCAAAAATGACGACGATGGGTGCAATGCACAGAATAGCCAAGCCAATCAGCATGGCGTAATGCGCGCTGGAGACCAAGGGGGAACGTTTCATGGCGAGCCTCTGAGCTTATTTATCGTTGTGAAGAGGATTGGACAAACGCAGCGCCGCCCAAGACAAACCGGCCACGACCAACAGCAGCAACACGGAGATCGCCGCGGCCACACCCAGTTGCTGGCCGACAAACGCCGTCTTGTAGATGTGCAGGGCCAAAATCTCGGTGGAGTCACCCGGCCCGCCAAACGTCAGCACATAGATCACTTCCAGCACCCGGAACGCGTCCACCAGACGCATCATCAAGGTGATGGCGATCACATGGGCAATCATGGGCAACTTGATCCGCGAGGTCATTTGCCACCACGTGGCACCATCGATCCGCGAGGCCTCGATCACGGCGCCATCCACATTGGCCAATGCGGCCACCATCATGATGAACACGAAGGGCGTCCACTGCCAGACATCCGCAATCACGATGGCGGCAAAGGCCAAGGTCGGGTCGGCCAACCACCCCAAGGGGGCGATCTTAAACAGGGCCAGTACCGCATTGATCAGGCCAAACTGGGCATCAAACATGTAGCGCCACGCCAACCCGACCGCAATGGGTGCGATCATCATCGGCAAGATGAACAGCGTGCGAAAGAAGGCCGTGCCGCGAACCGGGCGCTCCAAGGCCAGTGCCAGTGCGGTACCCAACACCATTTCCGCGCTGACGCAAACTGCGGCAAACAGCAGCGTGGTCCATAACGAGGACCACACCCGCGGATTGCCGAAGGCGCTGATGAAGTTCTGAAAACCGGTCCAGCGTGCCTCGCTCCAGGGGGTACCCAAGCTCCAGTCAAAAAATCCTAGCTGAAAGGCCGAAAAAACCGGATACAGGCAGGCCGCCGCCATGATCAGCACGGCCGGACCAACATACAGGGCAGGAACCCAGGAGGGAGTGCGCATGGTGTGAGCCCTTAAACCTTGTAACCTGCCTCACGCATGATTTGGGTCACCGGGGCGACCAGATCATTGAGCGCGGCTTCGGCAGTTTTCCTACCGGTGAGTGCTTCGGAAATGCCAACACCCAAGGCCTGCACATTGATCTTGTCCCATACCGGAATGATGGGCCGCCAATCGGGGTTGGAGTGTTTTAGAGCCTCTTTGAAGGTGATGAATTCAGGGTACTGGCGCACCATGTCCACATCCGCCATCGTGGAGTTGCGAATCGGTGCGCCCCCGGCCCGGGTGACGGCCTTGTCCTGTGCCTTGGAGGTCAGCCATTGCATCAGCAAAAAGGCGGCGTCTGCGTTCTTGGCATTTTTGGCAATGGCAAGGCCTAGTCCACCGGACTGCGAAGCACGCCGCGTTCCCATGGGATGCAAGGCCCAGCTGACTTTACCAACCACCTTGGACTTGCTGGGGTCGTTGACCAAGCCCGCCAATGACGTTGAATCCAGGTACATGGCCGCCTGCCCTTGCAGGAAAGCGGTGTTGCTCTCGCCCTGTCCATAGCCGGGAATGCCGGCCGGTCCGGTGGCCACCACTTCCTGCAAAAACTTCAACGCCGCCACGCCTGGCTTGTCGTTGAAGCGGGCACGCCATTGGTCATCAAACACACTGCCGCCCAAGGGGTTCAGGTGCAATAGCCACGCGTGCACGGCCTGGTGGCCGGCTTGCCCCCGCGAGGCCAGCGCCCCAATGCCTTCCTTGTCCTTGATCAGGCGCAGCAGTTGGCTGAACTCCGTATAGGTGTTCGGCGGTTGCAGGTTGTGTTTGGCAAAGATGTCGCGCCGGTAGGCCAACACCGAGGTCTCCGCACCATAGGGCAAGCCATAGAGCTGTGCGCCCGGACCCGCCAGGTACCCCTTGGGGCCACCCACCATGCCCAGGTTCTCCAGGTAGATGGGGATGATGTCTTTGAGGTCGTAGGTGGGGTCCGCCAATGCGGGGTTTTTGAAGAAAGGCTCCAGTGGCTGGATCAGGTTTTTCGAGACGTATTCACCCTTCCACATGACCACATAGGCGCCCAGGTCGTAGTCACCCTGGGGCTTGGCCATCTCCAGGAGTTGCTTCTCCTTCATGCGCCCCATGGCCAACTTGTCCGTCTCCACCTTGATGCCAGTTTCCTTGGTGAACTCGGGCAAAACTTTCAGCATGGCGTCGTAGTGCGGGTGCGCGGGCACGCTGAACGTGACGGTTTGTCCCGCGTACTTGGCATAGCGGTTTTGCGCCAAGGCACCACTCAAGGGGAAAGCGGAACCAAACACCGCAAGGCCCGCACCTTGTACAAAATCTCTTCTTTTCATGACGACTGTCTCCTGTTGTTGTATGTTGAAAGTGTTGGTGGATCAGGTGCGCAAGGATCGACCGGTATCGGTATCAAAGACGTGCATTTCCTGCAGATCAAACGTCAGATCGACTCTTTGGTGCAGGCTGTTCTGCGCATTGCCCGGCAGCATCGCGGCCACGCGCTGCCCGGAGGGGGTATTCATGTGGCCCACAATCTGGCTTTCCGTTCCCAAATACTCCACCACGTCGACTTGCACACTGAGCTGCGCATCGGTCTGGCCTGCGGGGCGCAGGATCTGTGGACGCAATCCCAGCGTCAGCGATTGATCCGGGCGGGGCGCTTGTGATGCCAGCCACTGCGGTGCGGCCCAGGCGAACCCTTCGCCACGCAGCATAGGTTGACCATCTTCCTGGGCATACCGCGCCTTGAAAAAATTCATCGTGGGCGTGCCGATAAACCCGGCCACAAACATGCTGGCCGGGCGTGTGAACACCTCAGACGGTGTGCCAACCTGTTGGACGCGACCCTTGTCAAAAATGACGATGCGCGAGGCCAACGTCATGGCTTCGATTTGGTCGTGCGTGACATAAACCGTGGTTTTACCCAGGCGCTCATGCAACATGGCCAATTCCGCGCGCATGTGCCCCCGCAACTTGGCATCCAGATTCGAGAGCGGCTCGTCAAACAAAAACACCTTGGGCTCACGCACAATGGCGCGCCCGATGGCAACCCGCTGCCGTTGCCCCCCGGAGAGCTCTTTGGGCTTGCGCTTCAGCAAATGCTCCATGCTCAAGATCTTCGCCGCAGCCTGCACCCGGCTGTCAATCTCGGATGTGGGGCGGCCTGCCAGGCTCAGCGCAAACGACATGTTCTCCGCCACGTTCATATGGGGATAGAGGGCATAGTTCTGAAACACCATGGCGATATCGCGATCCATGGGGGCCATGTGGGTCACATCGCGCTCGCCAATGCGGATGCGGCCTTCCGTTACTTCTTCAAGCCCCGCAATCATGCGCAACGTGGTGCTCTTGCCGCAGCCAGACTCACCCAGCAGCACCACAAACTCGCCTTCATTGATCGATAAATCCATTTGCTGCACAACGGTCACGTCGCCAAAGCGTTTGACTACGTTGTTCAATTCCAATCCGGTCATAGGTTCTCCAAAGATTTCTTATTCAATTTCTCTTGCCATTGCGTGGCCGTGTAACGGTGCACGCCCCAACCCACTGGCGGCAACCGGCTGGCTGCGGTACCCGTATCCGGCCCCCAAATAGCCTGGTAGGTGTCCATGCAACGCCCGTGCACCTGCAGGGCATACACAACAATCCCCAGTGCCACCCACCACAGACCGAGCGCGAGCCACATCCACCGCGGCGCGTCCGCCACTGCAAGCCCCAGCACAATCACCATGACTGCCAGCAACAGCGCCGCATAACCACCCCATTTGTGCAAGCGTTCAAATGCAATGCGCCATGGGGTCATGTCGTAGTGGTCGCCAGACATCTGCTGTCCGGTTGGGCCACCTTTGGACCCTCTGCCCCAGGCCAGCAGAATCTGGCCAAGCCCCAGGGCAACCACGGTCCAGCCCAGGTACTGGTGTGCACGGGCCATGGGGTTGCCCCCCGTGGCGCGCCCCCACGCCAGATAGACACCGAACAACATCACCAACACACCGGCGTACTGCAACGCCCGGTGCCCATGCCACCAGGCTTTGTGGTCCACCACACGGGGCCAGTCCTGACCCGGCAACACTTTGAAGTAGCGCGCGACCAACACCCCCACCGGCAGCAACACGGCCCACCCCAGAACCATGCAACGGGCATGCCATGCGGCCCATGGCGCTATCGCGTGGGTGGTAGAACCACTTAACGGGGTCAGCCACCACTGAAGTACGTCCATGAGCAGACCTTCCGTTTTCAGGGCTTACTTGGCCCAGATCTTCTTGTAGGCGTCGCGGTAGCCGTTGTCCGGGTCGAAGCTGTTTTTTGGGCCCCCATCACCCTTGATGTTCTCGCTCGTGACCAAATGCACGGGAGTGGAATAGCCGCTCGCCTTTTGACCCGCAATGGCGCGGTTCACCTCGTCCACCATTTGCCAGCCATGCAGGTTCAAGGGTTCGGGCACGGTGCCGGCCTGGAAACGGTTGTTGCGGATGCGCTGGTACGCGGACTCTGAGCCATCACCTCCCGAAAGATTTTTGATCTCCTTGGCGGCTCCGCCGGCGGTTTGCAGCGTGGGGCCCATGAAGTCAAAGTACAGGTCGTTGATGCCCAGCGAGTGTGTCCACTTGGCGCCATGGCGCTGGATCAGCGAGGTGGTGAGCTGGGGCATGCGGTTGGACGTGTCCGCCAAAGGGGTGTCTTCCACACCCAGCAATGTGCAACCACCGCACTTCTTGATGACATCCGCCATGGCATTGGACTTGGCGATTGCAACGGCATACGCGGAGTCGGTAAAGACCACCACTCCCGCCTTACCATTGGATGTGGCAACCGCGTGCAATGCGGCGATTTCAGCCACGTCCTGCGCATTGGTGGTCACGTTGAAAAACATGCCATCGACTGCGCCAGCGTCCTTAGCAGCATGCCAGCCGACCACGGGGATGCTGCCGCCCGCCGCAGCTTTCACGCCGCTGGCCTGCTCTTTGGCATCAAAACCACCGAGCAGGATGCCGCTTGGTTTCAGTGCAATGGCCTGATTGAAAGCAGCCGTGCGGCCTTGGACAGTGCCTTGGCCATCCAACACGCGGATTTTCCAACCAATGGCTTTAGCCGCTTCTTCAACGCCCTTGGACACACCCAGAACGCCGCCGTTGCGCATGTCCGAGGCTACAAACACAATCATTTTGTCAGCGGCGGCCTTGGGGCCGGAGCTGGGTCCGTCCCACTTGGTTTTAGCAGCAGTAGCAGCGGCCACTTTTTTCTGCGCCATGTCCAGAAAGTCATCGGCCACGGCGTGTCCGGCCAGGCCGATGGCGGCCAAGGAAATCACCAACGAATGGCGAAAGAAACGAGAAGGTTTTAGCATTTTTGTCTCCGACTTTTTAAATGTTTGAACTACCGTGGGATGGTGCTTCACTGCGTGATGAAGGCACCGAAACTACCGCCATATGCTGTTCCGCGATACGGCGCTTGATCGACTGGCCGCGCTTGCGTTGTGCGTAGCCTGCGATGCCTATGGAAACCAGCAAGGTCAGGCCATTGAACAAGGGCTCGACAAAGAAGGCGCCGCCAAACTGCTGAATACCTGAAATGCCAACGGCCAGGATGGTGACGCCTACCAGGCTGCCCCACACGTTGACGCGCCCCGGCCGTATCGTGGTGGAGCCCAGGAAGGCACCCACCAGGGCCGGCAGCAAAAACTCAAGACCGACACCAGCCTGGCCAATCTGCAAACGTGATGCCAACACCACACCGGCAAAAGCCGACAGGGTGCCCGACGCAACAAACGCACCCATCACGCACTTCTCCAGCGGTATGCCATTGAGCACCGCGGCCTTGGGGTTGGAGCCAATCACATACAGGGCACGGCCTATGGGCGTGTGTTCACTCACCAACCACAGCACGATCGCTATGGCCAACACATAGAACGCGGTCACCGGCAGCCCCAGCAGGTTGCCACCCGCGATGTCCAGAAAACCGTCTGGCCTATCACCCAGCACTTGCCGTCCACCGCTGTGCCACAAAGCCACCGCATACAGCACGGTACCGGTACCCAGGGTGGCAATGAACGAGTCAATCTGCGCCTGCTCCACCAGAATGCCGTTGAGCAAACCAAACAGCGCCCCACACAACAACACTATGAACACCGCCATAGGCCAGGAAAAAGCAAACTGGGTTTGCAGGCTGATGGCCAGGATGTGCCACAACACGATGCCATAACCCACGGTGAGGTCGATCTTGCCGGTCATCATGGGAATCGTGGCCGCCAGCGCCAGAATGGCAATCACCGACTTGTCGCTCAAGATGGAGCGCAGGTTGAACAGGGTCGGAAAGCTGTCCGGCAGCAAAACCGAAAACAGCACGATCAGCATCACCGTGAGCGCAGGCAATCCGTATACCGGAATATGCTTGCCGATGCTGGACACCAGGTTGGTGGCTTTGGCGTCGAAAGACGCATCCGGCTCAAGCGCCGTGGCTTTGATGGAACTGCTCATAGTCTTGTCTCATTTCTCTTTTTTATGCTGCGATGGAGGCGGTATGGCTACCCGATGCCGCCACTAACAGGCCCGCCACCGATATGGCTTGGCCGCTAAGCTCCGTCGCAACTTGCCCGTTTTTAAACACCAACGCCCGGGTACAAATATTGGCCACTTCTTCAAAGTCGGTAGATACCACCAGCACACACACGCCGGCATTGGCCTGCTCGCGCAGGATGTCGTAGATCTGGCGCTTGGCGCCCACATCGACACCCGCAGTGGGCTCTTCCAGAATCAAAAGCGGCAACTGCAGGTTGATCCAGCGTGCCAGCACCACCTTCTGCTGGTTGCCGCCACTGAGGTTCTGCACGTCGGCCTGGGGAGCGGGCGGGTTCACATCGAATTGTTTGATCAAACGCGCGGCTTCGCGGTCTTCCAGTGTGCGGCGCAGGCGCGTCAGCAAGCTGCCCAGCACCGTGGCGGGGTTCGGAAACAGGTTTTCCTTCACGCTCAGACTGGCACCCAGGTTTTCTTCGAGCCGGTCGGCGGCGACCAGGCCCACACCCAGGCGTATCGCATGAGCAGGGTTGCGCGGAGCAATGGTTTTTCCTTGGAGCAGCATGTGTCCCGCAGATACTTCCGACAAACCAAACAAGGCACGGCCGATGGCTTCGTGACCAGCCCCCCGCAACCCGATCAGGCCCAACACTTCGCCCTGGTGCGCGCGCAAACTGACGGGCCCTGCATTCGCGGAATAAACCCCTTCGAGCTGCAGCACAATCTGATCGCTACCGGCAGTGGCCTTGCGCACCGCGCCGTCGAACTTGCGGCCGACGATCATCTCCACCAAGTCGGTATCCCGTGTCTGGGCGGTGGTGCGTACACCCACGAGTTTTCCGTCTCGCATCACGGCTGCACGGTCAGAGATGTCCATGATCTCGTCCAAGCGATGTGACACGTAAACCATGGCCACGCCCTGCGCCTTGAGTTTGCGCAGCAACGCGAACATGCGCTGCACATCCGCCATGGGCAGACTGGCAGTGGGCTCATCCAGCACCAGCACACGGGCCCGGGTATCCAGGGCACGGCCAATCGCCAACAAAGATTTCTCGGCCCGCGTCAGCGTGAACACGCGCCTGCGCGGGTCGATGTCGCAACCGACATGGCCCAGCACACGGGCGGCGTTGACCTCTGCCTGCTTCCAATCAATAAAGCCATACCGCTTGGGGAACCCCATGCCCAATGCCACGTTTTCAGCCACCGTCATCCATTCCACCAAACCCAGGTCTTGGTGGATGAAGGCAATGCCTTGCTGGTCCTTGGGTTGCGCACGCCAAATGGCTTCGGGCTGCCCCAGCAGTGTTATGTCTCCACCGTCTTGCCCGTAAACGCCCGCCAGAATCTTGATCAGCGTGGACTTGCCCGCACCGTTTTCACCCAGCAGGGCCAAGATCTCGCCAGCGTACACATCCAGTGACACACCATCCACGGCCTGGGTACCGCCAAAGCGCTTGCTCAGGTTTTGGATGCACACCGCAGGATGGCTCATGACACTCACGTGGTTCACAGTGACACGACACGGGAAACATCGGGCTCGCTCTGCGTGGTGATCCAGCGTTCAAACTGCAGCGTCTCCATATTGAAGTAGCCCAGCTTGTCGTTGTCCTGGCTGACGAACGCAAGTGGCCGGGTAGGGTGAAAACTCAACGCGATGGCACGCGCATCCATCTGGATGTGCGCCACTTCGCGCAGCGTGGATGGGTCGACCACCGACAGGCTGCGTGCGCCGTAGTTGGTGACCACCAAGCGGCCATCGCGGTACAAGTAGAGCCGCGTGGCGTCCTCGCGCGAAGAGGCCTGGTATTTGACCTGCATGGTGGCCGTGTCGATAGCGCACAGCGTGCTGCTCCAGCGGCAGGTCACGTACAGGATTTTCTCGTCTTCGCTCAAGACATAACCCTCGGGCTTTTCCCCTGGGGCGCAGGCTAGCGGTGCAAACGTGGCATCGTATGGCCTGATCTTGGTGACGGTGTGCGATAGCAAATTCATGGCATAGGCCGTTTGCCCGTCACGCGTCAACGCAAACAGGTGGCTCTTGATGCCGCCCGTAGGCACTGCGCGGCGTGGCGCGGTGTCGGTGGCTGGATGATCCAACACCACCAGTTGGGCACGGTCTTCGCTCAGTGCGTAGAGCCGGTCCTTGTTATCCATCTGCATGCCGTGCAGGCGATTGAATGGGGCGATGTCGATGGTGCGAACCAAACTGCGGGCAGCGATATCGATCTGAAAAATGGAAGTGCCGCCGTGGCCCAGATGGCCTGAGGTTTCTACACCATAGTGACCGATATAGGCGTACCGACTCTGGGAGTCCACGACAAATTCATGCGGAAAATCCGGCAACGCCAGGCTGTGCAAGCGTTGACCACTCTCAATGTCGTAGTAGCTGAAGCAATGGCTGCACTTTTCCACCAACAACAAAACATCTTGGGCCATGGTTATTTGTCTCCGTGCGTATTCAACACAATGCGGTACAGCGAGGTGCTGGCCGCGATATAAAGTTCGTTGCGTCCCACACCGCCAAACGTGAGATTTCCAATCTTCTCGGGCACGGGTATCTTTCCGAGCAGCGTGCCATCGGGGTGCAGAATCTGCACGCTGTCTGCGCTGCTGGTGTAAACCCAGCCTTGGGCATCGAGCCTGAAACCATCCGAAAGCCCCGGGCTGATTTCCGCAAACACACGGGGTGCGTGCAAGCGGTTGTCACGCACCTCAAATACCACAATATGGTGGTTGCCGCTGCCGTCCTTGCGCAGGGCAGCCGAGGTATCGCTGACATACAGCAGGCTTTCATCGGGCGAGAAAGCAAGCCCGTTGGGCTCTTCCACCCAGTCACTCACCACGCGGAGTTGCCCGCTGATGGGATCGAAGCAAAACACGTAGTTCCCGCCCAGCTCGCTCTCGGCCGGGTAGCCCTCGCGGTTGCTCAGGATGCCGTAGGGGGGATCGGTGAACCAGATGGAGCCATCGCGCTTGACGACCACATCGTTGGGCGAATTCAAACGTTTGCCGTCCCAGCGGTCCACCAGTATTTCGTCGGTTGTATAGGACAAAATTTGCCCGTCCACCAAGGGCGTGCGCACAATGGCGCGCAGACCGTGGGAGCAATGCAGCAGATTGCCTTGTATGTCCAGCGTGTGGCCATTGGTGAATTCGGCCAGGTCACGCCATACCGACATGCCGTCACGTTCGGACCAGCGCAGCATGCGGTTGTTGGGGATGTCGCTCCACAACACCGACTGGTCGTGTGCCAGCCACACCGGGCCTTCGCTCCAGGCAGCGCCGGTGCACAGGCGCTCCAGTCGCGAGCCCTGCACCACCGGGGCCAGACGGGCATCCAGAATTTCTATGGGTAACACGGCATGCATGACGGTAGTGAATCAGAAGGGTTTCAGGCCAGGGTGTACGCTGTTTTCACAGTCGTGTAGAACTCTTTCGCGTACGTACCTTGCTCACGCGACCCGTAGCTGCTGCCCTTGCGCCCACCAAACGGCACGTGGTAGTCCACGCCCGCCGTGGACAAATTCACCATCACGATACCGGCCTGGGCGTGGCGCTTGAAGTGGCTGGCGAGCTTGAGGCTGGTGGTGACAATACCGGTGGCAAGACCAAACTCGGTGTCGTTGGCCATGGCCAACGCCTCCTCGTAGTCGCGCACCCGAAGCACGCTGGCGACCGGACCAAACACTTCTTCGCGGTTAATGGTCATGGCTGCGGTCGTCTCCGTCACCAGCGCGGGTAGCTGGTAGAAGCCCTGCGTATCACGCTTGACAACATCACCCCCATACACCTTGCCACCTTCGGTACGTGCAATGTCCACGAATTTCAGGTTGCCGGCCAGTTGACGCTCATCTACAACAGGACCAATATCTGTGCCCGCTAGCAGGGCGTGGTCGACTCTGAGGGTCTTCATCTTTTCAAGAACAGCCGCTACAAAACGGTCGTGAATGCCCTCCGTCACGATCACGCGGCTGGATGCGGTGCAGCGTTGCCCGGTGGAAAAATAGGCGCTTTGCACAGCAGCATTGACGGCCAACGCCAAATCTGCATCGTCCACAACCACCAATGGATTTTTTCCGCCCATTTCGCACTGCACCTTGGCCTGGCGAGCGGCGCACGTGGCGATGATCCGGCGCCCCGTGGCCACCGATCCCGTGAAACTGATGCCATCCACCTCGACCGAATTCACCAGGGTGTTACCCACCTTCGATCCCGGTCCCATGACCAGGTTGAACACACCCTTGGGCAATGCGGTGCGGCTGATGATTTCTGCAATCGCCCAGGCGCTGGCTGGCACCAACTCTGCGGGCTTGAAGACAACACAATTGCCGCACGCCAGTGCCGGGGCTATCTTCCAAGACGGAATGGCAATGGGGAAATTCCACGGTGTGATCAATCCGACCACCCCCAATGGCTGGCGGAAAATCTCCACATCCACGCCCGGCCGCACCGACGGCAGGATCTCGCCCCCCATGCGCAGCGCCTCACCCGCAAAGAACTTGAAGATCATTGCGGCCCGCACGGTTTCACCAATGCCCTCAGGCAGGGTCTTGCCCTCTTCGCGTGACAACATGCGGCCGATTTCATCCTTGCGTGCCAGAATTTCGTTACCCACGGCATCCAGCACATCAAACCGCAACTGGGGTGTGGCAAACGCCCAGCCCGGGAAGGCCGCGCGCGCAGCGGAGATGGCCAATTCGGTCTGCGCCTCGTCCGCCTGGGCGTAGTGGCCAATCACGTCTGACGTGTCAGAGGGATTGATATTGGGCGCGGTACTGGTTCCCGCAACCCATTCGCCGTTGATGTAATTGTTAAAAGTATTCATGTGACCTCGATTTCAATTTAGCTGCATTAACTCGCTTGCATACGGACAGGACGGGAGGCCTCATTGGCCCCAGCGCAGCACCAGGGGATCGAGCCGCCGCGCCGTTTGCAGCAGGCCCTCGCGCACCTCGGGGCGCATGGCAGGGAATGGATGGCGCGGCGCCTCGCAGGCAATCACACCGCCGGCCTTCATGAGCGCCTTGGCGGTGAGAATGCCGCCTTGGCGGTTTTCGTAGTTGATGAGCGGCAACCAACGGCCGTAGGCCTGGGTAGCCGCCTCCTTGTCACCCAGCTGCCAGGCATCCATGATTTCGCGGATGCCGTCGGGGAAGGCACCACCCGTCATGGCGCCGGTTGCGCCGGCTTGCAAATCGGGCAGCAGGGTAATGGCCTCTTCGCCATCCCAGGGGCCTTCTATGGCATCGCCACCCAAGCGGATGAGATCGCGCAGCTTCGAAGCTGCTCCCGCAGTCTCGATCTTGAAGTACGCCACGTTCTTGATTTCCTTGGCCATGCGGGCCAGGAATGCCGCCGACAGTGTCGTGCCACTGACGGGCGCATCCTGGATCATGATGGGGATGTCGACGGCGTCTGAGAGCGCAGCGTAAAACTCAAAGATGCGCTCCTCGGTCACCCGGATGGTGGCGCCGTGGTACGGGGGCATGACCATGACCATGGCGGCACCCAACTCCTGGGCGCGGCGGCTGCGTTCGCAGCAGACCTTGGTGCCGAAATGGGTGGTGGTGACGATCACCGGCACACGACCCGCAACGTGGTTCAGGATGGCGCGCGTCAGCACTTCGCGCTCATCATCGGACAGCACAAACTGCTCAGAAAAGTTGGCCAGGATGCACAGCCCGGTGGAGCCTGCATCGATCATAAAGTCCACGCAGCGCAGTTGGCTGGGCAGATCCAGTTCACCCGATTCGGTGAAGGTGGTGGGAACAACCGGAAAAACTCCCCGGTAGGGTCGCGAAACAGACATGGCGGTCACCGTGGTTGGTTTATTCGATGATGTGGAACTGGTCCAGGAACTCGGTCTTGAGCGTCAGGCCCAGTCCGGGCGTGGTGTCGCTGAGGTTCACAAACCCTTCCGTAGCTACAGGCTCGCCGTCGAAGATGTAATAGAAAAGCTCGTTACCCACTTCCACATCAAACATCGGGAAGTATTCGCTCATCGGCGAGGCGAGTGTGCTCATGGTCAAGTGGTAGTTGTGCATTTGCCCGGCATGCGGAATGACCGGCACGCTATAGGCCTCGCACAGCGCGTTGATCTTGTGCGCAGCAGTAATGCCGCCGACCCGGTTGGTGTCGTACTGCACCACGCTGACCGCCTTGCGGTCCAGCAGTTGTTTGAATCCGTACATGCTGAACTCGTGCTCACCACCCGAGATAGGGATGCTGGTCAACGCATTGAGCTCGGTGTAGCCATCAATATCGTCGGCAATGACCGGTTCTTCCAGCCAGCGGGGTTCAAACTTTTCGAGCTTGGGCAGCATGCGCTTGGCGTACTCCACGTTCCAGCCCATGTAACACTCCAGCATAAGGTCCGTGTCATACCCAATGACCTCACGCACCGCCTCCACCGACTTCAGGTTTTCGCTGACGCCGTGTTGCAGGTGCGCGGGGCCGTAGCCAAAACGCATCTTGAAAGCCCTGAAGCCTTGGTCCAGGAATTTTTGCGCCTCGGCCTGCATTTCCTTGAGGTCGGTGCGGTACAGCTTGGAGTAGTAACAAGGGATTTTTTCCTTGGTGCGCCCACCGAGCAGCTTGAACACCGGTTTATTCACACTCTTGCCCAAGATGTCCCAGATCGCCAGATCAATCGCCGAGATGGCTGCCATCGTGACGCCCTTGCGTCCCCACGCGTGGGTAGCGCGGTACATGCGTTGCCACAGGTACTCATAGTCCCAGGGGTCTTGTCCCAGGACCAAGGGTGTCAGGTACTCGTCGATGATCGCCTTCGCAATTTTGGGAGCAAGCGCCACATTGCCCAGCCCCACAATACCGTTGTCTGTTTCGATTTCCACCACCGTCCACGAATGAAATCGGAACGTGCTCATGGACTCTGTTTTCGAATACACCAAGTCCATGGCGTTGGAACAAAAATTGCCCTGCGGGGGAACCGTTTTCCCCTTCCATTCGAATACGCGGGCGCGGACGGATTTGATTTTCATTTCAGCACTTTCTATTCAACGGTTTTTTTGTAAACGGGCCAAACCCATGCGGGTGGCAATCTGGAAAGCGTTGGCGGTGGCATTGACATCGGCGACACCCTGCCCTGCAATGTCATACGCGGTGCCATGCGCCGGTGTTGTGATCGGGATCGGCAGACCACCTTGCACCGTGACACCCTTGCTGAAACCCATCAGCTTGATCGCAATTTGCCCCTGGTCGTGGTACAGCGTGACAACGGCCTGGTAGTGCCCGTCACGGGCTTTGAGGAAAATGGTGTCCGCAGGAAACGGCCCGTCCACCGCAATACCACTTGCGTTCAGTGCCCGAACCGCGGGCTCAATAATGTCGATCTCCTCGCGCCCACAGACCCCACCGTCACCACCGTGCGGGTTGAATGCCGCGACCGCCACCCTGGGATGGCTGATGCCACTGGCTTGCAGGGACTCGTAGATCAGCCGTGCTGCCGCCATGATGCGCTCCTGACTCAGCCATGAGGCCGCGTCTTTGAGCGGAATATGGGACGACACGCGCGAGGTCCACAAATCGCCCAAGGTGTTGAACTCGCAGAAGTACCCGGTTACCCCAAGGTAGTGGGCAAAGTGATGCAACTCGTCTTCATGCTGCAGCCCACCTTGCTTCATGGCAAATTTGTTCAGCGGGGCGAAGCAAATGGCGTCCACTTCACCACGCAAGGCGGCATCCATGCAGAGATCCAGAACCTTCAGCACGGATGCACCTCCGGGAGCCTGAGCCTGCGAGCGGTGGACCTGGTCGGGGCGGATGGTGTTGACGGCAAGAAAGGCTGGCACGGTACGGTCGTTGCGCGCACGCACCTCCTGCAAACTTGCCACAGGCTGGGTGCGTACTGCCCTGCCGGCTATGGTCTGACCGTCTTGCCACAGCCACGGGTCTCCGATCAACACCACATTGGCCGCCAGATTGATGTCTGGTTGGGCCAAAAGTTTGGTAATTAACTCGGGACCAATGCCAGCCGGGTCACCCAATGTCAGGGCTACCACGGGTACTAATTGGGTGTTGTTCATTTTCATAGGGTGCATCGTAGTTCTGCACATAGTTAACGTAAATTGAATTGTTTCGATAATTTGATAACCTATGGTTATTCGTTAATCTGGGGTTTCCCCTGATACTCAGAGCCTGCACCACCACTGTTTTCCCCATATGTCTGATTCAACCAATCAATTCGTTACGCAGCTTTTGAACCGCATGCGTATGCGCCAGGTCGCTTTGATATTGGCTATTGGGGAAGGGGGCACGCTGCGCCACGCTGCAGACACTCTCGGCATGACCCAACCCGCAGCCACGAAGATGATCCAGGAGTTGGAATCGGCGCTAGGCCAACGCCTGTTTGAGCGGCACGGTCGTGGGCAACGCCTGACGCTTGCGGGAGTGCGAGTGCTCGGCTACTTCCGAGGCATGCGCGGCTCCATCGAGTCCATGGCGCGAGAACTCGATGAACTACGGCTTGGAAGTTCTGGCCGGGTTTCTATCGGTAGCATCATGGCTCCGTCACCGACGCTGCTCAACCGGGCCATCCTCACGCTTAAAAAGACGTACCCCTTGCTCTCGGTCGACGTGACGCTGGACACCAGCGACAAATTGCTGGAGCTGTTACGTGACGGCTTGCTGGACATTGCGATTGGCCGCATCGACGAGAAGAACCGGGCGGAGTACCTCTTCACTCCCCTGGAAGATGAAACCCTGGCCGTGGTGGTGGGTGTGGCACATCCACTGGGTAAAAAGCGGCAGGTCCCATTCGCAAGTCTGTTGGATTTTCCCTGGATATTGCAGCCAACCGGCAGCCCCATGCGGACCGTCCTGGAGCAGGAGTTTCGTGCCTTGCAAGTACCCACACCGCGCGGGATGGTGGAGACCTCGTCCATTTTGACGACGACACAACTCATCGCAGAAAGTCAGATGATTGGCGTGCTCCCGGGGTCTATCGCCAATACCTATGCAAAACACGGCTTGTTAAAAATACTTCCATGCACCATTCAGCACAAAATGGGCGCATTTGGCTCCATCACGCGCAAGGACAGACCGCTCAGTGAAGCATCGCGCTTCTTCATTCAGGCATTACACAAAGGTAATCGTGTGCGCCAAACCGTCCCAGTTGGGTAGACCTGTTTATAGGCAGTTTCAAGAACTCGCGGCACGCCTACGCGCTGTCATTTCTCGAACAAAAATACCGAGCAACCCACCGCGCGGGTTGCGGTTTTCGCCGATCAGCTTGACCGAATATCCCCAACCAGGCTCAAACCAAAAGCTCCGCTTGGTACGAAATCCATCTTGGTCCAACGTATTGACGTCCACGCGAATGCTGTTGACTTTACCAAAGGCCGTGTCAATGGTCTCGCGGCCCACCACGCGCGACTCATACTCTATCCAGCGTTTTTCACCGTTGCGGGTGCGAATGGTGCGCGTAGTCGCGTGGCTACCGATTTTCAACTCTCCATTAGGGTACAGACCATAAGGTGGGTCATAGGTTCCGCCGCCGTCTTGCAAGATGAATCCCGAGCGGGTCAGGCGCGCACCCGGCAACAGCTTTGGGTTATCACTAACACCCTCCATCTCATCATCTCCACGCGCGTGCGAAATGATTTTCCCGCTTCCCGTCACGACACCCGTCAAGCCATCCTTGACCACAAATTCATACTCATCGCCCACCTGGTAGGTGTCAAAAACACTCACCTGTTTGATACCAAACTGATCTGCTACCGCCACCGTTTTTGACTTCTGGAATTGCTCTACCTTGGCCTGCACCAAGGCGTTCAAGTTTCCGTTGGGGTAGGCTTGTAGAAACGCATAAAAGTCGTTCACGTTCGTGCTGTTCTTGATCTTGTCCCACTCGGATTTTTCCGTGTTGAAGCTATTTTCCTTTTCGCTCGGGCCCAGTTTCTGCACCGGCTTGAGGCCGGAATTGAAATAAAAGTCGTCTTCCAGGCTTGTCGATTCCCACGGGATCTGCCGCCCTTGGCTTTGCTGGCGGACGTTGAGGCGCACGCGCTTGAAGACGTCTTCTATTTTCGCTTGTGGCTTCTTTAACTCTTGCAGCAGGAACTTGGTGTAAAGGCCATTGCCAGATTTTTCGTCGCCGTCTTCAGCGACATTGCCGGGTGCCGTGGCATAGGCCAAAAGAGTGCCCGGTGGTGCGTCCAACTGGGCCAAGCCTTTTCCGCTGGTTGTTCCCTTGAACGGGTTGTCTCTGCAAGCATCGAGTACCACAATACTCATGCGGTTGCCTGCGGTCTTGAATGCTTCAATCACCTGCCCCAGGTCTACCGCTTGGTCAGGCACGTCTGCGGCAGTGCTCATCTTGGCATCGACCGGCACCATGTAGTTGTGCCAATCCAGCTGAAAGCCATGGCCAGCGTAATACAGCATGCCGATAGCTTGTTTTCCTTGCAAGGCGACTTTGACTTTGGCAATGGATTCACGCATCTGCGCTTTGGAGCCATCCCGCACTTCAACCACGCTAAAACCCAGGCCACGCAAGGTCTCAGCCATGGCGGTCGCATCATTCGGCGGATTGATCAATGCCGCATCACCTGCATAAGCCCCGTTGCCAATAACCAAGGCTATCCGCAGGTCACCAGGGGCTTGCGCATGGGTGGGCAATAAAGTGGTGCACAACGCGGCCACAACCGCCGTCATACGCAGCACGGTGGCAGCACCCTGGGACATTGGGACGTGAAGACGAACTGGCATAGGGGAGTTTCCACTTCTCTGTATGGCGATAGTTTGTTATCCGTAGAACAGCTTTTTAACGCATATTCAAAGAGATGAAGCCCTATTTTTACCAAACTACCCCTCAAACTGCGGATGCAACTGCCGTATGCGCGTCATGGCCATGCCCGCGGCCGCCGTGCGGGTTTCCACACCCATCTTGACGAAGATACGCTCCAGGTGTTTCTTCACGGTCATGGGGCTTGAGCCCAAGATTTCGCCTATGTCCTTGTTGGTCTTGCCCTTGACCACCCAGTACAACACCTCGGCCTCTTTGGCGGTGAGTTTGAAGCTCAGGCTCATGGCCTCGATGACGGCCGTGTCAGACACCTCGCGCATCACAATCAGCCAGTCGCCCTCTTCGGCCTTGCCGTCCCCATCGCCGATTTGCTGGTGCAGTCGGAAGGTCAAGCGCCGGGCGCCACGCTCCAAGATCAAGCGTGGCGGTTCGGTACCCGGTAGTGGTTGGTTTGCCAGCTTGGGCAGGCTGTTGCGCAACCAGGCCAGCACCGGCTCCGGCGTGGTGGGCGCCTGCGTGCCACAGTAGCTTTCCAGCAGTTCGCGCGCCAACGGCGTTTGCCACATCAGGCAGCCATCACTGGCGCGCACGGTGATAGTGGCGTAGCCAAAGGCATCAAGTGCGTTGCGCGTCTGGCGCCGCTCGCGTGCGCCCTTCAGATGCACCTGCATGCGGGCCAACACCTCCTTCGGCTTGATGGGTTTGGTGACATAGTCCACACCACCGGATTCGAGAGCGGCCACCAGATATTCGGTCTCCGTCAAGCCGGTCATGAAAACAATTGGAATATGTGCAGTCGGGGCCAAGGCCTTGAGGCGGCGCGCCACTTCAAAACCATCCATGCCGGGCATCATCGCGTCGAGCAAAATGATGTCAGGCACCGCCTGCGCGGCGCGCTGCAGGGCGGCCGCGCCCGATGTGGCGATCAACACGGTGTAGCCCGATTCGTCGAGTGCATCGTGCAGCACCGACAAATTGTCGGGCACGTCGTCGACGATCAAAACCACGTCGCTGTTGGCGCGATCCAGTGTGCCGTGCAGCGCGCTGCTTGGCGCTGTGGCAAAGGGCTGGGATTCAATGGGCATGGTCTTTATCAACATCTTTTTGCAACTGCGCCAGCATGGCTTCAAACTGAAACTGCCGCGCCAACTCACCCATAACCTGGGCGAAGCCGGCGGACGCGGGCTGGTCGGCCACGATGGCCGCCAGCTTGTTGGTAATGCCGCGGTAAAAGCCCAGGCGCACCAGCTCCTGCAGCGCCAACAGATCGGCACGGGGTGGCGGCACGATGGCCGTATCGCCTACCGGGGCTATTGCCGGCGTGGACTCTGCAACCGCTGCGCCTTCGGTTGCCACCCATGTCAGGGCCAGCTTGCGCTCCAGCCAGTCCAGCAGTTCGGAGTGGCGCACCGGTTTAACGATGAAATCTTCGGGCTCTATACCCAGCACGTTGTCCACCCCCCGATCAAAGGCATTGGCCGACACAATCGCCACGCGGGGTTGCAAACCATCCAGCGCACGGATGCGGCGCAAGGTTTCCCAGCCGTCGATGCCGGGCATGGCAAGGTCCATCAACACCACGTCGGGCGCGTAACCCGATGCCAGCAGGTCCAGGCAGTCGTGGCCGCTGGCCGCCACACGCAGCACAAAGCCCAGCGGCTCCAGCAGGCTCACCAACAGGTCGCGGTCGGCTTCTTCGTTGTCCACCACCAGGATCTTGCGGCGCTCCCCGGCATAACCGCGCCGGGGTTGGCGCACAGCCTGCGCCAAACGCTCTACCGCATGGCCCGCCTGCAGATGCAGTTCGGGCAAGAACAAGCGCACCTTGAAAACCGAGCCCTGCCCCGGCTGGCTGCTGGCCGTCAGCTCGCCACCCATCAGGTCGGTCAGCATCTTGGCAATGGTCAGGCCCAGGCCGGAGCCTGTTGCACCGACGGCCACGCTGGCGGCGCGCGCGAAGGGATCAAAGATCTGCTCCAACTCATGCGGCAACATGCCGGGTCCGGTATCGCGGATTTCCACCTGCGCCATTTCGCGCGCATAACGAAGGCGAAAGGTCACACTGCCCTCGGCAGTGAACTTGATGGCATTGCCCAGCAGGTTGATAAATATCTGGCGCACCCGCTTCTCGTCCGCACGCACCCACTCCGGCATGGCCCCCTGCACCTCGAACCGAAACGCCAGCCCCTTGGCCGACGCCTGCAATTCGAACAGGCTGGCGATCTCGTGCATGCCATTGGCAAACTGCATGGGCTTGATGTTGAGTGTGAGCTTGCCGGATTCGATGTGGGCCATGTCCAGCGTGCCTTCGATCAGCGACAGCAAATGCTCGCCGCCGCGTTTGATGACACTCACCGCCTGCTGGCGGTGCGGCGGTATGGACGCGTCTTCCCCCATCAGTTGTGCATAACCCAGGATGCTGTTCAGCGGCGTGCGCAGCTCATGGCTGATGGCGCTGATGTAGCGGCTCTTGGCCTGGTTGGCCTGTTGGGCCTGGCGCTTGGCCTGCTCCGCCAGTGCCGTGGCGGCCTGCAGGGCCTCGTCGGTCTGGCGGTGCGACTCAATCTCCTGCATCAGCAAATGGGTCTGCCGGTTGGACTCTTCCTGTGCCACTTGGCGGCTCTTGTGTGCCAGCACCAGCCACCAGGCCACGATGCCACCCAACAGCAGCAGCGCCATGTAGGCCTTGAAGAAGCCCGAACGCAGCGCGTCCTGCAGGGCGATTTGTCCACCCGTGGCCTCCGCCATGCCCGATAGCTCCTGGCGGTAGAACATGCCAAACACCGTGGCCAGTAGCGGCACGATGATCAGCATCAGCAGTATGAAATGCCCGACACCCGTATCCAGGAACGGCCACACCCGCTTGGGCAACAACCAACGCAAGGTCGCCGACCACTGCGCCGACAGACTGGCGTGCGGCTTGCAGAGGTCACCACAACGCGCGTCCAGCGTGCAGCACAAGGAGCAGATGGCGCCGCGGTAGGCGGGGCAATGGGCCATGTCGGGGGCTTCGTATTCGCGTTCGCAGATCACGCATTGCTGAACGGGTGGCGATTCGGCTGGCGCTGGAGCCTGGGCGGCACGGCGTTTTGCTGCGCGGTCTCCTCCTTTACCTGCACAAAACGCCGTGCCGCCCAGGCTCCCGGAGCTTGTTCTGGCGATGTAATAGCGCCCCTTCGTTGCCCAGGCCAGCAATGGAGCCGCAATGAAGGCCGTGACCAGCGCCACCACAGCCGAAAACGCCTTGGCATCCGCCCCAAACAAGCCCAGGTACGCCATCACCGACAGCGCCGAGGCCAGCGCCATGGCCCCCACCCCCACCGGGTTGATGTCATACAAATGCGCACGTTTGAACTCAATGCCCTTGGGACTCAGCCCCAGCGGTTTGTTGATGACCAGATCGGCCACCACGGTCATGATCCAGGCGATGGCGATGTTGGAATACAGGCCCAGCACATCGCCCAGCGCGCGGAACACATTCATCTCCATCAGCATGAAGGCGATCAAGGTGTTGAACACCACCCACACCACACGCCCCGGGTGGCTGTGTGTCAGGCGCGAGAAGAAATTGCTCCAGGCCAGCGAGCCGGCATAGGCATTGGTGACATTGATCTTCAACTGCGACACGACAACAAACACGGCCGTCGCAGCCACCGCCCATTGCAGCGACGTGAACACATGCTCGTACGCCGCCAGGTACATCTGGTTCGGGTCGACCGCACGGTCGGTCGGTACGCTGTGGGTGATTGCCAGGTAGGCCAGGCAGGCGCCGCCCAGCATCTTGGCCACACCCAGCACCACCCAGCCCGGCCCGCCCAGCATTACACACAGCCACCAGCGGATGCGGTTTTGCCGCGTTTGCGCCGGCATGAAACGCAGGTAGTCGGCCTGTTCGCCCATTTGTGTGATCAGTGCAATGCCCACCGTCAACGCGGCACCAAACAAGTGCAGATTAAAAACGCCACCCACACCAAAATCACCACCATAGTGCGTGATGCCCTCAAATGCGGCAGGGTTGCGCACCAACACAAAGCCAAACGGCACCACAAGCATCAACAGCCATAACGGCTGGGTCCAGACCTGCAGGCGGCTGATGGCGGACACACCATGCGTCACCAGGGGTATGACCACCAGCGCACAGATCAGATAGCCCCAACTCGGCGGGATGTCCAGCGCCAGCTCCAGCGCGTAGGCCATGATGGCCGCCTCCAGCGCGAAGAAGATGAAGGTGAACGTGGCGTAGATCAGCGACGTGATCGTGGAACCAATGTAACCAAAGCCGGCGCCGCGGGTGAGCAGGTCCATATCCACGCCGTAGCGCGAGGCGTAGACGCTGATGGGCAGGCCGGCCAGAAAAATCACCAGCCCGGTCACCAGAATCGCCCAGAAGGCGTTCACAAAGCCGTATTGCACCAGCAGTGTGGCGCCCACCGCCTCCAGCACCAGAAAGGAGGCCGCGCCAAAGGCGGTATTGGCAACGCGCCATTCGGACCACTTGCGAAACCGCTGCGGCGTGAAACGCAGCGCGTAGTCTTCCATGGTCTCGCTGGCTACCCAGTTGTTGTAGTCCCGGCGAATCTTGACCACCCGTTGCAGGGGGGCAGCGGGTTGTGGGGGGAGATCGGCTTCGGGTGACACACCGGCATGGTGCAGATTCCATGCCATGGTGACTTTATGCCTGCTGCGGGCGCATACCAGCGGCATCCGGCATTTGGCGTATGCGGCAAACTTGCAGGGCACGGATATTGCCTAATAATCCCCGAACCTCCTCTGACACCACCCGAGAGCGCCATGGAACTCACACCCCGAGAGAAAGACAAACTGCTGCTCTTCACCGCCGCCCTGTTGGCCGAACGGCGCAAGGCGCGTGGGCTCAAGCTCAATTACCCCGAAGCCATGGCCCTGATCAGCGCTGCCGTCATGGAAGGCGCGCGCGACGGCAAAACCGTGGCCCAGCTGATGAGCGAGGGTCGCACCGTGTTGACCCGCGCCGATGTCATGGAGGGCATTGCCGAGATGATTCCCGACATCCAGGTGGAAGCCACCTTCCCCGACGGCACCAAGCTGGTCACCGTTCATCAACCCATTGTCTGAACCCCCTCGTTCCTTGGAGCCACCATGCACAGCCGACTTCATAACGCTATTGTTTTACTAGCTACCTACGTAATGTTGACGAGGGCTAGCGGCGCATTTGCCCACGATGGTCACGGCCTGGCGGGCAGCCATTGGCATGCCACCGATGTGTGGGGGTTTGTCGTCGTGGGCGCGCTGTCCGCTACGGCCATCTGGATTTCACGCAAAGGAAAGTGAGAACACCATGATCCCTGGCGAAATCATTCCCGACGACGGCCCCGAGCATGTGCTCAACGCGGGCCGCCGCACGATCACCGTGGTCGTGCAGAACACGGCCGACCGCCCCATCCAGGTCGGATCACACTACCACTTTGCCGAGACCAATGGCGCCTTGGGCTTTGACCGCGCGGCGGCACAGGGCATGCGGTTGAACATCGCGTCCGGCTCGGCGGTGCGCTTCGAGCCCGGGCAGCAACGCACGGTAGAGCTGGTGGATTTTTCCGGCGACCGTGTCGTCTATGGCTTTCGCGGCCTGACCCAGGGCGCGCTGGGCGCCAAGGCCTGAGGCAGTACTGCACATGTTGGCCCTTTTCATCACAGCGTTTGGCTTAGGGCTGGTATTCAACGCCGCGCCAGGCGCCGTGTTTGCCGAGACCCTGCGCCAAGGTGTGCAAGGCGGATATCGCGCGGCCTTCGCTGTGCAGGTAGGCTCGCTGGTGGGCGACGCCAGTTGGGCCGTGCTGGGCCTGGCAGGTACCGGTTTTGCACTGCAAATGGACAGCCTGCGCTGGCCAGTGGGTGTAGCCGGTGCCGCGTATTTGTTGTACCTGTCGTGGGACAGTTGGCAAGCATCCAAGGTGGAGCATGCCATCGATACCAAACTTCGCACCAACACACGGATGGCGCTACGCAAGGGCATGGCGCTGTCACTGTCCAACCCACAGAACATTGCCTACTGGGCAGCCCTTGGCAGCGCCTTGGGCGCAGTGGGCGTGACCCAACCCACAATCGGCGACTACGGCATTTTCTTCTCCGGGTTTATGGCGGCATCCGCCGTGTGGTGCTTTGTATGCGCGGCCTTGGTCGACCAACTGTTTCGCCGTGCGGGCCAGCGCTGGGCCCGATTCACGTACCGGCTGTGCGCCGCCGCCCTGCTGGCTTTGGCGCTCGGTACCTTGCGTGATCTGTTCGCCGCGCCGCAGCACCCTGCCGCTTCCACACCCCCAGCGACCACGGCCAGTGTTGGCTGCGGTGTTCCCCATTTGAGTTAAGGACATTCCATGGCAACGATTGGACGCCGCGCCTATGCGGAAATTTTTGGCCCCACGGTGGGTGACCGAGTCCGCCTGGCTGACACCGGCTTGACTGTCGAAGTCGAAAAAGACTACACGCTGGCCGCCGGCAGTTACGGCGAAGAGGTGAAGTTTGGCGGCGGCAAGACGATCCGCGACGGCATGGCGCAGTCGCAGCGCATGCGGGCCGAGGGGGCTGTGGACTGCGTGATGACCAATGCGCTAATCATCGACCACTGGGGCATCGTCAAGGCCGACATTGGTTTGAAGGGCGGGCGTATTGTCGCCATCGGCAAGGCCGGCAACCCGGACACGCAGCCCGGCGTGGACATCATCATCGGACCCGGCACCGAGGTCATTTCTTGCGAAGGCAACATCGTCACCGCCGGTGGCATTGATTCACACATCCACTTCATCTGCCCGCAGCAGATCGAAGAAGCCGCCGCCAGCGGCGTGACCACGATGCTGGGCGGCGGCACCGGCCCGGCCACCGGCACCTTTGCCACCACCTGCACACCGGGCCCCTGGAATATCGAACGTATGCTGCAGGCGGCGGACGCGTTTCCGATGAACCTGGGTTTTCTGGGCAAGGGCAATGCGTCATTGCCCGCCGCGTTGCACGAACAGGTCAACGCCGGTGTTATCGGCTTGAAGCTGCACGAAGACTGGGGCACGACCCCGGCCGCCATCAGCAACTGCCTGGATGTGGCGGACGCAACCGACACCCAAGTGGCCATCCACTCCGACACCTTGAACGAAAGCGGCTTTGTGGAAGACACCATCGCCGCGACCAAGGGCCGCGGCCTGTGCGCATTCCACACCGAAGGCGCGGGGGGAGGACACGCGCCCGACATCCTGCGTGTGGTGGGCCAGGACAACTTCCTGCCCAGCTCCACCAACCCGACCATGCCCTACACGGTCAACACGTTGGACGAACATGTGGACATGCTGATGGTCTGCCACCACCTGGACGCCGGCATTGCCGAAGACCTGGCCTTTGCCGAAAGCCGCATCCGCAAGGAAACGATCGCCGCCGAGGACATACTGCACGACCTGGGCGCCATCAGCATGATGAGCAGCGACAGCCAGGCCATGGGACGCGTGGGTGAAGTCATCATCCGCACGTGGCAGACGGCGCACAAGATGAAGGCGCAGCGCGGCTGGTTAGCCCCTGACCCGTTCGTCCTGAGCTCGTCGAAGGATAGCCCCGACCTTCGACAAGCTCAGGTTGAACGGGATTCACGCAACGACAACTTCCGCGCCAAACGCTACATCGCCAAGTACACCATCAACCCGGCGATTGCCCACGGCATCAGCCACGAGGTCGGCAGTATCGAAGTCGGCAAGTGGGCCGATCTGGTGGTCTGGAAACCGGCATTTTTTGGCGTCAAACCGGCCTTGATTCTGAAAGGTGGTTTCATCTCCATGGCCGCCATGGGTGACCCCAACGCGTCAATCCCGACGCCCCAACCGGTGCACTACCGCCCCATGTTTGGCTCCTTTGGTGGTGCACTGGCGCGTGGCTCGCTGACGTTTGTATCGCAAGCCGGATTAAACGCAGGCATCAAGGAACGCTTCGGCCTTGCCAAGACGCTCAGTGCGGTCAAGAACATCCGCGGTGTGCGCAAGCAGCACATGGTGCACAACAGTTATTTACCCACCATGGAGATTGATGCGCAGACCTACAGCGTGCGGGCGGATGGGCAATTGCTGACGTGTGAGCCGGCCGTCAGTCTGCCGATGGCGCAGCGGTACTTCTTGTTTTGAATAGGCTCCCGCCTTCGCAGAACTATTGTGAGGATGAATCCGCCGGAGCAGCATTAAGATCAACCGCAGTCAGTGTGAATCCGTTGCTCGTTTCCGTCAGGAACACCATGCCGTCTTTCACATCTTTGAAGGCTGGAAGAATTTCATTCGGAAGGATGATGCCCAAGCCGTCGCCGATTTCAACTATCTCTAGACTGATCATGGTGAACTTTCTCAGTGCGCAAGAAGAGTATTCTCGGTCCTTATCACTTCGATGACAACCATTGAAGCCTGCGCTAGCCTCACCACTACTTGAAGATGCTGACCGTCAACAAACTCCTACCCCAGGCCCAGGGCCTCGCCCCCGTCCTGCTGAAACGCGCATCCACCGTCGAACTCGACTGGGACGTGCGCCAGAAAAGCCGCTTCGATGCGACCGATTCCACAGGCCGCCAGATCGGCGTTTTCCTGCCACGCGGCACTGCAGTGCGGGGTGGTGATGTTCTGGTGGCCGAAGACGGCTCATTGATCAAGGTGATTGCCGCGCCACAAGCGGTGCTGAAGATCACACACTGCACGGAACACGGTTCGCCCTATGACCTGATACGCGCGGCCTACCATCTGGGCAACCGGCATGTGCCGATTGAACTCAAGCCCGACCACCTGAAGATTGAACCCGACCATGTGCTGGCCGACATGCTGCGCGCCATGCACCTGATCGTGAACGCGGTGGACGAAGCGTTTGAGCCGGAGAACGGCGCCTACGCCTCAGGTGGTCACGCACACGCCGGCCATGAGCACGGACATACCCATGCACACCACGAGCAGGAGCATGGACACAACCACGCACACGGCGAAGCCAAACCCTCCGCCAGCAAAAAACTGGCGTCCATCCCGATTGCAACGGCCGCCGCCACAAAACCCCACGTGCACGGCCCAGGCTGCGGTCACGACCACTAGGCCACTGCGCACATGCTCGACTCCAGCCTGATGCAGCTGATGTGGCTGGCCTCACCGGCCTTGCCCATTGGCGGATTCTCGTACTCGGAGTGCCTGGAGGCTGCCGTGGACACGGAGCGGGCCGCCACCGAAGCGGATGCATCGGCATGGCTGGTGGACCAACTGCATTTGAGCCTGAGCCGATCCGACCTGCCCGCTGTGGCACAGGCCATCAGCGCCTGGCGCGCCGAAGACCACACCCGCATTGCCACACTGAATGCCTGGGTGTTACAAACCCGCGAGAGCAGCGAGTTGCGCCAGCAGTCGGAGCAAATGGGCCGCTCGCTGCTGGAGTGGCTGCGCAACCACACGACGGCCACACCGGCCCAAATTGCCGTGCTGGCACAACAACAGCCCACCTACCCCATAGCCTTTGCATTGGCGGCCAGCGCCACCCAAGCGCCGCTGCGCGACTGCCTATTGGCCTATGCCTTTGGTTGGGCAGAAAACATGGTGCAGGCCGCGATCAAATCCGTGCCCTTGGGCCAGAGCGCCGGCCAGCGCATCCTCTCCAAGCTGACGGCCGAGATCCCCGCTGCCATAGACCACGCATTAACGGTCACCGACGACAAGCGCCAGGCCTTTGCTCCCATGCTGGCCATCCTGAGCAGCCAGCACGAGGTGCAGTACTCAAGGCTTTTTCGCTCCTAGCCCTCGTAAAACCTCACAGTAACGCTCTACTTTTAATAGCAAATATGTCCAACCTGCACCATATCGCCAACCGTACCAAAAAGCTGCCCCCCTTGCGGGTGGGCATAGGCGGGCCCGTTGGCTCCGGCAAGACCACCTTGCTGGAGATGTTGTGCAAGGCCATGCGCGCGCAATACGACCTGGTGGCCATCACCAACGACATCTACACCAAGGAAGACCAGCGCATCCTGACCGTCAGCGGCGCGCTGCCGGCCGAACGCATCATGGGTGTGGAGACCGGTGGCTGCCCGCACACCGCCATCCGCGAAGACGCGTCCATCAACCTCGAAGCCATTGACCGCATGCTGGTGGAGTTTCCGGATGCCGACATCGTGTTCATCGAGAGCGGCGGCGACAACCTGGCCGCCACCTTCAGCCCTGAACTCTCGGACCTGACCATCTACGTCATCGACGTGGCAGCCGGTGAAAAGATCCCGCGCAAGGGCGGTCCCGGCATCACCAAGAGCGATATGTTTGTCATCAACAAGACCGATCTGGCGCCCTATGTGGGTGCCGACCTGGCGGTGATGGAAGCAGACACGATACGCATGCGCACCACGCCCAAGGGTTTGAAACCGTTTGTGATGACCAACCTGAAAACACAGGTCGGTTTGAAGGAAGTGATTGCCTTCATCGAGTCCAAAGGCATGTTGGTTTAGATATCCCCCTCGCCGGACAGATATGCATAAGCCTGGGCCGCACTCAGAAAAACCTGTCCGGTCAAATCCTTGCCCAAGAGCTTGCTGTGTTTGAGCCGGTCCATGACCGGGCCCTTGACCTCGCACAGATGCAAACAGCGTTTTTGCTCGCGCATATGTTTGTTCAGCTCGTTCAGTGCCAGCAAGGCCGTGGTGTCCACCATATTGACGGCCGATAACACCAGCACCAGGTGGAGCACCTCCGGCCGCGCCAGCAGTTCGTGTTCGATGCGGCTGATCACACCGTCGGTGTTGTTGAACACCAGGTCGGAATCGATGCGCAACATCAGCACGTCGGGAAGCGTCTCCACGGTGTAGCGTGCCTCGTTGCGAAAGTGTTCGGTGCCGGGCAGCCGCCCAACGATAGCGATGTGCGGATGGCTGCTGCGCCAGATCAGGGACGCGAAGGACAACACAACACCCATCAGCACGCCCTCTTCCACACCCAGGACCAGTACACCGGCCGTGGTGGCCACCAGCGTGGCCGCGTCGCTGCGGTCATGGCGCCACGATTCGGACAAAGTGGAAAAATCAACCATGCCCAGCACCGCGATGACGATGGTGGCGGCCATGGCCGGCAAGGGGATGAGCGACAACCAGGCATTCGGCACACACAGCGCAACCGCAATCAGGCCCGCAGAGAACAGGCTGGCCAGCGGTGTATTGGCACCCGCCGCGTAGTTGACGGCGGAGCGTGAAATGCTGCCGGTCACCACAAAACCACCGCTGACCGCACTCGCCAGATTCGCCGCGCCCAGGCCCAGCAACTCGCGGTTGGTGTCGATACGTTCACCGCGTTTTTGGGCCAGCGTTTGCGCCGCCGACTGGCTGGCCAGAAACACCATGAAGCCGATAACCAGCGCCGGCAACAGCAGGCTGCGCCAGTGCTCGAACGACACCAACAAACCAATGGCCGGAAGGCCGGCAGGAATCTGGCCCACGGTCTGCACGCCAGCGCGGTCCAACCCCAGCATACCCACGGCAACAGTCGCACCAACGATCACAAAAATAGGCGCCAGCTTGGGCAGGATATCCGCCACCCAGCCACCCACTGGCTTCAACAGCGGCGGCAACACATATCGCGCCAACACCAACAACAGCAAGGCCGCCACGCCCACTGCGGCGCTGGGGACATGGATGGCCGAAACCGACGACCAGCCGAGCGCGGAAAGCCCCAGCAAGGGTTTGAGTTGCCCCACGGCAATGACCACCGCCGCACCGCTGGTAAAACCGCTCATGACCGGACGGCTGAAGAAGGCCGACAAAAAGCCCAGGCGCAACACACCACACAAAAACAGAACAACACCGGCCACCAGCGCCAGTTGCTGTGACAGCACCCCATACAACGGGCTGCCGGCTGGAGCCAGCGCACCAATGGCCGTGCCCACCATCAGCGACGTGATGGCCATGGGCCCCACGGACTGCACCATGCTGCTGCCAAACAGCGCGTAAGCCACGGCGGGCAACAGGCTGGCATAAAGCCCGGTCACCGGCGGCAAACCGGCCACCATCGCATAGGCCATGCCCTGCGGGATCAGCATCAGCGCGACGATGACGCCCGCGCTGATGTCGCCTGCCACTAGTTCTTTGCGGTACTGTTTGAGCCAGAGCATATGTGTATGTATGCCCGGGACTATATGACAGTCCGCTGGCTCAAGCCCCAGGTTTCACTGCACGCTCTCCACGTTCTGCAGCGCCATGGCTTCTTTTAGCACGGTGAGTGCCTGCTCGCTGTCGAAGGCATTGACGGCGGCCTGCAGCGCCACAAAGTGCGACGCAAATGCGGCCCGGAACAGCGCTGTGTGTTCCGCAACCAGACGCTCGGCATTGCCGTCGTCGTTGTTCAGCAGCGTTTCCAGTTGCTGGCACAAATCCCGCAGACGGTGGGGGTCCACGCTGGCGGCAGGAACGATGGCGGCGTGGTTGGGGTCCTGCGGCAAGGCCTTGTGTATGGCCGCAACCTGGATGGCCAGCGCCGATGACAGGGTCTGCAACAAGGCTGATCGCACGTCCGCCCCTGCGCGGCTGCGCAGTGCCTGCTCCATGGCGGCTGCGGTGCGCACCACCTCGGCCGCCGCAATATTGCCGGCCAGGCCCTTGAGCGTATGTGCAAGCCGTGTCGCTGTTGGCAAGTCTTGCGTAGCCATGGCTTGGGTTATGGCTCGCGGCACATCGGCCTGGCTGTCTACAAAACCCCTGAGCATGGCCAGGTAACGGTGGTGCTTGCCCATGACGCGGCGCAGGCCCGCCGCCTGGTCCAGGCCCTCGACAAAAGCGGGCAGCGCATCCGCTGAATCCGGCAGCGTACCCACCACCAACGACGTGCTTGGCGGCGTTGACTGATCGGCCTGGCTGCGTGGCGGTATCCAGCACAGCAACACGCGGAACAACTCGTCAGGATCAATGGGTTTGGTCACAAAGTCCACCATGCCGGCGGCCAAACACTTCTCTTTGTCAGACGCCATGGCATTGGCGGTCATGGCCACAATGGGTACGGCGTCGCCCTGATGGCTGGCGCGTATGCGGCGTGTGGCCTCCAGGCCATCCATGCCCGGCATCTGCATGTCCATCAGAATCACGTCATAGGTTTGGTCTGATGCACAAGCCGCAATGGCCATGTCGCAGGCGATGCGGCCGTCGTCCGCGATGTCAACCGTAAAGCCGGCATCGCGCAATAGTTCGCTGGCCACCTGCTGGTTCAGTGCATTGTCCTCGGCCAACAAAATACGAGCGCCACGAACGTTTTGCAATGCGATCGGAAGTACGCCGCCCGGGGCAACCGACTTGACCCCCAACGTGTGCAAGCTGCCCGCCAGCAGCTCCATCAAGGTATCAAACAGTTTGGAGGGGGCCACGGGCTTGCCCAGGGTTGCGCCTATCTGCAGCGCATCCGCTGAGCCGACCGCCGCACCCATCTCCGTGCCATGGTGGTGGGTCAGCGCCACCAGCTTGGGAAAACGTGCCAACGGCAGTGCCTGCAAACGCCGCGCGGTCTCCGCACCATCCATGCCGGGCATGTTCCAGTCCAGCAGTACCACGTCATAGGCCTGCCCCGCTGCGTCGGCCCGTGCGACCTCCTGCAGCGCAGCCTCGCCGGTGTCGGCCATGCCTGAAACAAAACTCATCCAGCTCAGCATTTCGGACAACACCTGGCGCGTGTTTTCCACATCGTCCACCACCAGCACCCGCCGCCCGCGCATGTCGTTCTGCAGCTCCAGCCTGCGTGTATTGCGGCTGCCGAGTTCCAGGTCCACGGTAAACCAGAACGTGGAGCCCTTGCCGGGAATACTGCTCACGCCCACGTCGCCGCCCATTTGCTGGGCCAGGACCTTGGTGATGGACAAACCCAAACCGGTGCCGCCGTATTTGCGCGTGGTGGACACATCGGCCTGCTGAAAACTATGGAACAGGTTGCCTATCTGATCCTCCGACAGGCCAATGCCGGTGTCCCGCACTTCGAAGCGCAGCACCACACGTGTGTCGGTCTGGTCCTGCAGCCGCACCAGGATGTCGATCTCGCCCGCGTCGGTGAATTTCAGCGCATTGCTGGCGTAGTTGATCAGCATCTGGCTCAGGCGCAGCGCGTCACCCTTGAGGGAGTCAGGCACATCGCGGCCCACGTCGAACAGCAGTTCCAGCCCCTTGCTCTCGGCCTTGTCTCCCAGCAGGTCGGCCACCTTGATCAGCAAGCGCTCCAGGCTGAATGCGCTGATTTCCAGTTCCAGCTTGGCGGCCTCGACCTTGGACAATTCCAGAATGTCATTGATGATGGCCAGCAGGTGCTGGCTGGACTGCTGGGCCTTGTGCAGGTAGTCGCGTTGGCGTGGCGTCAGATCGGTCTTCAGCGCCAGATGGCACATGCCAATGATGGCGTTCATCGGCGTGCGTATCTCGTGGCTCATATTGGCCAGAAATGCAGACTTGGTGGCCGTGGCGGCTTCCGCCTTTTGGCGTGCCTGCGCCGTGTCGCGCAGCGCCGTGTGCAACTCCACGTTCTTGGTTTCGACCTCGCCCAACGCGCGGTTCTTTTCCGAATCAAAAATCCGCGTGTGTATCAACAGCGTGAACACCAGGCCAATCTGGCAGGCCGCAAAGAAGAAGCCGGAGTATTCCTTGTTGAAGTGCATGGGCAATTCCACGCCCAGCATGCCCACAACGCCAAAGGCCAAGACACAGGCCGAATTGACGAAGAGCCAAAAAATCGTGTTGCGGTTGAAGCCCAGCATCAGCGTCGCGGTTACCGGCCCAAACGCAAACCACGGGATCACCGGCGAATACAGGCCGCCCGAGAAGTAAGTGCACCCCGCCACGGCGACCAGGGTATTGGTACACAGGTAAACATTGGCCGCCGCCAGATAGCTGCCGCCTTTGGCGATGTACAGCAGGTTGGCCAACAGCAGCAGGCCGTTGAGGGCCATGATGTACATGCCAGGCGCGAAATCAATCGCCCAACTGACAAACACGTAGAACGCCGAAAAGAACACCACGGCCCAGTTGAACTGAACCAGTAGTGCGAACTTCTTGTCCGCCGCGGCCAAGCGCGCCGCTTCCGCATCGGGCCGGGGTGAACCGCGCCGCTCTGTGGACACTACGGGTTGAGAAACCATATGTATGTGAACTCCCTTGTGAATTCGCTCTTCTTTTTTCGTATTTTTGTCACATGCGGACGCTACCTCTGCGGGCACCTCCTGCCTTGTCCGCAAGCATGGGGGCCATCATCGCCAAATTTGTGCAATTCGGCAATGCGTTTTCTGAACCGCGGGGGCCGGCACCACCCCGGCCCGCAGCAGGTTAGAATACGGCCCTCTGGAAGCTTGGCCGAGCGGTTTAAGGCACCGGTCTTGAAAACCGGCGAGGATGTGAGTCCTCCGTGAGTTCGAATCTCACAGCTTCCGCCACTTCTCCTGGCTCTTTTTAAGACGCTGCAATAGCGTACTTTCCGGCTCTGCTTCTAGTGCCGCGATGGCAATCCAGTGCTCTGGGTTCTCTCCTAATTCCATAGCAAGACCCCCAGCAATGGCGGGGCTTAGTCGGCCCCTGAATTTTCCAACTGCAAGTGTGTTTCGTGACAATCCGAGCTTGTCGCACCATGCTTTCGCCGATGGCTGTACGGCCAATGCCTTGTCCAATAGCTCATGTCCCGTCAAAAGGTGTACGAAAACGAGGCCGCCCGCGTTGCTGCCTATCACGTGCGACACGTACCGATCGCCTTCTCGGTGGACCTGCCGCGTGATGTGATGGACGGTGTTTAGGAATACATGCGCTTCAAAAATCTCACGCGCTCGGAGGTCGTCACCAAGCTGGTGCGGTCGCAGTTGCTTAGAAAACGTTAACGGGGGTTAAATTGCCGCAGTCCGTGATCAGTGCGGTAGTCGTAATCTACGTCTCGCTTCTGCAATGCCGCGTATAGCGCGTGTTGCGTCCGGTTTGCCTTGGCTCTAGGCCCAGAGGTAGAGGCTGATATCGTGAGGTTGTATCGGTCGTGTTGGTAGACGTTGGATTCCCTTGCGTTTGTGTTTGTATTTGACTGCCATCCATCTACCGTTAAGCGTGCTGTTTACCGCGTTTTTAAACCCGGGCATTCTTCGCTTGAGTGACGCGTTCGGAAGACTCAACGGATCGTGAATCAGCGTTCAGGTGGGTATTCCAATGGGCTATAGTTAAGATCAGTCCGCAGGTTGTGCGGCATCCATCACCTTAAATTGCACATGCCCACAGCGACCTTCCATTTTGGTTCAAACAACGAGCACGAAGCTCGCGTCGTTTGCGGTTACCTAGGCGCTGAACGCTATTTCGTGGATGGCAAGCTGGCTCATGAACACTGGAGTCTGAAGCCAAAGGTCGTGCGCCAATTTGAAGTCCACGGACACACAATTCGAATTGATTTCAGTGCCAACTTAAACGAAATTAAGGCGAAAGCGTTTGTGGATGGAGAGCTGATTGCCGCAGACCTATTCGCAGCTTGGAATCAATGGTTCAAGCCGCAGCGCAGGGCGCTTGCTCTATTTATCACCTTCTCATTTGCGTTTGCCGGCGCGACTGAAGTGCTAATATTTCTTAAGAGCGTCGGTGCAATTTAAAATGCAAATCGACTTGGTCCCACACCTGCAGGAGGCGGCTTCGCCGTAAAGGGTCGTGGTCCGGTTATTTTTTTAAGTTGTGGCTGTTTCGGAGCGCCCCGAAAGTCAGCAATGCGTCTAAGCGGTAGTTGCCGCAACGTCTTGAAAGTAAGCTCCTATTGCTCGGACCACACTGTTGTTCTGAAGTAACAGCTTCTGCCACCCGGCCTTGTTCCTCAAGGGCTCCCGGGCAGTTGGGACCTTCTACCCACCTTTCTACCTACCCACCGTTTGGCTTGAGATGCACTGACACCCACTGACCTGACGCGGTCATCAACGTGTTGACGCTAGTCGGGGTTGAATTGCTTCAACCCATGGTTTGTGAATCGGTCGTAGTCTTCATCGCTCTTTTGCAAACGCTCCGTGAGTTGCGATTGCGCGGCTTTAGCGATGCTGTCTATCTGGGTGCAGGGCTGGCGACCTATTCCAGCTATTTTTTCTCTGAGCAGTATTGCAAGCGCTTTGCCGTGGTCTATGTGACCTTCCTCATGTATTCTTAGCACGGCGTAGCTATCGTCCCAACCCTTTCGATCCTTAGGCGCCGCGCTGCTTCGTTGCTGCCACTCTGGCATGCGTATGGTTCCGTCGATTGTTATGGTTAGGTCTTCAATCGAACAGGTTTCTTGCGACTGTTTTTTGGAATAACTCGTTTTTACATTCCAGCGTGCCCACGCGGTGTAGGGTCCGTTTCGCATCATGTTGGCATATACCTCTGGCCATGTTCTGCCGTGGACTGGGTAGGTTTCCAAGTGAGAAACAAATTGTATTTTTGTGGCCATGCCTGCTGCGGGTAGCTTTATCTCGCTGCCAGTGCTGCCGTCTGGGCAGGCCTTGTCTGTGTACATGCCGTTTGGGCATTTGTGTACTTGCGCGTGACCCACAGTGTTTAGTGCGATCAGAAAGATGGCGGCATGGCGGAATTTCATGCCTGCAGTTTAGTTCTGCTCACGGTAGTCCACAGTGCCGGTCGCATGATGCTTCGTATGCTGGGCGCACTTGCTGAGTTCGAGCGCGGCATTATTCGCGAGCGGTGCATGGCCGGGCAGAATGCAGCCATGGAACGCGGCGTGCATTGCGGTCGGCCTCGGTCGCTTGATCCTGATGTTGAAGCCGATATCGTGAAGTCGTACCGGTCGCGGTGGTACACGTTGCATTCCTTGGCGATAGCCATTTGATTGTCATCCCTCGACTGTCAAACGTGCTGTCTACCGTGTTTTGAAGCCTGGGCATTCCCGCTCCAATAACCATTCGGGCCGTCAAGGTTCAACCGGTTTTCCGTATGGATGAGCAAGCATAATTAGTATGTCGGTTACCGCCTCGATTTTTTGCTATCGACATTTCCAGATTTAGGATATGGTCACCTACGCTAAACACTATTCACTGAGTATCAATGGCCACCATCCTCGATCCCACTGTGTCCGCTCTCGTTGGCGCTGCCATTGGCGGTGTCATTGGTGTGGTTGGCACCGTCATAACAGCTTGGGCGACCTCGAAACGCGAGTACAGGACGTTTTTGCGCGCCACCTCTCAACAACACAATGAGCGTGTACGGAGCACTTACGAATTTGCACTGAATGTTGTTTTCAATATGAGCAAACGAGCAAGTCCCGACCGTGGGACTCTCGGAACCACATTTTCCCAAGTGAGGCTTTTCGGATCTGCCGAGGTGAATGAGCTTCTGGGGTCATATCTGGATTCGCCTGCGCAAAGTACGCTGGATTTGTCAGCGTTAGTTGGCGCAATGAAACGGCACCTCCTAGACCTCGACAAGGAACTGAGTTGAACGGACGGCAAGGACTTTACCATGATGACTAAGAGTGATTTGGAGAGGCTTGCTGTCTTACGGTTAGAAGATGCGGTCTTCCTATTGCAGGCCAACCGCTGTTCCGCTGCAACTATTTGTCTGGCTACGCCATTGAGCTCGCTATCAAGGCATGCATCGCGAAGCTTATTCAACCAAATGTTAATCCGGACAAGGCATTTATCAACGCCATCTATGTGCATAGATTGGATAGCTTGCTCGGCACCGCAGGCCTTCGGCCTGATTTCGATGCAGATGGGAAAGCAGACCCAGAACTATCGTTGACGAACTTGAGAAACTTCGAACAATTGCGAAAAAGATGAAGTGATACTTATCAACGCGCTCAGTTCCCTTCCGTTGATGGACGCAGCGTGATGCGTGCCACGCGTACCAGACAACAGTTATCGCATACGTCCCAACGAACGAAGGAAAACAGTGCATGGAAGATTTTCGCCAGCAATTAGACGAAAAGGTCAGTGAACTGCATTCACTGGTCATTAAGTTTCAGGAACGTTTATCGGAAACACCCGTATCTAAGGGATTACGGGACGTTTTAACCAGCTTTCATGATCGCTACCAAACGTATCTTCATGGCAGGGATGGCGAGGACCACGACAAAGTAGTTGGCTCGGCAAGTACTGTTGCAACCTATGGGATCGCAACGTCGCAAAATGCAGCTAGCTTGGAAAACCTCGATGAAGATGCTAGGGCTTTAGGTGCCGCCATCGGTGTGTTAGCGAACGAGATCAAGACAAGAGCAAGGGATGACCCGAGCAACTATCAGCCACTTGGGGCACCTCCCGTTCACAAAATACCAGCGCCAGCGTCTATTCCTGCAGCGGTTCTCCAACGGATTGACCAATTTGTGGCTGAACAAGAAAAGCATGATGAGCGGGTCAAAATTAGTCTCAATGAGAATGAGCGACGGCTTGAATTACTCGAAGCGAGGCTACAACAAGCTGAAGAGAAAGCGCTTATTTCCTTGACGGATATTGACAAAGCGGCACAGCGAACTTTTTCGGAACTTCGGTCAAAGGAAGAACAGATCGATTCGATATTGGGTCACGTGGCTGGACGCGTGATTGCTGGGGACTATGGGCAGAGTGCCGAAGCCGAGAAGAGCACTGCAGACTCGCTCAGATGGGGGGCATTATTTTGCATGGCGTTCATAATCTTGCTTTTGGGCTATTCCTTTTGGGAGTCCGTTGGTGTGGGATTTCAACTGGAAAAGTCCATATTTCGGGTTGTACTGGCATTTCTGATTTCTGCACCTGCAGCGTACCTTGCGCGAGAATCTAGTAAGCATAGAGCACAGCACTACCAGCACCTCCAAACATCACTTGACTTAAAGGCCATTACTCCTTACTTGGCTTCGCTACCAGACGATGTTCAACACAAAATTAAGTCCGATGTTGCCTCCAAGCTTTTTTCTGGGCGTGAACCGCCCAACGTCAACAGTGAGTCCTACCCAGTCAACGTCCAGGAGTTGATACTTGGGTTGATGAAAAAACTTGAAGCTTCTAAGACGGATGTGGACGGAAAGAAATGAGCAATCATTTTGTTGTGATGCCGTCGTGCAAAGGTATTGGCAAGTAGGTGCAGTTCGCCTTTGATTGCATTTGTTAGTTGAAGCATGTAGACAGTCCAGTTTGTGCGGGCTAGACTGTTGTTCTGAAGTAACTGCGTCCGCCAACAGGCCCTTGTATCTCAAGAGCTCCGCTTGACGACGAACCAAGTCGTCAGGCCATTCGGCAGTTCCACGTCGCTGGCGCCGATCGATATATTCCCATCCTCGTCCGCCTCTTCGGAAATGCCCGCATCCAATAGGCCGCGATTTTCCAGCAGTCGGGTGACCCCGGCGCTCTCGGATTCCGTGTGGCACGTGATGCGCAATCTCAGTTGACCTTCTGCGCTCTCGGCCCCAATGAAGTCGACCGGCTCCGTATCCCCCCGCTTGTTCAATTGCATGAGGCTGTCAATCAGCTCTTGCTCGCCCTGCATGGGCGGCGCGTGGGGGTTCATTTCTAGTCGCATGTTCTCGCTCTTGGTTATCAGATCGTTTGACTTTAACCATCGTTGACCAGCCACCAAGCCGGTCAATCGCACAACAAGCGCCCTATTGCCTTACGCCAAAACCCTGCGTCGTCTGGTTGGCCGGAGCGGTCACTGTGTTGAGCAAGCGGTAACGCGTTGCGCTCTCTGCCCAGGCGCTCTGCCCGACCCGGTCGGTCGGTACGCTACCCAAGATCAGATCAGGCACCAGGGTGCTGCTCTGCCCGTTCAGGGTGATGCGCGCCGTGGCATCCATCTGAATGTTCAGTGTGGCGTTCGCATCCATGCCAAGCAAAACACTGCGCAAGGTGGCTGGTTCGGCAAAGGCCGGGTACAGCACCTGGTTGTTGCCCAGCGTGTCAATGAAGTGGAAGTAACCGTCGCTGCCCATGGCCAGCCGTGCGGTGCCGGTGGCAGTATCCAATTGAACGGCCACGCCGGGCTGCAGCACATAGGTCACGCCATTCTGGGTTGCGACGATAAGGCCGCTGTCTTTCAGCGTGCCAACCACGCCAGGCAGCAGGGCGGTCAACTGATCCAGACGGACAAGCGCCGGGGCAATGACCAATGACTGGCCGTTGCGCACGATCTGGTACTGGCCGTTGCCGGTGGGGTAGACCCCTTCGGCGCGTGTATCACCGGTTTGCAGGCTGTGCGGCACAAAGGCCACATTGCCACCGTTGAAGCCGCTCAGAATCACGCTGCCCTGTGCGTTTTGTTCCACAAACTGCAGCGTCTGGCCCAAGGCAGTGGACAGAATGCGCACCAGATCGGCCATGAAGGCCGGGCCGTCACCCGCCGCCATGTTGATGATTTGGGGCAACCCGCCGGTCATGCCGGCGATGTCGAAAGTCAGCAGTGGAATGCTGGCAGGCAGCGCTGCGCTCACCGTGGTGTTGGCGGTAGCGCTGTTGTTGGCGGGCGTTGGGTCCGTCGTGACCGATGTCACCGCCACGGTGTTCGACAGCACGGTGCCTACAGCCGTGGCGGAGTTGACGGCCACCGTCAACGTGAATACGGAAGACCCCACGGCCAGGGAAGCATTGCTGCACGACACTGCTCCGGTTGCTCCGACCACCGGTGTGGTGCAAGTCCAGCCCGCCGCTGCGGTGATGGATACAAACTTGGTGGATGTGGGCAGCGTTTCGCTCCATGCCGCGGTGCTGGCAAGGCTCGGTCCATTGTTGACCACGGTCACCGTGTAGGTCAGATTGGCACCGGCTGCCACAGGGTCCGGAGAATCCGTGACGGTGATGGACAGGTCGGCGCTGGCGGCCGACGTCGTGGTGGTTGTCGTGGCGCTGTTATTGCCGGGTGTTGGGTCCGTTGTGGCCGACGACGTTGTGACCGTTTGCGACAACACGGTGCCCGCACCCGTGGCGGAAGCAACGGCCACCGTCAACGTGAAGGGTGACGAACCTATGGCCAGAGACGCGTTGTTGCAGGCTATGGCACCGGTGGCGCCAACCGCCGGTGTGGTGCAAGACCAACCCGCCGTTGTAGTCAGTGACACAAAGGTGGTGCCACCGGGCAGCGTTCCATTCCATACCGCTGTGGTGGCGGTGCTGGGTCCGGCGTTGCTGACAACCACCGAGTAAGTCAGGTTGGCCCCGGCCGCAACGGGGTCCGGCGCATCAACGATGGTGATGGAGACATCCGCCGAGGTTGCGACCGTTGTGGTGGCCGTCGCGCTGTTGTTTCCGGGGTTCGGATCTGTGGTGGTCGTTGCAACCGTGGCCGTATTCGTCAGCACCGTCCCGGACGTGGTGGCCGGCAACACTGCCACCACCAAAGTAAAGGCATCAACGGCACCCGAAATCATCAGAGCATTGCTGCATGACACGGTGCCGCCGGCTCCCACCGCCGGAGTGGTGCACGACCAGCCCGCCACCGGAGACAGAGAAACAAAGGTGGTTCCAGCCGGCAAGGGGTCGGTCCAGGAGGCGTTGGCGGCGTCCACTGGCCCATTGCTGGTAATGGTTATCGAATAGCTGAGGTTGCTCCCCGCAGTCACCGGATCGGGCGCATCGGTGTTGGTGATGGCAATGTCGGAGTTCTGGGCCGCGGCTATGGTTGCAGTCATCCACAACAGCATGGCAACCACAAAAAGCAAAGAACGTTTGACAGACAGGCGCAAAGAAACCGAAGTGGCAGGCAAAGTAGACATGTTTGTGGGTCTGAAATCAGTATCCCGATACGACGGCCAAAAACGGCGCGAAGCAGCAGGGATTCAGATGGAGGGCTGAGAGAGAGAAAAGACGTGAAGAGTGAGCTTATCAGCGTTTGCCGCGATTAGTCGTCAAGCCGCACCAGATCCAAACACTTCTGGCCAATACCCCATATTCATGGGATGGAGACAGCTACAACGGCCTGTTTACACCCAAATTGGGTATATTCCACTTGCTCTAATGAAAAATCAGGCGGTAGCCCTCGTAAAACCTAACACTACCGCTATCAATTAAATAGCATATGTATGGTGCGAACCGATCCACCAGACACGCTCAAGGCTGGTAACGAACCCGGTAGATGACGCCGGCCCGGTCGTCACTGATGAGCAGGCTGCCATCCGGCAGGGTGAGTACGTCGACCGGCCGCCCGCTGACGATCTCTTTGCCGGCGGCATCCTTGCCCAGCCAGCCGTCGACAAAGGTCTCCTGACCCAGCAGCTTGCCCTGCGCGTCGAGCATCACACGCACGACCCGGTAGCCGATTTTTGAACTGCGGTTCCACGAACCGTGTTCGGCGATGAAAATATTATTGCGGTACGCTGCGGGGAACTGCTGACCGGTATAGAAGCGCATACCCAGCGCCGCCACATGGGGGCCAAGCTTGGCAACCGGTGCGACAAAATCCGCGCAGGGGCGTTTGCCGCCAAATTCCGGGTCGGGCAGGTCACCCTGGTGGCAATACGGATAGCCGAAGTGCTGGCCTGTTTTTTCCACATGGTTGAGTTCGTCGCTGGGCACGTCGTCACCCAGCAAGTCACGGCCGTTGTCGGTGAACCAGAGCGAGCGGTCACGCGGGTTCCAGTCGAAGCCAACCGAATTGCGCACACCGCTGGCGACGGTTTCAAGGCCACTGCCATCGGGCTTCATGCGCTGGATATTGGCGTAACGTGCGCCCGGCTCGCAGACATTGCAGGGAGCGCCGACCGGCACATACAACAGGCCATCCGGGCCAAAGGCGATGAACTTCCAGCCGTGATGGGTGTCGGTCGGAAACCCGCTGGTGACGGTGACCGGCGTTGGTGGATTGCGTAGACGGCCGTCAATTCCATCGAAGCGCAAGATTTTCGAGACCGCAGAAACAAACAACTGCCCATCGCGCCAGGCCACGCCAACCGGCATCTGCAAGCCGGACGCGATGGTGTGGACGGCAGCGGCGCGGCCCTGGTCTATCTCCACCGCATAGACTTTCCCCTCGCCCATGCTGCCCACGTACAGCACACCCTTGCCGTCCTTGAAGGCGCCCAGCGCCATTTGCCGCGCGTGGGGTACGGCGTCGGTCAAGACTTCTATCTGGAAGCCCGCTGGCAGACGCAGGCTGCGCAAGTCCGGCGCGGCGGCCTGTACCGACAGGCTGCTGCAGACGCTGGCGAACACACAGATGGCCGTCAGCAGTGTCCTGCGTAGAGGTGCCCCTTGGAATGTATGCATGGTGGTGCCCTGCTGGCGTTTCCAGCCTTACTTGGCCGAAGCCGGGAACGCAGGCAGTTTGCTGATGTCCCGCGCATCATGTTGAATGATCACCGTGGCCTTGAGGTTGGCAGCCGCTTTCTTGAACCGGTCCAGCGATGCCAGTGTTTCCGCGCGGTGATAGTTGAAGACCGGCACGCCGTTGCTTTCATAGTTTTCATGGAAGTGAGCCAGGTCGCCGGTCAGCAGCACGTTGCCCTTTTCCTTCAGCCGTACCAGCAAGCTGTGGTGACCCGGTGTGTGGCCGGGGGTGTTGATGACAACTACGGTGCCGTCGCCGAAAACGTCTTTGTCTCCGACCAGTGCCTCGATCTTGCCGCCACCGCTGATCCAATGGGTGAATGCCGCGACATTGGCACCGGCATTGGGCTTGGGCGCGGTGATGCCGTCCCAGTCGCCTTTTCCGATCAAGACGGTTGCGCCGGTGAACGACGGCAGCTGCCCCGTGTGGTCGCCGTGGTAGTGGCTGATGCCCACAACTTTGATCTGTTCGGGCTTGAGATGGATCTGCGCCAGTTGGTCGACGATGCTGACCTTGGGCGCCGGCGCGCCGGCCGTCATGGCGTGCCCCGTGTCCCACAACATGTAGTCGCTTCCGTGCTTTATAAGGTAACAACTGTAGGTGAACAGCACCTTGAGATCGTTATACGCATAGGTGTCGGAGAAGCGGGCGCCAACGTCGTTGAGCACCGGGGTGCCGCAATCGATACGCGTCAGCGTGACCTCGGGTGGGGATTGGGCCGCCACGGGCAGCGTGGCAAAGGCCCCCACAAAACCTATCAACATGGCGAGTGTTTGTTTGCCGAGCATGGTTTCCTCCTGTTGTGTAGTGCAGCCGTTGGCCCCGTTCGAATCAGTGTACCTATTTGGACATGTTTGCGGGTGACCCTACTCACACCGCCATTACTGACCCGAAGCCCTCCGCATCGTCGACATCGTGCAACTGGGCGACGAGAAACTTCATGCCTCGTCGATGCCGTGTGCGCGCAAGGCCTCGGCATAGGCGGCGCCAATCTCCTTGGTCTTGCGCTCGGCCAAGGCGCGCAGCTCATCGCCCAGCGTGGCCACCTTATCGGGGTGGTATTGGCTGATATGCAGTTTGTAGGCGGCGCGGATCTCATCCAGGCTGGCTGACGCCGACACGTTCAGCACCTCATGCCAAGGCGGCGTTGCCGGTGCTGCCTCAGCGGCGCTGGCGCCAGTGTCGTCGGGCATGACTTCGGTAGTGGGTTTTGCTTCCGGTTTTTTGTCCAGCATGGACACCACCCAATAACCGATCAGCAAACCGATGATGATGACCGAGAGTTCAACGCCGCTCATGGTGCTACCTCTTCTTTTGCAAAATTCTCAAGATGGGCCTGCAGTGCCTGCATGCGCGGGCTGTCCTCGGCCTCGCAGTCCATTTCGTCCTTGATCCGGATGGCACAGGCCGCACGGTAAGCCGCTACCTTGTGCTCAGGCAGCAGGCTTGTGGCGGTGTAGTTCAGGTCTGCCGTTTGCGGGGACAGGCGCGCGAGTTTTCTGACCAGATTCAGACCCAGCGGTATACACGCCATGCACTCAAAGGCCAGCGCAACAAACTGCCGATTACTCAGGCCAAACTGCTTGCGCCGCCGGTACACCAGCATCAACGCCAGCGACATGCAGCCGTACAGACTGGCAATGGCCAGCAAGGCCATGGTCGACCCCAATGGGGTGAAGAAACCCAAAGGCAGCAACACAAAGAGACTGTAGGCGGCCACCAGTACAAACGGTGTCAGCGCAGAGAAATGGCTTGCATCCCGCAAGGCCGCGCCACGTTTGGGTACGGCAGCCTGCCCCGCCAATTGCCACTGGAGTTTGAACTGCGCGGTATGCGGCAGCAGGGGGTTGGGCAAATAGGGTTCGCGCGCGCCTATCTTCCAGCCATTACTGCCAAAGCCCACGCTCCATTGCCCCCACAGGTCCCGGTACACCACGGCCTCATTGCGCTCCAGCAACACCAGCGAGTCGTACAGATAGATCCCGGTCGCCAGCAGCATCAGGATCAACTCGGGGTGCAACATCAGTTGTTGGTCTTCTTGCTGCCGAAGAATTTTCCGATACCGATAACCAATGCAATGGCGCCAGCTGCAATCACTTTCCAGAATGCGGCAAATACACCCACCAGAACTTTCCAGAACCCGGTCTTGGTAGCCACCGCAGCTGCGCCACCCGCGACCAGGGCCGCCAGGCCGAATTCGGCAATGCGGTCACCCTGCTTGAACTCGGAATAACGTTCACCGGCATTGAAGTCAAAACCTTGTAGTGCGGTTTTGAAGGACTGGATATCGGCATCCAGCCGCTCAGGGCTGGACACCAGAATGGCGCTCTCGACGCCGGTGCGTCCCAGGATGCGGACCGTGTAATTGATGACCGTGGATGTTCCGGAGCGCAGGCGCAATGCCCATTCCAGACGTTTGGTGGCCGGATCGTAGTGCGGTGGCACATGCCAGCCCTCGGCGGTCAACTCCGGGTAGCCCTGCTTGCGGCGTTCTTCATTGCCGCGTGCATTGCCTTCCTTGATCTGCTTCAACAACGCGTCGGCGTCAATGGTTTCATCGTCCTTGACATAACCCGAGGGTTCAAAGTCGAAGGCCGCAAACCAGTCATCGGTGGCCAGAATGTTGCGGGTGGACGACGGAGGGTTGCCATTGAGCTGCAAAAATTTGTCGCTGTTGGGCATGTCGAGCAGCCCGGCACCTTTTTCAATCTTGATACTGGCCTTGTCGGACACCGAACCTGTGACCGGGCCAACTTGCCAGGGCAAGGCCGCAATGGCCTTTTGCATTTCCTTTTGCTGCTCTTCCGGCGTGGCAGCGACTGCAAGGTAGGGATGGGACGCAAGCGCCAACACGACCAGCAATTGGATGCTGAGTTTCATTATTTTTTACTCCCTGTGGTTTGACAAATTAAACCGACAGAAATTATGCCCGCGAAACCACAGTGGCAAATTTCCAACCCAAACCACTGGCGTCTTTCTATACTTGTCCCAAGTTTGGTGCTACCGGGCCCCGCCGCCCCTGGGTGGGCTGAGAAAGGACTTTGGAAATGGCATACCCGAATACTGGTTTTGCAGGCCCCAAGCGGGTCGTTGCGTGTATCTGCATGGCCTTGCTTAGCCCCTGGGCCTGGGCCGAAGTCGATCAGGTGGTGCTGGAGCAGGCCGAGTCCCTGTTGAAGGCTGGCCAGTATGAGACGGCCTACCTGCTGCTGGAGCCGCTGGAGCTCAGCGGCGCTGGCGACCAGGTTTATGACTACCTGCTGGGCACCGCGGCGCTGGAGAGCAACCGCCCGAGCAAGGCCAGCTTTGTCTATGAACGCATTCTGGCAGTGGCGCCAGCCTATGTTGGCATACGCGCCGACATGGGCCGGGCCTATCTCGCGCTGGGCGACTATGGCCGCGCAAAGATTGAGTTCGAATCCGTTCTGGCCATGCAGAGTCTGCCGCCCGACCTGCGCAGTTCGGTGGAAAAGTATGCCAAGGCAGCCGAGGCGCGCGCGCAAAACAAACGCACCCTTGTCACCGGTTATGTCGAAGTGGGTGTGGGTTCCGACAACAATATCGGCAGTGCCACCGCCCTGGCGTCGGTCAACCTGCCTGCCACCGGCCTGTACGCGCCGGCCCCGCCCACGGGACAGAAAACACAAGACAACTACAGCACACTGGGTCTGGGCGGAGAAGTCAACCACCAGTTGACCAACCAGTGGGGCCTGTATGGCGGTGGTGACTACCGCGGGCGCGCCTACCAGCAGTTTTATGACTCCGGTTATGCCACGCTGGATGCCCGATTCGGCCTGAGCTACACCGGTGGCGGCTGGCTGTTGCGCAGCGGGCTCACGGCCGGGCAATACTATTTGAACAACGCCCGGCTGCGCGATACGGTGGGTGCCACCATCGATTGGCGCCTGGCCTTGAACAGCAGCAGCCAGATCTCGTTTGGCAGCTCGTATAGCGATGCCAAGTACCAGTTGCCCCTCTACAGCAGCCAGAACACGCAAACCACAACCCTGTCCGCGGGCTGGCTCACGTCTTTGGGGGACGGCAGCGCGGTGTTCAGCCTGACCGGGGCCTACGGTGTCGAGCGTGGCGTTGGCGGACGTGACGATGGGGACCGGCGTTTTTATGGCCCTCGGCTGACGCTGCAAAAGAGCTTTGCCGAAAAGATGGGAGCTTATGCCTCCATGGGGGCCACGTTTTCAAAATACGGGGGCACCAACAGCCTGTACCTGATCCCCAGGGATGAGTCGCTGTACGACATTGCCTTAGGCATGACCTGGACCATGGGCAAGGGCCTGTCGGTGCGTCCGCAGTTCAGCGCCATCCGCAACACCAGCAATGCCGAGCTGTATTCGTATGACAAGAACGATTTCTCGGTCAACCTGCGTCTGGACTATTGATCCCATGCACTATTTCACTTGCTCTTTGCGCGCGCCATCACCATTGACTTGGCACGCATGGTTGCTGATAACCATCAGCATGTGTCTGGCCAACCTGGTGTGGGCACAGCCAGCACTACCGCAACCGCCCAGCGTCGCCGTGGTGATGGCCCTGTCGGGTCAGGCCAGGGCCATCGATGCGCAGGGAAAAGAGCGCTTTCTGGAAAAAGGCGCACCGCTGTTTGCCGGTGACCGCGTGGTGACCAGTGAAGCCTCGCTGGTGCAGGTGCGGCTCAACGACGGCGGCTATATGTCGGTGCGGGCCAATACCGAGATGGTGATAGACCGCTTTGTGTTCGATGAAAAAGACCCCAACAAGTCCAGCTTTCTGGTGTCGCTGCTGCGCGGCGGCTTTCGCTCCATCACCGGCCTGATCGGTCGCAACAACCCGGCCGGCTATCAGATTCGCGCCGCAACGGCAACCATTGGCATCCGGGGAACCGACCATGAGCCGGTGTTGATTCTGGACACACCGGAGGGTCAGGCCCAGGGCACGCCCGGACTGTACGACAAGGTCAACGATGGCGAGACCTTTATTCGCAACGATGGGGGAATGCTGGCACTCAGGCGGGGCGATATCGGATTTGCCCCGCTGATGGCAGACATACCGCCCCAGGTGCTGCTGAAGATCCCGGAGTTTTACAGAACCGAGGTCCGGATAGACGGGCGCGATGCGAGAGACGGTGGCGACGAAAAGGCCAATGGCGGCAAACGCGGTTCCGGCATGTTGTTGCGGCCGTCCGTGGCGGGCCGGCGCGAGGCCTTGTCGGGGGGAACACCAACCACCGGCGGCCAGACGGGCGGTGCCCCACCGGCGCCCATGACAACCAACAACACGACCACGCAGACACCCACAACAAGCCCTCCCCCGCCCACCGGCACGGGCACAACTTCTGGTTCCGGTACAACCTCTGGTACCAGCACCCCATCGGGTTCCGGCTCAGGTACAACAACCGCGCCAACCGCCTTGACCCCTGAACAGAAAAGAGCCATCTTGCAAAACATGACGTCGCCCACTGCGCCAAAACCCACTACGCAGCGATAAGCGCCGTTACCGGAGAACCCCATGAAAAATCTATGGATCACCACAAGCTGCGCACTCGCCGCGCTGGCCTTTGCAAACGGTGTTGCCGCGGACACCGCTGGCACATTGCTGTTTGCACAGCCAGGCACACAAATCGTGGCAACGAATGGCGCGGCACGCGCCGCGACCAAGGGCGACACACTGCAGACCGGGGAGCGTTTGCTGACACCGGCCGGTGCCATCTCGCAAGTGGTGCTGCCCGATGGCAGCCTGATCGGCATGCGCCCCGATTCCGAACTGAAGATAGACGCTGCGCCCGTCGGATCGGATAACAAGGCGCCGGTCGTGGGCCTGGTCAGTGGCACTGCGCGGGTGATTGGTGCCGATCTGATGGACAGCAAGAAGACGTCGAACATCACGCTGCAATCCGGCAGCGCAACCGTCAAGCTCAAGGGGGCTGACCTGGAGTCGGCCGTGGTCAAGGCCGATGGGAAATCCGCAGCGGCAGAAGGCGCACCTGGAAGTTACCAACGTCTGTTGGTTGGCACAGGCAGCGTTGCCAACGGCAACCAAGTGGCCATGCTGGCGCCCCGGCAAGTCAGCTATGTTGGAGGCGGGAGCATGGCTCCGATCACACTGGCTGCACCGCCGCAAAATCTGTTTGCCGGCAACCGCAGCAACCCTGCACAAACGGCAGCCGGAACCAACACTGCCAAGAACCCTGGCGCCACAATCCCGATCAATACACCCAAACTCGGCAACCTGACACCACCACCAGCAGCCCGTGCCCCTGCTGTACCAGTGGCCCCCGTAACGCCACCGGTCCCTAAGCCCTGCACCCGCTTCATAGGCAAGACCTGCATTCAGTAGCGATCAGGTCCATAAATCCAGCGGTGGATCGGCCACCACGGCGCGCAGAATATCCGAGCGCGATACAAAACCCGTCACCTGGCCTTCGTCGTCCGCCACCGGCAGGCCGGGCAGGCCGGAGTCCAGCAGCACGCGGGCCACGCGGCGGATATCGGCATCGGCGGATACGCTGGGCACCGGCGTCAACATCACCTCCGCGACGTTTTGCAGCAGCAGCGTGCTCCACACCTGCACGTGGCTGTCCGGTCCCGGCATGCGCTCCGGGTGCATCAGGTCGGCGCGGGTGACCAGCCCGATCAATACCCTGGCGGCATCCACCACGGGCGCCTGGCCCAAGTGGTTTTGCGCCAGCACCTGCCAGGCCTGCTCCACGGTAGCGGTATCGGGAATGGTGACCACCGGGCTGTTCATGACCGCATCCACTCGCGTCAGCGGATGGCGCGGCAGGCCCGGGTTGCGAGTCTGCTCATAGGCCGCCAACGCGGTGCGGTGGGCCACATCGCGGGGTGTTACCGCAGGTGGCACCAGATCGGAAAACCGCGAAGGATTCTGGTCCTGCGGGTCCTGTCCTACGGGTGCCACGACGGCTGCGCGTGCAGCGCGGGTGATGGGACCTACCTGGCGCAGTTCTTCCAAAGAGCCTCGAAAGGTACGCCCCGCCTTGCCGTATACCGAGAACATGCTGACCCTCCTGTTGACTCGCCGCAGTGTGCTGGCAATGTGCCGCCGGGCCGCCCCCAAGGCCTCCGAACCGCTTGGCGGCCAACGCGGGGGCTACTTTTCTGGATTTGACAGGAAAAGTGATTGCAAGTCACTGAGGAAATCGTAACCCTTTACCGTGGGTCGGACGCGGGCAAAGTCGCGCTCGATCAGACCCTTGCGTTCGGCCTCCTCCAACGCACTTGCAATGGCGGTCACGGCTAGGCCGGTGCGCTCCGTAAAGTCCCGCAAGCCAAACCCATTGCGCAGGCGCAGTGCATTGAGCATGAATTCAAACGGCAGATCAGCGCGCGCCACTTCCTCGTCCTGCGCTACCGCATTGCCAGCCAGCGCATGGTCCATGTACAGCCGCGGCTCACGAAAGCGCACCTGGCGCACCACGCGGTGCGCAAAGCTGAGCTTGCTGTGGGCGCCAGCGCCAATGCCCAGGTAGTCACCAAACTGCCAGTAGTTGAGGTTGTGTTTGCAGCGGTGTCCACTCTTGGCATAGGCTGACACTTCGTACCGCTCCAGCCCAGCCGCACCGGTCAGGTCGGTGATGTGGTCCAGCATCGCGTAAGCGGTGTCGTCCTCCGGGATCACCGGCGGGAACTTGGCGAAATAGGTGTTGGGCTCAATCGTCAGGTGGTAGATGGAGATGTGCGGTGGTGCAAACGTCAGCGCCAGGGCCATGTCCTCACCCGCCTGCTCCAGCGACTGGCCGGGCAGCGCATACATGATGTCCAGGTTGAAGGTGTCAAACGAGTTTGCCGCCTCCTCCACCGCCGCCAGCGCCTGGGCGCGGTCATGCACACGGCCCAGGGCCTTCAGGTGGTCGTCATTGAAGCTTTGTACACCGATGGACAAGCGCGTGACGCCTGCCTGGCGGAAGGCACGGAAACGGTCTTTCTCGAACGTGCCAGGGTTGGCCTCCATCGTGATCTCGCAATTCGGCTCCAGCTTGAGCCGCGCGCGGATGTCGCCCAGCAGGCGGTCGATGGTGGCCGGCGCAAACAGGCTGGGCGTGCCCCCGCCTATGAAGATGCTGTGGATGGTGCGGCCCCAGATCAGCGGCAGCGCCGCCTCCAGGTCGGCTATCACGGCGTCCACATAGCGTTGCTCGGGCAACGAGTCGTTCGGCTTCTCGTGCGAATTGAAGTCGCAGTAGGGGCACTTCTTCAGGCACCACGGCAGGTGCACATACAGCGACAGGGGTGGCAACGCCGCCAGTTGCAGCGTGCCGGGGCGCATGTAGTACTGAATGTCGTGGCGCGCCGCGGGCTCGCCGTTTGCGCTTGGGGGCGTCGCGGGAACGATGGGAATCATGGTCGTGTCATTTACGCAGCAGCGCCGGCCAGCCAGTGTTCGCGGATCAGCGCCGACATGGCTTTTGCCGAGCGGCCGCGGTGGCTGTTGGCATTTTTGACTTCATTCGGCAACTGCGCAAAGGTCTGGCCAAACTCCGGTATCCACATCACGGGGTCGAAACCAAAACCATTGCTGCCCACCGGCTCCCGCGCAATCTGGCCCACCACGCGGCCTATGGCAATCAGCGGTTCGGGGTCGTCTGCGCTGCGCACGGCCACCAGCGTGCTGACCATCGCGGCGCGGCGGTTGTCGATATAGCGCATCTGCTCCAACAGCGCCAACACATTGTTGTCGTCGCTCTTTTCATAGCCAAATTGGGTGGCGTAGTAGGCCGTGTCCACACCCGGCAAACCGCCAAAGGCGTCCACACACAAGCCGGCGTCATCGGCCAGCGCGGGCAGACCAGTGTGCCGCGCCGCGTTGCGGGCCTTGGCCAGCGCGTTCTCGACAAAGGTACGGTACGGCTCCGGCGCTTCGGGTACACCCAACTCGCCCTGCGGTACCAGCGTGCAGCCCAGTGGTGTCAGCATGGCTTGCAGCTCGGCGAGCTTGCCTTGGTTGTTGGATGCGAGAACGATTTTCACTTCTTCAATTCCTTGCGGGACAGACCTTTAGCTCTGTCCTCAACTTACTGGGTTAGCCCCCGTGTTATATAGCGATAACACTATCAAATTGATAGTGATTGTTGCTGAAGGCCCATCAACTCGGTGATCCCTTTTTCGGCCAGGCTCAATAACTTGTCCATCTCGGCACGCGTAAACGCCGCGCCCTCGGCCGTACCCTGCACTTCCACGAAATGGCCGGCGCCAGTCATGACTACATTCATGTCGGTGTCGCAGGCCGAGTCTTCCGTGTATTCCAGATCCAGCAGCGGTGTGCCCTGCACAATGCCGACCGAGATGGCAGCAACCGACGCGATGATGGGCGACTCGGTGATCTTGCCGGCCTTCAGCAAACCGTTGACCGCGTCCTGCGCGGCGACAAAGGCGCCGGTGATGGCGGCCGTGCGGGTGCCGCCATCGGCCTGCAGCACATCGCAGTCCAGCTGTATCGTGCGTTCGCCCAGCTTTTTGAGATCGAACACGGCGCGCATGGAGCGGCCAATCAGGCGCTGGATTTCTTGTGTGCGGCCGCTTTGCTTGCCACGCGCGGCTTCGCGGTCGCTGCGGGTGTGGGTGGCGCGGGGCAACATGCCGTACTCGGCCGTGACCCAGCCTTCACCACTGCCGCGCTTGTGCGGTGGCACGCGCTCTTCGACGGACGCGGTGCATAACACCTTTGTGGCGCCAAACTCGATGAGCACCGAACCCTCGGCATGCACGGTGTAGCCACGGGTGATGCGCACCGGGCGCAACTGGTCAGCAGCGCGTGCGCTGGAACGAACAAATTCGGTCATACAAATCCCAAGGAGAAAAACTATAAAAACAAAAAAACGGCGCGGCAACCATGCCCGCCGTCAGTGTGCGCCTACGTTGAGCGGAGGCTAGGCCTTGCGAGCAGCGGAGCGGCGGATCGCCTCGTTGATCTCGGCAATCGAGCGCTCGATGGCGGCATCATCCAGATCGTCCACACTGGAATCCAGCCAACCCGCCTGCACCGTGGACGCAAACACACCGTCGTCTATGCTGTCGGTCGAGATGCTGCCGCGCGTGGACTCGAAGGAATCGGGGGTTTCCCACTCCATGGCGATGACCGTCACATTGTCACTGTGCGCACCGGCCTTGAGCAGCGCGCGCTCGACCAGCTCAGGTGCGGCGGTGCCCACGGGTTTTTGACCCAGTTGGTAGACGATGTCGGCATCGTCCAGGCTGCCCCAGAGGCCATCCGAACACAACAAAATGCGGTCGCCCTGTTGCAGCGGCACCGGGCCGGTCACGTCAAACACCGGTTTGGTTGGAGAGCCCAGGCAGGTGTACAACACGTTGCGGTTGAACTTGTCGGGCAGCGGCACATCGGGCTTGGCGTCCTGGTGCTGCTCGATGTAGGAATGGTCGCGCGTGCGGGCCAGCAGCTCGCCATGGCGCACAAAATACAGACGCGAGTCGCCGCAATGCACCCAGTGCGCCACGCCGCCCTGCACAATGGCCGCCACCAGCGTGGTGCGCGGCGTGTCCATCAAATGTTTCTCGGCGGCATAACGCAGGATCTGGCGGTGCGCGGCCATGATGGCCATGTTGAAAAAGGCTTTCGGGTCCTCGATCTCAGGCCGGGCTTCCTTTTGGTACAGCGCGGAGATGGCCTGCAGCACCATCTGGGCAGCGACTTCGCCTTCCGGATGACCGCCCATGCCATCGGCGAGCAAGAAGAGACCGGATGTCTTGGTATAACAATACCCCATGCGGTCTTCATTCTTCTCGCGGCCGCCCTTGCGACTGATCTGGAATACGGAAAACTTCATATCGACCTTCGCAGAGCCGCCTCAAGGAGGTCGACGCCCCCATGGGGGGCAGGGAGCCACACGCAGTGGGCGACCGTGGGGGCTGTCATTTCTTTCCTTCGCTGAGCCGCCTCAAGGAGGTCGACGCCCCCTCGGGGGGCAGGGAACATTGTGACCGTGGGGGCATTCATTTTGGTTTAACACCCACGTTAGAGACGCCCAACACACTGCGCTTGGTGTCGGTCACCATGGTGTCAAACTGCATACGTACTTTTTCGCCCACACTGAGCTTGGTATAACGACGCTCGCCTTCACGGCTCAACTCTTTTTGCAACGCAAAAACCGACTGGGGGCGTGACAGCGGATCCAGCGACATGCACCACTCCACGACCTCGATCAGGTTGTCGGAATAGACACCGCGCAGGCGCGCCAGGGCCACGGCAATACGGTCCTTCTCCAATCGCTGCGGCGCCTCGTTGGGCGGATAGCCCTGCATGCAGGCATAGATACAGGCGCCAATGGCGTAGATGTCGGTCCATGGGCCCATGGAGGCATCGCGCCGGTACATCTCGGGCGCGGCAAAGCCGGGCGTGTACATGGGGCGGATGAAGTTGCCTTCCTTGCTCAGCACTTCGCGGGCGGCGCCGAAGTCGATCAGCACGGACTTGTTGTCGTCGGTGATGAAGATATTGGCCGGCTTGATGTCCAGGTGCAGCATCTTGTGCTGGTGCACGATGCGCAGTCCGCGCAGGATTTCGTCGAACAACGAGCGAATTGTCGATTCGCGGAACACCTTGCTCTGCTTGAGGTCGCGCGCCGTGACGATGAAGTCCTGCAGGGCCGCGCCCTCCAGGTAGTTCATGACCATGTAAACGGTCTCGTTCTCGCGGAAGAAGTTCAGCACGCTGACCACCGAGGGGTGGGAGATTTGCGCCAGCGAGCGGCCTTCTTCAAAAAAACTTTTCAGGCCCAGGCGGTACAGCGACAGCTTTTCGGGTTGGACCTGCGGCAACAGTTCGCCGGGCGCACGCGTGGCCAACGAGGATGGCAGGTATTCCTTGACGGCGACGCGCTGGCCGTCGGCGTCCAGCGCCAGATACACCAGGCCGAAGCCGCCCGCGGCCACCTTGCGGATGACACGGTAGCCGCCGATGGTGGTGTCTGGGGGTAGGGGTGCTGGTTTGACCTTCGACATAAATTAAGAGTTACACGCCTGTCTGATCCGTCTGAACCGGGTTATTCTCAGGGCCGTTTCATGAACCGAGAACACGCAATGCCAGTTTATAGCATGACAGGTTACGCCAGTGCACAGCACAGCACAGGCGCCACCACACCCGATACCGACACCAAAGTCCCGGGTGGCCAGCTCGGCCTGGAGATACGCTCGGTCAACAGCCGTTTCCTGGACCTGTCGTTCCGCTTGCCCGAGGATTTGCGTGCGTTTGAGCCGGCCCTGCGTGACCTGCTGGTAGGCTGCATGAAACGTGGCAAGGTCGAAGTGCGCGCATCCATAGAGATGCACACCGCCAACGCCATCCCCGACCCAACGCCCCGTCTGCTTCAACGCCTCAACGCCGTGCAGGACAACGTCAAGGCCTGGCTGCCCACCGCCACACCACTGAGCGTGGCCGATGTAATCCGCCTGTCAGCCGCCGAACAAACCGGCCCGCACGATTGGGGCCCACTGGTGCTGCCACTGGCCGACAAGGCGGTCAAGGCCCTGCTGGGCGCCCGCCAGCGCGAGGGCGCCCGCCTGTCCACCATGCTGCTGGACCATATTGCCCAATTGCGCCTGCTGGCCCAGCAGGCGGTGCCGCTGATTCCCCAACTGGTGGAACAAAACCGCCAGCGCTTCCTGACCCGCTGGAAGGAAGCCATGGCGCTGACCGACGGCTCCACGCTGCCCGAGGCCGCACAGGACCGCGCGCTGACCGAGGCCACCGCCTTTGCAATTCGTATTGACGTGGCCGAAGAAATCACCCGGCTCAGTTCACACCTGGACGAGATTGAGCGCCTGATCAACAAGGGCGGCGAAATCGGCAAACGGCTGGATTTTTTGATACAGGAATTGCACCGCGAAGCCAACACCATGGGCTCCAAATCGGCCGCCTTGGAGCTGACCCATATCTCGGTGGACATGAAGGTGCTGGTCGAACAAATGCGCGAGCAGGTTCAGAACATAGAATAGGGCGATCTTCAAACGCCTCCATGGGCCTCTCTCTATGGACTATCCCGGAAACCTCTTTGTCGTCGCCGCTCCCAGTGGGGCCGGTAAATCCAGCCTGGTCAAGGCCCTGCTGGAGCTCGATTCCCACTTGCAGCTGTCGGTGTCGCACACAACGCGGCAGCCACGGGGCCAGGAAAAGCACGGGCGTGACTACTTTTTTGTCTCCGAGCAGGAGTTTGACGCCATGGTCGCAGCCAACAGTTTCGTCGAATGGGCTAAGGTCCACGACAACCGCTACGGCACCTCCAAGCGCGCCATCGAGGAGCGCATAGCCCAGGGCGCCGACGTGATCCTGGAAATCGACTACCAGGGCGCGATCCAGATCAAGAACATCTTCGCCAACGCGATTTCCATCTTCATCCTGCCACCCAGCTGGGAAGAGCTGCGCTCGCGGCTGGAACGCCGCGGCGAAGACGCGCCGGAAGTCATCGATGTACGCATGAAAAATGCCGCTATTGAGGTGGCGCAGGCCGGCAAATTCGACTTCGTTATAATCAACGAGTTGTTCGACCGTGCGCTTTTCGATTTGAAAGCCATAGTTCACTCCCAGCGGCTCAAATTTGCAGCGCAGCGCCGTGCCAGAGCCGAAACATTCAAAGCGTTGCTCATCCCCTAGTCTTTCGGAGAACTCCATGGCCCGTATTACTGTAGAAGACTGCCTGTTGCAGATCCCCAATCGTTTCCAACTGGTGCTGGCCGCGACCTACCGCGCCCGCATGCTCAACCAGGGCCACACGCCCAAGATCGAGAGCAAGAACAAGGCTGGCGTCACCGCATTGCGCGAAATCGCCGCAGGCAAGATCGGCATTGAAATGCTGAAAAAAGTCCCGCTCTAAGCCTTTCCGCTCGTCAAAAAGCACCGCCTGCGGTGCTTTTTTTTGGCCAATTTGTGCCAGTTGCATCCAATGTTTTTAGGGCGCGCTACATTTACACCATGGGTACCCCTGTTAAACCACCGCCAAGAAGAGATTCGCCAGCCCCTGGCGGGGATCAGGCCACCCTGCTGCACCCGGCCGCCGTCAACGCGGCAGCCGCCAGTTTTGCCGGGCTGACGTCCAAGCTGGACTACCTGTCGCCCGAGGATCTGGAGAAGGTCCGCCTGGCCTACCGGTTTGCCGATGAGGCCCATCTGGGCCAGTTGCGCAACAACGGCGAGCCCTACATCACCCACCCGATTGCAGTGGCGGCGCAATGCGCCGAGTGGAAGATCGATGCCCAGGCCCTGATGGCCGCACTGCTGCACGATTCGCTGGAGGACTGCGGTGTTACCAAGACCGAGCTGATCGAAAAGTTTGGCTCACCGGTGGCAGAACTGGTCGACGGACTGACCAAGCTCGACAAGTTGCAGTTCAACACGCGTGAAGAAAACCAGGCCGAGTCTTTCCGCAAAATGCTGCTGGCCATGGCGCGCGACGTACGCGTCATCCTGATCAAGCTGGCCGACCGTTCCCACAATATGCGCACGCTGGCCGATGTGCCCCGCGCCAAGTGGGGTCGCATCGCGTCGGAAACGCTGGACATCTATGCCCCCATCGCCCACCGTCTGGGGCTGAACCAGACCTACCGCGAACTGCAGGACCTGTCATTTCGCTACCTGAAGCCTTGGCGCTACACCACGCTGTCCAAGGCGGTGACCAAGGCCCGCAGCCGGCGCCGCGACCTGATCCAGAAGGTGCACAAGGAGCTGGAGTCTGCATTTGCCGCGGCTGACATCAATGTGCGCATTGCCGGGCGCGAGAAAACGCTGTACTCCATCTACAAAAAGATGGACACAAAACACCTGAGCTTTGCGCAAGTGACCGATATCTACGGCTTTCGGGTCATCGTACCGAATGTGATCGACTGTTACACCGCCCTGGGCGTGCTGCACCAGCTCTACAAGCCGCTGCCGGGCAAGTTCAAGGACCACATCGCCATTGCCAAACTCAATGGCTACCAATCCTTGCACACCACGCTGGTCGGTCCATCCGGCGTGAATGTGGAATTCCAGATGCGCACCGAGGCCATGCATGTGGTCGCCGAGTCCGGCGTAGCCGCGCACTGGCTGTACAAGGTCAACAAGCCCGATGACGCACCGTCGGACCGCCTGGGCACAAAGTGGCTGCAGTCCTTGCTGGATATTCAGGACGAAACCCGTGACGCCGGCGAGTTTTGGGACCACGTCAAGGTCGATTTATTCCCCGACGCGGTTTATGTGTTCACACCCAAGAGCCAGATCATGGCCATGCCACGGGGTGCCACCATTGTTGATTTCGCCTACTCCATCCACAGCAATGTCGGTGACCGCACGGTTGCAGCGCGCATCAATGGCGAACAGGTTCCATTGCGCACGGAACTCAAGAACGGCGACGTGGTGGAAGTATTGACGGAACCATTGGCCACACCCAACCCCGCATGGCTGGGATTTGTGCGCACCGGGCGGGCACGCTCCAAGATTCGGCACCATTTGAAGACGCTGGCGCATACCGAATCCGAAGAACTGGGCGAAAAGCTGTTGAGTCAGGCCCTGCGCGCCGAAGGCATAGATAAATTTCCCGACGAAGATCCGGCGTATGAACCCATTTGGGAGAAGTTGCTGCGTTTTACCGGCAGCAAGAACCGCCATGAGCTGTTGACCGACATCGGGCTGGGCAAGCGCATCGCGCATATCGTGGCCAAACGTCTGGTGCATTTGCTGGCTGACAGTGGCCAGCGGCCCGACGCATTGTTGTTGACCCGCGAACGCTTTACCGCGCACGAGTCCACATCACAAGGTTCCATCACACTAGACGGCAGTGAAAACGCGTCGGTACAATTTGCGCCCTGTTGCCGCCCCATACCCGGCGACGCCATCGTGGGTTACCTGGGCCGCGGCGAGGGCCTCGTGGTGCACGTCGCCGACTGCCCGGTTGCAAAGAAACTTTTGTACAAGGACAGCGAACGTTTTATCAACGTCGACTGGTCAGACGAACCTGTGCGCTCGTTCGAGACCGGCGTCATGGTCACCGCCAAGAACGGCAAGGGTGTACTGGCCAAGGTCGCTGCGGCACTGGCAGCCGCCGAGGCCGACATCGTACACATCGATATGGGACACGAGGGCTCGCAAGAGGATGTGGATTTCCGCTTTGTAGTTGGTGTGCGCGACACCGCCCATCTGGCCGTCGTACTGCGCAACCTGAACCGGACCGCGTCGGTCATGCGCGCTGAGCGGCGCAAGGTAGCGATGCCTACCTATTAGAGATCTTGCCCCCACGCTTGCCACTGCGTGTGTGCCCCTCCCCCGAGGCGGCCGCTCTCGCCTTGGGGCGGCCCTGCGCTAGCCCACCTCTGGAGCCGGGTAGCTGACCTTCAGCACTTCGATCTCTTCGACCTTGCCCGGCATCACCAGCTTGAGTACGTCACCGGTGCGGGCCTTGAGCAGCGTACGCGCAACGGGTGAAATCCAACTCACATCGCCGTGTGCGCTATCAGCCTCGTCGATCCCGGTAATCGTGATGGTGCGCTCCAGCCCGGCCTCGTCGGCATAGGTCACGGTGGCGCCAAAGAAGATCTGGTCATTGCCAAAGTGAACCGAAGGGTTGGTGATTTCGGCAATCTCCATGCGCTTGGTCAGAAAACGGATGCGGCGGTCAATTTCGCGTAAACGCTTCTTGCCGTAAAGATAGTCACCGTTTTCGGAGCGATCACCATTGCTGGCGGCCCAAAAAACCGCCTCAACGATCTTGGGACGCTCGGTGTCCATCAAATCCAGCCATTCCTTGTGGAGCCGTGCATAACCTTGGGGAGTGATGTAGTTCTTGCCGCCGCCAGGAATGGGCGGCAACTGCAGATCGTCGTCATCGTCCGCGTTGTCGGACTCTTTGGTAAAAGCCTTGCTCATGGACCGTGGCGTTATAGGCTACTTCTTGCAGACATCGCCTTCTTCAACTGTCAGCGGTACCCGCTTCTCCGGATCGGTGACGTCAAAGACACTTTGCGTGCATTTCCGGTTACGGGAATCCGCCTGGCTCACGGCAAACTCAATGGAGTACTTTCGTGCACCTTGCGGCGTAAATTTCAATGCCAACGGACCACACTTCAACACCTCGGTCTCAGACGTGGTTACGCCATAACCTGCACGCTGTCCGGGCGAAAGTGCCGACAGCATGGCAAGGTCAGTGACGATTGAACCCACCGAGGGACCTGTTTTAACGGCAATGGATGAAGTACCACTGATGCGCAATGGGCGCGCCGCAGAGACTGTCACCGTCAAACTACGTGGGGGCAACGACTGTGGTTCAATCCTGCGCCCCAATACGGAGATCACTTTGTACTTTGCATTCCAGTCTGCCTTTTCCTTTTCCCGTGCCGCGACCTCGGCCTCCGGCAGGTTCGCAACCGAGCCAACGACCTCAAATTTGCCACAAGCGGTCGTTTCATCCGCCTTGAAAAACTTCACGGTGTCCACGTCATCGGTTGAACGGAACGTCACTTCGGCCACAGCCTCCGGATTGGTCGCAGTACCTTTGGCACTGAGTTGCATGTCGTAGGCAGTCTTCGCTGCTTTGATCAATCTATCGATCCAAACCATGTAATTGGGATGGATGACACGCACGCCATCAGACTCGCCATAGTTCAGATTTTTACTGGAGACATAGTTGGCCTTGAATCCGCCATGGTCATACGCGAACAGCACAGAAACGTAGTGGCTGTTCCCTTTGTTGAACTCCAACTGCAAGGCACCGGGGCTGTCGGACTCGACTTTGTACGTCAGATCTTTGTCAAACACTTCGGCGGCGCGCAATATGTAACCCCGCATTTGCTCCGGGGTGCGCGTAGACGCCTCGTCCAGGACAATGCTCTTTTCAACCAGCGGCGCAGTCCGGGCGGCCAAAGCTCCACCCATGGTGAACAACAGGCAGAGCATTACTGTGGTGTGTGAGAAGTTGATTTTCATGAAAGTTCGTCTATTTTTTGCCCGCCAGGTTGGCGAGCCATCATACGGCCACGCAATGCGACGGTGCCGCACACCAAACCGCCGGTGAGCATGCGAAAACGAAAAAGCCCTAGAACATTTCTGTTCTAGGGCTTCACGTTTGGTGCGGCTGGCAGGAATTGAACCCACGACCCCTTGGTTCGTAGCCAAGTACTCTATCCAACTGAGCTACAGCCGCTGAGCAAAAAATTATAGCACAGGTTTTTGCGGTACTTTTAAACTTTCAAACCCAACATGTCGCGCGCCTCTTGCGGACTGGCAATTGCGCGGCCTGCGCGCTGCGCGCATTTAGCCAGTTCCCCAATGAGAGCGCCGTTTCCGCTGGCCCGTTCACCATTGGGCAAATAAAAGGTGTCTTCGAGTCCGGTGCGCAGCATGCCACCCAGATCGGCGGTCTTCTGATGCACCGGCCAGATCTCGGCGCGGCCTATCAGCGTGGTTTGCCAGACGCTGTTGGGCGCCATCCATTGGGGCAACAGCGCCAGCAGGTCCGCATCGCAGGGCATGCCGGAGGCCACACCCATGACCAGGTTGTATTCGGCGCGGCCCATCTCGGGCTTGAGCATGCCGGACTTGATGTACATGCCCACCGAACGGACGATGCCCACGTCAAAACATTCAAACTCGGGATGTGTGCCGCACTCGGCCATGACGTCCAGAAACTGCTGGACCTTGGCGACGGGGTTGTCAAACACCATGGGCGGCCAGGCCCATTGGCCGTCTTCCTTGATCTTCAGGTAATTCAGGCTGCCGGCATTACAGGCCGCGATCTCTGGCTTGACCCGGCGTATGCAGGCCAGGGGGCCGGAGATGTCCTTGCCCACGACCCCCGTGGTCAGGTTGATGATGACGCCAGGGCAGGCCGTGCGTATCGCGTCGACAACCGACGCCATGACCTCCGGGTCCCAGGACGGCAGATGGCCCATGCCCTCCTCCTGGTTGCGCACATGCACATGCATGACAGAGGCACCGGCATTGAAGGCGTCGCGTGCCTCGGCCGCCATTTGTGCTGGCGTGACCGGCACCGGGTGTTGCTTGGGGTTGGTCAGCACGCCGGTCAGCGCGCAGGTGAGTATGGCTTTTTCCATCATGTCTCCTAAACAGTTGGGGACAGAGCTAAAGGTCTGTCCCGCAAGGTTTCAAGTTCAACCAGCAGCGCACCGGACTCGACCTGGTCACCGGCCTTGGCGTGCACCGCCTGCACCACACCCGCGGCTTCGGCGCACAGCCACATTTCCATCTTCATGGCCTCCACACACACCAGTTGCTGGCCCACTTGCACTGCGGCTCCCGGCGCCACCAGAACCTGCGTGACCTTGCCCGCCACCGGCGAGCGCGCCTTGCTGGCATCTTTGCGCGCATCGGCGTCGGGGAAGGGTGATACCTCGGCAAACACATAACTGTTTCCGGCCAGCGCCAGGTGCAGAGCGGTGGTGGCAAACACGGCGATGGCGGTGCGGGTGACGCCATCCACCGCATAACGTAGCCTGCCATCGGCAAAGTCCAGCACCGTGGCATCCACCGTTGCGCCATCCAACGTTATCGCCACGCCACCATGGCGGTCCGGGCGTACACGGATGCTGCGCACCTGCTCGCCACATTGCAGCTTCAGGTCAAAGGCGGCCACACTGTCGGCCCGCCAGTTATTGCCGCGCCAGCCTTCCATGCCGCGCATCACCATGGCCATTGCGGCCACGCGCCATACGTCATCATGGGCAGGTGTCTCTTGCAGCAAGGCTTCACCCTGATCCATCCACTGGTCGATCAAGGTCGTCGTCATCTCAGCCTTGCGAAATGCCGGATGGTCCACCAGATCGCTGAGAAAACGGCCGTTGTTCTTCAGGCCCAGCAAGGGCGTATTCGCCAGCGCCGCACGCAGACGGCGGATGGCGTCGTCACGGTCACGGCCGTGCACAATGATCTTGGCCACCATGGGGTCGTAAAACGGCGACACCACACTGCCCTGCCGTATGCCGTCATCCACGCGGACGCCGGCATGCATGGCATCGGCGGGTTGCCACCACAACACGGTGCCGGTCTGTGGTGTGAAGCCGGTGTACGGGTCTTCCGCGTACAAGCGGGCCTCGATGGCGTGGCCGCTCAGTGTGATGTCTTCCTGCTGGGCGGGCAAGGGCTCGCCCGCGGCTATGCGCAATTGCCACTCCACCAGGTCATAACCGGTGATCATTTCGGTCACCGGATGTTCCACCTGCAGACGTGTGTTCATCTCCAAAAAGTAATGCTTGAACTGGTCATCAACAATAAACTCCACCGTGCCCGCGCCCCGATAACCCACGGCCAGCGCGGCGGCCACGGCGTCCTTGCCCATGGCTTCACGCATGGAGGGTGTGACGACGGGTGACGGTGCTTCTTCGATCACCTTTTGGCGCCGGCGCTGCGCCGTGCAATCACGCTCGCCCAGGTAGACCGCATTGCCATGTGCATCGGCAAAGACCTGGATTTCAATGTGGCGACCGTTGTCGATCAGGCGTTCCAGCATCAGTGTGCCGTCGCCAAAGGCGCTCAGCGCTTCGCGGCGCGCGCCTTCTATGCCCGGCTGCAATTCGGCGCTGGACCGCGCCAGGCGCATGCCACGTCCGCCGCCACCGGCAACGGCCTTGACTAACAAAGGGTATCCGAGTTTCTCGGCCTCGGCCATCAGCACGGCATCACCCTGCTCCGCGCCCAGATAACCTGGCGCGCAGGGCACACCCGCATCCAGCATGCGGCGCTTGGCCAGGGCCTTGTCGCCCATGGCTTCAATCGCACTGGCGGGGGGGCCAATAAAGACCAGGCCCGCCTCTACGCAGGCCGCAGCAAACGCGGCGTTCTCGCTCAGGAAGCCATAACCTGGGTGCACGGCATCCGCGCCGGTTTTACGTGCTGCTTCCAGAATGGCGTCGACACGCAGATAAGACTCTGCGGCGGGTGAAGCGCCTATGTGCACCGCCTCGTCGGCCAACGCCACATGCGGCGCATCGCGGTCCGCATCGCTGAACACGGCCACCGTGCGATAGCCCAGATTGCGCGCGGTTCGGATCACCCTGCAGGCAATTTCACCCCGATTGGCAATGAGTATCTTGTTAAACATGTGTCGCTCCCATCGGGGTGCAATCGCCTGCGCGCACAGCGTGCGCCATGCAATGTGGCTGCGCCGCTGCGCCGCTGCGCGGCTGGTCACCCCGATTGGCAATGAGTATCTTGTTAAACATGTGTCGCTCCCATCGGGGTG
>JAZKIR010000002.1:222877-281759 GCA_040384785.1 Pseudomonadota bacterium
CAATCGCCTGCGCGCACTGCGTGCGCCATGCAATGTGGCCGCGCCGCTGCGCCGCTGCGCGGCTGGTCACCGGGATTGGCAATCAAGATTTTCGAGAACGTCATGGCATAGCCCACAGTGGTTTGCGCTTTTGCATAAAGGCGGCGATGCCTTCCAGCCCTTCGGGGCCTTGCGCGGCGCGGGAAAAAATGGCGGCGGCGGACTGGACTACGTCTTGTGGCTCACACAGCCGCGCACTCGCCATTAGCCCCTTGGTATCGGCTAGCGCACCGGGCGCGCAGGCCAGGATGTCGGCCAACACCTTGTCCAACTCCGTTTGCAGATCGGCCGTGTCGGCAACAGCATGTACCAGCCCGATGCGCAGGGCAGCGGCCGCATCGAGACGGCCACCGGTAACGGCCAGGCGCTTGGCCTGGGAATAGCCCAGGCGTTGCACCAGGAATGGCGCAATCTGCGCCGGCACCAAGCCCAGCGATGTCTCCGGCAACCTGAACTGCACGGTCTCACTGGCAATGGCGACATCGGCGACACAGGCCAGGCCAAAGCCGCCGCCCATGACCGAGCCCTCCAGCACCGCGACCACGGCCAGCGGCGTGTGTGCATAGGCCACGCAAAGTTCACCAAACGCAGCATTCACTTCGGCGATGGGGTCAACATCACCCGCTGCGTCCTGCATGGCCCGCATGCGTGCGCCGGCCATGTCTTTCAAATCCGCACCGGCGCAGAAGTGCCCCCCAGCGCCACGCAACACCAGAACACGCACGCCGTCCGACTGGCCGATCGTCGCTTCGGCATCCAACAACACCTGGCGCAGCTCGGCCACCATTTGCAGTGACATGGCATTGCGTGACTCGGGACGGCTTAAGCAAATATGCAGTGTAGCCCTCGTCCGCTCTACACATAGTGCTTCAAAATTGATAGCAGTTACCATTACGACTTTCCTGGCAAGGTGCCTTCAAGCTTGCAGATGATGCCCAGCATGATCTCGTCGGCGCCGCCGCCAATCGAGATCAGCCGGCCGTCGCGGTAAGACTGCGCAATCGGGTTGTCGGCGGTGTAGCCCATGCCGCCCCAATACTGCAGGCAGCTGTCCGCCACCTCACGCGTCAGGCGGCCGGCCTTGAGCTTGGCCATGGAGGCCAGCTTGGTCACGTCCTTGCCACCCACGTACTGTTCCACTGCGCGGTAGGTCAGTGCACGCAAGGCTTCGACCTCGGTGCGCAGTTCGGCGAGACGGAAGTGCACCACCTGGTTGTGCAGAATGGGTTTGCCAAAGGTCTGGCGTTGGCGTGTGTAGTCAATGGTCTGGTCGATGACACGGTCCAGCGAACGCAGGCTGCCGGCCGCGCCATACAGCCGCTCTTCTTGGAACTGCAGCATCTGCAGCATGAAGCCCATGCCCTCCTGGCCAATCAGGTTCTTCTGCGGCACGCGCACGTTATCGAAAAAAAGTTGTGCCGTATCACTGGAGTGCATGCCGATCTTGTCGATCTTCTGGCGCGTCACGCCCGGGCTGTTCAAGGGCACCACAACCATGGACTTGTTCTTGTGCGGCGAGCCTTCGGACGTGTTGACCAGCAGGCAGCACCAGTCGGCCTGCATGCCGTTGGTGATCCACATCTTGGAGCCATTGATGAGGTAGTCGTCTCCATCCTTGCGCGCCGTGGTCTTCAGCGCCGCCACGTCGGAACCACCACCGACCTCGCTGACGCCGACACAGCCCACCAGGTCGCCGGCAATGCTGGGCGCCAGAAACTCGTGGCGCAGCGCGTCGCTGCCAAAACGCGCCAGGGCCGGCGTGCACATATCGGTCTGCACACCAATGGCCATGGGCACACCACCGGCATTACATTCGCCCAGTGCCTCGGCCATGACCATGGAGTAGCTGAAGTCCAGCCCCAGGCCACCAAACTCGGTCGGGTATTTGATGCCGAGCAGTCCCAGGTCGCCCATCTTCTTGAACAACTCGTGTGCGGGGAAGGTGCCGGCCTTTTCCCATGCGGGCAGATGGGGGTTGATTTCCTTGGTCACAAATTTGCGGACCGTGTCGGCAATCTGCTCGTGTTCGGGGGTGAATTTCATTCTTGTCTTCTCGGGTCAGGCTTGGTTGCTAGTACCGTTCGCCCTGAGCCCTTCGGCTCGGCTCAGGACAGGCTTGTCGAAGGGTCCTTCGTCTACGCTCAGGACAGGCTTCGACAGGCTCAGCCCGAACGGGCAGGTTATATGCGGCCTCTACATGCGTGCGACGCCAAAGGTGTTCGGGTTTAGTTTTCTTTGATCGGCCTCGGCGGCAAGAGCCAGCCCCAGGCCCAAAAAACGACGCGTATCGCGCGGATCAACAATACCGTCGTCCCACAACCGGGCCGTGCCAAACAGCGCGGCGGACTCCTTGTCCAGCCGCAGGCGCAGGCCGTCGGACATGGCGGCCAGCGCCTCTTCATTGGCTTCCATGCCGCTGCGTTCTATCTTGGCGCGGTTGACGATATCCATAACCTTGGCCGCCTGCGCGCCACCCATGACCGCCGTGCGTGCCGTGGGCCACGCAAAGATGAAACGCGGATCAAAACCACGACCACACATGCCGTAGTTGCCCGCGCCATAGGAGCCACCGATCACAAAAGTGAATTTGGGCACGCGTGCATTGGCCACCGCCTGGATCATCTTGCTGCCATGCTTGATGGCGCCGCCCCGCTCCGCCGCCGAGCCCACCATATAACCCGTTGTGTTCTGCAGAAAAACCAGCGGCGTGCCGGTCTGGTCGCACAGCTGGATGAACTGCGCCGCCTTGGTCGAGCCCGTGGGCTGGATCGGTCCGTTATTGCCCAGGATGCCGACCAGGTGCCCCTGCACGCGGGCGTGGCCGCACATGATTTCGGCTGCGTATTCGGCCTTGAATTCCAGAAAATCCGAGCCATCGACCAGACGGGCGATGACCTCGCGCACGTCATACGGTTCACGCTCATCGGCGGGGACTATGCCCATCAATTCCTGCTCGTCAAACAGCGGCTCGGCATACGTGCCAAGGCTGGGGACAACATCCCAACGCAGCTTGTCCATGACTTCACGCGCCATGGCGATGGCGTGCGCATCGTCCTCGCACAGGTACTCACCCAGCCCGGTGACCTGGGCGTGTGTCTCGGCGCCGCCCAGTTCTTCTTCGGTGCAATCCTCGCCAATGGCAGCCTTGACCAGCGGTGGCCCGGCCAAAAAGATGTTGGAGCGCCCGCGCACCAGGATCACATAGTCCGACAGCCCCGGCATATAGGCGCCCCCGGCAGTCGACGAGCCATGCACCACGGCAATCTGCGGCAGGCCCATGGCTGACATACGCGCCTGGTTGGCAAACGTGCGGCCGCCCTCGATAAAGATTTCGCTCTGGTACATCAGGTTTGCGCCGCCGCTTTCCACCAACGCAATGACAGGCAGCTTGTTTTCCAGCGCGATCTGCTGCATGCGCAGACCCTTCTTCAGGCCCATGGGCGCCACGGTGCCGCCCTTGACGGCGCTGTCGCTGGCGGAAATGATGCAGCGCTTGCCGGCCACCACACCAATACCAACGATGGAGCCGCCACCCATGACCGACTTCTTGCCGTCGTCGTCGTGCATGTTCAGGCCGGCCAGCCGGCTCAGTTCCAGGAATGGTGTGCCGCGGTCCAGCAAACGGGCCACGCGTTCCCGCGGCAACAACTGCTTGCGTTGCTCGAACTTGTCGCGCTTGGACTCGGACTCGGCAATCACCAGGCCCTCCAGGCGCTGGACTTCGGCCAACAGGCCTGACATGCGCTGGGCATTGGCGGCGAAGGTCTCGGACTTGGGCTGTATCTTGGAACGAATGGCAGGCATCAGGAAAAATCCTTGCGTTGATGTTTGGCATTAGACGGTATGGTTACGTTAACGTCAACCTAATGCCGTATAGGTGTTTTCACGGATGTTTGGGAGATGGCCGACTGCTAGCATTCGCCACGGTTGAACAGCAGCCCCATCCAATGCCACCCTCTCCCTACAAGGAAAAACCATGAACCTCGAAGCCTGCACCCAAGCCATCCGCACCAAGGTGGGCGCCGACAGCGGTTTGAACGCGACCGTGAAGTTCGACTGCGGCGCCGATGGTGTGATCCGCGTGGACGGCGCGTCCACGCCCAACAGTGTCAGCAACGACAACATCGACGCCGATTGCACGGTGGGCATCACACTGGAAAACCTGAACGCCATGCTCAGCGGCGACCTCGACCCCACCACCGGCTTCATGGCCGGCAAGCTCAAGGTCTCGGGTGATATGGGTGTTGCCATGCGCCTGCAACGCGTGATCTGATCGATGGCTGCTGCAGACGACGCGCGGGCCTTTGTCGACTCGCACCGCGACGAGGCCACCACTGAACTCTTTGGCATCACGGAGTTGTGCCGGGAGTTTGGCATCACGCTGCGGGCGCTGCGCTTCTACGAAGACAAGGGGCTGCTGGCACCGCGGCGCATCAACGGTGCGCGTGTCTACACGCGGCGCGACCGCGCGCGCCTGGCACTGATACTGCGGGCCAAGGCGATTGGCTCACCGCTGTCCGAGATCAAACGTTACCTGGACCTGTACGGCGACCGTGGTGAAGGCCGGGCGCAGCAACTGAGCTACGTGATTGAGCGCACCGATGCCGAAATTGTGGAGCTGGAGAAAAAGCGCGCCCGCATCGACGAGACCCTGGCCGAGCTGCGCATCATCAACACCTACTCGCGCGCGCAATTGCAAGCCCGCCAGGGCAGCGACAAGAAGAAGTGACGGTTTTCAAGGCTTTTCTCAGAAGGTGACTCATACCCAGCCTCATCCGCTGGGTTTTTTTTGCGCTATTGCAAGTGCGCAGGCCGCTCGCCAGCCCAGGCACCATGAACACTGCGTGCCAACCGTCGGAAACTGGCTATGATGCATTTGCAATCCAAGGCCCCCGGGGCCTTTTGCACCGTGAGCAGTCCAAGCGATAAAACCCAGAACCTTAGGATGCCATCCATGCGCAATACCAGCCACATGGGCACGCCGTCGTAAATGAACACGTGGTCCGCCATTGCCATCATCGTCTGCGTACTCCTCGCCGTAACAGCCCTGGGACTGTACTGGCGCGAACGCCAGCACCGGCTGCGCATATCCACGGAACTGGATAGCCTGTCCAAACAACTGTCGACCAAAACCGCGCGTGACCCGCAGACGGGTTTGCTGACACGGCCGGGCTTCGACGCCGTACTCACCCGCAAGGCGCTCAAGATAGACCGCTCCGGCGGATCGTTTGGTGTGTTGTATGTGGCGCTGGACAATTTTGCGCTGCTCAACGATGCTTTCGGCAACGAGACCGGCGACCGGATGCTGCAGGAGCTGTCGCAGCGGCTGGCCCTCATCGACGGCCCCAAGACCGACGCCTGCCATATTGCCGTCGGAGAATTCGCACTGGTGGTGGACGGCGACCACCACGCCGGACACGCTTCGGCCCAACGCGTGACGGCCGCCTTGGCCCTGCCCTTTACGTCCGAGGCAATCCGTGCCCAACTCAGTTGCTCGATTGGCATTGCCATCTACCCAGAGCATGGGGCCGTCGGCAAGGTGCTGGGCAACGCCGCGCTGGCCATGCGCAGCGTCAAGCAAAACGGTGGCGGTGACTTCTGCTTGTACGACCCCAAAATGGGTGTGGAAGTGCGTGAACAGGCCATGTTGTTCAACGACCTGCGCAGCGCACTCGACAAGGGTGAGTTCGAGTTGTATTTCCAACCCAAGATCGACGCCATCAGCCTGCAGGTCACCGGTGCCGAAGCCTTGCTGCGCTGGCACCACCCGGTGCGGGGCCTGATCAGCCCCGTGGTGTTCATTCCTCTGGCCGAACAATACGGGCTGATCGGCGCCATTGGCGGCTGGGTCATAGAAGAGGCCTGCCGCAAGGCCGCACGCTGGCGCGAGCAGGGTCTGCGCATGCGGGTGGCGGTCAATATCTCGGGCTACCAGATGCGTGAGGACGACCTGGTGGACCGTATAGAAGCCGCGCTGCAGCGCCATGACATACAACCCGACCGTTTTACCTGCGAGATCACCGAATCCGTGGCCATGGAAGACACCAAGGTCACGCAATCAACGTTTGAGAAGATGCGCAACGCCGGCTTTCACGTCTCCATCGACGATTTCGGCACCGGCTACTCCAGCCTGGCGGCGCTGCGCAAACTGCCTGCGGCCGAACTAAAGATCGACCGTGCTTTTGTGCTGGACCTGGAAGAAAGTGAAGACGCACGCTCCATCGCCAAGTCCATTGTCAACCTGGCCACATCACTGAATTTGCGCGTGGTAGCCGAGGGTGTGGAGACCGTGGGGCAGCGCGATCTACTGGTGGCCATGGGCTGCAACGAGCTCCAGGGTTTCCTGTTTTCCCTGCCCATGCCGGCCTATGAATTGGAGCGCCTGGCGTTGGATGTGCACCAACCCGACGAAATGGAGTTTCGCAAATCGCTTTTTTCGGAGACTTATCTGGGAAAATTGCACTAACACACGACACAGATCGTGCGCCACCGGTAAACCAGTTCCCCTACGAGACATAAGGCCGTGCAATGAGTTTTTTTGATCGCTTCCGGACCATAACCAAAAAAGAGGAGCCCAAGCTCGGCGCCCTGGCGCCCGACGTTGCGCCGTTCGACCCCACACAAGTTGTCACCGAAAGACGCAACCGCAAGCGCAAAAATGCCCGCCTGGGGGCCACGGCCCTGATCATTGACGACTCACCCACCGTGGTGGCCACGTTGCGCAAGATACTGCGCTCGGCCGGTTATGTGACCCGGGACGCGGGCGATGCAGAGCAAGGCCTGGCGTCACTGGCCGAATTCAAACCCGATCTTATTTTTCTGGACATCGTGCTGCCCGGCATGAACGGCTTTGGCGCACTACGCGTCATCCGAAAAGACCCTGCAACCCATCACATTCCCGTCATCATGATCAGCGGCAACGAACATGCGACCGAGCAGTTCTATGCCAACAAGATCGGCGCCGACGATTTCATGAAAAAGCCGTTCTCGCGGTTTGAAGTGTTTGCCCGCATCGAAGTGCTGCTGGATGCCAACCGCGAACTGCGCCGCAAGGGCGCTGTTTCACCAGAGCCATCACCTGCTGCCCCTGAGGTGCAGGAAGAAATGATTCAGACCCTGCCGGTCCCCCGGTCCGCTGCATCGCTGTCGGCACTTGCAGGCACCGGCGCGCCGGTGGTGAGTGCCCTGACACAGTTGCCCGAGTTCGAGGCGCGCAAACAACTCACGGCCATGGGCCTGCAGTATTTTGACCAGGCACAGTTTGTGTCTGCCATCCAACGCGGGGACCAGTTGGCCGTCGCGCTGTTTGTGGCTGGACGCGGAATAGCCAAGGGCATGGCGGTCGACGGGAAGACACCGCTAGCCCTGGCACAAGAGTTGGGCAATGCGGAGATCGTCAGACTGCTGAGCTGACACGGGGCTACAGGCCGGCGGAACACCACCGCCTTGTTTGTATGTGCTGGGCTTTTCTTCCTTGACTGGAGGCTTGCATGCGGCATCTTTCTTTACAGTTGGTATGTGCCACGTGGCTGATGGCAGGCGCCATTAGCAGCCCAGTGCAGGCGGCCGATGTCGCCATCAGCTTCACCACCCTGGCCGGAACGGCCGGGACCGTCATCAACAGCGTGGACGGCACCGGGAACGCAGCCCAGTTCTCCGCCCCACGCGGCCTGGCGGTCGACAGCAGCAAGGGCACACTGTATGTGGCCGACAGTTCCAACCACAGCATCCGCAAAGTGACCGCCGCCGGCGTGGTGACCACGTTCTCGGGCACGGCCGGGACCGCCGGCACGGCCCAGGCATCCCCGGCGCAATTCAGCGAACCCTTCAGTCTGGCCATTGACAGCAGCGGCACGTTATTCGTCGCGGACACCAACAACCATGCCATCCGCAAGATCAGCAGCGCGGGACTGGTCAGCACCCTGGCCGGCGGCAACGGACCAGGCAGCGCAGACGGCACCGGCGCCGCCGCCAAATTCACCGAACCCCGTGCCGTGGCGCTGGACGCGGCCGGCAATGTATATGTGACCGATTACATGAACCATACGGTGCGCAAGGTAACGCCCGCCGGTGTGGTGACCACGCTGGCGGGCAGTGCGGGCAACATCGGCTTTACCAACGGCCAAGGCAGCGCAGCGCGCTTCAAATCCCTGCAGGGCGTGGCGGTCGACAGTGGGGGCAATGTGTACGTCGTCGATGGCGGCAACCGTTCGCTGCGCAAGATCACACCTGGCGGATTGGTCAGCACACTGGTCGATGGCAGTGGCACCAGCCTGATCGGTGAACCGCGTGGACTGGCCATCGATGCCAGTGGCAGCCTGTACGTGACCGACTACACATCCCACGCCGTCTACAAGCTGACGGCTGCGGGCGTGGGCTCGGTCCTGGCCGGCACCGCGCCCACGCCGGGCAGCGCCGACAGCACCACTGCAGCCGCGCAGTTCAATGCCCCCAATGGCGTAGCGGTGGACAGCGCCAACAACGTCTACATCGCCGACACCGCCAACAACACCATCCGCAAAATTGCCGGCGGCAGCGTGACCACCCTGGCCGGACTGGCGGGACGCAGCAGTAGCCGCGATGGCGCGGGCGCCGCGGCCCGCTTTGAAGACCCGTATGCCGTCGCCACCGACGGCGCCGGCAATGTCTATGTGGCCGACGCAACCGACCACTCCATCCGCAAGATAACACCCGATGGGACGGTGACGACGCTGGCCGGCAAGGCAGGCACGTTGGGCAGTTCGGACGGTGCTGGGGCCGCGGCACGTTTTAGAGGGCCGCAAGGCATCGCAGCGGATAGCGCTGGCAACGTCTATGTGGCCGATACCGGCAACCGCACCGTGCGCAAAGTTTCCCCCACAGGCGTTGTCTCGACGCTGGCCGGCACGGCCGGGCAAGGCGGCAGCGCCAACGGCGCAGGCGCGGCGGCCCGCTTCAGCAGTCCCTATGGCGTGGCCGTGGACAGCGGCGGGACGGTCTATGTGGTCGATTCGGCAGACAACACGGTGCGCAAGATCACGACAGGCGGTGTGGTGAGCACGCTGGCGGGTACACCGGGCACACTGGGGCTGACCGACGGCATGGGCACGGCTGCCCGTTTTGCCGTACCCTTTGATCTGACCGTGGATGCGGCCGGCAACCTTTATATCTGCGACCATGGCAACCACGCAATTCGCAAGGTAACCCCGGCCGGTGTGGTCACCACATTGGCAGGATCGGGGACGGCGGGTTATGCGAATGGCAATGGCCGCGCGGCGGCCTTCAAGTTCCCGTCCGGCATTGCGGTGGACAGCACCGGCGCGGTGTTTGTCGCCGATACCGACAACCAGGTCATACGCAAGATCTCGCCCACCGGAGATGTCACGACGGTGGGCGGCAGCGGCTTCATAGGCTCGGCCGACGGCGCCGGCACGGCGGCCAGCTTCTACAACCCCAAGGACGTGGCCGTGGATGGCAATGGCATGCTCTACGTGGCGGACCGCAACAACCATACGGTGCGCAAGGGCAGCACACCAACCACTCTCTCCGCCAGCACGTCCGACTGCCTGTTCAACTGGGCGGAGCGCACCTATCCCCAATATTTCCCTGCTGGTCCTGCATCAGTCAGCGAACCGCCCAACTACTACCGCTACTACCCCGGCACGGGCAACTACCAGGGAATCTCGTCCACCCAGAACCATGCCTGGGTCCGCGGACCGGTCTCGGGCAACACGCTACTGGATGTGGGCGCGGCAAGCAGCTTTTTGGCCACTGCCGGATGCCAGCCCTGAAACCCCCATGAAAAAAGCCTGCGGTCCTTGCGGACAACAGGCTTTTTTGGATCAACGGTGTGGAACTAGCGATAGGACGCGCAACGCGCGTTGGCGGTGGTTTCTGAATTGCGATCCAACGCGGCATTCATGCAGGCCCAGTAGCGTTTTTCTCTTTCCGCCCTGCGTTCGTCCATCTGGCGTTTTGCTTCATAGGTCCGCTGTTCCTGCATGGCAAGCCGACGGTCCTGCGCCTCGCGCTGCATTTCCTGGCTTCGGGCGTTTTCGGCGGCACGGTATTCCAGTTCCTGGCGGCGGCGGTTTTCCGCGTCCAGTTGAATGTCCATCGAGCGGTTGCCGATCTGGGAGGATCGATCGATAACCGTCGCGGTATTGCGTACGGTGCCCGCGGCCAAGGCTTTTTCAGCCTCGGCGCGTATCGCATCGTTTTCTGCGTTCTTTTGGGTTTGCAGAATCTGCGCCTCAATGGATTTCTTGCGTGCCGCACTTTCCTCGCGCTCCTTGTAGAAGCCCAGGAACATATAACCAACGACGCACAAGGAAAGGGCCCCAACAATCACCGTGGCCTTGCGCGACTCCCACAACTGCAGGAGAACCGAATCGGGTTCGGACTGTGGCTGCGACCTGCGCCCCGGATGGCGCGACGACGGTCCAGCGTCTGCCGTCCAGTTGGACGAAAGTCTTTGGTCATAGATTTCGCGTGACCGAGGATTCCCCAGGCTGTCTTTTGCGTATTTGAATTCAGGCGTCGCACTGGCATGGCCGGCCTCAACCCTGGCCTCGTAGCGGGAAATGGCGGCTGCAACTTCTGCGTCCGTGGCCTCCGGGGAGATGTTGAGAACGGAGTAAAAACTCGATTTCCCATTTTCCGAAAGTGCTTGTGCCAGCTCCGAGCGCAACCGCAGCACTGCGGCACTGGTTGCCGGCTCCAGCGTCAGCGTCGCGTCTATTGCGACCGCGGCAGCCTTCTTCAGCTCCGCCAGGCGCAGGCGTATGTACAAGGCATTGGTCTTGTCCCCATCGCCACCGGCTTCACCCATCGCCCGCGTCCACAACACGCGGTCGGTCTTTTTGTGCTCCAGTTCATCCGCGATGACGGCATAGAATTTCTCGTCTGACATGAAGACACCCGCGCCTTGTTTTTCTTTTTGCAACACCGCCGCAACGCATGAGCACGATGCGGCAATCTAAAAATTTTACAGAGGAGAAACGAATGGCGAGAAAGCTGCCGCGCCCAGTGGAACGACCAAGCTGCCATTTGCAATCACCAGGAAATGGTAGGGCGTGTAGGACTTGAACCTACGACCAAAGGATTATGAGTCCTCTGCTCTAACCAACTGAGCTAACGCCCCAACACAGGCGGTGATTGTAGTAGGCCAAATGGGCGGCCCAAGGCGTTGCGTGGGTTGAATGCCACATGCTATGTATTTAATAGTGATACAGGCATATTCCACGAGGGCTACAGCCTAATTTCACGATTTACTCCCTGCGCAAATCCACCCAACGCGGCGGGATTATCAGCCGCCAACATTGAATCAGTGACTGGTAGTGGCTTGTCCTGCACAATGATCGGAATCCCACCAGGAGCGCCCATGCCGAAGTTGAGCGAATACCGCGAAAAGTATTTCAACGCGAAGTACCTATCCAAGCTAGCAACCGTTGCTCTGGTCCTGCTGTTCATCGTCTTGAGCTGGTCCAAAGACATCAGCGAGATGGCCAATGCGCAGGTGGACTCCGGGCTTAAACGGTCTCTGGTGAGCTTTGCCTCGGCACGGGCACTCAACGCCGTCATCTCCGTGGTTCAAGGAACCGAAGTGGTTGTTCACCCCCTGGGCGTCGGCATCACATTGGCCCTGGGGCAGGTGCTGGACCCCATCAACGATCTGGTGGAGCAGTTCTCGTCGGTCATGTTGGTTGCCAGCGTGGCTTTCGGCATTCAAAAGCTGCTGTTGACCGTTGCGTCAAGCTGGGCAGTGTCTGCTTGGGTGACAGGGCTTGCCGTGGCCTGGGCTGGCCTTTTCTGGATCAACCGGGCACCGGCATGGCTTTCTCGCTTGCTCGTGGTGGTGGTATTTCTCCGTTTGGTGATGCCCGTCACCTTGATTGGAAGTGCCCTCGTCTTTGAGAAATTCTTGGCGTCGGATTACGAGACCAGTCTGCTGGCGCTCGACCAGACCGGAGCAGCGTTGAAAAAAATAAACGCTGGCACAGCACCACCCACACCTCCAGGCAAACCATCAGCCGCATCCGGGCCCAGCGCCCCTGCCCCCACGGCCAGCAAACCTGCGGAGCCCCCTGAAAAGAAAGGCTTTTTCTCTGGCGCAATGGAAGCCTTGAGCGGCGCAAAAGATGCGATGGTGGCTGCAAAAGACAAGGTGTCTGACGCGCTGGATGTGTCGGCAGACCAGGCGCAGGCCAGGTTCGAGAACATTCAAGCCATGGCAGAACGAACCGCTGAACGCATGGTCACACTGATTGTTGTATTCCTGATGCAAACAATCGTTGTGCCATTCATTTTGCTGTTTGTGCTGTACCGACTGCTGGGCGGATTGGTGCTGCAGAGCAGGCAGACGGCGGGCGTCGAGATGCCCACGCGATAAGCCCAACTGGCGTTACCCACGGGACATTGGGCAACAACAACACATGCGTCAGCTTCAGCCAATCACTATATATTCAATAGCGCAATAGTCATATTTGACGAGGGCTACAGGCCAATTTCGCCAAAACGTCTCAACCAAACCAGACCGAAGGCCGTCCGCACAGCTACTTGTGGTGGCTCAGCGCGTTGCTGACCAGCTTGGACGTGATGTCCACGATCTGGATCATGCGGTCATAGGCCATGCGGGTCGGGCCGATCACGCCCAGCGTGCCGACGATCTTGCCGTCCACCTCATAGGGGCTGGTGACGATGGACAGGTCTTCAAACGGCACAACCTGGCTTTCACCGCCAATGAAGATGCGCACACCTTCGGCCTGGCCGGCGACATCCATCAGGCGCATCAACTGGGCCTTTTGCTCGAACAGTTCAAAGGCGCGGCGCAGGTGGCTCATGTCGCTGGAAAAGTCGGACACGGACAGCAGGTTGCGCTCACCAGAGATGATGACCTCGTCCTGCGTCGAGCTGATGGCCTCGGAGCTGACGGTGACGGCCGCCTGCATCAGCGTGGCGATTTCGGTGCGCAGCGACTCGACTTCGCCCTGCAGACGTTCGCGCACATGCTCCATGTCCATGCCAACATAGTGGCTGTTCAGGAAGTTGGCCGCCTCCACCAGTTGCGCCTGTGAATAGTCCTGCTCGGTAAAGATGACGCGGTTTTGCACGTCACCGTCCGGCGACACAATGATGACCAGCAGGCGCCGCTCCGACAGGCGCAAAAATTCGATGTGCCTAAACTCCGACGTGCGCTTGGGCGCGATAACCACACCGACAAACTGCGACAGGTTGGACAGCAGATTGGCCGCATTGGAGATCACCTTCTGCGGCTGGTCGGGCGCCAGGATGTGTGATCCGTACTGGCTGGGTTGCACGGTGAGCATGGTGTCGACAAACAGGCGGTAGCCGCGCGCCGTGGGGATGCGCCCGGCCGAGGTGTGCGGGCTGACGATCAGCCCCAGTTCCTCCAGATCCGACATCACGTTGCGTATCGTGGCGGGCGACAGCTCCAGCCCCGATGCCCGCGACAAGGTGCGACTCCCCACCGGCTGACCATCAGCTATGTAGCGCTCAACCAGAGCTTTCAACAACAACTTGGAACGATCATCGAGCATCGGCACATTTTAGTGATGTAATTTGCGAATGAAGTCTCAATTCCGCCAGGTCGCCCTGATTGGCAAATACCAAGCCGTTTCCTCGGGTGCGACGGGCGCCTCCTCGCGGCAGGCGCTGGAGCGCATTGCGCACTTTTTGATGGACCAGGGCTGCGAGGTCGTCATCGAGGCAGAGACCTCCGCCAACATGGGATTGGATCGCTACACCACGATGGACGTGGCAGGCATAGGCGGTGCCTGCGATGCCTGTGTGGTTGTTGGCGGTGATGGCACGATGCTGGGCATTGGCCGGCAGATGGCGCAGTACGGCCTGCCGCTGATCGGCATCAACCAGGGCCGCCTGGGCTTTATCACCGACATCCCGCTGGACAACTTCGAGGCCACGCTGCAGCCCATGCTGGCGGGCCTGTACGAAGAAGACCACCGCAGCCTGATGCAGGCGCGGGTCATGCGCGGCGGGGACTGCGTGTTCTCGGCACTGGCGATGAACGATGTGGTGGTGAACCGGGGCGCCACCGCCGGCATGGTGGAACTGCGGGTCGAGGTGGACGGCAATTTCGTCGCCAACCAGCGGGCCGACGGTTTGATCATTGCCACGCCCACGGGCTGCACGGCCTACGCACTGTCGGCCGGCGGGCCGTTGATACACCCGTCCATCCCCGGCTGGGTGCTGGTGCCGATAGCGCCGCACACGCTGTCGAACCGGCCCATCGTGCTGCCCAATGTGTCGGAAGTGGTGATTGAACTGGTGGCCGGGCGCGACGCCAGCGCCAATTTCGACATGCAATCACTGGCGACGCTGATGCACGGCGACCGCATTGTGGTGACGCGGTCCCAATACCAGGTGCGCTTCCTGCACCCCAAGGGCTGGACCTACTTCGACACGCTGCGGCAAAAACTACATTGGAATGAAGGAGTGGCTTGATGAACACAACCAAGACACTGATGCAGGGGCTAGGCCCATGGCATTAAAACGCATAGTCCTGCGCGACTTCGTCATCGTCAGCGAGCTGGAACTGGACCTGGACAGCGGCTTCACGGTGCTGACAGGTGAAACCGGCGCCGGCAAATCAATTCTGATCGACGCGCTGCAACTGGTCACCGGAGCGAGGGCCGACACCGGCGTCATTCGCGAAGGCGCCAGCCGTACCGACGTTAGTGCCGAGTTCGACACGCCCGCCAGCGTGCGCGACACCTTGCAGGAAGCCGGCTTTGACAACGACGGCGACACGCTGCTGCTACGCCGTACCGTGGACACGGCGGGCAAAAGCCGCGCCTGGATCAACGGCAGCCCGGCCACGGCCCAACAGTTGCGCACCGTGGGTGAACAACTGCTGGACATCCATGGCCAGCACGCCTGGCAAAGCCTGACCCGTCCGGACGCGGTGCGCGGGCTGCTGGACGCTTATGCCAAGGTCTCGACCAGCACCCTGTCCACGCTGTGGCAGGACTGGCGCCAGACCCAAACCACGCTGGCCCAGGCCATGGCAGCCCAGGACTCCTTGCAGCGCGAACGCGAACGCCTGGCCTGGCAAATTGGCGAGGTCGAAAAGCTCAACCCGCTGGTCGACGAATGGGAAGAATTGCAAAGCAGCCACAGCCGCCTGTCCCATGGCCAGGCCCTGCTGGACGCCGCGCAGGGTGCCTTGCAGGTGCTGGAGGATGACGAGAGCAATGCGCTCAGCCTGTTGAACAATGCCTTGCAGCAGTTGCAAGCCCAGGCCCATCTGGAAAAAGACTTCACCGACCCGGTCGACGCGCTGGCCTCGAGCCTGGCCCAGGTGGAAGACACAGTGCGCACACTGCGCGGCTATTTACGCCATACCGAACTGGACCCGCAGCGCCTGGCCGAACTGGACGAACGCCTGTCGCTGTGGGTGTCGCAGGCCCGGCGCTACAAACGTGCGCCCGAGGAGCTGCCGGCGCTGCTGGCGTCGTGGCGATCCGAGTTGGCGCGGCTGGATGCGGCCTCCGATCTGGAGGGCTTGCAAGGCGCCGAAAAAAAGGCCCATGCCGCTTACCTGGCGGAGGCCAAAGCCCTGTCCAAGCTACGGGCCAAGGCAGCGCCCCTGCTGGCACAAGCCATCACCCAGGCCATGCAGGGGCTGGGCATGCAGGGCGGCCAGTTTCAGGTGTTGCTGGAAGCCGCTGCACAACCCATGCAAAGCGGTCTGGAAGATGTGAGTTTTCTGGTAGCCGGCCACGCGGGCAGCACGCCGCGCCCGGTTGGCAAAGTCGCTTCCGGCGGCGAGTTGTCGCGCATGGCGCTGGCCATTGCGGTGACAACCAGCCAATTGGGCACGGCGCAGACCCTGATCTTTGACGAAGTGGACTCGGGTGTGGGCGGAGCCGTGGCCGAGACGGTCGGGCGCCTGATGCGCCAGCTGGGCGTGGACCGGCAGGTGCTGGCCGTCACGCATCTGCCACAGGTTGCATCGTGTGCGGACCACCACCTGGTCGTGGCCAAACAGATGAGCGGCAAGGTCACCTTGAGCACCGTGGCATCGGTAGTGGGCGAACAGCGCGTGGCCGAAATTGCCCGCATGCTGGGCGGCGAGAAACTCTCCAGCACGACCCTGGCGCACGCCAAGGAAATGCTGCAGTCGGGAACCTGAATCTATGCAAGACAGCGTGCCCGCCATGGAATTGGTGCTGATCACCGGCATGTCGGGGTCCGGCAAGTCGGTGGCATTACACGCGCTGGAAGACGCCGGTTTTTACTGCGTGGACAACCTGCCGCCCGAGTTGCTGCTGTCGTTTGTGGAGCTGGAGCAAAAGCACCAGGCACGCCGCGTAGCCATCGCCATGGACGTGCGCAGCGCCACGTCGCTACCGCTGGTGCCGCACCACCTGGATACCTTGCGCAGCCACGGCATAGGCGTCAAGTCACTGTTTCTGGATGCCGATACCGAGACACTGGTGCGCCGCTACTCCGAGAGCCGGCGCAAGCACCCTTTGTCGCAGCCAGACCCCGGCAACCGCGCACAGGATGCACGCCGCGCGCTGGTCGAAGCGATTGAGTTGGAGCGCACGCTGCTGGCGGTGCTGCGTGAACAAGCCCACGTCATCGACTCCAGCATCATCCGCGCCGCCCAGTTGCAGGGTTATGTCAAGGCACTGATTTCAGCGCCCAGTGGGCAACTCACGCTGGTGTTTGAATCGTTTGCGTTCAAGCGCGGTGTGCCGGCCGACGCCGACTATGTGTTTGACGTGCGCATGCTGCCGAATCCGCACTACGAACCGGCCTTGCGCCACCTGACCGGCCGCGACCAGCCCGTCGCCGAATTCCTGCAGACGCAGGCCGAAGTGGACTTGATGTTGCACCACATCGCCCACTTTCTGGAAAGCTGGCTGGACGCCCTGGCCCGCGACCACCGCAGCTACGTGACCGTGGCCATTGGTTGCACCGGGGGTCAGCACCGCTCGGTCTATCTGGTGGAGCGCCTGGCCGAACGTTTTACGCCGCAATGGGTTACGCTGATGCGCCACCGGGAAATCGACGCCGTACGGCCCTGAGGCTAGCCCCCCACGCTTGTCGCTTCGCTTACTGTGCCCGGCGGTGAAACCTGGGCAGCAGCGTCCTGCTGCAACAGCTTGCGAATGGGCGCTGGCAAACCTACTTGTGGCCATGTGTCCGCGGCTATCCACTGCCCCGCATCCCAACCGACCGCGCGCCGTGGCATGGACAAGCGCCAGGTGTGCAGGTACAGATCCTTGTGGGTCAACACATGTGTAAAAACGGGCATGGGCTGCAGACCCGCGCGTAGGGCTGCAGGCACCTGTTCGATAAGCGCATCTTCACTGTCAAACAGCGGCAGGCAATGCAGCCCGGCCCAGACACCCGGCGTGGGCCGCTTGTCCAGCCACACCGAGCCATCATCACGTTGGGCCCATAACAACCAGATCGCCTGGGTGCTGCGCTTGAGGGTACGTGTGCGCACCGGATAGCGCTGAGGGTCGCCCGCCTTGGTTGCAACACAGTCTTGCCGCACGGGGCAGACTGCGCAATCGGGCTTTTTGGGCAGGCATACCGTGGCGCCCAGGTCCATCATGCCCTGGGTGTAGCGTGGCATGGCGGATGCCAGATTTTTGCCCGCCGGCAGCAGTTCGGTGGCCGCATCCCACAGCGCACGCACATTGCCGCCCTGCGCCAAATCGGCATCAAAACCCAGCACGCGGGTGACGACGCGCTTGACGTTCGCGTCCAGTATGGCAGCCCGCTCGCCAAAACACAGCGATGCGATGGCCGCCGCTGTGGAGCGCCCTATACCGGGCAGGGTTTCCAACACCTCGGCGCTATGAGGGAATGCGCCGCCGTGTATTTCTATAACCTGCTGGGCACAGCGGTGCAGGTTTCGCGCGCGGCTGTAATAACCCAGACCGCTCCACAGGCCCAGCACATCGTCCAGGCTGGCCTGGGCCAAAGAGGCAACATCGGGAAAGCGGGCCACAAAGCGGGCGAAGTAGTCTTTGACCGTTGCCACCTGCGTCTGCTGCAGCATGATTTCCGACAACCAGACGCGGTAGGGGTCCTGCGTGTTTTGCCACGGTAGGTCATTGCGGCCATGTATTGCCTGCCACGCCACGACCCGCCTGGCGAAGGCGTCTTGCATCACCGGCACAGACTCAGGCGAAGGCGATATCGACTTCGCTACCGGCCTGCTTGTGGGCGGCAATCAGGTAGTCGGTCAGCTCGATCAGCTTGAGCTCGATCTGGCTCAGTGCGGCTTCTTGCTGGTCCACGTCCTGGATGCGGTCCTCCAGGCCACCGGCGGCTTGTTGAATGCGGTCAATGGCTTCGATGCGGCGGCTGAAGTTGCGCCGACGCTCGCGCAGTTGCGCATCCAGTTGTGCCGCGGCCGACTTGCTCCACAGCTCCACGTCGCCCAGCGCGGCTTCATGGATGCCGCGCAAACGCGTGGACAGTGCACGCACCAGCCGGTCGGCAAACTCGGGTTGCGCCAGCTTGAAGGCGTTGCCAATACCCAGGTATTGCACGTGGCTGCGTTCCACCATGTTCAGGTCGGTCAGGTACTGTGCCATTTGCGGCTCGGTCGGTGCCTGCAAGGAGAAACCGTGTTCGCCATTGAGCTGGCGGAAGGTCGCCGCCAGCATGGACTGGATCTCGGCGCACAGGCTTTGCACCTTTTGCAGATTGGCCCGCAGGCGGTCAAAGGTGTCGCCATAGGCCCGCTTGACGCCCAGCTTCAGGCCCTTTTGCAGCAGGGTGCCGGTCAGGTTGGCCATTTCTTTCTTCAGCGCCGTCGAGCCCAGAATGCCAAACACCTCGCGCAACAGCTTCAGGTGCACGGAGCGCACGGCATGGATCTTGGCCCCGCCCAGATCAAACTCGGCCTGCTCTTGCGAAATGCGCGAGCGCATGTGTTTGATGACGGCCGCGTTTTTGCCCTGCAGGCCCTTGAGCTCCATCATCTGCTCGGTCAGGTCGCGCTTGCGGATGTTGATGACACGGCCGGTCTCGGCGCGCAAATCGGTGATACCGGAGGCCATGGCCTCGCCCAGAATGCGTTGGCGCTTGCCCATCATGCCGCGACCCAGCGCATCTTCCAGCACCGGCAGGCAGCTGCGCCTGAGCAGTTCGTCGTCCTCTGTGACCTTGGCCACCAGGCCTTTTTGCGCCGACACGGCAATCACGCGATCGCGGGGAATGCCCAGTATCTCGGCCGTATTGGCCTTTTGCCGGTCGATCTGGGCGTCCATCTGCGCGGGTGTGCTGAGATCGTCCCACAGCGTGTCAATCTTGTTCAACACCACCAGGCGGGTGTCGGTTTCGGCGGTCTCGGTGATCAGGTGTTCGCGCCAGATCGCCAGATCGGACTTGGTGACGCCGGTATCGGCGCCCAGAATAAACACAACGGCATGGGCTTGAGGAATCAGGCTGACCGTCAGTTCTGGCTCGGCACCAATCGCATTCAGACCCGGCGTGTCCAGGATGACCAGGCCCTGCTTAAGCAAAGGGTGGGCAATATTGATCAGCGCATGGCGCCACTTGGGCACTTCCACCATGCCCTGGGCGTCCACCATGGGGTTGTCTTCTGGTGCTTGGCTGTGCCAGAAACCCAGGGCCCGGGCCTCGTCCTGCGTGACCTTGCGGGTTTCGGCGACTTTTTCCAAAGCCCCGGCCAACTGTTGCGGATTGTTGACATCCAGGTCAATCCGGGTCCATTTTTCCGGCACCATGCGCCATTCCATCAGCGCCTGGGGCTGCAAACGGGTCTCGATCGGGAGCAGGCGCAGGCACGGTGGCACGTCGGCGTCGTAGCCCATCTCGGTCGGGCACATGGTGGTGCGGCCGGCGCTGGCAGGCATGATGCGCCGGCCATATCCGGCAAAAAACACCGCGTTGATCATCTCGGATTTGCCGCGTGAAAATTCCGCGACAAAAGCCACCATTACCTTGTCGGACCGCACCTGGGTGCCCAGTCGGCGCAGACGCTCCTCGACCGCTGCATCCAGCAGTTCATTGTCCTTCATCCACTCGGCAAGCAGCTTCAAGCGCAGGGCAAATTCGCGCCGCCAAGTTCCTAGTTGGTCAAACTGTTCGTTAAAAGATGTAGTCAAGAGTGCCCCCGTCTAACCGCTCAATATAGCACCGCACCCACTCCGATGCCTCAGGGTTTTTGGCATGTGGCACAGAAAAAGGTCGACCGCTGACCTTGGCGGATGGTCCGGATAGTCGTTCCGCAGACTTTGCAGGCCAGTCCGCCGCGCGCATAAACCATGGCCTCCAGCTGAAAATACCCGGACTCGCCCTGCGCATTGGAAAAGTCGCGCAGCGTGCTGCCGCCTTTCTCCACGGCCCGCGCCAGCACGTCGCGGATCGCTTGGTGCAAACGGCCCGAGCGCGGACGACTCAGGCGAGAAGCCGGCGTGCTGGGTCGGATGCCGGCCAGGAACAAGGCCTCGGACGCGTAGATATTGCCCACTCCCACCACCACCTCACCGGCCAGCAACACCTGCTTGATGGCGGTCTTGCGTTTGACCAGCCCCTGGTGAAAGAGCTTGGGATCGAAGCTTGCGCCCAGGGGCTCCATGCCGAGCTTGCCCAGCAGCTTTTGCGCGGTGGCATCCTGTTCACCACTGGCAAACACCACAGCGCCAAAACGGCGCGGATCGTTGAGCCGCAGCACACCTTGCGACGTGCGCAGTTCGAAATGGTCGTGTTTACCGGACTCCGACGGCTGGAGCACAAAAGACAGGCTGCCAGACATGCCCAGGTGCAGCAGCAGAAGGCCTTGATCCAGGTCCAGCAACAAATATTTACCCCGCCGGCGCACCGCCAGAACCTGCCGACCGACCAGGCTTTCGGGCGCGCAATTGAGCGGCCAGCGCAGAGGTTTTCCCATGCGAACCGCCACAATTTGCGCCCCGGCAATGCGGTCGGCAAAACTGAGCCGTGTAACTTCGACTTCCGGCAATTCGGGCATGGTGCATAGCTCTCCAGGTTGGATTATTATGGTCTGATGTCACGAACTCTCCGCCTCCTGTCCCTGGCCTTGGCAGCCGCCTGCATTTGCGGCTCCGCCTTGGGTGCGCCGCCCGTCACCCAAGGCCCCGACAACTCCAATTTGGACGGCGAATTGTTTTATGAGTTGCTGGTCAGTGAAATGGAGTCGGTCTCCGGAGATCGGGGGTCGGCCTATGCCCTGATGCTGAACGCAGCGCGCAAGGCGAATTCTCCCAGGCTGTATGAACGCGCCGTCGAGATTGCATTCCAGGCCCGCAATGGCGACGCGGCACTCAACGCGGCCCAGGCCTGGGCGCGCGCCTTTCCGTCTTCCAAGGAGGCGAACCGCTACCACTTTCAGGTCTTGCTGGGCTTGAACAAGATCGCAGAGACACAGGAGCCGCTGAAGCGCGAACTCGCGGGTCTGGCACCCGGTGAGCGGGCTGCAGCCATCAACCTGCTACCCCGCTACTTCGCCCGGACCGCAGACAAAAAAATGGCCGCCACCGTTGTCGAAAAAGTGCTGGCCCCTGAGTTGGAGAATCGCACCACCGGCCCTGCCGCCTGGGCGGCAATCGGGACCATGCGCCAACAGGCCGACGATGTGGACGGCGCCTTGGACGCGGCGCGGCGCGGTGTGGCATTGGACCCCGAGTCTGAAGATGCGTTGTTATTGGCGGTCGCATTGATAGGGCCCAAAACACCCGAGGCAGAAGGGATTGTGCGCAAGTATGTGGTTGGCATGCCCACACCCGAAGTGCGCATGGCCTACGCACGCAACCTGGCCAGCACCCAGCGTTATGCCGAGGCCTATACACAAATGCAGTTGTTGACCACGGAAAAACCTGACTACGTTGAGGCCTGGCTATTGCGCGGTTCCCTGGAGCTGCAAGAGACCAAGCTGGCATTGGCGGAGTCTTCACTGAAAACCTATGTGGCGCTGAATCCGCAGCCCGCAGAGACCGCCGGCCACGTCGTCACCATGGGTCGCGGCCTGGTGCAAGCCTACCTGCTGTTGGCGCAGATCGCAGAACAGGGGCAACGCCCCGATGTGGCCAAAGCCTATCTGGACCAGATCAATAGCCCCAAGGATGCGCTGCGCGTTCAAAGACGCCAGGCCATGATCCTGGCCCGCCAGGGCAAACTGGCGGAGGCCCGCGCGACCATTCGCAACGTACCCGAACTGCAGGCTTCTGACGCGCTGGACAAACTCAATGCAGAGGTCCAGTTGCTGCGTGATATCCACGAATACGCAGCGGCCCATCAAATGCTATCGGAGGCTACGGCCCTCTACCCCAACGACACTGAGTTGCTATATGACCTGGCCATGATGGCGGAGAAAATCGGCAAACCCGACGAAATGGAAAAGCTGCTGCGCAAGGTGATCGAGGCCAAGCCGGACTACCACCACGCGTACAACGCCCTGGGTTATTCACTGGCAGACCGCAATATTCGCCTGAGCGAAGCACGCCAGCTCATCATCCAGGCACTGAGCTTTGCACCCGACGACCCATTCATCACCGACAGCCTGGCCTGGGTTGAGTTTCGCTCCGGCAATGCGCAAGAGGCCATTCGCCTGTTGCAAGGCGCATTTCAGGCGCGCCCCGACGCCGAAATTGCGGCCCATCTTGGCGAAGTACTGTGGAGCGTGGGACAAAAGGAGCAGGCCAGCGCCATCTGGAAAGAAGGCGTGGGGCTGAATCCACAAAATGAAACCCTACGTGAAACCATGCGCCGTCTGCGTGGTTCTCCGTGATAGCGACGCTGCGCACCGTTCAGCGGCTGGCACTCATTGCAGCTATTGTTTTTATAGCGGGCTGTGCAAATATGACGAGGGCTAGAGGCCCATTCATCCAAAACAATCCGGACGATGGACACTGGCAGGGGCGTCTGGCACTCAAAGTGCACGGCACACCTGCGCAAGCTTTCACCGCAAATTTTGAGTTGCAAGGCAACGCGCAAGCTGGCTTATTGTCTTTTTTCACGCCCCTGGGCAGCACCGCCGCGCGTTTGCAATGGGATGCGGCCGGCGCACAATTGCAAACCAACGGCGAGCCGCAGCAGTTTGCATCACTGGACGCCCTGACTCTGTATACCACCGGTGCGTCTCTGCCGGTGACCAGCCTGTTTGCATGGCTCAAGGGCAACGAACCGGTGACGCCCGGATGGCAGGTCGATTTGCGGGAGTTGCCCACCGGTCGCCTACGCGCGCAACGCATGGCGCCCGATGTGCCGGCCGATCTCACCATCATTCTGGATCAATGAGCACCGGATAATCGCCGCATGCATTCGCTCTACGATGTTCCGGCCCCGGCCAAGCTCAATCTTTTCTTGCACATCACCGGTCGCCGCGCAGATGGCTACCACTTGCTGCAGTCGGTCTTCATGTTGATCGACTGGTGCGATACCTTGCATTTCAGCGTGCGTGCGGACGGCCAAATCAGCCGGGAAGATTTGACGTGGACCTTGCCGCAGGACGATCTGGTGGTGCGCGCCGCCAAGGCGTTGCAACAGGCAACCGGCTGCTCCATGGGCGCACACATCGGCATCTCCAAATCCGTTCCGGCCCAAGCCGGCATGGGCGGCGGATCGTCGGATGCTGCCTCCACACTACTGGCCCTCAATCGTCTTTGGAAGCTGAGTTTGCCTTTGGAGGCACTATCACGCATAGGTCTCGCACTGGGTGCGGACGTTCCTTTTTTTCTCTGCGGCAAACATGCCTGGGTCGAAGGCATTGGCGAAAAGATAACGCCGCTAGAATTACCGCGTGAGCGTTTTGTTGTCGTCAAACCGGATGCCGGATTGCAGACACAGTTAATTTTTTCTGACCCGGCGTTAAAGCGCGATTCTGAAACTGCTATAATTTCAGGCTTCGCTGCAAACACGGTTGAAAGTATTTTCAAATACGGCCGAAACGACTTGCAAGCCGTTGCCCAGAAGCTGTGCCCCGGTGTGAGCCAAGCCCTAAAATGGCTGGAGTCGCAGGGCTTAAGTGGTCGGATGACAGGTTCTGGAAGTGCTGTGTTTGCGCAACTGCTGCATGCGATTGACGAGAAAAGCGCGCCGGACGCGCTGCAAGTTAGGTTGTGTAGCAATATGGATGTTCACCCCCTGGAGGGATGGGCAACCAGCAATGGTTTATCGGTGGGCAGCGTTTAGCTGTCAACCCGTGTAGGGGAGTCGCCAAGTTGGTTAAGGCACTGGATTTTGATTCCAGCATGCGAAGGTTCGAATCCTTCTTCCCCTGCCAAATCTGTCGTCCGGAACTGATCCGGTCACAGCACGTGCAACGTACAGGCATAAACCTAACCTAATCGCTGGAATCCGTATGCAGGCCTCACCACCCCCAGATTTCATGGTTTTTACCGGCAATGCCAATCCTGGCATGGCTGCAGACATTGCGCGCCACCTGGGCATCTCCTTGGGTGCCGCGACAGTGGGTCGCTTCTCCGACGGTGAAGTTACGGTTGAGATCAACCAAAACGTGCGGGCCCGTGACGTCTTTGTGGTGCAAAGCACCTGCGCCCCGACCAACGAAAATCTGATGGAATTGCTGATCATGGTCGATGCGCTCAAGCGTGCATCGGCCGAGCGCATCAGCGCCGTGATTCCTTACTTTGGTTATGCACGGCAAGACCGCCGCCCCCGCTCCAGCCGCGTGCCCATCACGGCCAAGGTGGTAGCCAATATGCTGCAGACCGTGGGCGTGGCCCGCGTGCTGACGATGGACTTGCACGCCGACCAGATCCAGGGATTCTTTGATATCCCGGTGGACAATATTTATGCGTCGCCCGTGTTGTTGGGTGACCTGCGCCAGAAGAATTACGAAGACCTGATTGTGGTCTCGCCCGATGTGGGTGGTGTGGTGCGTGCGCGTGCGCTGGCCAAGCAGTTGAACTGCGACCTGGCCATCATCGACAAGCGCCGCCCGCGCGCCAACGTCAGCGAAGTGATGCACGTGATCGGCGAGATTGATGGCCGCAACTGTGTCATCATGGACGACATGATTGATACGGCCGGCACGCTGGTCAAGGCCGCCGAGGTGCTCAAGGAGCGCGGCGCAAAGAAGGTGTATGCCTATTGCACACACCCCATTTTTTCGGGCCCCGCCATCGAGCGCATTGCCAATGGCAACGCTCTGGATGAAGTGGTGGTGACGAATACGATTCCTTTGAGTGCTGCCGCATCGCAGTGCCAAAAAATTCGCCAGCTCACCGTGGCTCCGCTGATCGCCGAAACGATACAGCGCATTGCCAAGGGCGAGTCGGTCATGAGTTTGTTCTCGGATCAAGAAAATCTTTTTTAGATTTCTATAAAACCTTTTCTAGTCCAGACCAATCGCAAGCGCCGCTGCATAGGGCAGCGATTCAGCGCTTTTGTTAAACCGGAGTCACGCTGGTCGCGGTGGATTCCTTCAGGAGTAAGTTATGAAATTTGTCGCTTTTGAGCGCGCTAAGCAGGGTACGGGTGCGAGCCGCCGTCTCCGCAATTCGGGTCGCACACCTGGCATCGTTTACGGTGGAGCTGGTGAGCCTTTGCTGGTCGAACTGGACCACAACGCACTGTGGCACGCCATCAAGAAAGAAGCCTTCCACGCGTCCGTATTGGACATGGAACTGGCCGGTGCAGAAACCAAGGTCTTGCTGCGTGACGTGCAAATGCACCCCTACAAGCAATTGATCTTGCACATCGACTTCCAGCGTGTCGATGCCAATACCAAGATGCACATGAAGGTGCCATTGCACTTCAAGGGCCAGGAAGAATCCGCTGCCTTCAAGATTGACCATTGCCTGATCACCCACGTGCTCAACGAAGTCAACATCACCTGCCTGCCCGCCGATCTGCCCGAGTTCATCGAAGTAGACCTGACGGGCCTGAAGAAAGGCACTTCCTTCCACCTGAGCGACGTCAAGTTGCCCAAAGGCGTGAAGGCTATTGTCAAGGGTCGCGAAAACCCCGTGCTGGTGTCCGTGGTGACGTCTGCTGCTGAAGCCTCGGCCGAAGCAACTGCAGAAGCCGCTGCTGCCGCTCCCGCAGGTAAGGGTGGCAAGGCTGCTCCTGCAGCCAAGGCCCCCGCTAAAGCACCTGCTGCCAAGAAGTAATCAGTTCATTCCCGACTGATTCACAGCGCGAGCTGTCGACGGCCCACTTCGGTGGGCCGTTGTCATTTGGGGAGCCGTTTGAAGAGTCACCCAATTTGTCCTACTATTCCATGGCACCACCTTTTCCCTGCATTTCATGATCAAACTGTTTGTCGGCCTGGGCAATCCAGGCCCGGAATACGAAGCCACCCGGCACAACGCCGGCTTTTGGTGGGTTGATGCCCTGGCGCGCGAGCTCAAGGTAAACCTGAACATGGACAAGGGCTACCACGGCCTGCTGGCCCGCACCACGATCCACGGACAAACGGTATGGTTGCTGCAGCCGCAAACCTTTATGAACCTGTCGGGCAAATCGGTGGGTGCGCTGGCCCGCTTTTTCAAGATCGCGTCCAACGAAATTCTGGTCGCTCATGACGAACTGGACATTGCCCCGGGGCAGGTCAAACTGAAATTTGGCGGCAGCCATGCCGGGCACAACGGTTTGCGCGACATCCACGCACAACTTGGCAGTGGCGACTACTGGCGCCTGCGCCTGGGCGTGGGCCACCCCGGCGACAAGTCCGAGGTGGTCAATTGGGTGCTGAAGAAGCCGTCCCTCGACCACCGCATTGCGGTCGACCAATGTATTGACCGCTCGCTGAAGGCCCTGCCCGCCTTCCTGGCCGGTGACATGGAAAAAGCCACGCTGCTGGTGCACACCAGCAAACCACCCAGGGCGCATACCCCGCCGGCACAGCGTCCTGCGCCGTTGGCTACGGCCCCCCAGACCCTAACTACCACACCATCCGACACAGCACCATAAGCACGAGGCTTACCATGCGGCACATCGCTTCAATTGCTATTTTTTTAATAGCTATTTGCACCCTTTCCACGAGGGCTAGCGGCCAAGAAGTCTACCGATGTGGCAATAGCTACAGCCAGAAACCCTGTGCCGACGGGGTGGTCGTAGATGTGCAGGATGCACGCAGCGCGGCGCAGAAAGCGCAAGCCGACGCCAACACCCAACGCGACACGGCCACGGCCAATGCCATGGAGAAGGCGCGCCTCAAGGAAGAGGCACAGCGGCGTGCGACCCTGGAAAAACTGGCAGCAGCGGAACAAAAAAGAGCTGCAGCCAAACCGAAGAAAACTGCCAGTGCCCCCGACGAAACTGCGACCAACGCAAAGAAGAGCAGCGGCAGAAAGACCGCGTCCAAACAGAAAAAGAAAGAGCCCGATTTTTTCACCGCAAGCCCGCCCGGAGAGAAAACCAAGCCACCCGCGAGCAACAAAAAGAGCAAGTGATTGCCGCCTGCTCTGCACCACTGCGTGTGCCCCCCCACTCTAGTTATTGAGTCGCCATGCCGGAGCGCTTGGTTTATAGTGGTCCGACCGCAGACCCGCATTGCCAAGTCCTTTGGTAATGTGCCTTGGCAAAACACATGACTTGGGTGCATCCATGACAGACGCATTTGACAGGGAAGTTTTCGAAGGACAAGAGCTGGTTTTCCAGTGGGGCGACCCCGGGGATTCCGCTTACGTCATTGAAGAGGGCTGCGTGGAAGTGTTGACGGGAGTCGGGGCCGCGCAAAGACGCATTGCCATCCTGACTGAAGGCGCCATGTTTGGCGAGGTCGCCCTGCTGGACCGCCAGCCGCGCACCGCATCGGTTCGCGCCCTGGTTTCCACGCGGCTGATCCGCATCGATCGCAGCCATGTGGAAGAGATGCTGGTGCGCTCAGACCCCGTCATCCAGTACCTGATGCACCTGTTGCTGGCACGGTTTCGCAGTACCCACGATGCCTCTGGCCTGCAGCAGCAACGCCCGGGGACTTCTGGCGACACCCCCAACGCCGACGCGGCCCCGGCGACGGACCTGCACAAAGCGGCCCTGCGCACGCTGTCACTGGCACAGGATTTGTCCGACGCCATTGACCGCCAGCAACTTGAACTGTTTTACCAACCCCTGATTGCCTTTGAGCAATTGGCGGTGGTGGGTTTTGAAGCCCTGATACGCTGGCACCACCCCACGCTGGGTTTGATCAGTCCCGCCGAGTTCATTCCCCTGGCAGAAAAAACGGGCTTGATCCACCGCATCGGCCAGTGGGTATTGCAGCGTGCAGTATCCGACTGGTCCGAACTGCGCCCCTTTTGCGTGGCCCAAGCGGGCCAGGCGCCGTTTATCAGTATCAATCTGTCGGCCCCCGAGCTGGCGGGCGGCAACATCGTCACTGCCGTGCACAACTGCCTCAAGCAGCATGGCATGGCGCCCAAAGAGCTGCATATTGAACTGACCGAGACCATCATCATCCAGAACATGGCCGAGGTAGCATCCACGCTGCACGGACTGCGTGCGCTGGGCATAGGCATTGCTCTGGATGACTTTGGAACCGGTTACGCGGGCCTGGACTACCTGCAGTCCCTGCCGTTTACCTGCCTGAAGATCGACAAGGCCTTTGTGCAGCAGGTCAACCAGTCCGAACGCAGCCTGCACATCATCAAGGCGGCGCTGGAGTTGGCACGCTCGATTGGTCTGAGCACCATTGCCGAGGGCATTGAAGACGCGGACATCGGCGCGCAGCTATCAACCCTGGGTTGCAGCCATGCGCAGGGCTACCACTATGGCAAGCCCATGCCCAAGCAGCAGATAGCAGCCTGGGCCGTCAAACACCAGGCCGCGCAAATGGAGCCCCCACACTCCGCCAACGCACGGCTTTGAAGCCGTGCATGGCATATTGCCACAACGTGAACGCATCTGCGGCCGCATATGCGTGAGCGGGTCGCTGCCCCCCGAGGGTGCTAATTTGGCTACGCCGCACATTCGTGAGCCCTTGGGGCGGCCCGGCGGGAAATTGCCACCCCTACGCTCCACAGCTACGCGGCCTTGGTCGCAGCAGCGGCGTCCTGCTGCAAGCGGCGGTACTTCTGCCACAGGGTTTCCTTGTCTTCAACAAACTGCGGATTGACGGGAATGCAGGACACCGGGCACACTTGCACACACTGCGGCTCGTCGAAGTGGCCTACACATTCAGTGCATTTGTGGGGGTCGATTTCGTAGATCGCAATGCCCATGTAAATCGCATCGTTGGGGCACTCCGGCTCACACACGTCGCAATTGATGCACTCGTCGGTAATGATCAATGCCATGGTAAATCTTCAGACTTCATCCGGTTTGACGATGAGCACCGGGATCGCACTGGCGTGCAGCACTTCATTGGACACAGAGCCCAGCATCGCGCTGCGCGAGGCGCTGTTGCCGCGGGCTCCCATGACGATCAGGTCACAGGCGAAGCGTTCGGCAATTTCCACGATGGTGTGGGCCGGATCACCCTTAGACACTTCGCACTCGTACTCGACGCCAGCCGCATTGAGCAGCTCCTGCGCCGACTCCAACGTGTGACGGCCGGCCTCTTCGGCCACGCGGTTGATGACCTCTGGATCGTGCGCCACCAACAACTCGTACAGCGTGGCCGGCTCTTGCACATTGGCCAGCACCGCTTCGCCCCGCAGGCCAGCCAGCAGCATGCGGATACCGAAACGCACCGCCTCCAGCGACAACTCTGAACCATCCACGGGCAGCAAGATTTTCATTGGGATTCCTTGGTGGTTTTTATGCGGGTTTCAACTTTTGCACCAGGCGCGCGTACACGGCCGGAGCGACGAACTGGGCCACATCCCCCTTGAGCGTGGCGATCTCGCGCACCAGCGTACTGGAAATGTACTGGTAGCGTGCATCCGGGGTCAGAAACACCGTATCCACGTCAGGGGCCAACGCGCGGTTCATGCCGGCGAGCTGGTTCTCAAAATCGAAGTCGGTCACCGAGCGCACACCGCGCAACATGGCTTTGGCGCCGTGGTCGACCGCAAAGTCACGCACCAGACCGGTAAACGACTCGACCTGCACATTGGGATAAACCTTCAGCACCTCGCGCACCGTTTCCAGCCGCTCTTCAAGGCTGAACATGGTCTTCTTGTGGTGCGCCGCAGCGACCGCGACAACCACCGTGCCAAACAGCCCGGCCGCGCGGCGTATCAGGTCTTGGTGGCCCAGGGTGATGGGGTCAAAGGTGCCGGGGTACACGGCAATCACGGGGTTTGGCATCTTCAAAAGCTCCGGGGCCACAGGGCCCAGCGATAGGTCCAATTATGCAGCGCTAGCCGCGGCGGCGGCGCGCAACACGTGGGCATGCACCGCACCGGCCTTGAGGTGGCGGTGCACCATCAAGCCCAGGGGTTGCAACATCTCATCGGTCCAGGCCTTGGGGGCTTCGAGGTAAATCGATCCGTTTGCGGCCAAGGCACGCGCTGCGGCCACCAGTGCCGGCTCATACAGATCCCCATCAAACGGTGGGTCCAGAAAAATCACGTGGTAGCTGGCGGGCGCCAGTTGGCGCAGCGCCGCCACACCTTCACCCCGCAGAATATGCAGTTTTTGGGGCTCCGCAGCCTCGGGTAGTTCCAGGGCCAACAACTGCGCGTGCACGCGTTGCAATTGCACCACCAGCGCACTGTCGTGCTCTACCAGCAGCACCTCGGCCGCGCCCCGTGAGGCCGCCTCAAAGCCCAAAGCGCCGGTGCCGGCAAAGACATCCACGCAGCGCAAACCGTGCAGGTCCTGGCCCAGCCAGTTGAACAGGGTCTCTCGCACGCGGTCCGGCGTGGGGCGCAGGCCAGGGCGGTCGGCCACCTTGAGTTTGATGCGCTTCCAGTGCCCGCCGATCAGGCGGATCTCGCCCGATGGGCCTTTGTGCACCGGTACGCGTGGGGTTTTGCCGGCGGCCTTGGGCGCGCGGCTGGAACTTTTAGAGGCTGGTTTGCTGGGTTTCTTCATGTCCCAAGCTTAAACGACTGCAAGGGGAGCACTTCGGTGTCGGCCATGTTCTCCACCGCGAGCCGGCTCAGCCACAGGCCCACGTCCTGGAACAGCAGCGGTCTCGAATACAAATAACCCTGCAACTCACCACAACCAGCGTCGCGCGCGGCGTTTGCCTGCGCCTGGGTTTCGACCCCTTCTGCGACCACATGCAGGTGCAGCGCCTCAGCCAGTTGGCAAATGGCGCGCACCACGGCAACCGCATCCGGAGACGGCAAGGGGTCGATCAGACCGCGGTCGATCTTGACCGTGTGCAGACGCAGGCTGCGCAGCATGTTCAGCGACGAGAATCCGGTACCAAAATCGTCCATGGCCACATGCACGCCCATGGCGCGCAACTGCTCCACCTGCAACGTGGTCTGCTCCAGGTTTTGCACCGCCGAGCTCTCGGTGATTTCCAGCGTCAGCCACTGCGCGGCCACACCACAGGACTGCAGCGTATGGGCCACCAACTGGGGAAAGCGCGGGTCCAGCAATTGCAGCGGCGACACATTGACCGCCACCGGTACACAGTGGGTGAACTGCATTTGCCACTGCGCGATTTGCTGGCAGGCTTGTTTCAACAATGACGTGCCCAAGACGCCTATCAAGCCGGTGCGCTCGGCTGCGGCAATGAATTCCACCGGGCTGACCTGCCCTACCCCCGGCCGGTCCCAGCGCGCCAGCGCCTCCAGGCTGGTCAGGCGGCCAGTGCGCGCGTCTACCTTGGGTTGGTAGACCAGGTGGAACTCCGAGCGCTCGATACCCACACGCAAGGCCTGCTCCTGCTCCAGGGCGTTGCTCGATCCCCGCTCAAACTCCTTTTCCGCCAGCCGGTGCGAAGTGCCCGGTGTGCGCTTGGCCACGTGCATGGCGGCATTCGCGGCGCGCAGCAAAGAGTCTGCATCGCGTGCACTGTTCGGATACAGCGCAATGCCCAGCGACGCATCCAGGAAAAACTCCTGGCCCGACACCAGCAGGGGTTTGGCCAACAATTGCCGCACCCGGGTCACCAGTTCCACGGCTATGTTGTTGTCGCTGCTGGCCTGAGGCGCCGCCACCAGCGCGAATTCGTCACCAGCCAGGCGCATGACCTCGCAATCCGCGTCCATGGCCGCGCGCAAGGCCAGTCCCATGGCGCGCAGCACCTCGTCGCCCATGGAATGGCCATGGGCCTCATTGAACAGCTTGAAGCGGTCGATGTTCATCAACACCAGCACAAAGCGCTGCAGGGACTCACGCGGCTTGCAGCGCCCGCGCAGGCTCGCTATCAGCGCCGTGCGATTGGGCAGGCCAGTAAGCTCATCGTGCAAGGCTTGGTGGATCAAAGCCTGATTGGCTTCATGGCGACGGGTCTCGTCGGAAATCAGCACCTGCACGGCCGGCGCACCGTCCCACTCGGTTGGAAAGTAATGGAAATTCAGCCACAAGGGCGTGCCGTCCGCGCGGTGGCGCAAGGCCTCGTAACCGGCATCCTCCTGCAGGCCGTTCTGGATGTCACTGAGGATTTTTCCCACCTTGGCACGCTCCGCCTTGGGAATGGTGCGGGCCACCGTGACCACCTGCAGCTCCGCCAAACTATTTGCACCATAAATCGCCAAGCAAGCTGGATTGGCATAAACGATGCTGCTGTCGCCCAGGCTGATCAGGATGCCTTGGTGTGAACGCTCCGCCAGGCGTTCAAAGCGGTTTTGCAGCTTGCGCGTGGCCAGCGCGCTGCGGTCCAGCGCGGCGTACAACAAGACCAGGCCCAACGTGATGCGCAATAAGGCGCCCAGCGTGGACAACAAGGCCGTGCCCCCGTCCTGAAAAACCACGTAAATGAACTGGATCAGCCCCAGCAAAACCAGCAAGGGACCGACCAGTTTTTCGGAACTGAAGCGCGCAGACCCCGCGTTCCACAGCCAATAACTGCACACCAGCCCCAGCACCGTGTTGATGGTCGCCATACTGGCCTGCCCCACACGCGGGCCACTGAAACCGACGGCCGCGGCATTGATGGTTGCCAATACCAGCAGAATGGTCCATACCGACCTGCTGGCCAAAGGGCGATGGGCCAGGTGGGCAGTCCCCACCAAGAGCAGCGTGGAATAAGCCCCCGCCACACCCGCCAGCACAAAATTGCCAACCATCTCGCCATTGGGACCGCCCTGCACCTTGGCCCAGTAGGTCAGAGGAACCAGCAACTGAACCAGATTGGCCCAGCCGATGTAGCGGGTGAAACTTTGTGTGGGGTCGCGTCGCCACACCAACACCAGCGCACAACCCATGATGAGGCTGACCGCAGCATTGATGATCAGGAGGAAATGCATCGAAAAGACACGTTGGGCAAGTTGTTACATTGTGCAACTAGCCCAGGCGCTTATACCGACGCAAACGCGCGGGATTACCCTAGAGCGGATGTGCTTTTAACTGTGCGCCCGCCAATGGATTTTTGCACCCAATCCGCGCAGACAAAGCCGCGCTGTATCAGTCGGGGAGTGGGTTTTGCGTAGGTAAAGGAGGAGCAGAGGGCTCAAGCCCTCTGCGGGGGACACGGAGCAAAACCCGCTACCCGGTTGATACCAAAGTCACCATGGTGCTCCTCGGCTCTGCTTCTCAACACCGAGGAGCGACCCGGCAGTGAAACATGAGCCTCTCACTCGCAGTGCGTCTTCGACTAGCTTCCGCCCAACACCACCGTCACCATCCGGTCAGGCTGCAGCTTGCGGGTAAACGCAGCACGGATATCGGCCGTGCTCAAGGCCTGTACCCTTTGCGTCCAGGTTTCCAGATAGTCCAGCGGCAAGCCATTCCAGGCGATGTTGGCCACGTTGTCCAGCAGCTTCAGGTTGCCATCCAACAGCAACGGGAAGCTGCCCACCAGATGGTCCTTGGCCGCTTGTAATTCGTCGCCAGTTGGGCCCTGCGCCACAAAGTCATGGAGCACCTCGCGCACCAGTTGCAATGCCTGTTTGGCCTGGTCCGGGCGCGTCTGCAGGCTGATCGTGAAGGCGCCGGCATGCAGGCCGGGCGCAAAGTGGCTCTCCACGCTGTAGGTCAGGCCGCGCTTCTCCCGCACCTGGTCGGTCAAGCGTGAAGACGTGCCGCCGCCACCCAAAATGTGGTTGCCCACTACCAGTGCCAGGTGGTCGGGATCGCTGCGCACATAACCGGGCTGGCCCATCAGCACATGGGCCTGTGCGGATGCAAAAGGCAGGCTGATGGCTTGCGCCTGTTGCAGCGGCTGTACTTCCGACACGGGCGGCAGGGCCGGGCAACTACCGGCGGACAGACGCCCCAACAATTGGGTCACCAGGGCATCGGTCTGCGCACGGTTCACGGCGCCCACCACACTGACCTTGGCATAACAGGGGCGCAACGCCCGCGCGTGCAGCGCCGCCATGTCCTGCACGCTGATGCGCGTCAATGATGCCTCGGTCATTTCCGCGCCATAGGGGTGCGTGCCATACACGTCATGCGCAAAGGCGCGCCCGGCCAGGGTTGCCGGGCGGGTGTCTGCCTCTTTTAATGCGGCAATCCATTTGCGCCGGTCACGCCGCCAGACAGCGGCGGGGAATGCGGGTTCGGCCAGCTGGCGGGCGGCCAGCGCGACGGCTTTGGCCAGCAAGTCCGGCTGGGTCAATGACCGCAGGGACACGCTCAGCCGGTCCGCATTGGCGCCCGCCGAAAACGCGGCACCCAGATCGGCCCAGGCTTCGCCTAGACTGTTCTCGTCCAGCGCCGGTTCACGCCCGCTGGCCCGCACACCATCGGCCAGGGAACCGGCCATGACGCCGGCCAGTCCGGCCTTTCCCGCCGGATCACGGCGTCCGCCCGCGTCCCATTCAACACGTACATCGACCATGGGAATCGCCGGGCTCTGCACCAGGAAAACCTGCGCGCCCGACGGTTGTGTCCAGTGCACGATGGGAATGCCAGCGCTGGCAAGCCCACAAAAAAACAGGCCGCTAGCCCCCGCAAACATTGAGCATAGCGCTCTTTTTTTTATAGCAAACATCAATATATCCCTAGTGTCGGGCGCCGGGCATGGCCACGCGAGGCTTGTGATTCTTGTCCAAGGGCTGGGGCACCAGCGTGGCCACGGTCAGCGCGTCGTCGCCAAAGTAACGCGCGGCCACGGTTTGCACCTGGCGTGCGGTGACGGTGCGCAGGCGGGAGATCAGGCGTTCCTCGCTGTCCAGCGCAAAGCCTTGGATCCAGTTCTGCCCCAGCGCCTGGGCTTGGTTGAAGACGCTGTCGCGTTTGTAGATTTCGCCGGCCTCCCACTGCACCTTGACGCGCCGCAGTTCGGGCTCGCTGACGCCATCACGGGCCAGGCGGGCGATTTCGGCACGCAAAGCCCGTTCCACCTGCGCCGCGGTCTTACCCTGCGCCGGCACGCCAAACAGCGTAAACAACTGCGGACCGCGGCCGGCCAGGCCATAGCTGGCACCAGCCGCATCCGCCACATGGTCCCGGGATTGGGTCAGGGCGCGCTCCAGGCGGGCGCCGTCGTAGCCGGACAGCACCGCCGCCAACACGGTCAGCGCCAACGCATCCTCACCCGCGCTGGCATCGGCTTCCGGGCTGGCCGCCAACGCAGCCGGGCTCAGGGCCGGCACCTTGAAAGCCAGCGCCACGTATGCTTGCTCGGCTGGCGCCTTGAACAGCAGACGGCGCATACCGGTCTGAGGCGGCTCCTCGCGTGGTTTGCGCAATGGCACCGGGCGCGCCGGGATGTTGCCGTAGCTTTGCTCGGCCCAGGCCAGGACCTGGGCCACATCCACATCGCCTGCCACGACGACCACGGCATTGGCAGGGGTGTACCAGCGGTGGTAAAACGCGCGGGCGTCGTTAGCTGTCATGGCCTCCAGGTCGTTCATCCAGCCCACCACCGGGCGGCGGTAGGGATGGGCCAGAAAGACGGTGGCCTCCAGCACCTCATCGAGGCGGGCGTGGGGCTCGTCATCGGTGCGCAGGCGTCGCTCTTCCTTGACCACTTCGAGTTCCTTGGAAAACTCGGCGTCACTCCACTGGTTGTGGGCAAAACGATCAGCCTCCAGACGCATCATCTCTTCCAGGCGTTGCGCTGGAATTTGCTGGTAGAAGCCGGTGTAATCCCTGCTGGTGAAGGCGTTTTCGTTGCCACCCATGGCAGCCACCCGGCGGGAGAATTCCCCTTCGGGCACGGTTGGCGTGCCCTTGAACAACATGTGTTCCAGCACGTGGGCCAAGCCGGTGGTGCCATCCACCTCGTCCATGGAACCCACCCGCACCCACAACATGTTGACGGCGGTGGGCGCCCGGTGGTCGGACTTGACGATGAGTGTCATGCCATTGCGCAGCGTGAACTGCTGCACCTCGGATACAAGCGCCGGTGGTGTAGAAGACGAACCTGCCAACGCGGGTGTAGTCCAAGCCAGAGCCCATGCCAAGAACAACAGATAAACACGGGGTACACACACCGCGAAGGCGGCGATGACACGGCGCAAAGACCGCATCCAAGGGAGCAAAGGAAGGTGTTTCATAGAATGGAGCCATTCTAAGAACCCAGCACATGTTCAGTTTTTTCAAAAAGAAGCCCCCTCCTGCTCCCCCGGCCCCCGCCACGCCCCCCGTGGTGGAGTCCACCGCGGCGTCAACGGCATCGCCCCCCACTGCTTCCACACCAGCGCCACCCGCACCAACGCCGGTGCGTCCCGCGTTTGCCGCGCCGCCTGGAGGTGGCTCGCTGATCGGCAGCGCCCTGGTCACGCCGATCGACATTCCCGAGCCCGGCGCCACGCCGCCCGAGCGGCAGAAGTGGGTCGACAAGCTCAAGGCCAGCCTGGGCAAGACGGCCGGCAGCATCTCCACCGTGTTTGGCGGCTCGCTGATCGACGAAGCCCTGTACGAGAAGCTGGAAGACGCGCTGCTGATGGCCGATGCCGGCGTGCCCGCCACGCAATACCTGCTGACCGAGTTGCGCCGCAAGGTCAACGACAGCGGCGTGACGCATCCGGTGGCCCTGAAGAACATTCTGGTCGCCCTGCTGACCGACTTGTTGCAGCCGCTGCAAAAGCCGCTGGTTATTGGCGAACACAAGCCCACCGTCATCATGGTGGCCGGCGTCAATGGCGCGGGCAAAACCACATCGATCGGCAAGCTGACCCGGCATTTGTCCGAGAGCGGTGCCAGCGTACTGCTGGCCGCCGCCGACACGTTCCGCGCCGCGGCGCGCGAGCAGCTCAGCGTGTGGGCCGACCGTAACCTGGTCGAAATCATCAGCCAGGAGGGTGGTGACCCCGCCGCAGTCAGCTTTGACGCCGTCAGCGCCGGCAAGGCTCGCGGCAAGGACGTGGTGCTGATCGACACCGCCGGGCGACTGCCCACGCAATTACACCTGATGGAAGAGCTGAAGAAGATCAAGCGCGTGATCCAGAAGGCAGACACCACGGCACCGCATGAGGTGCTGCTGGTGATTGACGGCAACACCGGCCAAAACGCACTGGCCCAGGTGCGCGCCTTTGACGATGCGCTGACCCTGACCGGCCTGATCATCACCAAGCTGGACGGCACGGCCAAGGGCGGGGTGCTGGCGGCCATTGCGCGTGAACGGCCGGTTCCGGTCTATTTCATCGGCGTCGGTGAAAGGCTGGAAGAGCTGGAAACGTTTAACGCACGGGAATTTGCGCAGGCGCTGCTGGGGTAGCTGGCCCGCACCGCCGCTGCACGCGCCTGCCTTTGCCAAGCGCCCGCAGCAGGCATGGGGTGGCGCGCACGCCGGATCACATCGGCACGGTTGCTACAACAAACGGATTCTTGTCACCAGATTGACTCAGACCAAGCCGCGCCGTATCAATCGGGTAGCGGGTTTTGCGCAGGTAAAGGAGGAGCAGAGGGCTTCGGCCCTCTGCGGGGGACACGGAGCAAAACCCGCTACCCGACTGATACCAAAGTCACCATGGCGGTAAACCTGCTTGACACCTAGGCGTCAGACCCAGCGGCAAAACCATCCCACTCTCCCAGATTGCGGCTATCCTTGGCGCATAAAAAAGGAGCGACTGCCGTGAAAAAAGTTCTTTACGGGCTTGCCGCCCTGGTCCTGGTCGCAGTGGCTTATTTGCTGCTATGGCCAGTACCCATTACACCGGTGTCCTTTGTGCTGGCCAAGGCGCCCGGCTATGTGGGACCACACGCCGTCAACACCAAACTGGCCAACCTCCAGATCATCGACCTCAAAGGCGAGGTCGGCCCCGAACACATTGCGATTGGCCCGGACGGCAAGCTCTACACCACCGTGGCCAGCGGCAATATCCTGCGCATGAACCCGGATGGCACAGCCCAGGAAGTGTTTGCCAACACTGGCGGGCGGGTACTGGGTTTTGATTTTGATGCTCAGGGCAATCTGATCGCCGCGGACGCCGTCAAGGGTTTGTTATCCATTGCGCCGGACCGCAAGATTACTGTGTTGACCGATACCGTCAACGGCGACCCCATACGGTATGCCGACGCGGTAGTTGTCGCCAAGACCGGCCGCATGTACTTCAGCGACGCGTCCAGCCGTTTTGCGCCCAAGGACTGGGGCGGCACGTTTGAGGCCAGTGTGCTGGACATCATCGAAGGCGCGTCCACCGGCCGCGTGCTGGAGTACGACCCCGCCACCCACTCCACACGTGTGATGGCCTATGGCCTGGCATTTGCCAATGGCGTGGCCTTGAGCGCTGACGAACAATCGCTGTTTGTGACAGAGACCGGCAAATTCCGGCTCTGGAAGATCGCGACCAGCGCCAGCGGTCTGAATGTGGCCCAGGCCAACCCCTTGGCGACCGTGCTGTTGGACAACCTGCCGGGCTACCCCGACAACCTGATGCGCGGCCTGGACGGCAAGATATGGATGGGCTTTGCCAAGCCACGCAATCCGGTGGCCGACAACATGGCCGACAAACCCTGGCTGCGCCGCTTGACACTGCGCCTGCCGCGCGCGTTTTGGCCGGTGCCCAAGTCCTATGGCCACGTGGTGGCCTTCACCGAAGACGGCAAGGTGGTAGCCGATCTGCAAGACGCCAGCGGTGCCTACCCCGAGACCACGGCCATCACCGAAACCAAGGATCGCCTCTACGTCCAGAGTCTGCACGCGCACGGCCTGGGCTGGCTGCCCAACAAGCCGTAAACACGTAATCATCAGGCGCCCGCACCACTACAACCACCGCAAGAAGGCCCAGCCCCATGCCACACACCCCTACAAGCTCCAGACGAACATTTCTTGCCTCCACCGCGGCCGCTGGCCTGGCCGTGGCGGCCACTACCTCGGCGTGCCAAAAGGCATCCACAGCGGACCGCCAGTTGGTCTTTGCATCGCTGAAAGATGCCCAGCGCGAACTTGACAGGCTGGGCAAGGCGACGGCGCTGCGGTCGTCCACGCAATGGTCCTGGCCCCAAACCCTGACCCACTGTGCCCAGAGCATTGAATATTCGCTGAAGGGGTTTCCCACCCCGAAGTCGGCGCTGTTTCAAAACACGGCAGGTAGCCTGGCCTTTCAGGTCTTTCTCTGGCGCGGGCGCATGAGCCACGACCTGGTCGAACCCATCCCAGGGGCTCCCCCGCTGGACACCAGCAATGATGCCGCCCTGGCCATGGCCAGGCTGCAGCTGGCCATCACCGACTTTCACAAACGCACCACGCCCCTGCTGCCGCACTTCGCCTATGGCGACCTGAACAAACCGGCGTACGAACACGCCCACGCCATGCACCTGGCCAACCACCTGTCAGCCTTTGATATCCAGGGGTGATGTAGCTCGCTGCCCCCCTAGAAGGTCGCGTTTCTCCTTGGGGCGGCCCGGCGGTGAAACATCACCCTCCAGTTTTTCGCAGGCGTGCCGATAGTCAAAGGGAATCCTCCACTTCATCAAAGGCTTAGTGGTATGACAACATCCCTACTCCAACGACCGACGGCACAGCTTGATCTCTTGCTGTGGAGCCGGCAATTGCAAAAGGTGCGTTTTGACGAGGTCGCGGCACTGCGCTTTATCTCCAACGCCCTGGTTTCCCTGCGCGACGCCAAGACCCGTGAGTTGAGCCCGGCAGGTCGCTACCTGATGGCACACGAAGGTGTTTATGCACTGTGCCTGGGCACCATCTACCTGCACGGCATGCTGCCGCGGGAGCAGGAGGGCAGCCGGGCGATGGCCATCCAACTGGCATTTGAGCTGCTGGACATGACGGTCCACGACCTGCACCAGATTTTGTACGCCAACCGGCACCTGGAAGAAATCGCCGGCCTGGCCCACGCCACCTTGGGCGAACACAGTGTGCAGGAAGTGATTGCGTTGGGTGACCGCGCATTGGGCCAGGCACGGCTGGTCTACCCGGATTGCTTCTACTAGCCTCCCGCTCAGCACATATGGCACCGCGACGGGACCATCCCCGTCCGGGAGCCCACGGAGCGCCAGGCGGCCCGGGCCGCCTTCATGGACAATCGAGGGTTCCGCAATCGCAATAGAAGCCCTGCCATGACCGCCCCCACATCTCCACTCCTGCCCCGCATCGAAATCGAATCCGCCTCCCAACCCACCGCCGCCGTCATCTGGCTGCACGGCCTGGGCGCCGATGGCAACGACTTTGCCGGACTGGTGCCACAACTGGATTTGCAGGGCTGCCCGCCCATCCGTTTTGTCTTTCCCCACGCCCCCAGCATCCCGGTCACGCTGAACGGCGGTTATGTGATGCCCGCCTGGTACGACATCATGGGCCTCAATCTGGTGGACCGCCAGGACAGCACCGGCATTCAAAAGTCCGAAAAAGCCATCACCGCGCTGGTCGAGCACGAAGTGGCGCGTGGCATTCCTTACGAGCGCATTGTGTTGGCCGGCTTCAGCCAAGGCTGTGCCATGGCCTTGCACACCGGGCTGCGCCTGCCACACCGCATCGCCGGCATCATGGCGCTGTCGGGCTACCTGCCGCTGGCCGACCGTTTTACTACCGAACGTATGCAGGCCAACGCCACCACGCCGATTTTCATGGCCCATGGCACACAAGACCCGGTCGTGGTGCTGGCCCGCGGCGAAGACTCACGCAATACGCTGGCGGCCCTGGGCCACCCCGTGCAGTGGCACACCTACCCCATGCCACACAGCGTGCATCCGCGTGAGGTGGCCGACATATCCGCTTTTCTGAAGCAGGTACTCGGAGCGTCTGCCAGTGCCGAGTAAGCAACCAGTAACCGGCGCAACCGCCACGCCAAACACTCCCCGCCGCCTGACGCTTGGCATAGACTTTGGCACCTCCAATTCCGCCGCCGCACTGATCGGCGCGGATGGCCAGATGCACACCATCGCCCTGGACGGTGTGCGCGCCGAGATGCCTACCGCCCTGTTCTTCGCCAGCGAAACCCACACCGTGTTGTACGGCTCCGAAGCCATGCAGGCCTATCTGGCCGGCACCGAAGGCCGCCTGCTGCGCTCGCTGAAAAGCCTGCTGGGCAGCCGCCTGATGGACGAATACACGGCGGTCAACGGCCAGAGCATGCGTTTCTTTGACATCGTGGTGCTGTTCTTCAGGGAACTCAAGCGCCGCTGCGAGGCCCAGGTCGGCCAGCCCCTGACCCGTGCCATGCTCGGTCGTCCGGTGCATTTTGTCGACGACGATGCGGACCGCGACGCGCTGGCACAAGAAACCCTGGGCCGCGCCGCGCTGGAAGCTGGCTTTACCGAGATCGCCTTCCAGCTGGAGCCGATTGCCGCCGCGCTGGACTACGAACAACGCGTCACGCAGGAGACCACGGCACTGGTGGTCGACATTGGCGGCGGCACGTCCGACTTCACCGTCATCCGCCTGAACCCGGCGCGCAGCCAGATCAGCGACCGCGCCTCCGACATCCTGGCCACTACCGGTGTGCACATAGGCGGCACCGACTTTGACCGCCTGCTGGACCTCTCTACCGTCATGCCGCTGCTGGGCTACCGGCATATCGGCACCGGTGGCCGCCCAGTGCCCAACAGCGTGTTTTTCGACCTGACCACGTGGCACCTGATCCACCAGGCCTACACCCGCAAGGCCATGCACTTTGCCAAGGAGTTGTGGACCGACTACGCCGACCAGACCCTGCACACCCGCCTGATGGACGCGCTGGAGGGCCAACACGGCCACCGCATGCTGGCCGGTGTGGAGGCGGCCAAGATTGCCTGCTCCATCTCCGGCGCGGATGCACTGGTCGATCTGGACTTTCTGGGCCATGGACCCAGCGAACACCTGGGTGCAACCGTCAGCGCTGCCGGCATGGCCGACACGCTGCAGCAGGCGCTGACCCAGGTGGTGCAATGTGCGCAACTCTGTGTGGAACGTTCCGGCCTGGGTGCCGTGGACGCCGTCTACCTGACGGGTGGCTCCTCCGCACTACGTCCGTTGGTAGAGGCACTGCGCACCGCCATGCCCAACTCCACGCTGGTCGAGGGCAACCGGTTTGGCGGTGTAGCAGCGGGCTTGGGTTATGCGGGGGCCGCAACAGGGGCATGACAGTCGCCATCAATACTATTATTTTGATAGCGCCTTGTGTATATTTGACGAGGGCTAGAGGCCGTATTTTCTTGGAAGCACAGGTATTAAACCCATTTTGGGTACAAATTTGACGCCATGACCACGGCCGCCACTCCCCCTTTGCACTGGTCTGCCCTGCCCCATGCCCCCGCTCCCGGCACGCCGCTGGGTCTGCGCGATGCCCTGGTGGACGGCCAGGCGACGATGCGGGAACTGGACACCGGTGGCGGACCGGGCCAGCCGTACCGGCTGCTGCTGCTGCGCAGCGGGCTGGAGGTCACGGCCTTTGTCAACCGCTGCGCCCACTTTGGTGTGCCACTGGCGTCCAGGCAATCGCAACTGATCTTCACGCCCCATGTCAGCCTCACCTGCAACGTGCACTACGCCCGCTACCGCTGGGCCGACGGGGTTTGTGAGGTTGGAGACTGCGTTGGCGAGGCGCTGATACCGGTTCCACTCTCGGTGACCAGCAGCGGCGAGTTGTCCATTGCTACTCCGGGCGGGTGATCGGCGACGGCTGACCCGGCGGGCGGTACGGTGGCGGTTCTGTTCTGGCCCGTCTCAGCCTCCTCCGCCAGACCAAGACCATACCAGCGCCGCGCATAGCTACGCTGCAGCTCAAGCAGCATCTCTCCATCCTTAGCGCGTCAATCCAGCGGCGTTTTCCGGCAAAACAGCTGGTATGCAAAGATTTACAAAAGAACTTGCAAAAATCCCATCACTGGTATTAAATTGGTATGTTAAGATATTCTCACGTTCAACATGCACCCTATGCTGGTGCGTTCAAGCAAATCAACAACAGCAATGATTAAGTATTTGTTGGGTGTAGACGGTGGAGGCACCGGTACCCGCGTCCTATTGGCCACCCGTGGCGCAACCGCCATGGCCCAGGCGAGTGCCGGGCCGTCCGCGCTGGGGCAAGGGGTGGCCGCAGCTTGGCACAACATCCTGGCGGCCGTGCGCCAGGCGTTTGCACTGGCCGAGCTGCCGGTTCCCGATTGGTCCGAGTGTGCACTGGGTGCCGGCTTGTCGGGCGTGCACCACCAGCCGTGGTGTGATGCATTTGTGGCCACAAACCCCGGCTTTGCACACATCGCCGTCGAAAACGACGCCTACATCGCCCTGCTGGCCGCACACGGCGGCCAGGCCGGCGCCATGGTCGCGGCCGGCACCGGCAGTGTGGGTGAGGCGCTGTACGCCGACGGCACCCGCCACCAGGTCAGCGGCTGGGGCTTTCCGGTCGGCGACGAAGGCAGCGGCGCCTGGCTGGGCCTGCGCGCCATGTGCCATGCGCAAGAGGTGCTGGACCGCCGCCTGCCCGGTGGCAAGCTGGCCGCCCAACTCCACCAGCAGTGCGGCGGCAGCCGCGACGCCCTGCAGGACTGGTGTGCCAAGGCCGGCCAAAACGAATATGCCCAGCTGGCACGCACGGTGTTTGACAGCGCCGCCAGCGACCCCGTGGCCGAGGCCTTACTGGCCGAGGCCGCTGCCGCGCTGGAGCGCATGGCCGCCGCGCTGGACCCACAGGCCAATCTGCCATTGGCCATCTGCGGCAGTGTCGGCCGCCAACTCTTGCCGCGACTGGCGCACGCAACCCGCGCGCGCTGCATCGCTTCACCCCAGGACGCCGTACACGGCGCCCTGACGCTTGTTCACCAATCCTTGGAACAATCACCATGACATCAGGCGAAGTTATTCTCACCTTCGAACCAGACCCGCGCGACAGCTCGCCCATCTACATGCAGCTGGCCCGCCGGCTGGCCCAGTTGATACGTGAGGGCCACTACAAGCCCGAGGAGGCCCTGCCGTCCGAGCGCCTGCTGGCCGAAACGCTGAATGTGTCACGTGTCACGGCCCGCTCGGCGATTGACCAACTGGTGTCCCAGGGCCTGATTGTGCGCAAGCGGGGTTCGGGCAATTACATTGCGCCCATGCTGGAGCAGCCGCTGTCACAACTGACCAGCTTCTCCGAAGAGCTGCTGCGCCGCGGCTACACACCGTCGTCGCGCTGGCTGGATCGCAAGATCGACGTGGCCATGACCGACGAGCAGTTGTCGCTGGGTCTGTCGACCGGGGAAAAAGTGGTTCGCCTGGAACGCCTGCGCCTGGCCGACAACGTCATCATGGCTTACGAGGTCAGCGTGCTGCCGCAAAGCATCATTGCCGACCCGATGCTGGTCGGCAATTCGCTGTACGAATACCTGGACAGCGTGCAGCGCACACCGGTGCGCGCACTGCAGCACATCCGCGCGCTGAACGCCCAGCCCCGTCTGGCCGAGCAACTCGGCATCCCGGATCGCCAGGCGGTGCTGTTCATCACGCGTATTGGTTACCTGGAATCGGGCCAGGCCGTGGAGCTGACCCATTCCTACTGCCGCAGCGACTACTACGACTTCGTCGCTGAAATGAGGCGCGAACGATGAGCGCAGCGGTTGTTGGCAATATCCTGACCCCGAGTGGATTTGTCCATGGGTCCATGGGCTTCACCCCCGAGGGGCGCATCGCGCGCATCCAGGGCAAGGCCATCAGCGAGGAGGCAGCGCGCGCATCGGGCGATCCTTTGGTGCTGCCCGGCTTCATCGACCTGCATGTGCATGGTGCCGGTGGCCGCGACATCATGGAAGGCGGCGACGCCGCGGTGCGTGTCAGCCAGGTTCATGCGCAGCATGGCACCACGTCCATGCTGGCCACGACCATGACCGCACCGATGGAAGACCTGGTGTCCGCCATGCAGGCGCTGACCGGCATTTGCCAGCAGCGGGCAGCGGGTGGCGCACGTGTGCTTGGTGTGCACCTGGAAGGCCCTTACATCAACGACGGCAAACTCGGCGCCCAGCCCGATTTTGCGCGCCCGGTCGCCACCGACGAGCTGAGCCAGCTCAACGCGCTGGCGCCGATCCGGCTCATCACAATGGCGCCCGAAGTACCGGGCAATATGGACCTGATCGAGTCGCTGTGTGATGCCGGCTACCGCGTGCAGATCGGCCACACCATGGGCACGTATGAAGACGGCGTGTTGGCCATGGCCAAAGGCGCGCGCGGCTTCACGCATTTGTTCAACGCCATGACCGGTCTGCACCACCGCGACCCGGGCATGGTCGGTGCGGCACTGGCCCACGCGCAGTACGCGGAATTCATTCCCGACCTGATCCATGTCCATCCCGGCGCCATACGCGTGGCGATGCGTTCCATCCCCTGCCTGTACTGCGTCAGTGATTCGACGGCCGCCACCGGCATGCCCGATGGCGAGTACCGCCTGGGCAGCCACCAGGTCTTCAAGTGCCTGGGCGGCGTGCGCCTGGCCGATGGCACGCTGGCCGGCTCCACGCTGACGCTGGACCAGGCCCTGCGCAATCTGGTGGACAGCCTGGGCCTGTCGATAGCGGACGCCTCCAAACGCGTCTCCACCCACGCGGCCGATTACCTGGGCGTCGTGGACCGCGGGCGTTTGGCCCTGGGTGCCTGGGCCGATGTGGTCGTGCTGGACCGTGACCTGAAATTGCAATCCATTTACGTCGAAGGGAATTCCATTGAACACACTGATGCTCGCTGAGGCGCGCGAAGCGCCGCAGGCCGTGGCCTACCAACTGGCCCATAACGACAAGGACTATTTCGACTTCGGCGCCCTGCTGCGCCTGCAGGACCCGGCCGCCGTGCTGACCGTTGCCCGCGGCAGCTCGGACCACGCGGCACACTTTTTGGCGTATCTGGTCATGGCCCGCATGGGGCGTTTGGTGACCTCTCTGCCAATGTCCTTGATCACGCTGTACCAATCGCAGATAACCTGCAAGGGTCTGGTCTCCATGGCCTTCTCGCAATCCGGACAAAGCCCGGACCTGGTCGCACCGACGCGTTTCTTCACCGAAGGTGGCGCGGTGACGGCGGCTTTTGTCAACAAAGAGGACTCCCCCTTGGCCCAGGCCGCGCAGTGGGTGTTCCCGTTACACGCCGGAACCGAGGCCAGCGTTGCCGCCACCAAGAGTTATATCGCCCAGTTGGTAGCAGGCGCCCGAATCGTCGCGGCGTGGCAGGATGACTTGGTATTGCAGTCTTCGCTGTCCGCGCTGCCCGGTGTTTTGTCGCGTGCGGCCTACATGGACTGGTCGGTTGCGGTGGAGGTGCTGCGCGATGTGGACCGGCTGTTTGTGATCGGCCGCGGCACCGGCATGCCGGTGGCGCTGGAAGCGGCGCTGAAGTTCAAGGAAACCTGCGGCATCCAGGCCGAGGCCTTCTCCAGCGCCGAGGTCAAACATGGCCCCATGGCCCTGATCGAAGAGGGCTACCCCCTGCTGGTGTTTGCCCCCCGCGGCCCGGCCCAGGCCGGCCTGCTGGCCCTGGCCGAGGAGATGCGCCTGCGCGGCGCCAAGGTGCTGCTGGCGGCGCCTGTCGGCACACCCGGCGCCAACCTGCCCATCGTCGAAACCGATTCGATTGACCTGGACCCGATTTCGCTGATCCAGAGTTTCTACCCCATGGTGGAGCAACTGGCGCGCGCCCGCGGCCGCAACCCCGACGAACCACGCTTTCTGGCCAAGGTCACGAAAACCCACTGAGCACCGAGCACCAAAAATATGGAACACAAACCCCTGCATCCCGGGCAACTGGTGATGGTCGACATCGAAGGCACGTCGCTCGATGCCGATACCGCCAACTTTCTGCGCCACCACCATATCCGCGCCGTATGCCTGTTCCGCAAAAACCTGGGCACCGCCGCCGAGGTGCGCAAGCTCACCGCGGACCTGCGCGAAGTCATGGGACCACTGGCGCTGATAGGCCTGGACCAGGAAGGCGGCTCGGTGATACGGGCCACCTTTTTGCCCCAGGCACCGGCCGCCATGGCGCTGGGCGCCTGCGGTGACCTGGAGCAGGCACAACATGTGGGCGCCGCCGTATCGCGCGGCCTGCGCAGCCTGGGCATCAACTGGAATTTCGCGCCGGTAGTGGATGTCAACAACAACCCCGCCAACCCGGTGATTGCAGAGCGCAGTTTTTCCGCCGACCCGCTGGCGGTGGCGCGCCTGGCCGGTGCCTGGATGGAGGGCGCCATGTCCGAGGGTGTGGCCTGCTGCATCAAACACTTCCCCGGCCACGGCGACACCCACACCGACTCCCACCATGCCTTGCCCACGGTGGACAAGTCCCTGGCCGAACTGGAGCAACTGGAGCTGATCCCGTTCCGCGCCCTGGCCAGCACGGCCCCGGCCGTCATGACGGCACACATCGTCTATCCGCAAATTGACGCCGAGCATCCCGCAACCCTGTCGCGCAAAGTGCTGACCGGCGTGCTGCGCGAGGCCATTGGTTATGCGGGTGTGGTGATCACCGACGCACTGATGATGAAGGCCGTGTACGACCGCTACGGCCATGCACGCGCCTCGGTGTTGACCTTGCAGGCGGGCGCCGACCTGGTGCTGGCGCAAGGCGCGCGCGGCGAACAAATCGCCGCACTCGAGGCCATAACTGCCGCGCTGCGCAGCGGCGATCTGGACGAGACCGCGATGCATGGCGCACGCGACAGCGTGGATGCACTGGCCCGGCGCTTTCCATCGCGCACCACGCCCTATGGCGACGCGCAGCAGGCTCAGGACCGCGCGCTGATGAACACCGCATGGGCCCGCGGACTGACCGCCGTTGGCCAGCCAACCGCTCCCGGCCGCAGCCAGCCCCTGCGCGTGATTGCGCAGGCATCGGTGGCCAGCGACGGCGTGTCCGAAGCCGGTCTGCCATTGGAGCAGGTACAGGCGCTGTTCTCCGGTTTTGATGATGTGGAATACCTGCCCGTGGCCAACCTGCGCGAACTGGATATCGGCACGCTGCCACGCGATGGCCGCTGCAATGTGCTGGTGTCCAACCACAAGGGCCGTTACCGGGAATCCAGTACCGCGGCCGGCGTGGACCTGCACCTGGCGATCTGGAATCCGTTCCAGGTCATGGACATCCACGCTCCCGCCATCGTGACCTGGGGTTATGCCGATGGCGCCATGCTGGCGCTCAAGGCCTGGCTGCAGCGTGAAGCCGCCGCGCCCGGCTTTGCGCCCGTTGCACTGCATTCCTGAATCTGTTTTCTCAACCGACTGGACATCCCATGACCCCTGAAACCACTCCTGCGCGTTCGCCCATCAGCTGGGTCGCCAGTCTGTATTTTGTGCAGGGCATGCAGTTTTTTGTTGTCATGCTGATCGCCGGCCTGATGTTCAAGAACATGGGTGTGGCCAACGACCAGATCGCGCGCTGGACCGGTTTGCTGGGCTTGGCCTGGGCCTTCAAACCGTTGTGGAGTCCGTTTCTGGAGATGGCGCGCAGCAAGAAGCTGATCGTGGTGGCCATGCAGTTCACCGGCGCGGCCGGTCTGGCGCTGATGGCGATCGCGCTGCAACTGCCGATGTATTTCGCGGCCAGTATTGCGGTGTTTTTTGTGCTGGCCTATGCCTCGGCTACACATGACATTGCCTGCGACGGCCTGTACATGGCCAGCCTGAACGACAAACAACAAGCCGCCTATGCCGGCTGGCAGGGCGCCTTCTTCAATGCGTCCAAGTTTCTGACCCTGGGCGGATTGCTGGTACTGGCTGGCCAGTTGGAAACCCGTTTTGGGGTGTTCAATGCCTGGTCCGCGATTTTTGTGCTGTTGGCGGTGCTGCTGGCGGCGCTGGCAAGTTACAACGCCTGGGCGCTGCCCGGTACCTTGAACACCGACCACACCGACCTGAGTGCGGCCAGCGTCATGCGCACACTACTGGAGGTGGTGAAGGATTTCTTGCAAAAGCCCGGCATCTGGCTGGCGATTCTGTTCATTGTGTTGTTCCGTTTTGCCGAAGGCCAGGTGCAGACCATTGGCCCCCTGTTCCTGCTCGAAGCGCGCGACAAGGGCGGCCTGGGTCTGAGCACCGAGCAAGTGGGCGGCATCTACGGCACCGTGGGTACCGCGGCCTTTCTGGTCGGCAGCATTCTGGGCGGCTACTTCACGTCGTGGCTGAGCCTGCGCCGCGCCATGCCGGTGCTGATCGTGGCCATGGCCGTGCCCAACGTCGTATTTTATTACCTGGCCTGCGCCTTGCCCAGCGGTGTCGTGCACATTGGCGCCGCGGTGGCGGTTGAAATGTTTGGTTATGGTTTTGGTTTCGTCGGCATGATTCTGTTCATCATGCAGGCCGTGGCGCCCGGTCGTTTCCAGACCGCCCACTATGCCCTGGGCTCCGGCGTCATGCAACTGGGCTTCATCATCTCCAAGACCATCAGCGGCGACATCCAGATCGCGATGGGTTATGAACATTTTTTCCTGTGGACCATTGCCTGTGGCGTGCCGGCCCTGCTGCTGATGTTCTTCGTCAAGTTCCCCGCGCCTGCGGAACCCACGCCTTAAGGGCCCGCCATGCACGCCAAACGCCTGATGACGTTCATCACACTCGCGGCCGCAATAGGCTGCGGCCCTGCCTTCGCGGCACAGCCCGACGGTCTCTTCTTTGACGACTTCAGCCACACCGACCTGCAGGCTTTGGGTACGCAGGGGTGGACCGTACGTAGCGCCGCTGGCCACCCCGGCATTGCGGGCGCCCAATGGGGACCGGCCAGCATTGCACTGGTCAAGGACCCACAATCACCCGCCAACCAGTTTCTGCGCCTGCGCGCCAGCACCGATGGCACGCCAGCCGGCACTACCCAGGCCCAGATCTGCCACTCCCGAAAGTATTTCGAAGGCACCTATGCGGCTCGCATCCGTTTCTCCGACGAACCCGTTGCGGGAGAGGATGGGGATGTCGTGGTCCAGACCTTTTACCTGGTCAGCCCCTTGAAGCACGACTTTGATCCGGAGTTCAGCGAGGTGGACTGGGAATACCTGCCCAACGGCGGATGGGGCGACCCCACCACACGCCTGTATGGCATCACATGGCAGACCGTGCGCATAGAACCCTGGCAGGCCCACAACCAGGCGCACCAGGAAAAGCGCTCGGTCGCGGGCTGGCACACACTGATGCTGCAGGTCAAGGATGGCAAGACGCGCCATTGGCTGAATGGCGTACCGGTGGCGGAGCATGGCGGCAGAAACTACCCCGTCGTGCCCATGTCGATCAACTTCAATCTCTGGTTTTCTCCGGGTGGTCTTTTACCGGTATCCAATAATTCACGCATCTACGAACAGGATGTGGATTGGGTTTTCCATGCCAAAGACCAGCTACTGACACCGGCACAGGTGGATGCACAAGTAGGAGCCCTTCGTAAGAACAGTCAATCTTTCATTGACCACGTTGTCCCTGGCACGCCGCCCATGGCAAGTACCTGCGACTTCTAGTGGAATAGAAAACAAGGGTTTTCACCGACCTGTTAGAACCTGAATTTACTTGCAAAGTTTCATAATTGGTAGCATAGTGGCATCTTGTTGTTTCGATGTGGTATTGACACACCAAATCTCCTGAGCGATGGGGGCTGCTTGAATCGGGGGCGACCGCAGTCTGTTCAGTGGGCAGGAAACTCACTTTTTCCTGCCCACTTTTTTTGCCCGCAATGATCTGAACCAGAAGAACCCAACACATGGCCGTCACATCACCTTCCAAACGCCCCCGCAAGCTGCTGTTCGCCGTGCTGGCAAGCACGTGGTGTGGCGTCCTGTGCCTAGGCTTGGTGGCCTGCACGTCCACACCACCCGCCGCGCCACCACATTCCCAATTTGTCTACAGCCCCTATAAACACCTGGCCATGGCGCTGGACCCACAGGCGCCGATAGCGGCAACACTAGTGTCGGGTACACGCCAAGTGGTAGCCACCACACCGCGGCCCGCGCTGCTACCCGGCGCCACGGCGTTGACGCTGGCCTTTGCGGCCGGCGAGTGTGGCCAGGAGCACTGGGGCAACCTGCCCGGCCAGGCGGTGGCGGATGCCAACCTCAAGTCCCTGCAGCAGGCCGGCCTGCCCTACATCATCTCCACCGGCGGAGAGGGCAATATGTTCAGTTGCAGCAGTGACGCCGGCATGGAGCAGTTTGTCGCCCGGTATGACTCCCCCCAATTGGTGGGCTTCGACTTTGATATCGAGGCCGGACAAACCCCGGACATGGTGCGCATCCTGGTCCAGCGCATCAAGACCGCACAGACACGTCGACCCCACTTACGCCTGAGTTTTACGGTAGCCACGCTGGCCGCCAGCGACGCGGGCCAGGCCAGCATCAATACGCAAGGCCAAAGTGTGTTGGCCGCGATCCGCGAGGCCAGGCTGGACAACTATTTCATCAACCTGATGGTCATGGACTATGGCCCGGCAAAGCCCGCCAACTGTGTGGTGCGCAATGGGCGCTGCGACATGGCCGAGTCTGCCCGCCAGGCGGTACGCAACCTGCATTTCCGCCATGGTGTTCCGCTGGCGCAGATTGAGGTCACCGCCATGCTGGGCATCAACGATGTGGTGGAAAACATCTTCACGCCCGAAGACGCCACGTCGCTGGCGCGCTGGGTGCGGCAACAGAAGCTGGGTGGTCTGCACTTCTGGTCGCTGGACCGCGACACCCCGTGCCCTGGTGGAGCTACTGCCGTGTCGCCCAGCTGCAGCAGCCTGAATGCGCATCCCGCGCTGACCTTTTCGCGGGCCTTTGCAGAAGGCCTGCGCTAAGGGCTCGTTAAGCAATAACATGCACATTGGGCTTATCAGCTTTGGGCGCATTGCGTTGTTGCAAATCGCTCATGTGGCGGAGCCACACGTCGCGTTTTGCGCCTAGCACTGCATCCCAAATTTGATGGCCAAATGCACAACTTATTACTTAACGAGCCCTAAGCTTGGTCATGCCAGCGCATTCCAACATCCAACCCCTGACACACGCGGACCACGCCTGCCTGCAACTCACCACCCGACATGGGACGGCCATCGTGGCGCTGCATGGCGCGCAAATCCTGTCCTGGCAACCCACAGGGCACCGCGAGGTGTTGTGGTTGTCACCCACATTGCGTCCCGCACCCGCTGCCATACGCGGCGGTGTGCCGATCTGCTGGCCCTGGTTTGGCAAACAAGGCATGCCCAGTGGCGCCATGCAGCACGGGCCCGTGCGCAACCGCCCATGGGACGTGGCCAGCGTACAGGCCGATAGCGATACACACGTCAGCCTCACGCTGGCGCCCCAACGCGCCGCAACGTCCGACGACCCCTTGGCGCGTTACGCACCGGGCTTGACGGTGACGCTGCAGATCGACCTGGGCGAGACTCTGGCGCAAACCCTGGAAACGCATAACCAGAGCGGGCAGCCCTTTGCGCTGACCCAGGCCCTGCACAGCTATTTCGCGGTGCACGATGCCACCCAGGTGCAGGTCGCAGAACTGGCGGACTTGCCCTACGACGACAAGCTGTCGGGCGCCACGCAGCAGCAACATACCAGCCCCTTTGTGCTGGACCAGGCCTGTGACCGGGTCTACCAACAGACCACTGGAACCCCCACCCACCACTACACACTGGAAGACCGCGCCTGGCAGCGCCGCATCCACGTCACAACGCAGGGCAGCCAGTCGCTGGTGGTATGGAACCCGGGCGTCGAGCAGGCGCGTACCATGGCCGACGTGCCCGAAACAGCAGCCCATGCATTCCTGTGCCTGGAGGCCAGCAACGCGGGTGCGGATGTGGTGACGCTGGCGCCTGGCGCACAACACCGGTTGACCCAGACCCTGGCTGTCACCCATTGGTAGTCCCGTCAACAGCAAGATAGATCGCTGGCCATGGAAGACCCCTTTGCGATACACATGCCACCGGACATCCGGTCGGTGACGATTGGTGACCACCAGGCGATCATCATGGACGATTTCCTGGTGAACCCCCACCACCTGCTGGAGCTTGCGGCCCAGAGCGTCTTCACCCCCTACCCCAACCTGGAGAGCCGCAAGGGTTACCCAGGCATTCGCGCCGAGGCGCCGGGTGATTATTCCCAGAGCATTGCCGAACTGTTGGTCCCGCTGATACAGACGAACTTTGGCGTGGCGGAAGAACTGCCCATGCGCAAAAGCATGTGTGCGTTTTCGCTGACCACCCTGCCCCCGTCGGAACTCGGCCCCTTGCAGCGCACGCCGCACTTTGACGCCAGCACACCGAACCACATGGCGATCCTGCTGTACCTCTGTGACGGGCGCCACGGCGGCACCGGCTTCTACCGGCACAACGCCACCGGCCTGCAACAAATCACCGAGGACACGCGTGAACACTACCTGGACACCTATTACGCCGAGATCAATGCCCAACGTCCGGCGCAGCGCTACTTCGACAATTCCGACGCGCGGTTCACACTGCTGGGCATGATCCCCGCAAGGTTCAACCGCATGGTCATCTACCGCGGCAGCCTGCTGCATTCCGCCTGCATCAACCCAGCGCTCAGCCTCAGCGCCAATCCACGCACCGGTCGCTTGACCGTCAATTCTTTCTATGATTTTTAGGAAAAATCCGGTGCCTGCCCTAGCCAATCAGAAATAGTTTTGGTAAGCAGCGACTCTTCAGTTTGATTGACGGCCCATCGCAACCACGGTTGCGAGGGCTTGGTTTTTGGGAAGCCATCCCTCAACTGATGCTCGTCATTGAGCTGGGAGCGGGTCCTTGCGGAAGAAGCATTCCGGGAGAATGGCGCCGGAAATGTATTCGACGGAGCGCTCCTCCACTTTGTGCCGCGCGAACAACTCGCGCCAGCCTTTGATCACCTCTACCATCTTGTCGATGACCTGCTGGGCCTCCGCAAGATTGAGACCAAAGCTTCCGCAATCCGATAGGAGGTTGTAGACGCTAGCTACACGGCCATAGCGCCCAGCCTCCAACGCCAGGTCTCGCCGCTCCAAGGAAATGAGGGGAACTGGCACGATGTCGTAGGCCGGGGACAGGCGCCAGCCACCTGTTGTACGGAGCATGGCGTGGTTGCGCGGGTGGTCATCGTTGTTTGTGACCATCGCGTTGAAGACCATTCGGCGGAACAGCTCCAGCCTGTCAGCGTCGGGCTTGACGGACCAGCGGCGGATTTCATCGGCGAGCAGCAAGTACGACCACCGGTCGCGACCGGTGTAGCCATCCTCGGCATCCAGGACGGTGAGCCCTGACACCAAGCCATGCCGTGCATAGGAGTTGGCATCCGAGCTCCATTCCCGGTCGAAGCGTAGCAGCATCAGGGTTTCCGCCTTGCCGATCGACTCTATCCGGGTACCACACACCTGCAGACCGGCCGCGCGGGCAAGTTCGAGTGTCGCGTACTCAATGCGTTGCATGTTGTGCTTATCCCGCTTTTCGGGAAGCTTTGCCAAGTAGATGTGGTGGCCGTCTTCGACAGTGACCTTTGGGCGGGCGCCACCCATGCTGGTGCCAGGTTCCAGATTCTCCAGTACCTCGTAAGGCAGCTTGCCTGTCTCTTCGAGCTGCTCAGCTGCCCGGGTTAGGACTTCGAGTTGGTGTGTGCGGTTGAAGGGCTTGGCGGGCCCTGGGGGTTGTGCCGACAGGCCGAAGCGCAAGCTGCCAGCCCCGTCGTCAGGACCGTTGAGCAAGTACTCCATTTCGGGTATATCCGCCTCTTCTCGTTCAAGGCGAGCTTGGATGACTCGGCGGCCCCATGCATCCGGACTGGCGTCGCGCAAGGCACCCGGGATACCTTTGAGCTTGGTGAACTGCATCGGCTTATCGGTAAGTTTGAGATGGTACGGGTCAAGCTCGACGACGTTTGCTCGCGCAAGATAACTCTTCCCGTAGGTGAAGGTACCTTGAAATGCGCCTGCACCCACTTCCTTGACCTTTAGCGAGGCACAGGGCACCCATTCGAATGTGCCTGGCAGCTGGGTGTAGACGTAGCAGAGGTTTTCTTTGTCGGTCATGGGGCGTTTTAGAAGTCGTTGTCAGAGACTGGCGCGCGCACGCGTTGCGGCCGGGAGGCTGCTTCAAGAATTTTTCCATGGTCGTCCGCGTCTGGATTGGCAACGCCGCGAATGGTGTCTAGGAGCGCGAGTTTCCAAAGCACACCCAGGAACGTCCCCAGAGCGATGCCTGGCTCGCCGTTCTCGATGCGGTACAGGGTGCGCCGGCCAATGCCGCAGGCCTGCGCCAGGTCTTCTGTGCTCAAGCGGCGGCGGACGCGCGCAATGCGCACGCGCTGGCCAAGCTCCTCAAGGTGCTTTAGTACTTCGCGCGGGAGTTGTTCAGTAGTTTTTTGAGCCATATATAGCCCACTATATTGGGTAATGGGTCATTTTAGATAAATTCCCGGTATCCATAAAATTTCGAGCCATTTTTGACCCTTTATATTGATTTGTGGGCCTTATACGACTCAAATACTGCGTCTCAAGATCCAAAGCTGACGCGCAAGAACTCTTCTACGATGGCCATGTCACTGTGCACGAGGGAAAACTCCACCACGCAAATAGAAATGCCCTCCAATCAAAGACTGGAGGGCAATCAAGGGGAATCAAGCCCGCATTACCAACTCAATTTCAAGAAAACCCGGCATGTGCCGGGCTCTTTACAAATCAAGCTGTCAGAACTTGGCGCTGACGTTGACCTTGTAGGTGGTCTCACCCATGAAGGACCAGGCGGGGTAACCAGCCTTCAGAGGATCTTTCACGGTGCTGTTGGCCGGTGCGGCTCCGTACTGCACGTCGTCTGCCTTCAACAGGTTGGTGGCTTCAAAGGCAATACGTACCTTGTCCGTCACGTTCCAGCCCAGGCTCAGGTCCAGCGTGCCGTAGGCATCGTGCATGCGGTTGCCGTACCAGCCGGTTTCACGGATCATGTACTCCGAGCGCCAGTTGTAGGCCAGACGTGCCGAGTAGAGCTTGTTTTCCCAATAGGCAACCAGGTTGGCATTCTTCTTGGACGAGGCTGTGAACAGGCCCAGCGTATCCTGGTAACTTGCGCCAGGAGCCGCAGCATCCGCGTAGGTGTAGTTTGCAGCGACACCAAAGCCGTTGTCGAAGGAATGGTTGGCCTGCAACTCGATACCGTCAACCTTGCCGCCACCCGCATTGATGTACTGGTTGACGGTCCAGCTGTCTTTGCCGCTGTCGGGGCTGATGACACCAATCTGCTGGTTGGTCTTGGTGGTTGTGGTGATGAAGTTGTCGATGTCCTTGTGGAACACGGTTGCGGCAACCAGATTACCCTTGCCGTAGTAGTACTCCACGCCGAAGTCCACCTGGGTCGACTTCATGGGTTTCAGTCCTGCGCTGCCGAAGGTCATGGTTTCATTGCCAGCCACGGTGTCTTTCCAGCCGCTTTGGGTTGCCGTGAACATGTTGTCGAAGTTCGGGCGTGTGATGGCCTGTGACGCAGCGAAACGCAGGATCGTGCTCTTGTTCAGGTCATAGGACAGGTTCAGGCTTGGCAGAACGTCGTTGTACGACGCGCCTTGCGAACTCTTGGACTTGCTCCAGCCCGCGTTCTGGTCAATGTCACCGGCGGCCAGTGGTGTACCGTCGAACTTGTAACCCTCAGCGGAAACATCCGAGTTGATGTAACGCAGGCCGACATTGCCGCGCAACGCGTCCTTCTCGAAGTTGACCATGGCGTACACGGCAGTGTTCTTCTCGTCCAGCACCCCGTAACCACCACGCTCGGTCACCCAGTTCGTGACGTTCTGGTTGGTGTTGGCCATCATGGCGTCCACATTGGGCTTGGGCGAATCCCAACCCAGGGTACCCATGGCGATGGTGCCGCTGTAGAGGCTGCCAATGGGCGCGTTGACGGCGGTTGCCGCAAACACCGAGCGGTCGACGGCCTTGGAGAAGGTGTGTTTGGATGAACGAACACCGGTCTTGAAGGAGGAGACAGGGCCCCAATCCACGTCCAGCGTGAAATCGGCCTGGGCAAAATCTTCCTTGTCGGAGTTCGGTCCACGCGAAGTCGCCCAGGAACCGCCGGGACCGGTTGAGCTGGGCAGGTGACCCAGATTGACGGATTGGTTGGATGCTGGCGTGATGGAAATCACTTTGCCGGTTGCATCAATGTTGCCGGTCCATTTCGGCAGATTGGCGCCGGCGGTCCACGAACCATAAGAGTAGTTGGTCGTCATGGAGGTGCCGCCGTCGGCCTTGGTGGTTCCGGCCACACCTTCGAGCTTGTAGTTGTCGCCCTTGAAGGCGGCGTTGAACACGGCGCTGTCCGACGTCATCTTGCCTTGGCGCGCCCAGGTCTGCAGGAAGGCATCCGTTGCGGTCGCCGCGGTTGTTGTGCTGGTCAGGCAGACGCCTTTGGGGTTGAAGCCGGAGGTCACGGAGGTATTGCGACTGGTGCAATTCGCGTCATGGAAGATGTAATGGCTGGTGTTGGAATTGTCGGCGCCCAGCTCCAGCTTCATGAAGTTGGCACCCAGTTCCAAAGCCTGAGAGGGTTTGGCTTGCAGGCTGACATTCAGTGCCTTGCGCTTGCGGTCCTGCACAAAGGTGGTGGGCGCCACGTCGGCCGACCAGCGGCTGTCCGACTCGACACCGCGGCGGATGTATTCGCCATTTTCGATCGCGCCGGCGATCAACACACCAAAGGTCTTTTCATCGTTCTTCCAGCTGAAGAGGCCGGAAACATCCTTGGTCACATCCGTGCTGACCGTGCCCTTGCTGAGCTTTGCGCCGACAAAAGCGGTACCTGAGGGCAGGTCCAGGGGCTTGCGCGTCTTCACGATCACGGTGCCGCCAATACCACCTTCGGTCAAATCAGCCTGGGAGGTCTTGTACACCTCCATGCCACCAATCAGCTCGGAGGGCAGCAGGGAGTAGTTGAAGGAGCGGTCCATGGACTGCTGGTCGTACCAGCCGGTAGACGCAACGGTCTGGCCGTTCAGCGTTGTGTAGGTCATTTGTGGATCGGTGCCGCGCACGGAGACCGAAGCGCCCTGGCCAAAGGCGCGCCCCACCGAGACGCCTGGAATGCGCCCCAGCGATTCACCCACATCGGTATCGGGCAGCTTGCCCACGTCTTCAGCGGACACCGCATCCACGATGGACGTGGCGTTTCTCTTGATGTTGACCGCTGATTGCAGCGATGCACGGATGCCCGTCACGGTGACTGCGTTCATTTCTGCTGGGGCTGCGGTCTGCTGGGCGTGGCCGGTGGCCATGGCACCCATGAGAACAACTGCGACCGCCGAGGCTATGGGGGTACGAGTTAGCTTCATGATTTCCTTTTAGGGTGGTTGGGTTCAATCGTTTATCTGGCGATACCAATCAATTGGCGGCATTTACTACTCAAATACCAATTAACTAATATGAATGCCACTATGCTACCACTTAGGCCAAATGTCTACGGTGTTTTCCCGATTGTTGCTTTTTATACTCAATAATCGCCAAAAAGCCCAGAGATTTCCATACCAGTTGTCTAAAAATTCATCCCAAGACATCAGTCATATCCATTTATGGCACGGCGTCCGCCCCGTACACGGCCGTTTTTCACAGGAATCACCAAGGGCCCTCCAGGGACAACAGATTT
>JAZKIR010000003.1:0-60138 GCA_040384785.1 Pseudomonadota bacterium
GCGATGGTGATGGTGCCGTCTTCGTCGATGTTGATCTGGGTGCCGGTTTCTTCGGTCAGCGCACGGATCACGGAGCCGCCCTTGCCGATCACGTCACGGATCTTCTCGGGGTTGATCTTCATCGTGAACAGGCGGGGAGCGAAGTTGGACACTTCGGTCTTGGCTTCAGACATCGCTTCTTGCATCTTGCCCAGAATGTGCATGCGTGCTTCCTTGGCTTGTGCCAAAGCAACTTGCATGATTTCCTTGGTGATGCCCTGGATCTTGATGTCCATCTGCAGCGCGGTAATACCGTTGGTGGTACCGGCAACCTTGAAGTCCATGTCCCCCAGGTGGTCTTCGTCGCCCAGGATGTCGGTCAACACCGCAAAACGGTTGTCTTCCTTGATCAGGCCCATGGCGATACCGGCCACGTGGGCTTTCATAGGCACACCAGCGTCCATCAGGGACAGGCAACCGCCGCAGACGGAAGCCATCGACGAGGAACCATTGGATTCGGTGATTTCCGACACCACACGCATGGTGTAGGGGAATTCTTCCTTGGTTGGCAACACAGCCACCAAGGCACGCTTGGCCAGACGGCCATGGCCGATTTCGCGGCGCTTGGGCGTGCCCACGCGACCGGTTTCGCCAGTGGCGAACGGAGGCATGTTGTAGTGCAGCATGAAGCGGTCTTCGAAATCGCCGCTCAGGGCGTCGATACGCTGAGCATCACGCTCGGTGCCCAAGGTGGTAACCACCAAAGCCTGGGTTTCGCCGCGGGTGAACAAGGCGGAACCGTGGGTGCGTGGCAACACGCTGTTGCGGATTTCGATGGCGCGCACGGTGCGTGTATCGCGACCGTCGATGCGGGGCTCGCCGGCCAGAATCTGGCTGCGCACGATCTTGGCTTCGATGTCGAACAACAAGCCTTCGATGGCCACGGAATCAAACGCGGCGCCGTCAGCCTTCAGGGCAACCATGACTTCGGAGTACGCAGTGCGGCAGGCTTGTGTGCGGGCTTGCTTGTTGCGGATTTGGTAAGCGGCGACCAGCTTGTCCTTGGCCAATGTATCGATCCTGGCGATCAAGGCTTCGTCCTTGGCAGGTGTCTTCCAATCCCACACAGGCTTACCGGCTTCGCGCACCAACTCATGGATGGCGTTGATGGCGATATTGCCTTGCGCGTGGCCATAAACGATACCACCCAGCATGACTTCTTCGGACAGTTGTTGGGCTTCGGACTCGACCATCAGCACAGCGGATTCAGTACCAGCAACAACCAGATCCATGATGGAGTCTTTGCGTGCGGTCTGGCCGGGGTTCAACACGTATTCGCCATTGACATAACCAACACGGGCTGCGCCGATGGGGCCGTTGAATGGCACGCCAGAGATGGACAAAGCAGCGCTCACGGCGATCATGGCGGCGATGTCGGCATCAACTTCAGGGTTCAACGAAACGGTGTGGATGACCACATGCACTTCGTTGAAGAAACCTTCTGGGAACAGCGGGCGGATCGGGCGGTCGATCAGGCGGCTGGTCAGCGTCTCAAATTCGCTGGGGCGGCCTTCGCGCTTGAAGAAGCTGCCGGGAATCTTGCCAGCGGCGTAGCTCTTTTCCAGGTAATCCACGGTCAGAGGAAAGAAATCCTGGCCGGGCTTGCCTTCGGTCTTGGCAACCACGGTGGCCAGCACAACGGTGCCGTCCATGTCCAACAGCACAGCGCCGGTGGACTGGCGAGCGATTTCGCCGGTTTCCATGGTGACAGTGTGTTGACCCCATTGGAAGGTCTTGGTGACTTTGTTGAAAATGCTCATTGTTTTATCTCCTGAAAGTGCGGGAACCCGCTGGCAGGTAAAGGCCACCTGCCAAGCCCGGAGGCAACAACGCAGAACACGATGCCATTCCAAAGAAACTCAAGGTCCGGTTCAAAAAAACCGCCAATTTCCGTGGAATGACACAGCTTCGCTCTGTTTTTGCCGTCTCCGAAGTAAAAAACGCCTGAGCTAGTGAACTAACTCAGGCGTCTGTCATTTGGTGCAGTGCTTACTTACGCAGACCCAACTTGGCGATCAGAGCAACATAACGGTCGTGGTCAATACGGTTCAGGTAGGCCAGCAAGCTCTTGCGTGTGTTGACCATGCGAACCAGACCGCGACGACCGTGGTGGTCTTTGGCGTGGGTCTTGAAGTGAGGCATCAGTTCGTTGATGCGGGCGGTCAGCAATGCAACTTGCACTTCTGGACTACCGGTGTCGGTTGCGCTACGGGCGTTGTCTTTGACAACAGCGGCTTTGATGCTGGAAGCGATCATGTCTATTTCCTGTCATTTCGGAGCATTGCGTATCCATTCAAAGGAACGCTGCTCCTGGTTTCTGAACTTGCGCCGGGTGCTGGAACTGCTCCTGGCGTGCGCCTTGCCGAATGCAAAGCCTTTCAATTATAGCCCGATCTTGTGCCGCCGGTGCAGCTGCCTACAAGTCCCGACACGACTCAGGGCCGCTGCATCTTGCAGGTGGTGGGCAGCTCAGCCGCCTCGGGCGCCAGGGTTTTCACTACGCGGAAGCCGTACCCGGAGCCTTCCACGTCGAATTTGACGCCCGGCGCACCCTGGCGCTCCATGACCCCCACGACCAGCGGCTGCTGGAACTGGTGGTCCGCGGCACGCATGCTGCCGGCCTGCCCGCTCAGGCCGACCTTGACTTTCTCCAACTGCGCGGCCAATGCAGCAACGTCCAGGGCACCGGATGCGCCAGCCGCTGCGGGCTTGCCGGTGGCTTCCAGGGCCTGCGCCAAGGCCTCTATCAGCAACTGCATGCGCATATGCACATAGTCATCGGCAGCCGAGGGGTAACGTACGCGGAAAGAGCGGTAAAACGCCTCGCTGGCGGTGGTCTGCACATTCGGCAGCCAGTCTGCAACGGCCACGACCTTGCCAATACCAGCCTCACCAATGGCCGCAGGCGCGCCAAGCGCATTGCCGTAAAAAGTGTAGAACTTGCCTTCAAACCCCACGTCTTTGGCCGCCTTGATCAGCAAGGTCAGGTCATTGCCCCAGTTGCCGGTGATCACCGCCCCTGCTCCACTGGCCTTGATCTTGCCGGCATAGGGCAAGAAATCCTTGACCCGCGCCATGGGATGCAACTCTTCACCCACGATGGCAACGTCAGGCCGTTGCACGCCCAACTGGCGCCGCGCCTCGCGCAACACGGACTGGCCAAAGCTGTAGTCCTGGCCTATCAGGTAGACCCCCTTGAGCGCCTTGTCATCCTTGATGACGTCCATCAGGGCCGCCATACGCATATCGGCATGGGCGTCGAAGCGGAAGTGCCAATAACTGCACTTCTCGTTGGTCAGCGTAGGGTCCACCGCCGAATAGTTCAAAAACAGCACGCGGCGTGCCGGGTCACGTTCGTTGTGTTTGTTGATGGCATCAATCAACGCCGCCGCATTGGCCGATGAATTGCCCTGCAGCACGATACGGACACCGTTGTCGATGGCCGAGCGCAGCGCCGACAGGGCCTCTTCATTCTGACCCTTGCTGTCGTAGCGTTCCAGCGCCAACAACAGGTTGCCGCCGGCAGCCGTTGGCAGCTTCACACCACCACGCGTATTCACACGCTCCACGGCCCAGACCAGATTACGAAACACGGCCTCGCCCGCATTCGCGTTAGGTCCGCTCAGGGCTTCAATCATGGCCAGCTTGACGGGCATTTGCTCCGCTGCCACGGCTACGCCCAAGGGCAATACACATAACACTGCAGAAGCGGTTTTCAAGACCCAACGCGAAAGAATAAACATGTGATTATTTTCTTGAAAAATGGCGGATGAGTCGCAGCTTAGATCCATGCGGCGATCGATGTGAGAGCCGCGCAGTGTACTAGGAGATTCACCATGTTTTTTGCCACTACAAGCCATCCCCGCCACAGCTACGCAAGCGCAAACTCTGGCCGGGCACTGGAACGCTTCATGGGTGAAGCGCTGCGCGCCAGCACCCACAAGGCCGTCACTTACACCCACGATGACACCAGCTTTACGCTGACGCTGGACATGCCCGGCATTGCCAAGGACCAACTGGCCATCGCCATCGAAGGCGCCATCGTGCGCATCAGCAGCAAAGAAGGCGCACCACGCAGCTACAACGCGGCCTACGAACTGCCACTGGAGATCGACACCGCGAGCAGTGAAGCCAAGTTGGAAAATGGGGTGTTGACCCTGAAGCTGGTCAAGAAAGTGCCGGTCAACAACGCCACTGAATTGACCATCCAGTAAAAGAGAAAGCCCCTTCGGGGGCGTTTTCTGTTTCAGCTATGCGCCCCTATGCGCCCGCAGCAGGCATGGGGTGGCCGTTCTGCTCCGTGTCCCCCGCCCGCTGCGCGGGCTCCTCCTTTACCTGCGCAGAACGGCCACCCCATGCCTACTGCTTGAACCGTTGTTTGCGAAGGCTGGTACGCGAGATCAGTTCGGGATGGTAGATGCCTACGGTTTTCTCTCCCTCCGGCTCGGAGCAGATCAAGCCGCGCAGTATCAGTCGGGTAGTGGGTTTTGCGCAGGTAAAGGAGGAGGCCGAAGGCCGGGGGACACGGAGCAAAACCCGCTACCCGATTGATACCCAACCCACTTTGGCACTCGCCCCAACTTTGCTACTCGATACTTTCGCCTAGTCGGTGGCAAAAACGCCCTCGAACTCTCTTTGTAGAGCTCCACTCAAAGGCTATCCAACGGCCAGCGCGGCTTGACGTCAAACGCGTAAGTCTTGCTGGCCTGTTGCTGGCCACTTTGCAAACGCATCGCGGCGGCCATCGCAATCATGGCGCCGTTGTCGGTGCACAAATGCAACTCGGGGTAATGAACACGCACCTTGCGTTTGGCACAGGCGGCATTGAGCTGTTCGCGCAAGCTGCGGTTGGCACCCACACCACCGGCCACCACCAGGCGCTGTAGTCCGGTTTGCTTCAAAGCCGCCACTGATTTTTTGACGAGCACGTCCACAATCGCTGCCTGCGTAGAGGCCGCCAGATCACAGCGTTGTTGCAGCGGCAGTGTGTCGAAACCTTCCGTCGTACCCGCGTTGGATTGCGCGGTAACAGGTGGCAGTCCGGCCGCCAGTGCAGCCGCCGAGGCGACCATGCGCTGCGCCTGCACCAGCACCGCAGTCTTGAGCCCGGCAAACGAAAAATCCAGATTACCGCTGTGCAGCAGCGGGCGCGGCAGCTTGTAGGCTACGGGGTCGCCCTGCTCTGCCATCTTTGCCAATGCGGGACCGCCGGGGTAACCCAGGCCCATCAGCTTGGCCGACTTGTCAAACGCCTCGCCCGCCGCATCGTCAATGGTTTCACCCAACAGTGCATAACGCCCCACCCCATCGACCTGCATCAATTGCGTATGTCCGCCCGACACCAGCAAGGCGACAAAAGGAAACTGCGGTGGATCGGCACTCAAAAAGGGCGACAGCAAATGCCCCTCCAGGTGGTGCACGCCCAAAACCGGTTTGTCCAAAGCCGCACCCAGCGCACAAGCCACACCGGCTCCTACCAATAACGCTCCGGCCAGGCCCGGGCCTCGGGTGTAGGCCACCACATCCACGTCAGCCAGCGAACGGCCGCTGGTCCCCAGCACCTCCTGGGTCAGTGGCAACACGCGGCGGATGTGGTCGCGGCTAGCCAATTCCGGCACAACGCCACCAAAGGCTTGGTGCATCTCGATCTGGCTGTACAGCGCGTGCGACAACAACGTGGGCATGGCTTGGTCCTGCCATTGCACCAAGGCCACACCCGTTTCATCACACGACGACTCAATCCCCAAGACCAGCATGTTTTCCCCTATGAGAGCGCGAGTTTAGCCGTCGCCGGGCCGCCCCAAGACGGCTGAGCCCCCTTGGGGCTGATGGCTGCGGCTCCCGGCCTGCCTGCGCAGGGCGGGACAGCCAGAAGGGGCGATGCCTATGGCAACGCCGCGGCCTGCAAGGCCAGCGCAGTACGCGCAGCGACAAGCGTGGGGGCTTGGGAATTGCCGTCGCCGGGCCGCCCCGAGACGGCTGAGGAACAGCGACAAGCATGGGCACCCGGTTCTGGATGTACATCGGCACAATAGAGCCCGATGAAAATTTCTATGCACACCTCACACTTGCCACTCCCCGACTGCGACGTCGAAAGCCTGGAACGCGCCACACTGGACGCGGTCGCCCCAACCGCTGTGGGCGCAATCGACGGCTGGCTGTTGCCTTTCGACGATTCCACCATTGGCCGCGCCAAAAGCGCGGTGCCGCTGCGCCACAGCCGCATCGATGCCACCCAACTAGCCCACATCGAGACGCTGTACGCTGCGCGCGGCTTGCAGACCGCCTTTCGAGTGGCCGATGTGCCCACCCTGTCCGAAGTGCATGCCGAACTCCGGCGCATGGGCTACCAGGCACAGCGGCCGACATGGGTGCAGGTTGGCACCGTGCGGCAGATGCGCCAGATCTGCGATGGTGAACCGGCCGATGTCAGCGACACCCCCTCGCCGCAATGGTCCTCCGTGTATCTGGCCGAAGGTTTTGATCCGGTCGATGGCGCGCACCGCGTCCAGGCGCTGAGCCGTAGTCCGCATGTAGTCTACGCCAGCGTACAAGAGTCGGGACAATCCATTGCAGCAGGCACGGCCGCATTCAGCCAGGGCTGGGCCAGCATCCACGGCATGCGCACCCTGCCCCACTGGCGCGGAAAGGGTTTGGCGGCCCGGGTATTGGCCGGACTGGCCGACGCCGCGACAGAGCGATCACTGGAACGCGTGTTTCTGCAGGTTGAAGAACAAAACACTTCGGCGCTGGCACTGTACCGGCGCGCCGGATTCAGCCCGGTCTGGCGTTACCACTACTGGCATCGCGCTTGAAGCGTGTTCACCCCAAAAAAAGCAGTCTCAGCAGTTGCCTCGCATAGACAGCATCCTCTAACAGAGGTCCTGATTTCCAGGGCACCCGGCTTGGGGCTCTTCATTGGCGCGATTTTTGCGTAGCAAACGCCATGCATGAATCCCTGCGCATCGTCGTTATTGCACCCGACCTGGTCGTCGCCGACCCGAGCGACACGCACGCGCTGGATCAGGCCGAGCGCTCGCGCAGTCTGCGCATCGGCTTGCTGGAAAGCGGCTTCAACCTGGTGGCCTCCTTGCCGGCGGACACTTTTCTGCATGAGCGCCTGGCCCAGTTGCAGCCCGATCTGATCATTCTGGACGCCGAAAGTGAAGCCCGTGACGTGCTGGAGCACGTCGTCATGGCCACCCGCGACGCACGCCGCCCCATCGTCATGTTTACCAACGACAGCGACCGCTCCAACGCGCGCGCCGCCGTGGCGGCCGGTGTATCGGCCTACATCGTGGCAGGCCTGTCACCAGAACGCATACGCCCCATTTTGGATGTAGCCATGGCGCGTTTTGAGCAAGACCAGGCGCTGCGCGCCGAACTGGCCGATGCCAAGACCGAGTTACAGGACCTAAGCACCGAACTCAAAAACCGCCGAATCATTGACCGCGCCAAGGGCCTGCTGATGCAGCGCCAGGGCCTGAGTGAGCAGGCGGCTTATGACAAGCTGCGCAAATCGGCCATGGACAAGGGCCTAAAAGTAGTGGAAGTGTCGCAGCGCATGCTGGATGCGATGGACCTGCTGGGGTAGCCGAAGCGATAAGGACCGGGGCGACAAATCCGCGCCGGGCCGCCCCAAGCGGATTGAGCCCCCTCGGGGGGCAGCGAACTACACGCAGTGATTGAGCGTGGGGGATTGTTTTGCCGCCGGGCCGCCCCAAGGCAAAACACGGCCCCCTCGGGGGGCAGCGTAGTACGCGCAGCGACAAGCGTGGGGGGCTATATCGCGAGATTCATCGCCCGCGCCAGCGCAAAGACGCTGTTGACACACAGCCGGGAAATTCCGGCAGCGTTGTTGCTGCGCGATACAGCGCAGTCCCGGCCATATTGCGTGATCACATAGTGTGCACAGGTCACCTGCTTACCGGGCCCCAGGCTTGCCGTGGAGCGGGTGGCTATGACGGCGCCCAATGCTTCCAAACGCGCCAGTCGGTTGCGGGTCGATATTTCCGGGGCACTGACGTCATGCGCCAGTTCTCGGATGGTTATCGCCTTGTTCTGCGACGACAGGTGCCGCAGTATCTCCAGCGATTCGGGCCATTGCTCCACCGGAACTTTCCGGTTGGTGCGCGCTTTGGAAGTGTCGATGTTTGAAGCCATATTTGTTTGTCGGCAGCTTCTCCCTTTTTCTTTAACGCCCAACTGTTTTTGGTGCACTGCACAAGCTTGGTGCCATCGGCACCGCCACGGGGACTGCATATGAAGAATCATGCTGTAGCCCTCGAATAATCTACCTAGTACGCTATTAATACAATAGCAATTGGTTTGAAACATCACGCAAAGTATTCATAGAAAAAGCTGGCACGCTCATTGCGTATGACATAACAAGACCAACGATGGTCACTGACATGCGACACCCAACGGCGGGTGTTGCCCGTCAATCCGGACAAAGGCGTCCCCACCTGCACGCGGCTTTTAAACAAGTCGCCCGCAGCGTGAGGACGCCTTTTTTTTGCTCGAAATTTTTGTTACTACTCAGAAGGAAGTACGCCATGACCAACCTCTTGCACAACAAGCTCAGCCGCCGCAGCGTGCTGCAGTCCGCCGCCATCGGAGCCATAGGCATCACGCCGGCTCTGCGCGCTGCGGTCTACGCAGCCGGCTCCGATGCGCCAGAGAAAACCGAGGTCAAGATTGGCTTCATCCCGCTGACCGATTGCGCAAGTGTTGTCATGGCCTCGGTGCTCGGTATCGACAAGAAATACGGCGTCAAGATCGTGCCCAGCAAAGAGGCCTCCTGGGCCGGCGTGCGCGACAAGCTGGTCAACGGCGAACTGGACTTTGCGCACTCGTTATACGGCCTGATCTACGGTGTGCACCTGGGCATCAGCGGCCCCAAGAAAGACATGGCCGTGCTGATGACGTTGAACCAGAATGGCCAGGCCATCACGCTGTCGAAAAAGCTGGCGGACAAGGGCGCGGTGGACGGCCCCGGTCTGGCCAAGCTGATGGCGGCCGAGAAGCGTGAATACACGTTTGCGCAGACCTTCCCCACCGGCACCCATGCCATGTGGCTGTACTACTGGTTGGCGGCCAATGGCATCGACCCGATGAAGGACGCCAAGGTCATCACCGTGCCGCCGCCACAAATGGTGGCGAACATGCGCGTCGGCAATATGGACGGCTACTGCGTGGGTGAACCCTGGGGCCACCGCGCCATCATCGACGGCATCGGCATCACGGCTACCACCACCCAGGACATCTGGAAGGACCACCCCGAAAAGGTGCTGGGCACCACCGGAGAGTTTGTGAAGAAGTACCCCAACACGGCACGCGCCGTGACCGCCGCCATCATCGAAGCCGGCCAATGGATAGACGCCAGCCTGTCCAACAAGAACAAGATGGCCGAGACCATTGCCGACAAGAGTTATGTGAACACCAGCGTGGACGCCATCAACCAGCGCATCCTGGGCCGCTACCAGAACGGCCTGGGCAAGACCTGGGACGACCCCAACCACATGAAGTTCTTCAACGACGGCGCGGTCAACTTCCCCTACCTGTCCGACGGCATGTGGTTCCTGACACAACACAAGCGCTGGGGCTTGCTGAAGGACCACCCCGACTACCTGACTGTCGCCAAACAAATCAACCAGATCGATATCTACAAACAGGCCGCAACCGCCGCCAAGGTGTCCGTGCCCAAGGACCCCATGCGCACGGCCAAGCTGATGGATGGTGTGGTCTGGGATGGCAAAGACCCCAAGAAATACGCCGACAGTTTCAAAGTCAAAGCCTGAAAAAGCTCTCCCCGTTGCTTGCTCGCTTCGCGTAGCCGCCTCCCCCTCAAGGGGGCAACACCAGCAGCCCCGGCGGAGCCGGTTCTGCGGTGTTCCTGAAACAGGCACTGCTTGAAGAGATTTCAACTTTAAAAGGTACCACCATGGTAAGCGCAGTATTCCACTCCCCCCTAGCCTCCAGCGAGAGTGTTGCTATCAAAAAAGAAGCTACATCATCAGGTTCTACGAGGGCTATCGGCTCAAAAGCCTTAAGCACTTCAGTTCCAGCAGCCCCGGTCACGGCCCGTGCGACACGCGACTGGCGCGGCGCGGTCATGGCCGTGCTGCCACCGCTGATGGGCCTGGGCCTGCTGGTCGGCATCTGGGCGCTGGTCAGCATCAGCACCGCCAGCAGCATCCCCAGCCCATGGGAAACGTGGAAGCAGGCCGTGGTCTTGTTCAGTGATCCCTTCTACCGCAAGGGACCCAACGACCAGGGTGTGGGCTGGAATGTGCTGATGTCGCTGGAGCGTGTTGCCTTGGGCTTTGGCCTGGCGGCGGCAGTTGGCATACCGGCAGGTTTTGCGATTGGCCGCTTTGAGTTTCTGGGCCGTATGTTCAACCCGCTGATCAGCCTGTTGCGCCCGGTGTCACCACTGGCGTGGCTGCCGATTGGTCTGCTGGTGTTCAAAGGCGCCAACCCGGCCGCCATCTGGACCATCTTCATCTGCTCGATCTGGCCCATGGTCATCAACACCGCGGTGGGTGTGCAGCGCGTGCCGCAGGACTATATGAACGTGGCCCGGGTGCTGAACCTGAGCGAGTGGAAGATCGTCACCAAGATTCTGTTCCCCGCCGTGCTGCCCTACATGCTGACCGGTGTGCGCCTGGCCGTCGGCACCGCCTGGCTGGTCATCGTGGCCGCAGAGATGCTGACCGGTGGTGTGGGCATTGGCTTCTGGGTCTGGGACGAGTGGAACAACCTGAACGTCAAGAACATCATCATCGCGATTTTTGTCATCGGCATCGTGGGTCTGGTTCTGGAATATGCACTGATCAAGATCGCCACCGCATTTACGTTCGAAGAAGTGAAAAACTGAGACCTTGCGGGACAGACCAAGAGTTACACGCAGTGAACTTTGCTCTGTCCCCAACTAGAAAGAACACCGTTCGCCCTGAGCCTGTCGAAGGGCTCCGCCTCAACGAAAACCGGAGAACACCATGAACAGCCTGAAATACATCGAGATCCAAAACGTCGCCCAGACCTTCAAGACCAAGAAGGGCCTGTTCCCTGCCCTGCGCGACATCAACCTGACGGTTGCCAAAGGCGAGTTTGTGACGCTGATCGGCCACTCCGGCTGCGGCAAGTCCACGCTGCTGAACCTGATCGCCGGGCTGACCATGCCCAGCGAGGGCACACTGCTGTGCGCCAACCGCGAGATCGCCGGCCCCGGCCCCGAGCGTGCGGTGGTGTTCCAGAACCACTCGCTGCTGCCCTGGCTCACCTGCTTTGAGAACGTCTACCTGGGCGTGGAGCGTGTGTTTGGCGCGGCATCCAAAAGCACCGGTGCGCCATCGGAGAACAAGGCCCAATTGATCGCCCGCACCGACGCGGCGCTGGCCATGGTCGGCCTGACACCTGCCGCGCAAAAGCGCCCTGGTGAAATCTCGGGCGGCATGAAGCAGCGTGTGGGCATTGCCCGCGCCCTGGCCATGGAGCCCAAGGTCTTGTTGATGGACGAGCCCTTTGGTGCGCTGGACGCATTGACCCGCGCCAAGCTGCAGGACGAACTGCTGGACATCGTGGCCCGCACCAAGAGCACGGTTGTCATGGTCACGCACGACGTGGACGAAGCCGTGTTGTTGTCCGACAAGATCGTCATGCTGACCAACGGCCCCGCCGCCACGATTGGCGAAGTGTTGCCTGTCGACCTGCCCCGCCCCCGCAACCGCGTGGCGCTGGCCGACAGCGCGCAATACCTGGGCTACCGCAAGGCTGTCATCGACTTTTTGTACACCCGCCAGGCCCACGTCGAGAAGCTGACTGCGTAAATTCGCCGCTGGGCCGCCCAAGGCGTGTTGCGCCCCTTTGGGGCTGATGGCTGCGGCTCCCGGCCTGCCTGCGCAGGGCGGGACAGCCAGCAGGAGCGTTGATTCAGGCAACGCCGCGGCCTGCAAGGCCAGCGCAGTACGCGAAGCGACCAGCGTGGGGGCCTAAGGCAACACTGAACAAGTACCTCCGTTCGGGCTGAGCTTGTCGAAGCCCTCAGCAGGTCTTTGATTTGTAAAGGCTGCGTTTCGACAAGCTCAACGCGAACGGACTTGATCAGCGTTGCCCCCATTTGCACTTTGTCCGAAGGAAGAACCATGCCCAACACCACAGCGCTTCCCTCCTCCGCCTTTCCCGCTATCAAATTAGCAGCAAAGAACGACCGTTCCACGAGGGCTAAGACCACATTTTCCTTTGGCAAGTACCGCGAAATCATCATCGCGGTGGGCTTCTTCCTGCTGTTCGATCTGGGCGTACTGGTGCTGAACTTCTACACCTCGTTCCAGATTGCGCAGGACGCCGTCGGCATCAATCTGTCTGGGCGCCAACGCATGTTGTCGCAGCGCACCGCCAAAGCCTTGCTGTCGGTGGAATCGGCACGCATCCGCAACCAGGTTGCCGACAAAGAGCTGGACGAATTGCGCAACGCGGCCACGCTGTTCGACATCACACTCAAGGGTTTCCAAAAGGGTGCGACGCTGCCGGGCGGTGACGGCAAACCGGTCTATTTGCAACCGGCAGAGAGCGCCAAGGCGGCCGACATCCTGGCCCAGGCGCAGGCCATCTGGACGCCGTACGAGGCCAAGTTGGCACCCGTGCTGGCGGGCGGCGGCACCGATGCCGAATTACAGGCGGCCGGCGACTATGCCCGCGCCAACAATTTGAAGATTCTGGCGCTGATGAACGAGCTGACCACGGCACTGGAAGCAGTGGCGTCTGACCGCGCCAACACGCTGCGTCAGGTGCAGACCGGCGGCATTGTGCTGGCCCTGCTGAACTTTGCCTTCATTTTGTTCAAGTTCCTGCGCCGGCTGCGCACATCGGACGCGGCCATAGACGCCGCCAATGAAGAGAACCGCGAAATCCTGGTCAGCGTGCGCGAAGGTCTGTTCCTGATGAACCCGGACTTCACGCTGGGCTCGCAGGTGTCGCACTCCGCGCACCAGTTGTTTGGCCAGACCCTGACGCCAGGTGAGAACTTCTTTAGCCTGCTGACGCCGCTGGTGTCACACAAGGCCTTGGCCGATGCGCGTGACTACGCGGAACTGCTGTTTGCACCCCACATCAAAGAGTCTTTGGTGCAGGGGATCAACCCTCTGTCCGAGGTTGAGATTGCCGTCAGGAACCGGCTTGGCCAGGAGACCAAACGCCACCTGTCCTTCCACTTCAACCGCGTGCAAGAGGCCGGCGCGGTGCGCCATTTATTGGTGACGGTGCAGGACATTTCGGAACGTGTGGCACTGGAGCATTCGCTGAAGGCCGAGCGCCTGCGTTCACAAAAAGAATTCGCCATGTTGCTGGCCGCCTTTGATGCCGACCCGGCCATGCTGCGCCAGTTTGTGACCCGCTCCGAAGTCAGCCTGCTCGAAATCAATGATCTGCTGCGCAGCACGTCGACCACGCAGGGCGAGCGCGCCGTGCTGCAGGTCATAGACCAAGCCTTCCGGCGCATCCATGCGCTGAAGGGCGATGCCGGTGCGCTGGGCTTGGACACGCTGGCGGCCCAGGCCCACCATTTCGAAAACGAGCTGCAACGCATCAAACAATCCGGCGGCAGCACCGGCAATGTGGGTGATGCACTGCTGGCCCTGCCCATGCCGCTGGAAGACCTGCTGGGCAAAATTGCGGCACTGAAAAGCATCATCGGCATCCAGCGCGACGGCGGCGGCAGCGCCAGTGCCAGCCCGTCGGGCGCCATCAATGACATGCTGAGCCAGTTGGCACTGACCGTGGCCACCGATGTGGGCAAACGCGTCGTGCCCGTGGTGCGCATGGGCAGCCAAAGCGAGCTGGCGGACCCGGCAAAGGACCTGGTGCGAGAAATTGCGGTGCAGTTGGTACGCAACGCGGTCACCCACGGCATTGAAACCACGCCATCGCGCCTGGGCTTTGGCAAGGTGGCCGAGGGCAAGATCGAAGTGACCCTGGTGCGCGGTGAATCGGACTGGTGCCTGAGCGTGCGCGACGACGGCGCGGGTTTAAGCGCGGCGCGTGTGCGGCAAAAGTTATTGGACAAGGGCTGGTACAACGAGCTGCAGTTGGAAAGCTTTAGCGATCAGCAGATCGTCGCCCACATCTTCAAGCCCGGCTTTTCCACCGCCGACGGCAGCAGCGCGATGCATGCCGGGCGCGGCATTGGACTGGACGTGGTGCAAGCCAATGTGCAGCAATTGGGCGGGCGCCTGCTGCTGACCTCCACTGCCGGGCAGTTCACCGAATTCAAGGTTCACTTTTCCGTATGAACAACAAGCCAACAACCAGGAGCACGACATGCGTTTGATGGTGGTAGACGATTCCAACATGATTCGCAGCCGCATCGCACGCCTGGTCGACAACGGCGGCCTGCCTGCGATCTCGCGGGTCTGGCAGGCGCGCAATGGCGTGGAGGCGCTGCGCCTGGCGCGTGCCACCCAGCCCGACGTGGTGACCATGGACCTGACCATGCCCGAGATGGATGGCCTTGAATGCATACGCGAACTGATGCGCCTGCAGCCCGGCATCCACATCCTGGTGGTCAGCGCACTGAGCGACAAGACCACCGCCATCGCCGCGCTGCGCATGGGTGCACGCGGTTTTGTGTCCAAGCCCTTTGGTGATGACGAACTGAAGATCGCTTTGCTTGAAGTCATGGAGGCAATGTAGCCATGGGCACGCTGGTAGAAGAAGAACTCAAACTGTTTGTGAACTCGGTGTGCCGCTACTTCAGCGTCACGACGGCACAAGAACCCCAGATCACGTCGGCCTTTCTGGGCAGCACCGAGATCGAGGGCCATGACTTCAATGGCCTGGTGACTTTCTCAGGCACCTACAACGGCCATGTCATGGTCTCGATGCCGGGCAAGCTGCTGCGCGAATACCTGCTGCTGCAACGCGAGACCGACTTGAGCGACGCCGCCCTGCTCGACGCCGTCGGCGAGATCGCCAACACACTGGCCGGCAACGCACGCACCGGTTTGGGCGCGGGGTTGCAGATCTCGGTACCGGTCAAGCTGCAGGGTGCGGCTGGCATCACAGCCCGTGTGCGCCAGCGTCCGTATGTCATCACGCTGCGCTGGAACCACCAACCGGCCTTGGTGATTGTGGATATGGAACGGCGCAGCTAGCTGGCATCTCTCGCCCTCAAATAGGGCCTCATGCACCGCACACAGGCAAGTACGCACACATTGCGTGCTACCCGCCCGCAAAGCTAGGCTCAGTTCAGTAGAAAAACACCTTTTAGGGTGCGCTCTCGGCACGCCCCAAGATGGCACGCATATTGCTCCATTTGAGGGAGTTTTTCTTCCATCACTTGAGGGTTTGCACCATGGCGGCACAGCCGAGCTATATACGCAGTTTTCTGAAGGCGGGCCATGCCCCGACCTTGGGCGCGGCGTTTTTCTACTTCGCATTTTCATGCGCCATCTGGGTCCTGAACGGCACCATGGCACCCTTCATCACCGAAGCCTACAACCTGTCTCCCGCACAAAAAGGGGTCATGCTCTCGGTGCCGATTTTTGCCGGCGCGCTGATGCGTTTTCCGCTGGGCATTCTGGCGCAGTACATTGGCCGCAAGAACGCCACACTGGTCGAGATGGCCGGTATTTCGATTGCGATGCTGTACGGCTATTTCTACGTCAACTCCTTCAACGAGCTGCTGGCCATGGGCGTACTGCTGGGCATTGCGGGCGCCAGTTTTGGTGTGGCGCTGTCGCTGGGCTCTGGCTCCTTCCCACCACGCTACAAAGGCCTGGCCATGGGTTTGGTGGGCGCGGGCAATGTGGGCACTGCCGTGTCAGCCCTGCTGGCCCCACCGCTGGCCCTGGCCTACGGCTGGCAAACCGTATACGGCTTTGCCGCCATCGGCATCCTGGTCCCCATGCTGGTCATGATTGTGTTTGCCCAGGAGCCGCCCGATCTGGACAAACACGCCAGCTTCAAAGAGCACATTGCCTGCCTGTTCGAGAAAGACGGCTGGGCCTTCAGCCTGATCTACGCGGTCACCTTTGGCGGTTTTATTGGCCTGATCACGTTCCTGCCCAGCTATTTCTATGACCAGTTTGGTGTCAGCAAAGTCCAAGCCGGACAACTCACCATGTTGGCTGCATTCATGGGCGCAGCTCTGCGGGTGTTCGGCGGCTGGATTTCCGACCACCTGGGCGGCGTCAACACGCTGACAGGTGTGCTGGTCGTGGTCACCGTCACGCTGGTGCTGTGCGGCATGGCCGAAAAATCGCTCCCTGTCACCGTGCTGCTGTTTTTGATCTGTTTTGCCGCACTGGGTGCAGGCAATGGCGCGCTGTTCCAACTGGTGCCACTGCGCTGGCCCCTGTCGACTGCCGTGGCCGGCTCCATGATCGGTGAGTTCGGCGCATTGGGCGGCGGCCTCATCCCCAACGCCATGGGCCTGAGCAAGCAGTACACCGGCACCTACTTGTGGGGCTTTGTCCTCTTCGCCGTGTGCGCCGCGGCCATGCTGATACTGCTACGCGTCATGCAGATTCGTTGGACGCGGACTTGGGCTGAAAAGGGCGGGCGCGCACGCAGTGCGTGATCTGCGCATCAGATAAAGCGCGTAGCGCTTTGCCGCACTTTCAGCGAAGGCTAACTTTGCAACGCAAAGTTAAGCGCAGCGGCCGTAGCTAAAAGGGTGGACTCGCTCGGCGTAATGTGGAGCTGACTTTGTTGACCCGCCATTGATTTGCTAACGCCGTCGGCTGGATGGGCCGCACTTCGCAGAAGGCGGATGGCGTGGCTTGCGTTCTCCGGCTCGCTTCGCGGGCGAACGCACTTGGTTTGCGAGCGCTATTGCGTCAACACTTTGCTTTGCACACCTGCTCAGTGGCAACCGCAAGTGCGGCCTGCGCCCGCAAGCCCCACCACCCGCCTTCGGTGAAGGGTTTGGTTGCATCGAACGAATACCCGGTTCAGAGACGCATAGCTGACTGCCAAAATTCCAGATAGCGGTCATCCAAATAGCATGACCTACAAGTCAACGAATTTGGTGACACGCAACACTTATCGCGAAAGTGGGCTGACCCATTAGTCCTTGGCGATCCCTTCACGATACTTATCGCAGGCGGGTAAATTTTCTCCGCGCTCTCGGCAGAATCGGGGGAATACTTCAAGACTTTCAATCCGATCGCGTTCTCGCTGCTCTTCAAGCTGCCGACTTGCTGAGTGCGACAGCGCACTAGCCACGGCGACGAAAATGATCGGTGCCATTACATACAGTGCAAGTAGGCCGCCCACAACTGCACGACGCTTGGTACGAAACACACTCACACCAAGTGCAACTAAACCGAGTACGTAAAGCAGCAGGATGCCTGCCAAGTTGCCAAAATCAATGATCTCCGTCGCGCCTGCATGCGCCGAAGTACACACTAAGACGATCAATAAAGTCCTTGAAATGTTGTTCTGCATAGTGCAGTGAGTCCGGACGGGATTCATTGATCGGATTGCCTCTCTATGTAATACCTGCAGTCCCAACCGCAACGTCTGCTTCCGCCCCACAACTGACTTCCGCAGCCTCATTCAAACCACTTTCCCTGTCTGTGTTTGGGGTATTGGTCTGCGCCGGTTTGAGTCTTTGGCAGGGATCGGCTGCATCATCGGATTTCCCCAGCATGGTTCATACATCAAGAATTAGATCAACGCCTCCAGCCCCTTGCGCTCCAGCAAATTCAGCAACTTTTGTGAAGGCCCGCTGGGGTGCTTGTCGCCAATCTCCCACTGGCGGACGGTCGACAGACTGGTATTCAACACCGAGGCCAGCACTGCCTGGCTGAGCTTGAACCGGTCGCGAAGTGCACGGATTTTTTCGCTGTCGTAATCCGGAATCGGCGCTTGGCACAACAGATCAAATTTGCGCATCTTGCGCTGGTCAATAAAACCCAAAGCGTGCAAGTCCGTGGCAGTCTCATGTACTGCTGCAAAAATCGGGTTCTTCGCTTTGCTTGCTGTTTTGATCGCAGGTTTGGTCTTAGTGGGCATGACAAATTTCCTCCAACACATTTTCTTGAACCGCCAGATCGAGCTGTGCGCCCGTTCTGGCAAGCAGGTCCTGCGCAAGATCCTGCAATGCTTCCAACTCTTGATCGCTGATATTCGCGCGGTCGCTTTTCTCAAAACCAAAAACAAAGAACCACCGATGGCCTTTGTTGGTAGCCACCAAAGTTCTGGCTCCACCACTCTTGCCGCGACCGGGTAAGGCAACACGTTTCTTAACCACTCCGCCACCCAGGTCTGCATCGATAAGACCCTGAACCATCTCTGCAACCGCTGCACACAAAGCGCTATTGGTCAACTCTGTCTTGCGCATCCAGCGGGTGAAATATCGGGTTTTAAAGACTCGCTTCCTATGCAATTCCATATCACTTAGTGTATTACTTTATCAACACCAACGCCAGGTCGATTGCACATCTTCAATGCGGCAAACACACGGGTAACCGACTACCGCGAGATAACTACAAACTCAATAGCATCCCACCCATATTCCACGAGGGCTACCGCCTATTTTGGCAAAAACAATACCCAATAAATCAACAACAAGTTAAACAACACCGACACCACCAACCCCAGCTTCCACATGGCCGCAGGATCACGCTGCATCAGCGGTGAGGCTTGTGGCGCCGTAAGTGGGCGGGACGCGCCGCGCTCCAGTGCCAGCAGGAACTCTTCTGCCGTTTCAAACCGGTTGCGCTTGTCGCGGGCCACGGCTTTCAGGACCACGTGGTCCAGCCAGATCGGGATTTCGGGGTTGTGGCGGCTGGGTGCTGTGGGGTCGCGGTAGTAACGACCCACCTGGTAAGGCAACACCTCGCCATATGGCAGCTTGGCGGTCAACAACTGGTACAGCGTGACGCCCAGTGCGAACAAATCGCTTTGGGCATCGGGCAGCTCCTTGGCATCGTCGTCGGCAACCGCACCACCGCCCGCATGGGCCTTGCGGTTGTAGCCCCATTGCTCGGGATTCACATAACTGGGCGTGCCGGCGTGCAGGGCCCGCATGGACTCGGGCTCGCGCCCGCATAGCGCCACGCCCAGGTCCAGCACACGCAACACACCGTCTTCGCCCTGGTGCAGATTGGCCGGCTTGATGTCGCGGTGGATCACGCTTTGGCGGTGCAGACGGCCCAGCGCTTTCAGCGTCTGCATGGTCCCGCTCACCGCCTGTTGCGGGCTGAAGCGGTGTTTGCGGTCCAGCATCTGCTGCAGGGTTTCGCCGCCGTGCCAGTCATACAGCAGGTAGAAGGCCGAACGCGCATGGCCATTGGGCAACTGCTCGTGGATGTTGACCAGATGGTCTGCAGCGCGTGAGGTCTGCATGTGTTTGGCCAGCCAGGCTTCGTGCGCCAGCATGGCGCGTTCGTCCTGATCGTGGGCGCGGGCGGGGTTCAGGGTCTTGAGTGCGTAGAGCGTTTGGGTTTCTGGATTCCGGAGTTGGTACAGCACATTGATGCCGTTGTCGGCAATCGGTGCGGTCACGACCAGGCCGTCGATCTTGTCGCCCACGCGCAGGCGTTGCGGAACGGGCAAGGCCTGCGCGCCGCGGTTGACGTCCTGCAGCGTGGCGTCCAGCAGCCCCAGCACCCGCACGACCATTGCTGTCACGTTGTCGGTGCTGCCATTGGCCAGCGCAGCCTCCACCAGCTTCTGGCTGGCCTCTTGCGCCGTGGGCAGCGCGGCAAACTCGCGCAGGCTGCGGTCGCGCACCGAACCGTGCACACCGTCGCTGAGCAGCACAAACACATCACCCACCTGCAGGTCACCCTGCACATAGTCCACAACCAGATGGTCTTCGGCGCCTACGGCGCGCAGCAATTGGTGCGAGAAGTCCGGGTGGTTGACCACATGGTCGTGCGTCAACTGCGTGGCCTTGCCGTCGCGCAGCAGGTAACAACGTGAATCACCCACATGGGCCAAGGTGTAGGTCTGGCCGCGCAGCACGAGGGCGGTCAGCGTGGTCAGGCCCAAAATGGGGTGGCGCCGGCGGTTGATGCCGGCCAGCCAGCCGTTTTGCGCCCCAATGATGCGGTCCAGCGCCACCGTGGTGTCCCAGGTCTGGGGCGTGCCGTAGTAATCACGCACCAAACTGGTCACCGTGGTCTGCGCCGCCTCCTTGCCCATGCCGCCGGTGCTGACGCCATCGGCAATCGCCACGATGGAGCCCATGTCCTCTTGCCCCTTTTGGGGCAGCATGGCCGCGCAGAAGTCTTCGTTGCTGTCTTTGCGGCCCGCCTGCGAGGCGAAACCAATGTCTATTTCAAATGCCATGCTTCCCCACAAGCAAGATCAATGCCCAATATTGGTGCATTGCGAGATGAGGGTTCAACCCACCAGCATCTGCATGCTGCGCTCGTAGTGGCCCGACAGCTGTTCAAAGCCATCCAGCAGGCTTTCGCTGGCGTTGGCCAGGCGTTCCCGGCCCGCCACGCCGCCGGCCTGCATGGCGCCCGCCAGCATGTGCTGCCAGCCCACTGCGGCCTCGTCCAAGGCACTGCGGATATCGGGTGTGCTCAGCGGAATCTCGTTCAGGTAGCGCAGGCCCTGTTCAAACCCGTCGCGCGCCTCGGCCAGGCCGGATTCGCCCAGGGGCCGTGCGGCATCACCACCCAGCACCGCCAGCAACACGTATTTGGCAAAACGCTGGGACAACATGCGCTGGCGCCCCGCCATGTTGAGCACGTGCAGCGGCGCAACCGAGCCCGCGTTTTCCAGGCTGGCGGTCAGGCGCTCCGCCTCTTGCAACAGCAATTCGGCCAGGGCATCCAGCTCTACCAGGTGTTCGGCCCGGGGTTCGTCCTTGAGCGCCTTTTTCAGACGGCCCCAGGTCAGCACCACCTGGCCCAGCAGGTCACCAAACGTGGGCTTGGACAGGCTTTTCCCCAGCAGCGCCAGGTTGCCGTCGATGCGTTGCACCGACTCCTGCAAGTGCGCACGTGTTTGCTCCGCCTGCACTCCGGCCAGTTGCAGCAGATACAGCTTGACCAGCCGCTGCGACAACATACGCAACTGCCCTGCCCGGTTCACACTCTCGGCAAAACGGGCGGAATGGATGATGTGTTGCGACACCTGGCCCAGGCGCTGGTTGGAGTGCATGGAGGCGGTGCGCAGGATCTGGAAGGCATCGTCATCCGACACCTGGCGCGCACGCATCAAAATGCCCTTGGCGCGGTCCACCATCTTGCGCTCTTCAAAGCGGCTGGAAACGTCCTGCAGTGCCTCGCGCTGCGCCTGCTCCCGTTTGAAGCGGGCCTGCACCAGGTGCACCAGCGGGCGCAGGCGATTGGCGCCATAACCATTGACCACATAGGCGTGGATACCGGCGTCCAATGCCCGCGCCATCTTGTCGGCATCGCCATCGGCGGTGAAGACCAGCACCGGACAGGCTTGTGTATCGGCGATCGCCTGCGTCGCCTTGAACAGACTTTCATCGGGGAAAGGGTCGTCGCAGATTACCAAGTCTGGTGCATGGCGCACCACCATCTGCACCAATTTGCTGCGCTCGTCGACGACGGCCAGCACTTGGATGCCAGCAGCCTCCAGCTCAGGGGCCAGCACGGGGGAGGCTTTTGTGCAATTCAGATGGACCAACGCGGTTGTCATAGAAGCCAATGCTAGGGGAGAAAGAAGGGAAAGAACAGGCTTGTTGCCCAGCATACGCACAACGCGGGCTAACCGGGCACAACCGGGCTCAATGCCAAGCCTCAATCATATGGCACAAGTTTTGCGTAGTAGTGCTTGGACGTAACGAAGCGTCCGATCTGGGCCTAAGCGCCGCAGGTACCGCGCACAACGCCGTGCGTAACGCATTGAAGGGGATATGCCCATGGCATGTTTCCACACCGGTCCCCTGACCGGGGGATCAGTTTTTCCAAAGCCCATCCGGATGCTGAAGGCATCTTCCATGACCCACCCGGCATGCGGCTTGCTGTCAAACCTGCGAATCACAAACTGGAGTAGCTGCAATGAAAAAATCGAAATTGGTGATGATAGGCAACGGCATGGCCGGCGTTCGCACCCTTGAGGAGCTGCTCAAGGTTTCGCCCGATCTGTATGACATCACGGTGTTTGGCGCCGAGCCGCACCCCAACTACAACCGCATCCTGTTGTCGCCCGTGCTGGCCGGTGAGCAGACGATTGACGAGATCGTGCTCAACTCCTGGGACTGGTACACCGACAACAACATCACGCTGCACGCCGGATGGATGGTGAATGAAGTCGACCGTGTCAAACGTGTCGTGCACGCCACCAATGCCGCTGGTGAAAAAATCAGCGCCGAATACGACCGCCTGCTGATGTGCACCGGCTCCAACGCCTTCATCCTGCCCGTGCCGGGCAAGGATCTGAAAGGCGTCATCGCCTACCGTGACATTGCCGACACCAACGCCATGATCGAAGCGGCCACGCAGTATAAAAACGCGGTTGTCATCGGCGGCGGCCTGCTGGGCCTGGAAGCGGCCAATGGACTGATGCTGCGCGGCATGAACGTGACCGTGGTGCATGTGATGCCCACGCTGATGGAGCGCCAGCTCGACACCGTGGCCGGCAAGATGCTGCAGAAGTCGCTGGAAGACCGTGGCCTGAAGTTTTTGATTGGCGCACAAACACAAGAGCTGGTCGGCGGCGAGAACGACGGCAAAGGTGGCCGTGTCACCGCGATCAAGTTCAAGGACGGCTCCGAAGCCCCCGCCGACCTGGTGGTCATGGCCGTGGGCATTCGCCCCAATACGGCGCTGGCCGAATCCATGCGCCTGCATTGCAACAAGGGCATTGTTGTCAACGACACGATGCAGACCACAACCGATGCACGCATCTACTCGGTGGGCGAATGCGCGGCCCACCGCGGCATTGCCTACGGCCTGGTGGCCCCATTGTTTGAGCAGGCCAAGGTGGCGGCCAACCATCTGGCCCAGTTCGGCATCGGGCGCTACCAAGGCTCGTTGACATCGACCAAGCTCAAGGTCACCGGCATCGATCTGTTCAGCGCGGGCGACTTCGCCGGCGGTGAAGGCACCGAAGAACTGGTCATGAGCGACCCCTACGGCGGTGTCTACAAAAAGCTGGTCATCAAGGACGACAAACTCGTGGGCGCCTGCCTGTACGGCGATACCGTGGACGGCAGCTGGTACTTCAAGCTGCTGCGCGATGGCCGCAGCGTGGCCGACATCCGCGACAAGCTGATGTTTGGCGAATCCAATATCGGCGACGCCGGCCACGAAGGCCACAACAAGGCCGCGTCGATGCCCGACGATGCCGAGGTCTGTGGCTGCAATGGTGTCAACAAGGGCACGATCTGCAAGGCCATCCGCGAGAAGGGTTTGTTCACGCTGGATGAGGTCAAGAAACACACCAAGGCCAGCGCGTCCTGCGGCTCCTGTACCGGTCTGGTGGAACAGATTCTGATGTTCACCGCCGGTGGTGACTACTCCGCCACGCCCAAGACCAAGGCCATGTGTGCCTGCACTGACCACGGCCACCAGGCCGTGCGCGAAGCCATCGTCAAACACAAGCTGCTGACGATTGCCGACGTGCAGAAGTTCATGGACTGGAAGACACCCAACGGTTGCGCCAGCTGCCGCCCGGCCGTCAACTACTACCTGATCAGCAGCTGGCCCAAGGAGGCCAAGGACGATCCACAAAGCCGCTACATCAACGAACGCAGCCACGCCAACATCCAAAAGGACGGTACCTACAGCGTCATCCCGCGCATGTGGGGCGGCGAGACCACGGCCAGCGAACTGCGCCGCATTGCCGACGCGGTGGACAAGTACAAGATCCCCACCGTCAAGGTCACCGGTGGCCAGCGCATCGACTTGCTGGGCGTCAAGAAGGAAGACCTGGCGGCGGTGTGGAAAGACATCGGCATGCCCAGTGGCCACGCCTACGCCAAGGCGCTGCGCACCGTCAAGACCTGCGTGGGCAGTGAGTGGTGCCGCATGGGCACACAGGACAGCACGCAAATGGGCAAGGACCTGGAAAAGGCCATGTGGCGCATGTATGCACCGCACAAGGTCAAGTTCGCAGTCTCGGGCTGCCCGCGCAACTGCGCCGAGGCCGGCATCAAGGACGTCGGCATCATCGGTGTGGACAGCGGCTGGGAGATGCACATCGGCGGCAATGGCGGCATCAAGACCGAGGTGGCGCACTTCTTCACCAAGCTCAAGACGGCAGAAGAAGTGCTGGAGTACACCGGCGCCTTCATGCAGCTGTACCGCCTGGAAGGCTGGTACCTGGAGCGGACCGTGCACTACCTGAACCGCGTCGGCATGGACTACGTGAAGAAGAAGATTCTGGAAGACGAGGCTGGCCGCAAGGCCCTGTGGGCACAACTGCAACTGGCGCTGGAAGGCGAACCCGATCCATGGTTCGACTTCCAGGAAGCGCAGGTCGACACACGCCAGTTCGACAAGCTGACGGTACCGGCCTAAAACCCAATGGCGTTCACTTGGCCGTTCGTGGTGAGCTTGTCGAACCACTTATGACCCTTCGACAGGCTCAGGGCGAACGGCATATGCAAAACAAGCCGTCAGCCCCCGAGAAATAAGCGCAAGTAGCTATCAAATAAGTAGCAGAAGGATTGATATGAGCAACTGGAAAAAAATCTGCCTGGTGTCCGACATCCCGGTGCTGGGTTCGCGCTGTGTGGCGCGCCCGGTCGGCATGGACGTGGCCGTGTTCCGCAACGACCAGGACGAAGTGTTTGCGCTGCTGGACCGCTGCCCACACAAGGGCGGCCCCTTGAGCCAGGGCATTGTGTTTGGCACCAGCGTGGCCTGCCCGCTGCACAACTGGACCATTGGCATGTGCACCGGCCAGGCGGCGGCTCCCGATGAAGGCTGCACACCCAAGTTCGCCGTCAAGGTCGAAGACGGCGCGGTGCACCTGGATGCGGGCGAACTGGCCACCCACGCCATTGATCTGGCGGCTCCGGTGGCGGGTCCGATGCACAAAGAAACCGCCTCGGCCTGAATACACATGGCCCTTGTATAGCCACCGTTTTGCACATCAGGAGACTCCATGATTTTCGGTCGCACCCAACGCAAGCCCATCTCGATACCGGCCAAGGAAGTCAAGGAGTGGAAGTACACGACCTGCAACTACTGCTCCACCGGCTGCGCCATTGAAATCGGTCTCAACGACAAGGGCAAGATCGTCACCAGCCGTGGCCACGCCGGGGCCGACGTCAACCGTGGCAAGCTGTGTATCAAGGGCCTGCTGGAACACGAGTTATTTGATTCGCCCGGGCGCGGCACCATGCCGCTGATGCGCGAGAAGGCACACCTGCCCTACCAGCCCAGCAACTGGGACGCGGCGCTGGACAAGACGGCCGAAAAGATCAAGGAAATCCAGGCCAAGTACGGCCGCGACTCCTTTGCCATCGTCTCCACCGGCCAGTTGTTGACCGAAGAGTTCTACACGCTGGGCAAGCTGGTGCGCGGCCAGATCGGCACCAACAACTACGACGGCAACACCACGCTGTGCATGGCCTCGGCCGTGTCGGGCTACAAGCGCTCGTTTGGTTCCGACGGCCCACCCGGTTGTTATGGCGACTTTGAGCACACCCACTGCTTCATGGCCTTTGGCTCGAACCTGCCGGAGCAACACCCCATCATCTACTGGCGCCTGAAAGAGGCGCTGGAGAAACGCAAGTTCCCGCTGATCGTTGTGGACCCGCGCGTGACCATGCTGGCCCAGTTTGCCGACATCCACCTGCCCATCACACCGGGCACCGACACGGTATTGATTAACGCGATGATGTTTGTCATCTTCAAGGAAGGCCTGGAGGACAAGGACTACATCGAGAAACACACACAGGGCATAGACGCCTTGCGCGCGCTGGTGGCTGACTACGATCCCGTCACAGCGCAGCATGTGTGCGGCATCGACGAAGACCGCATCCGCACCGTGGCCCGCATCTATGCCAAGGCCCCGGCGGCCATGAGCATCTGGACCATGGGCATCAACCAGTCCACACACGGCTCGGACGGCGTGGTCGACATCAACAACCTGAACCTGATCACCGGCAACATCGGCAAGCCCGGCGGCACCAGTCTCTCGATCACCGGCCAATGCAATGCCATGGGCACACGCGAGTGGTCGTCGTGCTCCGGCCTGCCCGGCTACCGCCTGCTGGAAAAAGAAAAAGACCGCAAACACGTGGCCGACTACTGGGGCATCGACGAAAGCTTTTTCCCGGCCAAGCGTGGCCTGGCGCAGACCGACATCTTCCCGGCCATCGAAACCGGCGAGATCAAGGGCATGTGGCTGATTGCAACCAACCCCATGACGTCCATGGCCAACCAGCCTCGCATCCGCAAGGCCATGGAGAACCTGGAGTTTCTGGTGGTGCAAGACGTGTACGAAGACGTGGAGACCGTGCAGTACGCCAACGTCTACCTGCCCGCCGCCGTGTGGGCCGAGAAAGAAGGCTGCCACACCAACACCGAGCGCCGCGTCAACCTGACACGCAATGTGCTGCCGGCCTATGCCGACTCCAAGCCGGACTTCTGGATCTTCAACCAGATGGCCAAGCGTTTTACCGACCGCAACAGCATCCATTTCCCGGCCACGCCCGAGGGCGCGTTCAACGAGATGAAAGAGCTGTCCAAGGGCGAAGGCCGCACGCTGGATATCTCGGGCATGAGCTACGACCGCATCGAGGCCGCACGCGGCATCCAGTGGCCGTACAGCGAGGCGCAGGCGCAGGCCGATGCGCAAAAAATCGGCGCCTCCGACGGTTTTGACATGCAGTTGCGCCTGCCCTTTGATGGCAATCCGCGCCTCTATACCGATGGTGTGTTCCAGACCCCGTCGGGCAAGGCGAATCTGATACCGGTGCGTTTTGTCAACAACAACGAATGCCCCGACACCGAATACCCGTTCTGGCTGAATTCGGGCCGCGTCGTGGAACATTTCCACACCCGCACCCGCACCGGCAAGATCGGCAATTGCAACAAGTTCAGCCCCACGCCCTACATGGAGATGAACCCCGACGCCGCAGAGAAGCTGGGCATCGCCCACCAGAGTTATGTGCGTGTCGTGAGCCGGCGTGGTGACGCGGTGGTGATGGTGCAGCTGACGCAACGTGTGGGCAGCGACATGTTGTTCATCCCCTTCCATTTCCATGACTGCGTGAACCGCCTGACCTTGGGCCTGCTGGACCCACATTCGCGCCAGCCCGCGTTTAAACAAAACGCGGCACGGGTGGAAAAGATAGACCAGCAAGAGGCTGCGCGTTTGAACCTCGAACGCCGCGCCTTCTAACTCCGGGAGCATTCAATGAACGACAACACCCTCATGAAAAGCGCCGTGCTGACCGAGGCACCCACACAAGGTGGGGGTTGCGGCAAGCCCGAGTGTGGCAGCGGTGGCTGCGCCTCCAAAAAGCCGGTGGAGAAGAAAATCTGGGAGATCCGCACCGAAGAGCAGGTCTATGCCTTTCTGAACGACAAGACCCATGCCGACACCAACCGCTACGGCCAGAAGATCGACCTGATAGACCACACCCAAGGCAAACTGCCGGTGGGTCGCTCGATGTTCATCAACGAGAACCCAGCCGTCGGCACCAACCCCAACCGCAACAAACAACACGGTTTTTTCTTCACGGCAGACAACTGCATTGGCTGCCACGCCTGTGAAGCCGCCTGCAGCGAGAAGAACGACAACCCGGCACACCTGGCCTTCCGTTCGGTCGGTTATGTCGAGGGCGGCAGCTTCCCCGACTACAAACGCATGAACATCTCCATGGCCTGCAACCATTGTGATGACCCGGTCTGCCTGAAGGGCTGCCCCACCCGCGCCTACACCAAACATGTGGAATACGGCGCCGTTTTGCAAGACCCCGAAACCTGCTTTGGTTGCGGCTACTGCACCTGGGTCTGCCCGTACAACGCGCCCCAGCTCGACCCGGTCAAGGGTCAGGTCTCCAAGTGCAATATGTGTGTCGACCGGCTGGAAGTGGGCCTCAAGCCCGCTTGTGTGTCAGCCTGCGTCGGCAATGCGCTGGACTTTGGCGTGATCGAAAACATCCCCGGCGGGCGCGAGCAGGCGCGCGTCGAAATTCCCGGCTTCCCTTCGCCCGAAATCACCCAGCCCAATATCCGCTTCCAGCAAATCAAGCAATTGCCGGACGAGATGAAACGCACGGATTCGATGCCGGTCAAGTACCACAAAGACGCTGCGGGCCGCTACCGCCCCGCCATCGACCAGAAGCAAGGCAAGGCGCAGCACTGGAATTTGGCGCGTTTGAGCTCGCGCGAGAACCCGCTGGTGCTGTTCACGCTGGCCGCACAAACAGCGGCCGGCGCCTTCGCGCTGGCGTTCCTGGGCGCGCAGGCCGGTCTGGCGGGCTTTACCGCCTTTGCGCAGTCGGCACTGTATGCGCCGCTGGGCATTATTTGCTTCCTGCTGGTGGCGTTTGGTTTGTTCATGTCGACCATGCACCTGGGCAAACCCAAGCGTTTTTACCGCGGCTTTAACAACCTGCGCCATTCACCGGTGTCGCGTGAAGGCCTGGGCATTGCCGTCTTCATGGGCATGCTGGGTCTGCACATAACGTTCAGCCTGCCCGGCAATAGCCAGTTCCAGTCGTTGTTCACCAGTGTTTTTGGTCGCGACACCAGCGTGCTGATCAGCATGCCGCTGGCCAACACGCTGGCAGCTGTCATGGGCTACCTGGCGGTGCTGGGCAGCCTGGCCGGGCTGTACTACATGGTCAAGTGTTACCGCATCAAGGCCCGCCCGTTCTGGAACCACTGGCAGGTCGCCACAGCCTTTGGCGGCAGCGCGCTGACCTTGGGTGCCTTGGTGGTCGGTGTGGTGACCATGGCCACGCTGGCCTATGCCGGAGACAGCATTCTCAACGTCACCATGGTCTGCACTGCGGTGTTGTGCTTGGGGCTACTGATCGAAGGCATTGGCCACACGGCGCACAGCCGGGCCATGGGTATTGCCGAACACGAAGGCGGCGCGTCCTACTACGTCCAGACCACAACCTTTGGCAAGACCTATGTGCTGCGCAACACCCTGCTGGGCATCAACCTGCTGCTGGCCTGCGCGTTGCTGACCAGCATGCTGACGGTGGACACGGTCAACCTCTACACGCTGCTGGGCCTGGCCGTCGTGGCCGCGGTTCAGATCGCCACCAGCGTCATGGGCCGTGCGCTGTTCTATGTGCTGGTCATCCCCACCACGATGCCCGGCGCCTTCTTCTGGAAGAACAAGGGTTTTGAAGAACACGCCCGCGACATCGGCCTGGCCAATATGCCGCAGGTGGGTGTAGCACCACTGCGCCACTAAGCCCCACAGACCGCACAACAGAGGACCCACACGCCATGCAGATCGAAGAACTGTTGACCAAGACCTGCGTCATCGGCGTGTCCTACTTTGACGTGCAGGGCGAGCTGATGAAGCAAACCCAGTACGCCGGCCAAGTCACCAAGGTCGACGCCGAGCAAGGCATCAGCGTGCAACTGCGCCACAGCGATGCTGCGGTGCCGGTGGCCGACTTCATCCTGCCGCCGCATCTGGACGCCTGGTTCAAGGCGCCCCCCGGGCAGTACCGCCATGCACCTTCGGGCGTGGACATGGAAAACCCCGACTACCTGGTCACCTGGAACGTCTACCGGACCCGAGAAGACACGGCCGAAGGGCAACATGAGTGGTGGGAGTGGATACCCAACACCGAGCGCCCGCAGGTGGGACAAAAGGCTGACAATCCCACTCCATGACGCCTCCCCAAGAAACACGCTCCACCTGCCCCTATTGTGGGGTGGGTTGTGGAGTCATCATCGAATCCAAAGACGGCCAGATCACCAATGTCAAAGGCGACCCCGACCACCCGGCCAATTTTGGCCGCCTGTGCACCAAGGGCTCGACACTGCATCTGACGGCCAGTGCTGCGGTCACACAAACCGCCCGCCTGCTGCAACCGATGCGGCGCTTCCAGCGTGACCAACCCGCCCAAGCGGTGTCATGGGATGCGGCGCTGGACCATGCGGCCCAAGGTTTTGCCGACACCATCCGCAAACATGGCCCGGACGCGGTCGGCTTTTACATATCGGGCCAGTTGCTGACCGAGGACTATTACGTCTTCAACAAGCTGGCCAAGGGGCTGATTGGCACCAACAACATCGACACCAACTCGCGCCTGTGCATGAGCAGCGCGGTCATGGGCTACAAGCAGACGCTGGGTGCCGACGCGCCACCGGCGTGTTATGACGACATCAACCACGCGCAGTGCATCTTCATCGTCGGTTCGAACACCGCTTTTGCCCACCCGATTCTGTTTCGCCGCATCGAAGACGCCAAAAAGGCAAACCCGAACTTACGCATCGTCGTCTGCGACCCGCGCACGACCGACACGGCCAGCATTGCCGATGTGCATCTGGCCATCCAGCCCGGCACCGATGTGGTGCTGTTCAACGGCATGTTGCACATCATGGCCTCGGAAGGCTGGCTGGACATGGCGTATATCGAAGCGCACACCAAGGGCTTCGACGCGCTGAAGACCACGGTGCGCGACTACACACCCTTCATGGTGGCGGACGCCTGCGGCATCACCAAGGACGCGCTGTTGAAGGCGACCCGCCTGTTTGCCGGCATGCAGCACATGAACGGGCCGGCACGCACACCCACCCTGAGCCTGTACTGCCAGGGTTTGAACCAGTCCAGCAGCGGCACGGCCAAAAATGCCGCGCTGATCAACCTGCACCTGGCCACCGGCCAGATCGGCAAGCCTGGCGCCGGGCCGTTTTCGCTGACCGGCCAGCCCAATGCCATGGGCGGGCGTGAGGTGGGCGGCATGGCCACCATGCTGAGCGCCCACCGCGATCTGAACAACCCGGCGCACCGCGCCGAAGTAGCGGCGCTGTGGGGCGTGCCCAGTGTTCCGCACAAACCCGGCAAGACCGCCGTGGAAATGTTCCAGGCCGCCGCCGACGGCGAGATCAAGGCCCTGTGGATAGCCTGCACCAACCCCGCCCACAGCATGCCCGACCTGGCCACCGTGCGCCGCGCGCTGGAACGCGCCGAGCTGGTCGTTGTGCAGGAGGCGTTTGCCACGACGGCCACGGCACGGTATGCCGACCTACTGCTGCCGGCCACCACCTGGGGCGAAAAAAGCGGCACCGTCACCAACAGCGAACGCCGCATCAGCCGCGTCCGCGCAGCCGTGCCCGCTCCCGGGGAAACACGCCACGACTGGTCCATCGCCGTCGACTTTGCCCGGCGGTTAGAGACGCAAATGGAGGCAATGGGGGCCGGCGCATTGGGGGTCAGATCCGAATTCAGGACAGCAACCTCAACGGAGACCAACAACTCCCAACGAAATTCGGCTCTGACCCCCCATGCGCCGGCCCCCATTGCCGCGCAGCCGGAGAAAACCCTTTTCCCCTACGAAACCCCCGAACAAATCTGGAACGAACACCGCGAATCCACCCGCGACCGCGACCTGGACATCACCGGCCTCTCCTACGCGATGCTGGAAACGCAAGGCCCCCAGCAATGGCCCTTGCCAGAAGGCCAAACCACCGGCAAAGCACGCCTGTACACCGACGGCATCTTCCCCACCGACGACGGCAAGGCCCGCTTTGCCAACACCGTTTACCAGCCGGTCGCCGAGCCACGCGAGTCTCGCTACCCGCTGTCGCTGACCACCGGCCGCCTGCGCGACCAGTGGCACGGCATGAGCCGCACCGGCACACTGGGCCGCTTGTTCGGTCACGTGGCCGAGCCCTGCATCGAAATGAACCCGCAGGACATGGCGCAGCGCCAATTGCAGGATGGCGACCTGGTGCACGTCACCAGCAAACGCGGCTCCATCGTGGTGCCGGTGCAGTCCAGCACAACACTGGCGGCCCGGCAGACCTTTATGGCCATGCACTGGGGTGAAGAATTTGTCAGCGGCATCGGCAGCACCGGCGAGCGCCTGGCGGGTGTGAACGCCCTCACCACGCCGGCCTACTGCCCCACCTCCAAACAGCCGGAGTTCAAACACACGGCCATCAAGGTGCTGAAGGCCGAGTTGCCCTGGACCCTGCTGGGTGCCGCCTGGCTCAGCGACGCCCAGGCCTTGCAGGCCCGTACTCAGCTCAAGGAATTGATGGCCCAGTTTGATTTCGCATGTTGTGTGCCGTTTGGCCGCGAGCGCAGCGGCCTGTTGTTTCGCGCCGCCGCCTACGAAACACCCTCTGACGACGTCTTGGCTACCATCGAAAACCTGTTGAGCCTGGGTGGTGCCGGTGTGCTGCGTTATGCCGACAAGAAAAAAGGCCAGCGCCGCGCCGTGCGGCTGGTGCGCCCCGGCGGATCGGGCGCGGCAACCAACGAGACACGGCTCGAAGCTTTTCTGCTGGCGGGCGACACCACGGCGCAAAGCTGGATCAAGACACTGCTGCAAGACGAGCTCCCGGCCCAGGCCTATGGCCGTTTGCTGCTGCTGCCCAGCGCCAAACCGCCGGTGGCGGTGCAGTCCCGCGGCAAACAAATCTGTGCCTGCTTCAATATCACCGACAGCGCCATCGCCGCCCAGTTGGCCTCTTGCAAGGGCAACGAAGACCAGCGACTGGTGCAACTGCAGTCGGCACTGGAGTGCGGAACCAACTGCGGCTCCTGCCTGCCCGAGGTCAAACGCATGGTGCTAGCATCCATACCGACCAGCCAACGTGATGCCACAACATTGCAGTCCTAGCCCCTCGGGGGTAACTGTCTGTGTAGCGGGACTGCCGAACTACCGGAATACCACCTTCCGAACTGCCGGGTTTCAGGACTTCCGGCCCCCACTCCCCCCAGCCCCCTCGCCCCGCCGGGCGAGGGGGAGTTAAAGCGGACAACCGATTTGGTGGCTGCGCGCCGAATACGGGCTACTGGGGGTGAGGTTGCGGTACTGGCTTGTTCGCTCAGGTCTATCGCCAGCGGTCGTAGAGACCGCGCACCGTGCAGCGCGGAGCCACTGGCACGCGTAGCGGCCAGCGTTGGCATACCCTCGAACAGCCGTTGACTACGACCGCCACACGTGAGATCTCGGTACGGCCACCAGGGCACCGCAACGCTACGCACGTAGTCGCGTATTCGGCGCGACACCATCAAATCGGCTGTCCGCCTTGGCTCCCCCTCGCCCGGCGGGGCCCAAGCAACGGCGCCGCCGTTGCGGGCCTATGGCCGGGCATTGCCCCGCACTCGCAGCGCGAGTGCATAAGGGCTGGGGGGAGTGGGAGATGGAAGTTCAGAAACCCGATAGTTCTGAAGTTTGTAGCCCCCGTGTCAAAGCACGCGAAGCAATTGCTTTAAACCACACCAAGCCTCTAAGCTCATAACCCAAAGTAATCAACTCTGCAGGACAATACCTGGATGCCTATCGCACACTACATCAAGGAAATCGGCCGCGGCAAGGACGGTGCCCGTCCGCTGAACCGCGAGCAGGCCACCGACCTGTTTGGCCAGGTGCTGGACGGCGCCGTGAGCGACCTGGAGATTGGCGCCTTTTGCCTGGCCATGCGTATCAAGGGCGAGACCGCGCACGAGATGGCGGGTTTTCTGGACGCCACGCACCAGCGCCTGCACCGCGTGCCGGCCAGCACGGCACCCACCATCGTCATCCCCAGCTACAACGGCGCGCGCAAACTGCCGGTGCTGACGCCCCTGCTGGCGCTGCTGCTGGCACGTGAGGGCCTGAGTGTGATGGTGCACGGCACAGCCACCGAATCCCGCCGGGTCTATACGTCAGAAGTGCTGCTAGCCCTCGGCGTTCCTGCCCAGACCGCTATTGAATCCATAACACCTGGCAACGTGGCCTTTGTCCCCACCGCATTGCTGCATGCCGGCCTGCAACGCCTGCTGGACGTGCGCCGTCTGGTCGGCCTGCGCAACCCGGCGCACAGCCTGGTCAAGCTGATGACCCCTGTGCAGGGCAAGAGCCTGCTGGTCAGCAGCTATACCCATCCCGAATACGCGATCTCCATGGCCGAGACACTGACGCTGATGGAGGGCAACGCGCTGCTGCTGCGCGGCACCGAAGGCGAGGCCGTGGCCGACCCCCGGCGCACGCCCAAGATGCAGGGCTTTATCAAGGGCCAGGTGGTGGACCAGCAGGAACACCAGGCCGGTACGCTGACCACGCTGCCCGACCTGCCGGCAGGCGCCGATGCGGCCAGCACCGCAGCCTATATCCGCAGCGTGCTGGACGGCGCGCAACCTGTTCCCCCACCGATTGCGCAGCAGGTGGCCCATATCTTGCATCTGGTGCAAGCACTATGAAACACGATTTATCCAACTCCGATGCACGCGGCCAAGTCACCCTGGTGGGCGCCGGTCCTGGCGACCCTGAGCTGCTGACGCTGAAGGCCCTGAAGGCCCTCCAGCAGGCCACCGTCGTGCTGGTTGATGACCTGGTCAACGAGGCCATCGTCGCGATGGCGTCACCCACCGCGCGCATCGTCTACGTGGGCAAACGAGGTGGTTGCAAATCGACACCACAATCCTTTATTGAAAAACTCATGGTCACGGCGGCCCTGGAAGGCGAAACGGTGGTCCGCCTCAAGGGCGGCGACCCCTTCATCTTTGGCCGCGGCGGCGAGGAGATGGAAGCGCTGCAGGAGGCCGGCGTGCGCGTCAGTGTCATCAATGGCATCACGGCCGGCATCGCAGCCGTGTCCTCACTCGGCGTTCCTTTGACGCACCGCGAATGCGCCCATGGCGTGGTGTTTGTGACCGGCCACGCCAAGCCAGGCTCCGCCGGCACCGACTGGCGCGCGCTGGCCAACACGGCCCGCCAGGCCCGGCTCACGCTGGTGATCTACATGGGTGTCAGCGGCGCCGCCCGCATCCAGCAAGAACTGCTGCAGGGATTACATGCCGACACACCCGTGGCCATCATCCAGAACGCCAGCCTGCCGCAGCAACGCCATGCGGTGTGCACCTTGGCCGAACTCAACGCCACGATTGAGCGTGAACACCTGGCCAGCCCCAGCGTGATTGTGGTGGGCGATGTGCTGCAGGGGTTGTTGGCAGCTGGCTTGCAGGCCGATGCCAGCATCGCCCACTCGCGCTCGGCCTGAACATTTTCTGGCATGGCGCCATAGTGGATCGGCCTTGAACGGCCACACACCGGCAGCCATAATTGCCGGCATGAAGCGAACAACACCACTGCGGCCACTTTGCATCCGAGCCCTACTGGCCAGCACGTTGCTGAGCCTTTTTTCGCTGGCACACGCGCAAACCAGCAACGAGCCCACCGCGACGGCGCCCGCACTTTTTGTGATGGGCTCGGACGCAACGCCAAACAGCTACAGCTTCAATTGGTTCAACCGCATCTATTCCGAAGTCTTCCGCCGCTTAGGTATTCCTTTCCAGTTGGAGAGTTATGCGCTCAAACGCCAGGGCCTGCAGATAGAAGCCGGAATCATTGACGGAGAAGCCAACCGTGCCTATGGCTACGGTGCCACGCAGCCCAATCTGGTCCGGGTGGAAGAGTCCATCCACAATCTGACGCTGGCCTTGTATACCGCAAAGCCCACGCTGCGCCTGCAGCGACTGGATGAGCTGTCCACCAACGGCATGCAGGTGGAATACCGGCGCGGCATTCTGCTGTGTGAGAACGCGCTCAAACCGATAGTGCCAGCCGAGCGCCTGTCGGACATTCCAAGCCTGGAGCAAGGGGTCAAGAAGCTGGTGGCCCAGCGCACCGATCTGTACTGTGACTTCAGCTTGAATATTCTGATTGCCATGCACGAGCCCGCCATCGAAGGGCGCGCCGCATTGCGCAAGGTGCTGGACATCGGCAGCGTGATTCCGACCTATCCCTACCTGCATAAAAAGCATGCGGGCCTGGCGCCGCGCATAGCCGCTATTCTGAGCAAAATGAAGGCCGAAGGGCTGATCGAGGCCTACCGCCTGCAGGTGGAGCGGGAGCAAGGCTGGGGGCAGTAGCGGCTTGTCAGCCCCACGCTTGTCGCTGCGCGTACTGCGCTGCCCCCGAGGGGCGCGTTTCCCCTTGGGGCGGCCCGGCGGGGAAACCTAGCCCCACGCTTGTCGCTGCGCGTACTGCGCTGCCCCCGAGGGGCGCGTTTCCCCTTGGGGCGGCCCGGCGGGGAAACCTAGCCCCACGCTTGTCGCTGCGCGTACTGCGCTGCCCCCAAGGGGCCGCATTTCGCCTTGGGACGGCCCGGCGGCGAAACCTGGCAACGCGGCATTCAATCAAAAGTTATTTTTGAGGCCGCCAAAAAGGCTTCCAAATCCTGCGCCGGCATGGGGCGGGCAAAGAAATAGCCTTGCGCCATGTGGCAACCATAGTTGCGCAAGCGGGCCAGTGCCGCATCGTCTTCCACACCCTCGGCAATCGTGGTCAGGCCCAGGCTGTTGGCCATCTGAATGATGGCGTGGACGATGGCCGCGTCCTCCCGGTCGGTCGCCAGGTCGCGCACAAAGGACTGGTCGATTTTGAGGCGGTCGACCTCAAAACGCTTCAGGTAGGACAGGCTGGAGTAACCGGTGCCGAAATCGTCGATGGATAGTTGCACACCCAGGGCTTTCAGCCGCTTAACTGTGGCCAGCACGCTTTGTGTATCGCTGATCAGAATCGATTCGGTCAGCTCCAGTTCCAGCAGGGCCGGCTCCAGACCGGACTCCTGCAGCGCGCCTATGACCGACTGCTCCAGGTCGTCCCGCTTGAACTGCAGGGCCGACAGATTGACGGCCACCGAAATCTTGTGGCCACCGGTGTTGTGCCATAACGCGGCCTGCCGGCAGGCCTCGCGCAGCACCCACTGGCCTATCGGCACAATCAGACCACTCTCTTCGGCAACCGGTATGAAACGGGCCGGCGAGATCATGCCCCACTCGGGGTGCTGCCAGCGTATCAGCGCTTCCACACCGTCCACCGCACCGGACCGCAAATCGATTTGCGGCTGGTAGTGCAGCACCAACTCATTGCGCTCCAGTGCTCGGCGCAGGCCATTGCGCATGCGCAATTGCTCCACCGCATCCACATTCATTTGCTCGTCGAAGTATTGGTAGGTGTTGCGCCCCGCAGACTTGGCCTTGTACATGGCCATGTCTGCCTTCTTGCGCAGCGTGTCAGAGTCGGCACCGTCATCCGGGTAAATGGCAACGCCTACCGACGCAGAAGTGGTCAATTCGTGCCCATCAATGTCGTAGGGGTCACGCAGGCGCTCCATCAACTTGGCCAGAATCGGCGCTGTGGCTTCGGGGTCAGGTAAGTTGGGCAGCACGATGATGAATTCGTCACCACCCTGGCGGCTCACGGTGTCGGTGTCGCGCACACACTCGCTCAGCCGCGCGGCCACCTGCTTGATCAGCGTGTCACCCACGGCATGGCCCAACGAGTCATTGACGGTCTTGAAGTTGTCCAGGTCCAGGCACAACACGGCCACCTTGGACATCGTGCGCTCGGCATAGGCTACGGCTTGCTCAAACCGGTCCTGGGCCAACTGCCAGTTGGGCAAGGCGGTCAGTGCGTCATGGTAGGCGATGAAATCGATCTTTTGCTCGGCCTGCTTGCGCTCGGTGACGTCGGTAAACACCCAGATGCTGCCGTCTTGCGGCTTGCTCGCATCCACCACGCGCCCGGCCACTTCGGCCCACAACGGCGAGCCGTCGCGCCGCACCAGTTGCAAGGTGCGGCTGAAACTCTGGCCGTCGGCGAACTTGGAATACGCCAGTTGCCCCACGCTGGCAAATTCGTCGTCGTCCTGGTAAAAGTCGTTGGTGGAGCGCCCCGCCAGGTCGCCGGCCTCGTAGCCAAACATTTCCTCAAACCGCCGGTTGCAGGTGACGACCTTGCGTTCGCGCACCATGGTGATTCCCACCAAGGCGTTTTGCAGCAGCGCATCCTGCTCGGCCACACGCCGCTCCAGCTCCCGGTTGAGCCCGACCATGGTGGCCTCGGCAACGGCCAGGTTATTGGCCGTGTTGTCCAGCGTCCATTCCACAGTGGCCAGCTCATCCAGATGCGCGGGCGCCCTGAGAAGTGCGACTGTCTGGGCCTGGCGCAAGGGTGCTTGCGTCGACGCCAAACTACCCACCTTGGTGGCCAGCTTGGCCAGGCGGTTGGTGACCAGCCTGCGGAACAGCGAGACCATGAACACCGCAACCAGAAAGGTTTTCAAACCATTGCTGACCAGGATGGAAACGGCACGGGTGATGACCTGCTGGTAGATGCCGCTCAGGCTGGCCACCACCTCCAGGCGTCCGATCTCCACCTCTTTGCCACGGGCCATGTGGCGCAGCGCATAGGTCCGAACCAGCGTATTCCTGGATGCCGTTTTGCCCGACTCCCAACGGGTCTGGTTGGCCTGCGCCGTGATGCTGGCCTGGTCGATATTGGGCAACTGCGTCAGCGCGTCCAGGGCCAGGCGCATCTGCCGCTCGTCGAAATCCCACACACTGCCGGCGATATTGGGCACGTAAATGCTGACGCTGTCGAGCTGGCGGTCCAGGTCGCTGCGCAGCGTGCGGTATTCGATGATCAGCTCGGCAATCGTGATCAGCAGGGTGATGGCGGTACTGAAGGCAATGATCAGGATGATCAAACGCCGACCAATGCGGTTCTTGCGCACGAAGGGGATGCTGTCGATCAGTTCCATGGCGCAATGGTCCCTGCTCGACGGCTCATCGTGACAGACCCATTTCCTGGGCGACCTGGTTCTGGTACAGCTCGATCAACCGTTCCTCCTTCATTTTCTTGATGATGACCGACAAACGTGGCGCCAGTTCGGCATGCCGGGGTTGCAAATAGAAATAGATGGGGACGCTGCCAAAACTCAATACCTTCTGTACCCGCGTGGCGTCCTTGAACTTCGGCGCATTCAACACCTCGCGCACCACATAGTCCAGATCGCAGTACAGGTCCGTGCGCCCGGCCAATAGTTTGCTGACGCCCTGTTCTTCGCTTGAAATATCCGACAACCGCTCCGCTGGCAGCAGGGCTTTTAATGTTTTCTCGCAATACAGAATGCCGCGCCGGTATTCCACCAGCCAGGCGGTGGCGCGCAACTCTTCCAAGGTCTGCAGGCGCACGGCGGCGTTGGCCGTATACAGCGTGAAATTGAATTCGACCCATGGCTCCGTTACGCGAATCAGTTGAGGATGCGCCTCACCATAGGCATACACGCGGCCACCGTCAACGTCAATTTCTCCGGCGTCGACCAGCAGGGTTCTGCGCGCCAACGGGTAGTTGATGATTTGGATCGGGACATTCAAACGCCTGAATGCCTCCACAAAAACCAGGGCTGCCCAACGGTTGGTGAAGGTAGCGGGGTCCGCGTCCGCGCCCAGGATCAGTGGACGCGCTGGCGCCGCTTGCGCCCATGCATCCAACCGCGCCATCGACCACAGCAGGCCCAAAACCAACACCCAGGGCCACCACCGGGTTTGCCGCATGCCGTGTGCGCGTGCACCCTGGAAGCGTCGGTACTTCTTCGATGGGGTGGTCACAGATTCCCTCCTAGTTTGCAACAAAGAAGTGCGCGGGCCATGCGCCACCGCTTCCGCAGTATCGCACCTGCGTGGTGCGCAATAAATACAGTTTTACATGCGTTCACGCAAAAAAACCTGCCCCGCACTGGACCTGTGAAACGCGGATCACGTGACGCACAGGGTGGGCCAGCAAAAACCCTACACTGGCCGACTCTAACAAATGAAGGGAGTATTTTCATGATTGGTTACGTAACCTTGGGAAGCGCCGACTTGCCCCGCGCCGGCGCCTTTTACGATGCCTTGCTGGTCGACCTCGGCGCCAAGCGCCTGTGGGACTATGCCGGCGGCATTGGCTGGGGTAGCTCACCAGCAGAACCCAGCCTGGCGCTGATGAAACCGTTTGACGGCAATCCCGCCACCGTGGGCAACGGTGTCATGGTCGGCCTGGTTGCCAAGACCACCGAGCAAGTGGACCAGCTCTACCAAAAAGCCATCGCCCTGGGCGCCAAGGACGAGGGCCCCGCCGGCCCACGCGGAAAAGGCTTTTACGCCGGCTACTTTCGTGACCTGGACGGCAACAAGCTGTGTTTCTACTGCACCAATTGAATGAAAGCTGGCGCAGTCTAAACTGCGCCCATGCAAAGTTTTGACGTAGTAGTAGTCGGCGCAGGCGCCGCCGGCCTGTTTTGTGCTGGCGTGGCCGGCCAGTTGGGTTTGAAGGTATTGTTGCTGGACCATAGCGAAAAGGTGGCGGAGAAAATTCGCATTTCCGGTGGTGGCCGTGCCAACTTCACCAACCGCGACACCACACCGGCCAATTTCCTCAGCGACAACCCGCGTTTTTGCCGCTCCGCGCTGTCGGGGTATACGCCACGCGACTTCATCACACTGGTGGAAAAGCACAAAATTGCCTTCCACGAAAAGCACAAAGGCCAGCTCTTTTGCGACCACTCGGCCGACGATATCATCCAGATGCTGCTGGCCGAATGCGCCGCCGGTGGTGTCACCCGCTGGCAGCCCTGCGGACTGAAAGCCATACGCTATCTGGCCGCTAGCCCTCATGGAAACAGCCCAAGCAGCTACGAAATTGATAGTGACCGCGGAACCATCCACTGCGCCGCCGTGGTGATTGCCACCGGCGGCCTGTCCATCCCCAAGATCGGTGCGACCGACTTCGGTTACCGCGTCGCCAAACAGTTTGACTTGGCCGTCATCACACCACGCCCGGCCCTGGTGCCGCTGACCTTTGATGAGGCGGGCTGGGCACCGTTTGCCCAGTTGTCGGGGTTGTCGCTGCCGGTCAAGATAGAAACGGGAAGCAAAAAAGAAAAGACCGTTTTTCTGGAAGACCTGTTGTTCACCCACCGCGGCCTCAGCGGCCCGGGCGTGCTGCAGATATCAAGCTACTGGCAGGCCGGCACCCCGATACGCCTGAATCTGGCGCCCGACACCCAGGTGGCCGAACTGCTGACCCGCGCCAAGGCCACGTCCCGCAAACTGATAAGCAACGAGTTGGCCGCCCTAGTGCCCTCGCGCCTGGCCGACACCTGGGTGGCGCAAGGCGCGACGCTAGGCCACAACTGGGCACGCCCGATCAACGAGGCCTCGGACAAGGCTTTGACCGCCTTGTCCGAGCGCCTGAGCCAGTGGGAACTAACGCCCACCGGCACCGAGGGCTACCGGAAGGCCGAGGTCACGGCCGGCGGTGTGGACACGCGCAACCTGTCGTCACAAACCATGGAATCCAGGCAACCCGGTCTGTATTTCATAGGCGAGGTCGTGGACGTGACCGGCTGGCTGGGTGGTTACAACTTCCAATGGGCCTGGGCCAGTGGGTTTGCCTGTGCGCAGGGCTTGGCGGCACGTCTGGCGCAGAGCTAAGTCCGCCTTTGGCCACGGTAAAACCGCTTGAGACTGCGCTCCATGCCGCACTCTGACGCAGCCCGTCGCACCCGACAACCGGTGATTGACGACATCGTGGCGCTGCTCGCCGTGCGCCCCTCGGTTTGAATTGCCCGCGGATATGAATGACGCGGCTCACGGGGCTAAAAATACCTATTTTGGGTTTTAGAACCAGAGTCACATGCTAAATTTGGCTGTAGCCCTCGTGAAATAAGCAAAGTACGCTATATAAAGTATAGCATTCCCAGGGCATGGACTACGCTCCAACGCGGGGGCTTGAACGTGGCCATTACCTCCCGCGTAAAGCCCGGCGCGCTTCAGCGTGGGCAATCGAGATTACATTTACTTGACCTATGCACATACGAGAAGCAACACCATCCGACCTTGAAGCCATTGCGCAACTACACACGCGCAGCTGGCGCAGCGCCTACCGGGGCATGCTCAGCGACGCCTACCTGGATGGCGATCTGGTCGCCGACCGCAGGGCCTTGTGGCAACAGCGTTTCGACAAGCCGGCTGCCAACCAGACCATCGCCGTCATGGAGGCCGACGACAACAAAACCATGGTGGGCCTGGCCTGCGCGTTTGGCGACCACGATGCGCGCTGGGGCACTCTGCTGGAGAACCTGCACGTAGCCCAGGAATACAAGGGCAAGAGTCTGGGCGCGCAACTGGTGGACCATATTGCGGCATGGTGCGCCCGCACCCAGACCTCGGATGTTTTGCATTTATGGGTACTGGCGCCCAATATTGCGGCCCAGGGTTTTTACAAACGCCTCGGCGCGAGCGAGGTTGAGCAGGCGGTATGGGATACGCCCGATGGCAACCGTGTATCGGAGTTGCGGTTTGCGTGGCCCAGCGTCAACACACTGCTGCAACAGCGGCAATCGCCAGCAGCAGCCTCTGCGGAGCGTACTACGCCATGACAAACACACAGGAGTCAACGACCATGCGTTACCTCATTTCAACCATGCTGGTGGTGGTTGGCATCATCCACTTCCTGCCGCTGTCGGGCGTGCTCGGTGCGGAGCGCCTGGCTGCCCTCTATGGCCTGCCGTTCAACGAGCCCAACCTCGCCATCCTGATGCGGCACCGTGCGGTGCTGTTTGGCCTGCTCGGTATGTTTTTGGTCTATGCGGCTTTCCGGCCTTCGCTGCAAACCCTGGCCTTTGTCGCCGCCTTTGCCAGTGTGGTCTCGTTTTTATGGCTGGCCTGGTCGGTTGGCGGCTACAACCCGCAACTGGCACGTGTCTTCATGGCGGATGTCGTGGCTCTGGTGTGCCTCGTTGTTGGCGGGGCAACCCACACGTATCTGCGTCTGCGCACCTGACACCCGCGCCATATGCATGTCAAAATCCGGCATGCAGGAGACAACAACAACCATGTTGATGATGATGACACCCCAAGCCTTGCGCCGCGCCGCAGCCTCCCTGCTGCTGTGTGTTGTCGCAACGACCGCCAACGCGGCCTCCGGTTGCAACGCGCAGGCGCTGAACTCGCCAGGCTATGCACATGCCATAACAGCGGTGCGCAATCTGCCGGAACTGACAGCCTGGTCCAAGTCGCATTCTTTCCCGGTCGCATTTGGCGAGTCCCTGGACAAACAGGAACGTCTGGACGGCCGTTGCTACTGGTCCGTGTCGGTCTACGCCAATCGGCCGGAGCGGCTGGAGCTGTGGCACATCTTTTATGTCGAAGCAAGCGGCAAGCGCCTGCTGGTTCAGGACCCGATTTCGGGCGACACCATCTCGCTGCAGAAATGGCGCTCCAAAGGGGACAAGTCGCGGCTGGCATGAGCAAGTTGCGCGGCCTGCCATTCGTTCGCAATGCACTGCCGGGTGACGCCCCGCGCATAGCCGAGTTATACCGACAGCTCGTCGACCATCCGGCCGTAGCGGTCCTGCCCGAGCGGATCGCGTCCGTATCGGCAGACCCGAATACCGGCCTGTTTGTCTGCGAGCATCTGGGTGAAGTCGAAGGCACGGCCATGGTCTCGCTGTGCGCCGACGTGATGTTTGGCACGCAGCCTTTCGCCGTCGTCGAAAACATCGTGGTCAACGAACAGCTTCGAGGCCAAGGTTTGGGGGCCGCGCTGCTGCGCCACATTGAGGCTTTTTGCCTGGCCAACGACTGCTCAAAAATCATGCTACTGAGTTCAAGCCAGCGCGAACATGCTCACCGCTTCTTTGAGCACGCGGGGTTTGTGGGCTCAAAGAAGTGCGGCTTTATCAAATACCGCGGGCAGTTCCAGGCTCACGGCCCAAGTTAACGGCTGGGCTAACGCAAACTAACCGTCTGCCCCTTCCACGCTGGATCTTGCCAGCGGTAAAACACGCTGAGATTCTTCGGCTGATCGGCTTGTTTTTCCACCTCCAGCGTTGCTGTGCGCAGCAACTCAAAACTGGTCTTGTAACGGCCATCGACCTTGGCTTCGCGCGCGGCCAGCATCTGGGTCGAGCCCGGCACCCAACCGGCAAACTCCACATAACCCAGGTTGGGGTTGTCCAGCGCTGGGGGCAGCACATCCACACCCCAGCCCTTGGGGCCTTGCTGGAACACCCACATCTCGCGCCAGGTGTCCAGTGGCTGCACCGCCAGTGCCAAGGCCGTGCCCTGGCGGTTGGCGCTGGTCGATGCGGCCCAGACCACGCCATAGGTGCAGCGGGTGAACAACGGGTTCTTGGTGTCGTGTTTGGCATCAACCACGTGCACACAGGTTTCGCCGGGCTGGCCAGTGCTTAAACGGACGGACAGTTTGGTGATGGGATCGGCCGCTTTGCCAGAGGCACCATCCGCCAAGGCAGGCTCTGCGCCCCAGCGCGAGGCACCGACACGAATGGCTGCGTCGCTATAGGCGGCAGCATCCGTGTCCGCCAGTTCGACCTTGTTCACCGCAGCCAACTCCTGCAAGGCACGGGCTGCCGCCGCTTGCACGGTGGCGGGGGCAAATTCTGCTCTGCGTGCCCGCTGAAAGGCCAAGCTGGCCCAGACACCGGCCTTGCGCAGATGCAAACGGTTCTTCAACACCTCGGGCAGGTCGCGCATCTCTACACGGTCCAGCACGTCGGCGCGCCAGTTATCTTGTACAAATCGCTCGACCGGGTTCAGGTTCGGCGCAACACATTCATGCTTGGTCAGGGCCAAGGCGGCCAGGGCCTTCTGGCTGTCGGTCGCGGGCAAAGCCAGCACGCGGCGGTGGGCGTCGCCGTTGTAACAAAGCTGCACCTGGCCTTCGCGCTCAAAGCTCAGCATCTCCACGCCATACGCAGCGGCCACATCCAGGTGTGCAGCCAGCGCGTCACCACCCGGCTTGCCCTGGCGGGCGGAGGCACGGCGGGCAAGCCGTTCGGCCATGGCGCCCAGCGCGTCAAACGCCTCGCCATTGATGGTTTCGGCCGGTGCGGCTCGCAGGTAGGCGGCGGCGTAGCCAATACCCAAGGATTCAGACCCGGGTGTATCGCGCAAGAAACGCACCACCGACAGCAGTTCCGGCGCCGCCTCGGGCTTCAGCGACTGGCTGCGCACCTGCGTGGCGCGGATAAAACCAGCCCGTTCACGGCGGTGGTCATACACCTGCAGAAAGTCGCCTTTTTGGCCGCGGATCTCCAGGCTATCGCCCTGCGCCAGTACCGCCTGCTGGGGCGCTGAATCGCGTGGCGCCGAGCGCAGGGACGACTGATCTTGGGTGACGATGGCAATCGTCAAGAGGGAAGCGGCGATCATGTTATTTGCCTCCTTCAGAAGTATCTTGCTCGGCCTGAGTTGTCTCTGTGTTGGCATCTGGCGCCTGGGCGGTGCGTACGGTTTGAGCGGCGTTTTGCTTGCCCGCGCCCAACAATGCAGAACCGATGAAACCACCGTCAGAAGGCGTCGGCGCGATGATGACAGTGATCTTGTCCGATAGCTTGTCGGCCATGGTCTTCTGGATCAGCAACGGGTTCTTCGATATCAAGGCACCATCACGCGCCAACTGCTCGCTGGTGATCTTGCCAATGCGGTCCTGGCGGTAGGCTTCGGCGTCGGCCAGGTTCTTGCGGGAATCGGCCTCGCCGGAGGCTTCGATGCGGCGGGCCTGCGCCGTGCCTTCAGCGGTCTTGATGCGTGACACTTTCTCGGCCTCGGCCTCCAGCGCGCGCTGTTCGATTTGCTTTTGCTTGAAGGGCAGCACATGTTTCATGGCCTCGGCCTGCGCCTTGGCGGCAATGATTTGTTCCTCTCCGGCGGCCTGGGCCGATGTTTCGCGGCGCACCTTGTCGGCCTGGGCTTCCAGCTCGGTTTGCTTGACCTGCTTCTCCTTCAGCTCCAGCGTGTAGCGCATCTTCTCAGTGGCCAATTCCTCGGCCAAAAGATTCTCCATACCCGCCTTGTAGTCACGTGGCAGATCGACCTTGCCGATGGTGACGGCCTCCAGTTTGATGCCGTCCTTGGCCAGCCGGGGTTTGAGCTCGGCTTCTATCAGTTGTTGAATCTCGGGGCGCTTGCTCGAAAAGATCTCACGCACGGTGTAGCGCGCCAGGGTTTTGTAGAGCACACCTTGCACCACGGGTTCAACAATCTCCTTGTTGATGTCTTCCGGCAGGTCGCGGGCCATCGCGGCAATCTTGGTCACGTCCAGCGCGTAACGGACCGAAATATCCACGCCGATGGACAAGCCCTCCACCGACTGGAACGGTGCCGCGCCGCTGGCACTGGTGTTGGCCGTAGGGCGATAGACCTGGTCGCGCAATGAGAAGCGGCGCAGCTCGTGCAGGCCAGGGATGATGAACACCGCGCCATCGCGCACTTCGGTGGACGAACCCGTCAACTGGTTCAGGCGCATGCCAATTTCACCGCGGCCAATGCTTTGCATGGGGGGATGGTTGTACAGCGCGTAGCCACCGGCTGCCAACAGACCCAGCGCAATGACACTGGCACGTCCCGGCAGGTAGGCCACGGAGCTGCGCGACACGGCGCCAACCTGGCTGGCGGAGCGCCGTGTGATGCGGCGAAACTGGGTGGTGATGGTTCTGGCAATCTGGCTTAAACGCTCTGACATGGTGACTTCCTGGGTGGTGGTTGGGATGGGTGTTATCGTGCGCGCCCACCCCACGAGCAAACAATGGCGCCGTGGGGAGAGACTGCTCACCGGGCGTGAAGAAACACTCACAGGTATCGTTCGGAGCGGCCCCGTGAACAGGGGATACTTGGGTGGTAGACCCGCAAGAAGAAAAAACAAGGAAGCAGAAAAACATGTTCAAGGTCGCCGTCATCGAAGATGACATCCCCACCAGCCAGCAACTCACCGCGTGGATACAGGGCGCGCGTGCCGGCATCCAGGTGGACAACTGGTTTACCCGCGACGACGCCGAGGCAGCCATCGCCCGCGAGACCTACGACGTGGTCGTGCTGGACATTGAGCTGGGCCGCGAGCGCAACGCCGGCATTGCCATCATCAACGCCATCAACAAGAGCCGCAAGGGCACGCCAGTACTGGTGGTGTCCGCCATGCCGGCGGCCATTTACCGCAGCATCATGAAGGCGCTGGACGCCTGGGACTACCTGCAGAAAACCACGTTTGAAGAGAGCGATTTCGTCGATACCTTTCTGGAGATACTGCGCGCCGCCAAGGAACGTGATCCGGCCCCCACCGCGGTCCTCGCAAACGACGAGTTATCCATAGACCCGCTGCGCCAACGCAGCGCGTTATGGCGTGGCAAGCGCATCAACCTGCCGCTGACGGCCCAGCGCATTCTGGCCGCGCTGTACCAGAAGCGGGGTCAGGTGGTGTCGTATGACGAACTGTTTGATGTGGTCAAGAGCGGCCGTAACCGCGACAACATCCGCAAACACATCAGCACCATACGCGAGGCTTTTCGAGAACTGGACGAACACTTCGAGCGCATCGAGAACATCCCCATGCGCGGCTTTCGTTGGTCCGACGATTTGGTACAGGTGCGTCCGTGAGCAACACCGCCGGCAACTCCGTGGATACGGCCTTGGCATGGCTGGCGTCGTTCAGGCTGCGGGTGCTGTTCCGCACCGCGTTCTTCCTGCTGGCCCTGGCAACCCTGGTCATGACGGTCTATGTGCTGCAGGAGGAAAAGCAGCGCAGCTACGACAACTACCAGCAAAGTTTTGCCAAGACCAAGGAACAAATCGCCGCCCAGTTGCGCCACCCTAGCGGTCAACTGGCCTTGCTCAATCCGTCGGACGACGCCACGCCCACCACGCCGCTACATCCGGTGCTGCTACCCTTTTCGGCGATCGATTTCGATGACCAGAGCAAGGTGCGCAATGCGGTCGAGATGACCGGTTGCCTGGTGCAGTACCCGCGCCACGGCAGCCTGTGTGTGGCCATTGGCAGCAACCCGTGGGCCGGCGGTTTTATTTATGCCGCCGGCACCTTTGCCAGCACGGCGCTGGTGCCCCACTCCATCGGCGACAAATACCTGGACACGGCCCACCGCCTGCGGGTCGAAGTCACGCTGCGCGGCCAGACCTACCGCTGGATCGCACCCTTCGAGACACCTTCGCAGAGCGGCAATCCGCAACGCGAAGGCATACGCGGGCGCTTCACCGGTTATGTGGACATTGGCAGCCGCGACTACACCAACGCGCGCACGGTGCGTGACTTCAGAGGCTGGGTGTGGCAGAGCGCAAGCTGTGCCCAAGCTCCTGCTCCCAACGACGCCGCGCCAGTCGGAGACTGCGAAAAAAAATCCTTCTTCTCACTGCGCCTGCCGGTGGACGTGTTACGCGACGCGCTGTTCCAAAAGGAAAAACCCGTCTGGCCGCCCAGCGACTTGAACGCCATGCAGGTGCGGGTGGAAGTGCTGCCGCCGGGCGACGGTGCAGCGCTGTTTGACAGCAATGCCGCGGGCGCGGTTGCACCCTTCTCGCTGGGCGATCTGCGCGCCCAGTTGCTACCCGGCGAGACGCTGCGTATCCACAAGAGCGGCCAAAGCAACGGTGCCGACCTGGTACGCCTGAGCGGCAGCGAGGCAAGCACCGCGGAAACATCTCCCCTGTTGACGCGGCTGATCCGACGGCTCCCGGTGGACAGCTACGACGCGCCCGTTGCGCTGACGCAGGACGTGGCCACGCCGCTGGGCAACTACACCATCCACCTGCAGGGCGACGCCCGCAGCGTCAACAAGAGCCTGAGCGCGGTGGCTACGCGTTTGTCGTGGTTTGTGCTGGCCATGTTAGTGGCCATTGGCCTGGCGTGGCTGGTCATTGAGGTTGGCATCATCCGGCGCATAGCCCGCCTGACCAAGCGCTCCCGCCAGCTATCCAAAACCGTGAAGACCACGGCCGCTCTGGAGCAGTTTGACCTGGCCGATCTGCGCGGCAGCGACGAACTCGGTCTGTTGGCCAACTGTCTGAACGACCTGCTGCGCCGCGTCAAGGAGGATGCCGAGCGCGAGCAGATTCGCGCGGAGCAGGAGAAAGACATGTGGCACGCCGTGGGCCACGAGATCATGTCGCCACTGCAATCACTGATGGTGCTGCACAGCGGCGAGGGCGATGCCAGCCAGCGCTACATCCGCCGCATGCAGCAGGCGGTGCGCATCCTTTATGGCAGTGCCAGCCCCAGCGAGGCATTCCAATCCACCACGCTGGCCGTGCAAACGGTGGAGATCAACGGTTTTCTGCGCAACGTCGCGGCCAATTCGGCCAGTGTCGGGCTTAGCCACGTGCAGTACGCCGGCGATGAGGCTCCGTTACAGGTGCGCGCCGAAGAATATGCATTGGAAGATGTCGTCACCCATGTGCTGCGCAACGCCGAACGCTACCGCGCGCCCGGCAGCGCCATCACGCTCAGCCTGCACACCACCGAACGGGATGCCACCGTCACCATCCACAACACCGGCCCGCACATTCCGCCTGAGCTGATGAACCAGATTTTTGAATACGGCGTGTCAGGCCAAGCAGAGTCCGGCGTCAATGGCAACCGGGGCCAGGGCCTGTTTGTGGCCAAGACCTATATGGCCAAAATGGGCGGCACCATCACTGCCCGCAACGACGGCAACGGTGTAAGCGTGGTGCTGGGTTTGCAGCGTATAAACGCGCAGAGATGAGGGTGAACGTGGCGACGAAACCGCACACGTTAAAATCTGGTGTCGGTTTGAGAGTCTCAGGGTCGCACAAGAAGAATAAATATCCAAGGCACAACGCAGCATGAAAACGGCCATCATTTTCCATTTGAACTACGAAGCCCACCCTATCGTCAAGTGTCGGCAACTATGGTCCATCATAGAAACCAGCATGCTGGCGGCGGGGTTCTCCAAGAGTGGACGTATTTTTGTGACCCAGATGGATTCTGATGCCGCGTTCAAACTGGCGCGCGAGGTCATGGACCGAATTGAGCAGTCCTACCAGGCCAAGGACGAAAGCGCCATGGCCTATCTGCGCGATTTTTACGGCATCCCCTACGACCATATCGTGGATCTGGCCCAGCCATCCATGCCGGCGGTGGAAGTGGACATGATGGCCTCGGGCGCGTTCCAAAAGTTTTTCGGTCAAACCCACTGAGCGGCGGCTTGCGATTGGGATAGGCACGGGGGTGCATACAGCCCATAGTATTTTTGGTATAGCTTAATCCTAGGGTTTACCCTATACTGCGGTGCAACAACCTCACTTTTACAAAAAGGAATTGGTATGACCACTGCTACTTTGACAAGCCCAAACATGGCTTCGGCCCAGCCCTCCAGCGTAGGTTTTGCGCTGAAAGAACTCGGGCTTGCAGCCCGCCAACTGGCAATCGCCCTGTGGGCATCCGCTGCCGCCAGCTTCCGCTGGGAAACACCAGAAATGACCGCCCAGCAAGCTGCCCAGGCCTTGCGCGTATTTGCCAGCTCCGTAGCTGCCAGCGACCCTGGTTTCGCCAGCGACCTGTTCGCGGCGGCAGACCGCCATGAGTTTGGCGACAACGCTTAATAAGGTTCAGCAGTTTTGGGACCTGGCCAACCGACGCCAGTGGCCAGAATTTGCCGAGCTGCTGCATCCGGAACTGGTGTACCTGGTGCCGCAGACCCGTGAGAGGGTCGAAGGTCGCGAGGGCTTTGTGAACTTCTTCAGCACCTGGCCCGGAGACTGGAACGCCAAGGTCGACATCCAGATTGCGGACGCGGCGCGTGCGGTGACAACAATTGATTTTGTCGATGAAACCGGCACCGTGACCGGCATTTCGTTCTTCGAATTCAATGACGGCTTGATCTCGAAAATCGTTGACTACTGGCCCGACTCCTACGAGCCACCGGCGCGTGTTTCGCCGTTCGTACAGCGCTACTAGGGCAAAACGCCTGGCAAGTCTGTCAACCCAGCCCTTGCAAACGCTTCATTTGGCCAACGCCATGCTCAACACCAGGGTTGTGCGCCGCACCGCTTCAATATAGGCCTTGATTCCGGCGTCCGCAGCCAGCGTGGTCTTGACGCCTATGGCCGCGGCAATCAACGTAGCAGCAACATCCGGGGCTGTCAGGCCCCGGGCAGTCAGACTGATGTCACCATCCGCTTCGCCCTGCTCCAGCACGCCAACCAGTATCTGCAAATGGCTCAGGCGCAACTGCTCGCTGAGGTCCTGGCCCAGACTGCCACGGATTTCGCCCAGTTCCTGCAAATGGCCGGACTCACTGAAGCGCTCATAAAAATAGCCGTACAAGGCGTTCAGCACACCAAACAGCCGCTCGGCGAAGGGTTGTGGTGCCGCCGCCGCCTGCTGCGAGGCCTCCAGCACGGTTCGGCCAATGCGCTCCAGCAGCGCGCGGAACAAGGCCTCTTTGCCGGCGTAGTACAGATAGACCGTGCCCTTGGCGGTGCCGGCCTCTCGGGCGACGTCGTCCATTGACGATTTGCGGTAGCCGTAGCGGACAAACAGACGCTCGGCTGCGTCAAGAATGGTTTCCGCTTTGGGGTTGGGTTCAGTTTGCTTTTCAATCGCCATGGGGCATTTTATAGAACGCCAGGGCGCGCGCTATGTGTCCAAGCCCACGTTGCTCCACAATGGCCCACTATCTATCCCGTTTCGCAGCCCATGGTGTCCGAAACCCACCACGAGTGGGTTTTAACCAACAACCCGGATCCGCGCTTTGCCTGGCTCAAAAGGATGGTGGTCACTACAGTGAAGGCGCTCCAGTTGGTCAAATGAAAGGCTTGCCGACGGCCCGCGTCCCGAGCCCAAGGAGCAGCCAAGCGTCACGGGTTCAGCCTGGAGCCCCCATATCTACCCAATATGGGTTTCAGACTATGGAATTTTTCTTTCATCTATAGAAATTGCCACTAGCCCTCGTGGTTACTATGTATAATGCTATACAAATGGTAGCACTTTGAAACATCGGGAACAAATCCCATCCCGGCCTGCACCCGCTGCACAGCGACACCGCGTGCGCAATCCGCTATCTGGCACGCAAGGATTCGGGGAGGCCTGCGCACCTGCTTGCCGGACACGCAACTGTCCCACCCAGGTACCCGACCTGGCAAGGATCGGCGGGCCCCATTCGGCACCCCACCCCACCCCAACCAATTGTCAGCAACTTGTTACACCTCTTTCTGCCGCCAGAGTCAAAGCCTAGGCCATAGAATCCAAAACTCTATGACCGGTTTCGGTTATGGGTGCCAGCGGGTGTTTTCAAAAAAAATAGGACACATGATTGAATTGCCGATTCGCGTTGCTGCACCAGACGTAAGCCATGTAGATGCATTGGCGAGCGGCACCCGGCTGGGGGAGTTTGAGATCCGCGGCCTGATCGGTGTTGGCGGATTTGGCATGGTCTACCGCGCCTACGACCACTCGCTGCAGCGGGAGGTGGCGATCAAGGAATATATGCCCACGGCGCTGGCCAGCCGTGCGGACAGCGGCCTGAGCATTTCCGTTCGCGCCTCCAACGACGAAGAAACTTTCCAGACAGGCCTGCGCTCTTTTGTTGGCGAAGCCCGCATGTTGGCCAAGTTCGAGCATCCCTCGCTGGTCCGGGTGTTCCGCTTCTGGGAAGCCAACGATACCGCCTATATGGTGATGCCCCTGTACAAGGGCATGACGCTGAAACAGGCACGCCAATGCATGCGTCTGCCTCCCTCAGAGGCCTGGCTGCGCAAGGTCTTGTGGTCGATTCTGGGCGCACTCAAGGTACTGCACCGCGGCAAGGCCCTGCACCGGGATGTATCGCCGGACAATATTTTTTTGCAGGACACCGGGCCACCCGTGCTGCTGGACCTGGGCGCCGCACGGCTTGCCATCAGCGACAGCTCCAAGCAACACACCGCGATCCTGAAGATCCATTACGCACCGATAGAGCAGTACGCGGACGCCCACGGGCTGCCCCAGGGCCCATGGACCGACTTGTATGCACTGGCGGCGGTCGTGCACGGCATGTTGTGCAATGAGGCCCCCCTGCCCGCCATGATCCGCGTTGTCAACGACACCATGCCGGCGATTGAAAACATCGCCAAAACGGTGGCCAATGAGTTTGGGCAAAGTTATTCGGAGCAATTTACCAGGGGCATCGCCTGGGCGCTGCAGATCCAGCCTCAGGATCGCCCCCAGTCGGTGCGCGAGTTCGCCCGCGCGCTGGAAATCGTGACACCCAACGGCATGTCGACCTTCGACTGGCGCGCCGAACTGGGCGCTGCGTCCCTGCCTGCCGGCGAAGTGCTGCAATTGGCCATCGCGCGCACCGCGGAAGACAAAACCCGGCCCAACAACACGGACCCCGGTTATGCCACCACGCAGTTCATAGACTCCGACGCCGAGACTGACCACCCGGACGATGGCGGCGCGGCCACCATCATTGCCGACTGGGGACCTGACGCCACGCCGCCAGCGCAAACCGGCGCGCCGGCTGATAGACGCCACCGCCCCCGCGAACCCTTGGTCCGCCCCCCCCCGGTCGCCGAAAGTGACTCCACGGCCCGACGGCGCAAACCCAGCACCCGCACCACACCAAAACACGCCGCCGCGACGCAACAACGGCCGATCACCCTATGGGTCATGGTGGGCATGCTGGCGCTGGCAACCCTGGCGGCAACGGCCTGGGGGCTGCGCGACTGGGACACCAAAGGCAAAACCGCGCCCAGCAGCGTAAGCATGCACGTATTGCCGGAAGAAACCATACTGACAGAGGCTACAGCCAGTGGCAGCAGCAATTCGGCCAGTGCCCCTGTGGCGGCCGAACCCATAGAAACCATCGTCGAGAGCAGCACCCCTGCACGCCCCGCCTCAGCTACGGCACCCGCCGCGATGGCCAAGGCCAGCGAGCGCGCCCGCAACACCGCGGTCAAGCCCGGCAAGCCAGAAGCCCCTCGGCCAACCGTAACAGAAACCGCCAGCGCCCCCGTGCCAGTGGCCGTGGCGGCACCGCCCGCGCCAGACCCCAAACCAGCGCCACCGCCCGTGACAGCGGAGAGCCTCTGCACCGGCACCAATTTTCTGAGCCGCCCGATGTGCCTGTTCCGCGCCTGCCAACGCGGGGACTTGTCAGGAACGGCGACCTGCGTCGAACTGCAAAAGAACTTGCAGAGCAATAAAGAGAGCGGCGAAAGCAGCAAGTTTTAGCACGGGACTATGTGTGCTTGAGGGGAGATCTACCGGCTGATAATGCAAGGCCATTTACGCCTTCACCATGACCCAAACCCGCACCCTTCTCCTCGTGGCCATTGTCGTCACAACCGTGGCCACCGCTGCGGGCATTGCCCTCTTACGCAACAAAACAGAACCCCCAGCTACTGCCGCTGTCGTCCTGCCTGCGGCACCGGCGCCCGATACCAGTTCCATGCTGTTGGGATTCAAGGATGTGCTGGCCGCCTACCGCAAAATCATTGTGCTGTTTGCCGATGAAAAAACCCTGACCGCCCCCGAACGTACTTTGGCCAACCAGGTGGGCCAAGGTTTGTTCCATGAAAACCGGCAGCGTGTGACGGACCTGGAGAGCAAACTGGATGCCCTGGTCAGCTCCGGACATCCACAGCGGCTGGAAGCCATCGCGGGACTGCTGGACTATGTGGAAAGCAGCGTCGACCTGTTTGACGCAGACCGCCTGGCTTTTCGCGAGTTGCTGCGCAGTTTGCAGGCGGCTGTGGCACGTGACTCATCGCTACCCGCCATCAAACTGCACAAGCGCATAGGCGAAGACCTGGACGCGCTGGCCGAGATCGAGCGCAACTACGAAAAGGAAATCCGCCTGGTGTTTGGCCGCTTTGAGGCACGCGCCATAGACCTGAAGCGCGAGCGCTGGCAGGACTACCTGGCCAGCCTGAAAAAACTCTACACCCGTGAGCAGATCCTGAAGGACTACGGCGTCGTGCTGCCCTACCCTGCGCCGAAAGAGGTGGTGCGCAAGACCAAGTCCGAAGACGAGGGTGAAATTTTTGGCAACAGCCTGCCTGCCAAGACTATCGTACTGACCTTTGACGACGGCCCGCACGGGGTCTACAGCGCCGAGATTGCGGCCATCCTCAAGCAGTACAGCGCGCCGGCCATCTTCTTCCAAGTGGGTAGCAACCTGGGCGCCGTAGGTGCCGACGGCAATACCAAGCTGCTACCCAAGGCCGATGTCAGCCGCAAGCTGCTGGACGGCGGCCACACGCTGGCCAACCACAGCATGACACACGCACAATTGTCCAAACGCACCGGCGAGGCGCTGAAGACCGAGATCGTGGGCACCGATACCTTGCTTAAGGCCGTCGACGTGCGCAGCTCGCCACTGTTTCGCTTTCCCTATGGTGCCCGCAACGAAGAGGGCCTGGCCGTGCTGGATGCGGCGCATCTGCGCTCGGTAATGTGGAACATCGACTCACTGGACTGGGCCGATCCCGTGCCCAGTTCGATTGCCGACCGCGTGCTGCGCACCGTGGAGAAAGAAGGTCGCGGCATTGTGCTGTTCCACGACATCCATGAACGCACCGTCAAGGCCTTGCCCGCGATACTGGACCGGCTGGTGGCCGATGGCTACCAGTTCGCCAGTTGGGATGGCAAGGGATTCGCGGTGGCCAAGGGTGCAGCCGGCACCGCGCCAATTGGCGCGCCCCTTGCCACCAGCCCTGGTTATAGCGACTCCTGGGCCATCGTTATTGGTATTGACGATTACGCCAAATGGCCCAAACTGCAGTACGCCGCGCGCGACGCGCAGGCGATTCGCGAAGCCTTGATTCAGAAGTTCAACTTTGCACCCGAGCATATCGTGTCGCTGAGCAACAAGGAGGCCACCCGCACCGGCATCCTGGCCGCCTTCCACGACAAGCTGGCGCACAGCGGCATGAAGAAGAACGACCGGCTGTTTGTATTTTTTGCCGGCCACGGGGCTACCCGCAAACTCAGCTCGGGGCGCGACCTGGGCTACATCATTCCAGTGGACTCGGACCCGAACCAGATCGCCACCGATGCCATCCCCATGACCGAGCTGCAAAACATTGCCGAGAGCCTGACCGCCAAACACGCCCTGTTTGTGATGGACGCCTGCTACAGCGGTCTGGGCCTGACACGCGGCGGCGGTGGCGGCAACTCCAGCAACTTCCTGCGCGACAACGCCAAGCGGCTGGGCCGCCAGATGTTGACCGCCGGTGGTGCCGATCAGTTGGTTGCCGATGGCGGTCCCAATGGCCATTCCGTATTCACGTGGACGCTATTGCAAGGCCTGGCCGGCAAAGGCGATCTGAATGGTGACGGCATCATCACCGCCACTGAACTGGCCGCTTACGTGGCCCCGGCCGTGTCAGCCGTTTCGCGCCAGACCCCGGCCTTTGGCAGCCTGCCGGGCTCGGAAGGCGGTGACTTTGTGTTTGAGCTGGCGGCCAATGACGAGTTTTTGAGCGGCACATCCAGTCAGCTTTCGGGCGACGCCATTGCAATGAACAGCAAGCTCGACGCCACCCGCCCTGTCGCAGCGGCGGTTGTGCCGACCACCGCTGACAAGCCCGCGGCTGCACCCACACCCGCCACGGTGGTCGTCAAGGACCTGCAGGGCGGCGAGCAAAAAATCGTGACACCGGTGGCCGTGCCCAGCTCGGCCCGCCAACTGGCACAACGTGCCAACGACCGGGGCCTGCAACTCTACAAGGAGAAGCAGTATGCGCAGGCCGAGGCCCAGTTCACCGAGGCACTGAAGTTGCGGCCCGACTTTGCGCTGGCCGCCAACAACCTGGGCTTTGTCTACTACAAACAGGACAAGTTCGCCGAGGCGGCGCGCTGGTTTGAGAACACCGTCAAGATCGACCCGTCCCGCGCAGTCGCCTACCTGAACCTGGGCGACGCGTATGCCAAGGCCGGTGGTGCGGACAAGGCCAAAAAAGCCTTTGGCACCTACCTGGAACTGGCCCCCAACGGCAGCGGTGCGGCCTATGCGCGCCAGCAAGTGGACAAAGGCTAAACAGCGTGGCATAAGGAACTCTGTCTTTTTTCCACTGCGTGTCTGAACGAACCCGTCATTGAAATGATTGAAAAACACATACTGTGCTACGGCGACTCCGTGTCCTGGGGCATCATCCCCGGTACGCGGCAGCGCCATGTTTTTGAGAAGCGCTGGCCCGGCATTCTGCAGGGGCTGCTCGGCCCCCCGGTCCGGGTCATCGAAGAATGCCTGAATGGCCGCACCACTGCATGGGACGACCCGTTTCGCCCCAACCGCAATGGCAAAGAGCAGTTGTTGCCAGCACTGCAAAGCCACTCCCCGCTGGACCTGGTCATCCTTTTTTTGGGCACCAACGACATGCAAACCGTATACGGCGTCAATGCCTACGCTTCATCGTTGGGCGCTGGCGTATTGGTCGACACGGTGCTCTCATGCCGTGCGGAGCCCATGCAGACGCCGCCGAAAGTGCTGTTGGTCTCACCATCACGCATTGTTCAACCCTGTGGCCCAATGGTCGAAAAATTCCGCGGCGCCGAAGAGAAGTCCTCGGAATTGACCCACTGGTACCGACGCGTAGCCAATGAACGCGGGTGTGGATTTTTCGATGCCGCAGAAGTGGTACGGCCCAGCGTGGTCGACGGCGTGCATTGGGACGAACTCCAGCACCAGCAGTTTGCAAGGGCCATTCACCCACATGTCGCAGGCTTGATGGATGCCACCAGGTCCGATCATCCCCCCAAAGGAATTACATGAAACCCTTCTCCATGATTCGCGAGTTCCACCTCGCCGACTGGTTCACGCTTGGCAACGCGGTGTGTGGCATCGGGTCCATCTTCTCCACGATGACCTACGTGTTGAGCGACGACGTGACCCACATCTACTATGCCGCGGCGCTCGTCTTCGCCGCGCTGGTCTTTGATGTGTTGGACGGCCGCATCGCGCGCTGGCGCAACAAGTCCTCGGCCATGGGGCGCGAGCTGGACTCGCTGGCCGACATCATCTCGTTTGGCGTGGCACCTGCGATCCTGGCCTACGGCTGCGGCATGCGTGGTCTGTATGACCGGGTGCTGCTGGCCTACTTTGTGGCTTGCGGCGTGTCACGTCTGGCCCGCTACAACATCACCGCCGAAGAAATCTCGCAAGGCACGGGCAAAGTCACCTACTTTGAAGGCACGCCCATACCCACATCGTTCCTGCTGGTGATCCTGCTGGCCGCTGCAGCTGCCTATGGCGCCCTTGGCCAGCATATGTGGTTTGGTGTCATGACCATCGCCGGCTTTACGCTGCATCCGCTGGCACTGCTCTTCGGCGTATCGGGGTCGTTGATGATCAGCCGCATTCGTATTCCGAAACCGTGATTCCGAGGCACCTATGCGCATCCACAAGCACCTTGTTCCTCTGGCGATAGCCCTTGCCCCTCTGACCATACCGGTTCCGGCAGAGGCCACTACGTGCAGCGCGCCTGAGTATCGCGCCTTCGACTTCTGGCTTGGCGAGTGGCAGGTACGAACGCCGGATGGCAAACTCGCGGGAGAGAACCGCATCACGCGCGAGTACGGCGGCTGTGTGCTGCACGAGCGGTATGACACCGGGCGTGGCTACAGCGGCGAGAGCCTGAACACCTTTGATGCAGGCCGCAAGGTGTGGCACCAGACCTGGGTCGACACCGACGGCACCCTGTTGCTGCTGGAAGGGGGCATCCGCAATGGAAGCATGGTGCTGGAGGGGCAGACCGTGGCGGCCGACGCGCTGGTGACCAAACACCGGATCACGTGGACGCCCAACGCCAATGGCACCGTGCGCCAGCATTGGGAGTCCACCGACGCAAAAGGTAAATGGGCAACCGCCTTTGACGGGCTGTACAGCCGCAAGTAACGCGGATCAGGTCACATTCTCAGTACCATGCAACTGCACATAGAAACACCTCTGCTCCAGTCCCGCCAGCTCAGCCTGTTGTCGGGTCGCGCCGTCTGGATGAAGTTGGAAGCGTTGCAAGCACCAGGGTCTTTCAAGATCCGCGGCGTGGGACACGCCTGTACCGAATATGTCAAGCGCGGTGCACGGCGGTTGGTATCGTCTTCAGGTGGCAACGCGGGTCTTGCTGTGGCCTACGCAGGTCGCTCCATGGGTGTACCAGTGACGGTAGTGGTGCCGCAAACCACGTCGGAGCGAGCCCAGGAACTGTTGCGACTGGAGGATGCCGAGGTCATTGTCCACGGTGCCAGTTGGCAGGAGGCCAATGAACTTGCACTGTCTCTGGTTGGCACCAGCGATGCCTTTTTGCACCCGTTCGACGACCCTTTGTTGTGGGAGGGGCATGCCACCCTCATCGATGAGGTAGCCCGCTCCGGGTTCAAACCTGACGCGGTCGTGTTGTCCGTCGGTGGAGGGGGTCTGTTGTCGGGCGTGGCAGAGGGCCTGCACCGCAACGCCTGGGGCCAAGTGCCCATCATTGCCGTGGAAACCAAAGGCGCAGCATCTTTCCATGCAGCAGCCAAAGCCGGGCATCCAGTGCAACTGGACCAGATCAGCAGCATTGCCAGCTCGCTGGGCGCCAAACGGGTGTGTGAACAAGCGGTGTTATGGACCAAAAAACATGTGATCCACAGCGTCTTGGTGTCGGACCACAGTGCAGTCTCCGCCTGCGAGCGTTTTCTGAGCGATCACCGAATACTGGTGGAACCTGCCTGCGGCGCCAGCCTTGCGCTGGCCTACGAGAATGCACCGGTGCTGCAAGCCTTCGACACCGTGCTGGTGGTCGTATGCGGCGGCGCCACGGCCACGGTCGACCAGATCCGGCAATGGTCCGCAAGCTTGGGCACGCCGCAGCATTGACAAGTTCGGAATTTGAGTGCTCGACCGCTACTTGCCGCCACAAAAACGCTATAATCCAAGGCTTTTCTGGCATTACTCCGTCGGCCAATACTAGTTACAGACGGGGAAATCGCTGAACGTGGCATGTGGGGCTCGATCTCCCCCCGTGACTGGCGGCAGCACATTTTTGGACAACATTACGTAATGACAACCATCCGTGTAAAAGAAAACGAGCCGTTTGACGTCGCTCTGCGTCGCTTCAAGCGCACTATCGAAAAATTGGGTTTGCTGACTGACTTGCGCGCGCGCGAGTTCTATGAGAAGCCCACTGCAGAGCGTAAGCGCAAGAAGGCAGCCGCCGTCAAGCGCAACTACAAGCGCATCCGCAGCATGCAATTGCCCAAGAAGATGTTCTAAAAAAGAACAGCCTTCCAAGGCCCAAAAAAAGCTCGCTTGGGGACGCTCCGGCGGGCTTTTTTTATTTCACTGCGTCACTTTCCGTCCTTCTCTCCCTTTCAGGAACCCTGCAATGTCATCACTCAAAGACCAAATCACCGAAGACATGAAAACCGCCATGCGCGCCAAGGACAGCGAGCGC
>JAZKIR010000004.1:0-11165 GCA_040384785.1 Pseudomonadota bacterium
CTTTGCGCTGCTGTCCAGCACAGGTATTGGCGATGTGATTCCCATCACCCCACATACCCGTGCGCTGGCCAGTCTGGAGATGTTCGCGGGAGTAATTTATTTGGCCGCCGTGGTGTCGCGTTTGATTGGTTTAACCCTACAGTCGCGCAAATAAAACTGTATTCATATACAGTATCTGGTTTCCCGTATCCGCTCACTTGCCCAATTGGAGTCCGCGCCCCATGAACGAAGCCGTGTCCCCGAATTCACCCACACCCGCTGAACAGCCAATCGCCCAGTTCATTCGCTACCCCGGTTCACCGTTTGAGCTGCATCAGCCCTATCCCCCGGCCGGCGACCAGCCAGAAGCCATCGACCAACTAGTGGCGGGTGTCACCGACGGCGAGGTCTTCCAGACCCTGCTGGGCGTGACCGGCTCCGGCAAGACCTTCACGATGGCCAATGTGATTGCCCGCCTGGGCCGTCCGGCTATCGTGTTTGCGCACAACAAGACGTTGGCGGCGCAGCTGTACAGCGAGTTCCGTGAGTTTTTCCCCAACAACGCGGTGGAGTATTTCGTCAGTTATTACGACTACTACCAACCTGAGGCGTACGTGCCGCAGCGTGACCTGTTCATTGAGAAAGACAGCGCCATCAACGAGCACATCGAGCAGATGCGCCTGTCGTGCACCAAATCGATCCTGGAGCGGCGCGATGTGGTCATCGTGGCCACGGTGTCTGCCATCTACGGTATCGGCCAGCCCGAGGCGTACCACAAGATGGTCATGACCCTGCGCACGGGCGACAAGCTCAACCAGCGCGATGCCATCGCACAGCTGGTGCGCATGCAGTACCAGCGCAACGACATGGATTTCAGCCGCGGCACCTTCCGCGTGCGGGGCGACACCATCGACATCTTTCCGGCCGAACATTCCGAGATGGCGCTGCGCCTGGAGATGTTTGACGATGAGATTGAATCCCTGCAGCTGTTCGACCCCTTGACCGGCCGCATCCGCCAGAAGATTCCGCGCTTTACCGTGTACCCCGGCAGCCACTACGTCACGCCGCGTGACCAGGTGCTGGTGGCGGTGGAAACCATCAAGGTGGAGCTGGCGGACCGCCTGAAAGAGTTTGTGGCGGCGGGCAAGCTGGTGGAGGCCCAGCGTCTGGAGCAGCGCACGCGCTTTGATCTGGAGATGCTCAGCGAAGTCGGCCACTGCAAGGGCATTGAAAACTACAGCCGCCACCTGGCCGGCAGCGCCCCTGGCGATCCGCCCTCTACGTTGACGGATTACATGCCCAAGGACGCGGTGATGTTTATTGACGAAAGCCACGTCACCATCGGCCAGTTCGGGGCCATGTACCTGGGCGATCGTTCGCGCAAGACCACGCTGGTGGAGTATGGATTCCGCCTGCCCAGCGCGCTGGACAACCGGCCGCTGAAGTTTGCTGAATTTGAAAAACGCATGCGGCAGGCAATTTTTGTGTCTGCCACGCCGTCCACCTACGAAAAAGAACACGCTGGCCAGGTGGTGGAGCAGGTGGTGCGCCCCACGGGCCTGGTCGACCCCGAGGTGGAGGTGCGCCCCGCGACTCACCAGGTTGATGATGTGCTGCAGGAAATCCGCATCCGGGTCGAGAAGAACGAGCGCGTGTTGATCACCACCCTGACCAAGCGTATGGCCGAGCAACTGACTGACTATCTGAGCGACAACGGCGTCAAGGTGCGCTACCTGCACAGTGATATAGACACCGTGGAGCGGGTGGAAATCCTGCGCGATCTGCGCCTGGGCGCCTTTGATGTGCTGGTCGGAATCAACCTGCTGCGCGAGGGCTTGGACATACCCGAGGTGTCCCTGGTGGCCATTCTGGATGCCGACAAGGAAGGTTTTTTGCGCTCCGAGCGCTCGCTGATACAGACCATAGGCCGCGCCGCCCGCAACCTGAATGGCCGCGCCATCCTGTACGCGGACAGGATCACCGACTCCATGCAGCGTGCCATGGGCGAGACCGAGCGCCGGCGCAACAAGCAGATCGCCCACAACCTGGAGCGCGGCATCACTCCGCGGGCCATCGTCAAGAAGGTGCGCGACCTGATCGACGGTGTCTATAGCGAAAAGGCGGGGAAAGAGGCGGACCGCCTGGAGCGCGACGCCATGCAGCGGGCGCAGGTGGAGGACATGAGTGAGAAAGACATTTCCCGCGAAATCAAACGCCTGGAAAAACTGATGATGGAGCACGCTCGCAACCTGGAGTTCGAAAAGGCGGCCCAGGTGCGGGATCAGCTGGGCCGGTTGAAACAACAGGCATTTGGTGCTCCGGGCAGCGACAACATCGTTCCTCTTCCCATCGCGGGCAAATAGCCGGGTTTGACTGGCGGGTCGGAGTACCCGAGCAAAACGCTAGGTTTCTTGGTATACTTGACTCAATTAGTCAACCAAATACGACTGAAGGAGGTTTTCCATGCGTCTCACTACCAAAGGCCGGTTTGCGGTCACCGCGATGATAGACCTGGGGCTGCGCCAAAGCAGTGGACCCGTGACGCTGGCGGCTATCAGCCAGCGGCAGCAGATTTCTCTGTCCTACCTGGAGCAGTTGTTTGGCAAGCTGCGCCGCCATGAACTGGTGGAGTCCACCCGCGGTCCCGGCGGCGGTTATACGCTGGCGCGCAAGGCATCGGATATTACCGTGGCCGACATTATCGTCTCCGTTGATGAGCCCATAGACGCAACCCATTGCGGCGGCAAGGAAAATTGCCTGGGTGAGGGTGAACGTTGCATGACGCACGACCTGTGGGCCGCGCTGAATGTGCGCATGGTCGAGTTTCTGGACTCTGTCACCCTGCAAAAATTGGTCGACGACCAACTGGCCAAGGGCCTGCAGGTAGAGGACAAGCCCAGCGTCAAGCGCGCCATATCGGCCATGCCCATCAGCAAGCCCATCCGCATCAACGCTCCCAATTCCGTGTTTGCCCTGGGCAACGCGTTCTCTAAAACCTGATTTCTCAAGTCTTAATTTTTTCACTGCCATGGATTCCACACCCCATTTCCCGATCTACATGGACTACAGCGCCACCAACCCCTGCGACGAGCGGGTGGTGGATGCCATGGTGCCGTGGTTGCGTTCGCATTTTGGCAACCCTGCGTCGCGCAGCCATGCCTGGGGTTGGGAAGCGGAAGCGGCGGTCGAAAACGCCCGTGGCCAGGTGGCCGCGCTGATTGGCGCCGACCCGCGCGAGATTGTGTGGACCTCTGGCGCGACCGAATCCAATAACCTGGCGATCAAGGGGGCAGCGCACTTCTACCAATCCAAGGGCAAGCATCTGATCACGGTCAAGACCGAGCACAAGGCCGTGCTCGACACCTGCCGTGAGTTGGAGCGCCAGGGTTTTGAGGTGACTTACCTGGACGTGCAGGAAGACGGCTTGGTCAACCTGGATGTGTTCAAGGCCGCCATCCGCCCGGACACCATTTTGGCCAGCGTCATGTTTGTCAACAACGAAATCGGTGTCATCCAGGACATCGCTGCCATTGGTGCGATCTGCCGTGAAAAGGGCGTGATCTTCCATGTGGACGCCGCGCAAGCCACGGGCCGCGTGGAATTTGACCTGACAAAGCTGCCCGTCGATCTGATGAGCCTGACTTCGCACAAGACCTATGGTCCCAAGGGTATTGGCGCGCTGTTTGTGCGCCGCAAGCCCCGCATTCGCCTGGAAGCACAAATGCACGGTGGTGGCCACGAGCGTGGCATGCGCAGCGGCACCTTGCCCACGCACCAGATCGTCGGCATGGGCGAGGCCTACCGCATTGCCAAGGAAGAAATGGCGTCCGAGAACATCCGCATCCAGGCGCTGCACGATCGTATGCTGGCCGGACTCAAGGACGTGGAGCAGGTGTTCATCAATGGCCACGTGACCCAGCGTGTGCCGCACAACCTGAACATGAGCTTCAACTACGTCGAAGGCGAGTCGCTGATCATGGGCATCAAGGGCCTGGCCGTCAGCAGTGGTTCTGCTTGCACCTCCGCATCCCTGGAGCCCAGCTATGTATTGCGCGCCCTGGGCCGCAGCGATGAGCTGGCGCACAGCAGCCTGCGCATGACGATTGGTCGCTGGACCACCGAGGCCGAGATCGACTACGCCGTGGAAACCATCAAGAAAAACGTGGCCAAACTGCGTGATTTGAGCCCCTTGTGGGAGATGTACCAGGACGGTATTGATATTTCCACGATCCAGTGGGCTGCACACTAGGAACACCCCCGAGCGGCTGGCGCCGCTCCCCCTCAAGGGGGCAATGCCAGCAGCCCGGCGAAGCCGGCTCTGCGGCATTCCTGGCAAAGGCACGTGACATGGCGAATTTTGGTATTTAGATTGAGAGGTAAGCAAAATGGCATATTCAGAAAAAGTCGTTGATCACTATGAAAACCCCCGCAATGTCGGTAGCTTTGAAAAAGGCGACGACAGCGTAGGCACCGGCATGGTGGGCGCCCCCGCTTGCGGTGATGTGATGAAGTTGCAGATCAAGGTCAATCCGTTGACCGGTGTGATCGAGGATGCGCGCTTCAAGACCTATGGCTGCGGCTCGGCCATAGCGTCCAGCTCGTTGGTGACCGAATGGGTCAAGGGCAAGACGCTGGACGAAGCGGCGGCGCTTAAAAACAGCCAGATCGCCGAAGAACTGGCGCTGCCGCCAGTCAAAATCCATTGCTCCATCCTGGCTGAAGACGCCATCAAGGCAGCCGTGGATGACTACAAAGCTAAACATCTTGGGGACAGGCCGCAGCCTGCAACGCAGGCAAGCTCTGTCCTCAACTGAATAGAAAACCAACCGGAAGAATTGCGGGACAGATCTTTAGCTCTGTCCCCAACTGATTAAAAGTATGGCAGTTACCCTGACAGAAGCCGCAGCGCGCCATGTGACGCGTTACCTTACCAAGCGTGGCAAGGGTGTTGGCGTTCGCCTGGGCGTCAAGACCACGGGTTGCTCTGGTTTGGCGTATCAGCTGGAATACGTGGATGAATTGGCGCCCGAGGACCTGGTGTTTGAAGGCCATGGCGTCAAGGTGCTGGTCGACCCCAAGAGCCTGGCCTACCTCGACGGCACGGAGCTGGATTTTGTGCGTGAGGGCTTGAACGAAGGGTTTCGCTTCAACAACCCCCGAGAGCGCGACAAGTGCGGCTGCGGTGAGTCCTTCCGCGTGTGAACCTGCAGTCCAATGACTTTGAACTGTTTGGCGTGGCCCAACAGTTTGCCCAGGACCGCCCGGCGTTGGATGCCCGCTGGAAGGAGTTGCAACGCGAGGCGCACCCGGATAAGTTCGCGGCACAGGGTGACGCCGCCCAGCGCGTCGCCATGCAGTGGTCGGTGCGTATCAACGAGGCCTACCAGCGGCTGAAAAACCCCCTCAAACGCGCAGCGTATTTGTGCGAATTGGCTGGTGCGCCTATCAATGCCCACAGCAATACGGCCATGCCAGCCGCGTTTTTGATGCAGCAAATGCAGTGGCGTGAAGACCTGGACGAGGCCCATAGCGACGACGCGTTGAATGCTTTGCGCGAAAATGTAGAGACCGCGCAACGTGCGCTGATTGACGAGTGCGCGGTGCGCCTTGACGTTCAGCACGATTACGCGGCAGCCGTGCAGTCGGTGCGCGCGCTGATGTTCATTGAGAAGTTTGCGCACGATCTTGATCTGGCATACGACAAGTTGGAAACCTGAAACCTAGCGGGACAGACCGAAGCCTTAATGGCGCGCAACGCTGTCCCAAGCAATAAAAAATGGCGCTCCTACAAATTTCCGAACCTGGCCAAGCGCCTAATCCGCACGAGCGACGCATCGCAGTGGGTATAGATCTGGGCACAACCCATTCCCTGGTCGCGGCCGTTCGCCATGGCGTGGCCGAGTGCCTGCCCGACGATGCGGGGCGCGTGATCCTGCCGTCCGTGGTGCGCTACATGGAGGGTGGCAAGCGGGAGATCGGGTATGCCGCGCAGGCAGCTTTGGCCAGCGACCCCGAGAACACCATTGCATCGGCCAAGCGCTTCATGGGCCGCAGCCTGGCCGATGTGGCTGGGGCTGACAAGCTGCCTTACCGATTTGCCGACCATGCCGGCATGCTGGGAGTGCTCACGGTTGCCGGAGAAAAATCGCCGGTAGAGGTCAGTGCCGACATTCTGGCCACCTTGCGTTACCGCGCCGAAGACACCTTCAACGAGGACCTGTACGGTGCCGTCATCACCGTGCCAGCCTATTTTGATGAGGCACAGCGCCAAGCCACCAAGGACGCCGCGCAACTGGCCGGCATTAACGTACTGCGCCTGATCAACGAGCCGACGGCGGCAGCCATTGCCTACGGATTGGACAATGCCAGTGAAGGCGTCTACGCCATTTACGACCTGGGCGGTGGCACCTTTGATATCTCCATTCTGCGGCTAACCCAGGGCGTGTTTGAAGTTGTCGCCACCGGTGGCGACTCGGCATTGGGAGGCGACGATTACGACCACGCGCTGGCGGACTGGGTGCTGGCGCAAACTGGCGTGCAAGCCACCAACGCTTCGGACAAAGCCGCATTGAAAGTTGCCGCGCGGGCTTGCAAGGAATCGCTGTCTACTACAAAAACAATAGCGTTTCATGCAGATTTGACGAGGGCTAGCGTGCATTTTGACGTAAGGCAATCGCAGTTTGAGGCGGCCACAGCCCATTTGACGGCGCGTACCATTGCCGCCGCGCGCAAGGCCTTGCGCGACGCCCGGCTGGCGGTGCAAGACGTGCAGGGCGTCGTCATGGTGGGCGGTTCCACCCGCATGCCCCAGGTGCAGGCCGCGGTGGCCCAGTTTTTTGAGCGCGCACCGCTGAACAACCTGAACCCCGACGAGGTGGTGGCGCTGGGTGCCTCCATCCAGGCCAACCAATTGGCGGGCAACAACACGGCAGGTGATTTGCTATTGCTGGATGTGATTCCCTTGTCGTTGGGGGTCGAGACCATGGGCGGCCTGGTGGAGCGCATCGTGCCGCGTAACCAGACCATTCCCACCGCCATGGCACAGGACTTCACGACCTACAAGGACGGCCAAACCGCCTTGGCCTTGCATGTGGTGCAGGGCGAGCGCGACCTGGTCAGCGATTGCCGCAGCTTGGCACGCTTTGAACTGCGTGGCATTCCGCCCATGGCCGCCGGTGCGGCGCGCATCCGCGTCACCTTTACCGTCGACGCCGACGGTTTGTTGAATGTCTCCGCGCATGAGCAGGTCAGCGGCGTGCAGGCCGACATCAATGTCAAGCCCTCTTACGGCTTGAGCGATTCGCAGATCGCGCAGATGTTGCAGGACAGCTTCTCTACTGCCGAGCAGGACATCCGCACGCGCGCGGTGGTTGAGGCCCGGGTCGATGCCGACCGCCTGTTGCTGGCCATTCAGAGTGCGCTGGAGGCCGATGCAGATTTGCTGAACGCGCAGGAGCGTGCTGAGATCGATGCCGCGATGCTGGCGCTGGCGGAGGGCCGCTCCAGCGCCGACGCTGCGGAGATCGAAGCACTGAGCAAGGCGCTGGCCCAGGCCACCGAATCCTTTGCTGCCATGCGCATGAACCGGGGTATTTCCCAGGCGCTGTCGGGCAAGAATATTGAGACACTATGAGTGTTTGCGGGACAGACCGCAGCCCGCATGGCGGGCAAGCTCTGTCCTCAACTAGAAAGAACTTGTGGGTCAGACCACTTTGCACAGCAAATGTGCTCTGACCCCAACTAAACAAAGCGGTACTTATCCACTATGCCCATCATCAAAATCCTGCCGCACCCCGAATACTGCCCACAGGGCGCTGAGGTAAACGCCCCGGCCGGCACTTCCATCTGCGAAGCCCTGCTGGAAAACCACATCAACATCGAGCATGCCTGCGACATGAGCTGCGCCTGCACCACCTGCCACGTCATCGTGCGCGAGGGCTTTGCGTCGCTCAACGAGCTGGATGAAAACGAGGAAGACCTGCTGGACCGCGCCTGGGGTCTGGAGCCCAATTCCCGCCTAAGTTGCCAGGCCTTTTTGGCCCAGAAGGATGTGGTCGTAGAGATACCCAAGTACTCCGTCAACCACGCCAAAGAGAACCACTGAACGGGCTGAGAGCATCGCATGCGCCAAATTTTCCTGGACACCGAAACCACCGGTTTCAACGCCAACCTCGCTCAAAATCCGGACCGCATGGTGGAAATCGGCTGCGTGGAACTGGTCAACCGCAAGCTCACCGGTAACAACCTGCATTTTTACCTGAACCCCGAGCGGGACAGTGATGAAGGCGCTCTGCGGGTGCACGGCCTGACCACCGAATTTCTGAGCGACAAGCCCAAGTTTTCGGCCATTGCCAAGGACTTGCTGGACTTCGTGGCCGATGCAGAAATCATTATCCACAACGCGCCGTTTGACATCTCCTTTCTGGATGCGGAATTGGCGCGCGCGGGCCACCAGCCGTTCAAAAAATACATAGGCTCCGTAGTCGACACCCTGGTCATGGCCAAGGAGATGTTCCCCGGCAAACGCAATAGCCTGGACGCTCTGTGCGACCGCCTGGAGGTAGACAACTCCGGGCGCACCCTGCATGGCGCCTTGCTGGATGCCGAGTTGTTGGCTGACGTGTATATCAACATGACGCGCGGCCAGGATGCGCTGCTGATGGACGCGGGTTCGCCCGATGAAGCAGGGTTTGTTGCCGTACAGGTCGACCTACGTGGATTTGTGTTGCCGGTGGTTTCCGCCAATGCACAAGAGCTTGCTGCGCACGAGGAAGTAATAACCCAGATCGATAAATCCAGCGGCGGAAAAACGCTGTGGCGCAAACTGGCCTGAAGACTGTTGTATAATTTGAGGCTATTCTGAACAGCAATAGTTCAGGGCGGTTAGCTCAGGGGTAGAGCACTGCATTCACACTGCAGGGGTCACAAGTTCGAAACTTGTACTGCCCACCAAATACGGTATTGAACCAAGCACCTAGCGGAAACGCCAGGTGCTTTTTTCATGGGCTCTTTTGGCCTTACTGCGTATCCCATTCGGAAAGTTGCAGATTTGCGGCAATGAGACGGCTGACGAGCATGGCAATAAATGCCTTGTCAAAACAGGATTGCAGCTCGGCAGAGGCTTGGCGCAGCGATTCACCCTGAATCTTCAACACGGTAACCGCCGTGCCCGCCATAACCGTGGCCGAGCGGACGTTATTGCCAGGCTGCAGGTACACCATCTCGCCTATGCTGACGCCAGCGTTCAGCTTGGTCAATGCCCAATTTTTCTTGCTGACCTTGACGCTCCCCTCCAGCAGCAAATAAAAGGATCCGCCTATCGTTCCCTCTTCCATCAATATGGTTCCAGCGTCCAGATCGTGCAGGCGGCCGAGCCGTAAGGTTTCCCAAATGGCGATGTCGCTGAAATCCTTGAAGAACTCGAACTGGTGCAGTTTTTGGAAACGTTCCACTTCGGTCGTTTGCGAGGGAAGTTTGGCAATACAGCTACTGGCCCCGCTGACGGCGTCGGCAAAATGGCCCCAAGTGGGGAAACGATCACCGGGCTTCTTGGCCAGGGCAATCCGCACCACATCTTCCAATTCAGGGGGCAAATCTGGCCGAATCACACGTACCGGCACGGCCTCTTCGGAGTTGATCTTGAAGATGGTCGCGTAGTCGTTGTCGCCCTGGAATGGTTTTTGTCCTGTCAACAACTCGTATAGCACAATGCCCAGCGAAAACATATCGGACTGCTGGGTCAAGGATTCTTCGCGAATCTGCTCGGGAGACATATACGCTGGCGACCCCACCAGGCCGGCCAGTTGGGTTACGTCGCCCTTCTGTGATAGAGCCGTGCCAAAGTCGGTCAGCTTGATTTCACCGTCATCGCGCAGCAGCAAATTGGCGGGTTTGATGTCTCTGTGCACCAGTCCATGGCACTGTGCATACTCCAGCGCGTTGCAGCATTTGAATGCAATGTCCAGCACCTCTGCAACGGGCAGCAACATGTGGGGTGACGTGTACTCCTCCAAGGACCGGCCCTTGACATATTCGAGCACCAGATACGGGGGCTCAGCGCGTTCGTCCACGTCAATCAACGAGACGATGTGGGGGTGCATGATCTGGCCGGCCAGGACCGCCTCGTTGTGCAGCAGACGGCGGTATTTGGCGGCCTGGGCCGGGTCCTGCAGCAAATGCGGGTGTATTTGCTTGACAGCGACCCATTGGTCGCGAAACGTATCATGGGCCAGGTAAACGACGCCACTGGCGCCTCGGCCCAATTCGCGTTCAATGCGGTACTTGCCGATGCCCGATGGAGTGGTGTGCATGGTGCTGGATAGTTTCTGTTGGTCCAGCTATTTCACCATAGTGGTAGCAGGGCTACAGGCGGCGTGATGGCTAAATTGCGAGCGCCGTGATTTCAAGCGGTCGTGCCGTTTAAACTCAGGCGGTTGCAAGTCCACACGACTGGGTGTCTGTACTCCGAGACCACTTTAACGATGATTGATTCACTGTCAAAGGCCGAGCTGAAGCAGGAACGCGTGTCCTTGCCAGCGCTCGCGACGGTGGGCCTCATCCATTTGTTTGCCCTGTGGATGCTGTTGCAGTCAGCGCCCACCAGCCTGCAGGTGACGCGCAATGTGGTGTATCAGCTTTTATCGCCTATTACCCGCATCAAGGAACGCCCACCCAGCCCTGCGGTGCAGGAGGTGCGTGAAGTGCGCGGTCCCGTGACCACCACCAAGGCCATACAGACGCACAAGGTGGCTGAACGCCGCGTCGAAAAAGTACCCCAAAAAGTCCAAGAGGCAGTGCCGGTGGTTAAACCCGTGCAGATTGCATTGGAACCGGTCCCGGTTCCACCACCCACCGTGGTACCACCGCCCGTTCCGGTCCCGCCACCGCCGGTTCCCGTGCCAGAGCCACTTCCTGTGCCCGTCCCGGTGCCTGTGGCGGAGCCTGCACCCGCGCCGATTCCAACACCTGTTCCCGCTCCGGCTCCCGCACCAGTGCCTGTTCCGACGCCGGCCCCAGCACCAGTGCCCGTGCCGGCCCCAACTCCCGCGCCTGCTCCAGCACCAGCCCCAGCTCCAGCTCCAGCTCCAGCACCAGCACCAGCACCAGCCCCAGCTCCAGCTCCAGCACCAGCCCCAGCTCCAGCTCCAGCTCCAGCTCCAGCTCCAGCTCCAGCTCCAGCTCCAGCT
>JAZKIR010000005.1:0-40653 GCA_040384785.1 Pseudomonadota bacterium
GATTGAACGATATTCGTTCTGACTGTTCGAAGTGGCATATCCATTCCCGCTTCACCTTTTTAAAAAGTTCAAATTCAGTTCAAGGCACGATCTTGCGAAAACTCGCATAGTGATCGGCCGAGTAGTAACAGGCATCCGGCGCAGTGGTTTGGCCTCCGCACACAATTCGACGAGCGCCCCGGTCGCGTGACCGCGGTGTTTTAACGGTGTATTCGTGGTAGTAACCGCGTTTTTCAGCCGGCAATATCCGCTCGCGGTTACCAAAAACTACACCATCTTTCCCAAAGGGAAACGGTCCGCCCTGGCGTATCAATTGGTAGGTTTCAATGCCTTGCGGGGGCAGCTGGTTTAAAGCAACCGTGGTGTCAGGAGAGGCCCATTCTTTGGCTTGAACACTCTCCAACACACTGGACAGAACCAGCAAAACGCTGGTGAGCACTAACTTAGAAATACCTCTGCGCACCTTGAAACCTCTCAATAGACTCCGGGTAAACCCGAAAAATCCAAGGAACGCAGTGTCGCGTATTCCGCACAAAAAAGCAAGACCTTGCCCAAATTTTAGGCAAAGAAAGTGCGTCTTTTTGTTATGTAAGTGTGCGCAAACTTTTTGGAAAAGTCCTACCGAATCGCGTTGGCGTCCGCCACCGTGAGTGCCGTCATATTTACAATACGTCGCACCGTGGTACTGGCAGTGAGCACGTGCACCGGTTTGGCGGCACCCAGCAGTACCGGGCCAATGGCAATATTGCCGCCGGCTGCGGTTTTCAGCAGGTTGTAGGCAATATTGGCCGCGTCGATATTGGGCAGAACTAAAAGATTGGCGTCGCCATGCAGCGTGCTGTTGGGCATCAGTACCTTGCGGGCTGCGCCATCCAGGGCTACGTCACCGTGCATCTCCCCATCCACTTCCAGCCAAGGCGCCTGCTGCTGCAGCAAACGCAGTGTTTCGCGCATCTTCAACGCGCTGGGTTCGTTGCTGCTGCCAAAGCTGGAATGGCTCAGCAATGCGGCTTTGGGTTTGAAACCAAAGCGGCGCATCTCTTCCGCCGCCATGATGGTGATCTTGGCCAATTCGGGGGCCGTAGGGTCGTAGTTGACGTGGGTGTCGACCAGAAAGACCTGGCGCCCCGGCAGCATCAGCCCATTCATGCAGGCGTAGATAGGCACATCTACGGCCGGATCTCCACCCGCAGTCGTGCGTTTGCCAATGACCTGGTCGATGTACTGCAGGTGCACGGCGGTAGTGCCCCAGGTGCCGCAAATCATTCCGTCGACGTCGCCCTTGTGCAGCAGCATGGAGCCAATCAGCGTCAGGCGTCGGCGCATCTCGATCTTGGCCATCTGGGCAGTGACGCCCTTGCGCTCCGTCATGCGGTGGTAGGTCTGCCAGAAGTCGCGGTAGCGGTGGTCTTGCTCCACGTTGACGACGTTGTAGTCCACGCCTTCCTTCAGGCGCAGGCCAAATTTTTCGACCCGCTCGGCGATAACGCCAGGGCGTCCAATCAGCGTTGGCAACGCGATGCCCTCGTCAACGACGATTTGCGCCGCACGCAAGATGCGTTCTTCTTCGCCCTCGGCAAACGCGACGCGTTTCTTGAGTGCCTTCTTGGCGGCCGTGAAGATCGGCTTCATCGTGGTGCCCGACGCATAGACAAAGCTCTGCAGCTTTTCACGGTAGGCATCCATGTCGGCAATCGGGCGCAGGGCCACGCCGCTGTCGGCCGCAGCTTGGGCTACGGCCGGCGCAATCTTCATCATCAGGCGCGGATCGAACGGCTTGGGGATCAGGTATTCGGGGCCGAACGCGAGTTGCTCACCGGCGTAAGCCGCCGCCACCACTTCGCTTTGTTCGGCTTGCGCCAGATCGGCAATGGCATGCACCGCCGCAATTTCCATTTCCAACGTGATGGTGGACGCACCCGCATCCAGCGCACCGCGGAAGATGTAGGGAAAGCACAGCACGTTGTTGACCTGATTGGGGTAGTCGGTGCGACCGGTCGCCATGATGGCGTCGTCCCGAACGGCCTTGACTTCTTCCGGCAAAATTTCCGGCGTGGGGTTGGCCAGTGCAAAGATCAGCGGCTTGGCCGCCATGGTTTTGACCATGTCAGCCTTCAGCACACCGCCGGCGGACAGGCCCAGGAAGATGTCGGCATCGACGATGGCTTCGCGCAGCGTGCGAAAGCTGGTCTTTTGCGCGAACTGGGCCTTGTCTTCGTCCATCAGTTCCACACGTCCCTCGTAGACCACACCGGCCAGATCGGTGACCCAGATGTTTTCGCGTGGAATGCCCAGCTTCACCAGCAAGCCCAGGCAGGCCAGGGCCGCGGCGCCGGCGCCGGACGTGACCAGCTTGACCTTTTTGGGGTCCTTGCCGACGACCTTGAGTCCGTTCAGCATGGCGGCGCCGACGCAAATGGCCGTGCCGTGCTGGTCGTCATGGAAGACCGGGATCTTCATGCGCTCGCGCAGCTTGCGCTCCACGTAAAAGCAATCCGGGGCCTTGATGTCTTCCAGATTGATACCGCCGAAGGTCGGCTCCAGCGACGCAATGATGTCCACCAACTTGTCCAAGTCGTGTTTTTCGTCGATCTCCAGGTCAAACACGTCGATGCCGGCGAACTTCTTGAACAGCACGCCCTTGCCTTCCATGACCGGCTTGGAGGCCAGTGGTCCGATGTCGCCCAGCCCCAGCACGGCGGTGCCATTGGTGATGACGGCTACCAGGTTACCCCGGCTGGTGTATTTGAAGGCGTTGTTGGGGTCCTTGACGATTTCTTCACAGGGCGCCGCGACGCCGGGCGAGTAGGCCAATGCCAGATCGTGCTGGTTGACGAGTTGCTTGGTGGCGCTGACGGCAATTTTTCCCGGGGTCGGAAACTCGTGGTACTCCAGCGCGGCCTGGCGCAGCTGGCTGCTTTTTTCAGCGGAATTGGAGACCGGAGCTTTGGGGGAAATGGGCGTCTGATTGGGCATCTTTTGCATCCTCGGCGGCGCCGACCGATGCGAAGGCGCATGGCCCGGTGCCCTGTTATGGGCTTTGCATTGTAGGCCTGGCCATTGGCCCAAAACCTACGTAATTCTGCGGGTTGCGCGCAAACACATGCAATGCATGCATCACTTCATGCTTTGAAAAAGGCGGCGGACCGGACTCTCAGGGCTTGCGCTCCATGATCCGGCGCACGGTGCCATCGGCTTTCAAGCGGTCAAATGCGGTGCGCGTCTTTTGCACCGTGCTGTCGGCCGTGGCCATGCTGTAGGCCATGTACAGGCCGGTGGATATTTCGTCCAGCGTCCATACCTTTTCCAGCCGCGTGCAGTCAAAACGCGCCTCCGTGCACAGCAAGTTGGCCCCGTCGTCAGCTAGTGGTACCAGGTCTACCTGGTGCTGGATCAGCTTGTTGAAGCTGTCGATCCATTGGGCGGATACCGCAAGACGCGCAAAACCCTTTCCTTGCAAAAACTGCTGGCGTACGTCATCGCGCACGACCCCCACGGTGTAGTTCCTGGCGTCGGCCAGCGACTTGACGCTGATGTGTGTGCGTTCGCGCAGCCGGAACAGGTGGTATTGGATCTTCTTGATCTCCCCGGCCCATTTGAACTGCAGTTCGCGCGCCGGCGTGCGGGCGAGCAGGAAGATCAAAACGTCCGGTTCGTTGAGTGCCATGTCATACGCGCGGGCCCAGGGGTAGAGCCGCACCTGGTAGTCCGTCTGGCCCGCGGCCGCAAGCGTTTTTTCAACCACCTCGGTCGCTGACCCTTCGACCCGCTCGCCCTTCTGGTAGGCGTAGGACGAGGTCTCGGTGACCACACGTATGCTCGTCTCGCCATGTGCCGCCGGCGCAAGCGCCGTGCAGGCCAGCAGCAGACAGCGCAGGCTCAGGCCTGTGGCACATAGGGTCGTGGATGGCATCGTGCTTGTCTCCTGTGCGGTGGATTCGGTGCTGGATGGGCCGGACGGTTCAGGACACGCTCGGTGGCGGGGGCGCCACGCTGGATTCGACGCGGTTGCGCCCGTTCTGCTTGGCCCGGTACAGGGCCTGGTCGGCGGCTTCAAACAGCGCATGAAATTCTGTGATGCGCCCAAACCGCAACTGGGCCAGACCGATGCTGATGGTGACCCAGGGCCCGACCAGCGACCCGGCGTGGGCAATCTGCAGGCCGACAACCGCCAGCCGCACGCGGTCGGCCACCTGCAGGGCCGCGGCCTCGGTGGTGGCTGGCAGCAGAATGGCGAACTCCTCACCGCCGATGCGGGCCAGCGCATCGCCGCTGCGGTTGATGGCGCCGTCCATGGCGCGGGCCACATCGCGCAGGCATTGGTCACCCTGGGCATGCCCGTACTCGTCGTTGTAGGTCTTGAAATAGTCGATGTCGCAGACCAGCAGGCTCAGCGGCTTGCCGCTGCGCAAGGCGCGCTGAAACTCGTCTTCCTTGACATCATCGAAATGGCGGCGGTTGAACAGACCGGTCAGGGGGTCGTGTAGCGACAGCTCTTCCAACTGGCGGTTGGCCGCACGCAGGGCTTCCTGCGTCGCCACAATGTTGAGCAATTGCGCGTGGTGGCGCACGCTGTGCAGCAGCATCTGGGCGGTCAAGGCCAACAGCGCGCGGTCCTCGGAAGGCCAATCACCTTGGCCCAGTGGACGGCCAATGAACAGAATGCCGTAGTCTTCACCGTCGCTGCGCAGCAGCGCCAGCGCGCAGGCGCCTACCGGTTCGCTGGTGAACACGGCCAGCTCCTGCGGGCTCAGGCTGCGTCCCATTTCGGCTTGGCTGAAGAAGAACAACAGTTCCTCGCGTGCCAGGCGGGCAGGCACCTGTGCCATGCCTTGCAGGGGTAAAGGCTCGGATGCTGTCGGCACGGCATCGTCCGGGCGCCATTCGGTAAACACGCGAAAGGCCGGTTGTACGCCGGTGGGCACCAGCCACAACGCATGGTTGGCGCCCAGCCGCACGGAAACCTCCGCCAGGCAGTCCTGCTGGCATGCGTTGAAGGATTCGTGCGGCGCATGGATCAACCGGTTGGACAGGCTCAGCACCAGTTGTTGTGCCTGGGTCAGCGACTCCAGTTCTGCGGTGCGCGCCTGCACCAGATCCGCCAGATGGTCACGGTGCGCGCCCAGTTCGTTTTCGTATTGCTGCAGTTGCGCCAGGTGATCGGCCAGCTTGTCTTGCAACTGGTTGACACCGGTCTCCAGCAGCGTCAGCTCGTCCCGGTGCCGCGGGTCGCGCGCCAGGCGCAGGGTCTGGCGCATGGAATCCGGGGTGATCTGTCCCAGGTGCTGGGCGATCTGCTGCACATGGACCGTGACCGAACGGCTGAACATCAGCATGATCAAGCCTGCCAGCAGCAGGGACTGTAGCAATTGCGTCAGGACGATGCTCTGCACCTCACCGCGCAGCCGTGTCCATAACACGCGCTCGTCACCTGCCAGCGTCAATTCGCCGACACCTTCGGCTCCGCCGGGAAAAGGCTCGTAGACCAGGTCCAGGTGCCGTGTCGGCGTCAGCGTCGAAGCCTGCCACCCTTGCGCACTGCGGGTCACGACCTCGGGTTTGCGGTTGTTGGAGCGTATTGTCAGCGTGATGCGTCCCACTGCCGCGACCTGGGCCGTGCTGTCGATGTGGGCACGCAGTGCGTCCCGGTCCATTTCCCAAACGGCCTTGCTCAGCGTTTGCCGGTAGACCTGTTCCAGCAAGGTCAGGTCGGCATCCATGGCGGCCCAGGCCTCATTCCATGCGGAATAGGTGCGCACCCCCACGGTCAACAGTGTGAATACAAAGCAGAAGCCCAAGGTGGCCAGAACCAGCCGTGTCCCCAGTGAACGGCCGCCCTTCATCATGCGGTGTCCCGTTGCGTGCGCGCCCGTAGCGGCGCTGAATGCCTACAGCCACTTCTTCTTGAGCGCATCGTAGGTCCCATTGCTTTTGATCGTGGCCAGCCCCTTGGCCAGACGTTGCACCAGCGCGTCCGGCGTCCGTGCGCTGAAGGCCATGTAGTAGCCGTCGCTGCCCAGGTCGGTGATGGCAAAGCTGCGCGCCAGCGTCTTGGTGGGGTCATCGCCAGCTTGGCGGGCCAGATGCACGGCTACCAGATCCGTCATGATCCACAGATCGACCCGGCCCAGTTTGAGCTTTTCGTAGTTGAGCTCATATTTGACACTGGACTGCAGGTTCTGGCCCTTGACGAAGCCCTTGGCGATCAGGAACTGCTCACCCACGTCTTCGTTGACCGTGCCGATCTGGAAGGCCTTGGCTTGGTCGAGTTGCTGGAATGCCAGCTTGCGTTGGGGCAGTGAATACAGGTAGTACTCGGTCGGTGCGATGACGCCCACCCACTTGAACAATTTCTCTCGCAGCGGGTTGCGGCCAATGGAGTAGATCAGCACGTTGCCGGAGTTTTGCGCGGTTTCGTAGGCGCGCGCCCAGGGCATGGACTGGAACTCGCCCTGCAGCTTGATCTCTTTAAGCACCGCTTGGACCACCTCGGTGCTGAAGCCGGTGATCTTGTTGTTCTCGGTGTAGTTGTAGGGCGGAAATTCTTCGGTCAGGATTCTGAGCGTTTCGGCCCTGGCTGGCGACGCCATGGCCAGCGCCGCGCCGAGCAGGGCTGCACAAACAACGCTAGTTTTTCGCCATGACATGACAGCTCCGTGGACAGGTCTGAGCAAGGTGGGCCAGCATCAAGGCTGGACCACCATGGTAGCGCACCCCTCGCAGGCAGTCCAAGGCATAAATTACCCCGTTTTGGGTTTGTTTTTCGTGATCATATAAAAAACATGCCGCTAGCCCTCGTGAAATATGTGCATGGCGCTATAAAATAAGGAGCATCAAGCTTGCTTGAAAAAGCGCACCAACTCACGCACATGGCCCACCACTGCGGCGTCGCCCAGCACCTGGGCTATTGTGTTTTTGGCTTCGCGTTCCACCCGCACCAGTTCCAGGCGCACATGCTCGGCAAGGTCTGTGTGTCGGTCGTTGTTGTCAGTGGCGCGCTGGTCCAGCGTGTGCAGGTGCTGCGCCGTGTTATCGGCCAGATCGCGGTGCTGCTCGGTCAAGGCAGTCAACTGTTTTTCCACTTCGGATAAACGGCGGCGCAACTCGACAGCGTCTTCACGCGGTACCTCGATCTCGCGACTCAGGCGCCCCAGCCGGTCGCGAACATGGACGTAGGCCCGCACACCGGGCCGCAGCAGCGTCAGCACAACCGATGCCATCGCGCCGAACCAGCCCATGAAACCCATACCGCTCAGCGCCACCCCGCAAAAGGCCAGGGCCGTCAGCGCATGCAAGCCCAGGGCAATGCCCAGCGCAATACGGCTCCAACGCTGTGCATAGGCCCGTGCCTCAGGGTCGATCCGAAGACCCCGCCGTTCCGATACGTCGGCCTCGAACAAAAGCTGGTGGGCCTGGAAATACATATTCCACGGCACCGTGACGATGAAGAACAACCACAGCAGCGTAACGATGCCAATCAGCGTGTCCAGGCTGGGCGCTATCGGCATCTGCAACCAGGACGCCAACAGCCAAAGGCCGACGCCGACCAGACCCAGCCACACCAACTTGCCTATCCACCAGCCGTTCCAAAAGCGTCCCATGTCCTATCTCCTGTTGGGTTAAACACGCACACAAGGCGCCCAGGTGTGGGTCACAATTGCTGCGTGAAAGGAGTATAGAAATTGAGGACTTTTTGGCCACTAGTTACCAATGAAGTAGCTTCAAGTAATACCAGTGGTATGAATGGCTTGCCGCGCGCCAGTGGCGCTATTGAATCCGCTGCCCGGTACGGTCCAGGCGCGGCAACCAATCACCGATGATGTTGGCCGACACCACCACGTGGTGGGCGCGACCGATCAGCAGGTGGCGCGGTACCAGTCCGATGAAGCGGGAATCCCCGCTGTTGTCGCGGTTGTCGCCCAGAAAGAAATAGTGATCCGGCGGGATCACCGTTGGGCCGAAATTGCGCTTGGCTGCCAACTCCGGCAGAAACTGCACGCTGCGTTCATGGCCGTCGAAGCGTTCCTTGATCTGCAGCGCCGAGGTCGTGATGCCGTTGCCCAATGGCTCGTCGGCAACCATGGTGGGCCGGCCATACTCAGCCGCCGTGCCGTTGATGGAAAGCACTTCATTGCGCATTTCCACCACATCGCCCGGAATGGCAACCAGGCGTTTGATCAGCCGAACACCATCCGTAGGCGACGTAAATGTGATCACATCGCCACGCTGCGGGTTGCCGATGCGCAGCAACGCGGTATCGCTGAGCGGCAGCTTGAAATCGTAGGCGACACGGTCCACCAGCACCACATCACCTTCGAGCAGCGTGGGCCGCATGGAGCCCGAGGGTATGGGGTTCCAGTCGGCAATCGCCAGCCGGAAGAAACCGAAGCAGACCAGGAAGGCGATGAAGCCGCGGTTTTGTTTCAGAAAGTCTTTCAATGTTCGCTCCTTGGTGTTGGGCTGGCGCCAGCGCGGTGCTTAGGCGCGGCGTGTCGTGATGACTACGCGCTCCAACGTCACGGTATGGGGTGCAACTTCGGTCTTGACTAGACGGTTGTTCGCGCCCAACGCCTGCTCGCCAGCGTTGGCGAGTTGGTTGAAGCCCGTAAGCATGGTGCCACTAAGAGCGGTGGTCACGGTAGCGGCAATGGCAAAGGCAGTGATGCTGAAACGGTTTTTGGTGGTGAATGTCATGGTGATGCTCCGATGTGATTAGATGGTCGTTGTGACCCGATAACCGAACTGTAGGAGCCTCAAACCCGCAATGCCACCGGCTTGCGATGGACTGCGCCATGGCGCGAAGGGCCGTCGATTTTCTACTGTGGCCGGTGCGCTCCGGCAATCCAAGCCACCCATGCACGGCCTGCGTCGCGCAATGCGCAGCCCGTCAGATACCACTGGAACCGCGCGCGGTGCTTGCCTATTCTTGTGCCATCAGGACCTGCAACCCACCGCAGCCCTGGTCGCAGGGGGTAACCCGGCGCTGCAAGGTGGGAACATAGTGAAAAAGGGAGTTGACCATGACATTGGCTCAAGAACTGGAAAACCTGGAACAGATGCGCAACCGGGGTGCGTTGAGCGAAGCCGAATTTGAACAGGCCAAAACGCGCCTGCTGCAACCCGCGCCAGTCGCCCCGTTGGCCAAGGCCTCCGCGTTGAATGGTCTGCGGCGTTCGACCAGCGACCGCTGGCTGGGCGGCGTGTGCGGTGGTTTGGGCAACTTTTCGGGCATCGATGCCTGGCTGTGGCGCCTGGCGTTCGCGTTGTTGCTGATACTGGGCGGCACCGGATTGTTGCTGTATGTGCTGATGTGGATTCTGGTGCCCGTGGAATCCAACGGTTATCACGGCTCGGTCTCGCCCCGCTCCTGAGCAGCGCTTAGGCTGGCGCCTCGGAGCGGCAGGTGCCCAGCACATAGAGCTCGAAGGCCTCGGCCGGAACCGGCTTGCTGAACAGATACCCCTGGAACAGGTGGCAGCCGTTTTGCATTAGAAACTCCTGCTGCCCCCGGGTTTCCACGCCCTCGGCGATGACCGCAAAATGGAGGCTGTCGCCCAGGCCTATGACCATACGCGCAATGGCGGCGTCGTTGCCGTCGGTCAGTATGTCCCGTACAAAGGACTGGTCGATCTTCAACTGGTCCAGCGGCAGGCGTTTGAGGTAGTTCAGCGACGAATAGCCGGTACCAAAATCGTCCAGCGAAAAGCCCACGCCCAGCGCCTTGAGCTGCTCCATTTTGACGATGATGTCGTCCATGTCATGGACCAGTGAACTCTCCGTCAGTTCCAGCTTCAGCTGTCGCGCCTGCACCCCGGTGCGCTCCATGACGGTCTGCACCTGGTGCACAAAATCGGGTTGTCGAAACTGCATCACGCTGACATTCACCGACAAGGTGAGCGTTTGCAGCGCCGGCTTGGTAGACCACTCCACCAGTTGCGAGCAGGCTGTGCCCAGCACCCAGGCGCCCAGCGGCAATATCAATCCGGTCTGCTCGGCCAGCGGAATGAACTCATCGGGTGGCACCAGACCCAGGCTGGGGTGGCGCCAGCGCAGCAAGGCCTCGGCACCCGTTACGCGACCGTCCGAAGTGACCTGCGGCTGGTAGGTCAAAAAGAACTCGCCGCGCACCAATCCCTTGCGCAGTGCGACTTCCATCGACGAATGCTCCGCCAGATCGGACACCATGACGTGCACCATGGCATACAGGCCGATGGCTGAAAAGGTATTGTTGACCCAGGTTCCCCAGACGCGCACGCTGTCGGGCAGCGCAAAGCCGATGTTTATGCCGGCCTGGGAACTGGCCAGTACCACGAAGCCGGTGCAACAGACCCCGGTTACGCCGTAGCGCAGCACGGCCGAGTCGTCGCGCAAAAACACCAGGGAGGCTATTGCCAGCACCAGCAGGAAATGGTGGGTCGATCGCGGCGCCTGCGCCGTGGGTATGTCCTGCAACAGGCATACGCCACAAATGACGACAAACATGCTGATGACCAGCAGAAAAAACGCAAAACGCGTGCGCCGGTAGCGCGTCAGAATGCCAATCACGATGCCGACCAGCAACATGGCCACATCCAGGGCGACGATGGCCCAGGCCCCCTTGCTGGCAAAGAACATTCCCCAGCCCAGCCCCAGCACGATCAGCAGCGCGGAGCCAATCCACAGCGTCACGCGCACGCGGCGCCTATGCAATTCTCTGCGTGGGGATCGGGTGGGTGGATCGGGCGGCGTGTGCATGGCGCGGACACAGGCTAATGCCAGCCCGCATCAGCGTCAACTGTTTTGCGCCACTTGGTGCTGCCAATAGACGAATAAAGGGGCACCCACTACCTCCAATACGGTAAAGGCGACGAATGGTGCCGGTGGAAAACCTACGATAGCCGTGGACACGAGTCGGCCAACTCCGCCCAGAAAAATCATCAGCCATAACAAGCGGAACAGCACCGTCTGCTCCGCAATGCGTGGCACCAGCCACAGCACAGCCAGGCCCAGGCCCAGCCAGACGCCGGCCAGAAAGCGCATATTGCTGTCCAGCGTGGCGTCGGCCGGCAGGTTCAGTTGCGCATACAGCGGGTCGTGGATGCCCATCATTTGCACCAGGCCTGTCACAACTGGAACGATGCCCAGCAAGGCGCTGACGATTTGCAGCGGTCGTTTGTTGTTCATGCGCATGGGTGTGTCTCCTGTGGGTGGAAATGGGCTCAAGGGTTGAATAGGGATAGGGCCAAGCCAGCCGCATACAAGGCATTGGCCAGCGCGATGCCGCGCAAGGGCACGCTGAACCAGTAGAGTTTTGCCAGCGCCAGGTAGCTCAGCAGTGTGGCCATGCCCAGCAGCAGCAAGAACCAGGACTGCCGCAGAAAGTCCGGCTGCACCAGCGCCAGGTAGCCATAGACCAGCGCAAACAACAGCGCGCCCAGGCTGTGGCTGGCGTGGAAACCCTTGGCGGCGCGCGCCATCGTGGTCTCGCGCGAGATGATGGGTGACACCGACGCCAGCGCTGCGGTCAGCGCCGCATCGCGCGGATCGAATTGGTTGCCGCGGAAGGTACACAGCAGGTGCAGGCCACCCAGCAGGCCGAGCACGCAGGCGCTGGCGAAGATCAACAACGGGGCGGGCGACATGGGCAACTCCTGGGTCACGACGACTTATCTTTACAGTGACAAGATTTGGTGAATTGTTGCACGCTTATCTTTCTCGTGTCAAGATTCGCGCATGAGCACTTCCGCATCCCGCACCGCCACCGCCAAAAAGCGCGCACCAGCCCCGAAAACGCCGTCCAAGACGCTGCCAAAAAAAACATCGGATCGCAGCAGCACCCCGTCGCCGGCCAAGACCTACCACCATGGCAACTTGCGCGAATCGCTGTTGCTGGCAGCAGAAGACGTGCTGGCCGCACAAGGCGTGCACGGCACCACGCTGCGCGACGTGGCCAAGACGGCCGGCGTGTCGCATGCTGCGCCTTACCACCACTTCGCCAGCCTGAACGATCTGTTGGCGGCGGTCGCGGAACGCGGATTCATTGCGCTGGGCGATGCCATGGAACAAGCCACTGCCCAGGCCAACACGCGCGAGCGCCTGCTGCAGATCGCCCAGGCCTATGTGTCCTGCGCTCGCGCCCAGCCGGCGCGCTTTCGGCTGATGTTTGCGCCGCAACTGACCCAGGGTGGGTTGTATCCGGCGCTGCAGGCAGCGTCGCACCGGGCCTTTGGTTTTCTGATGGCGGCCGCCTGTGCCCATGACCCGGTCAAGGGCCCGGAGCTGGCGCTGTGCGGCTGGAGCCTGTCCCATGGCCTGAGCAATCTGCTGATAGACGGTGCATTTGACACACTGCCCCAGCCGGTGAGCGACCCGGACGCCCTGGTGCGCCAGTTGGCCGCGCGGGCGCTGGGACCCATCTGAGGGCTTAGACTGCGCTACCGATTTACCCGAAAAGCGCAGACCACCATGACCGACAGCAGCGACAACAACAGCAGCAAGACCAGCACCGACGACGAAAAAAAACGCCAGCGCGAACGGGTCGAGCGCCTGCTGCAACAGGCCCCGCACACCAGTACCGGCAGCGTCAGCATCAACGGCAAGGCGCTGCACTACAGCGCCAGCGCGGGTTTTGTGCCCATCGTCGCCAACATGTCCGACAGCCACAAGGGCGAGCCCGACGCAGCGCTGTTCCTGACCAGCTACACGCTGCAGCACAAGGGTGTCGCGCCCAAGCCGGCCGAGCGGCCGATCCTGTTTGCGTTCAACGGTGGGCCCGGCTCGGCATCGGTCTGGTTGCACTTGGGCGCCCTGGGTCCCAAGCGCGTGCCCATCAACGACGACGGCAGCATGCCGCCCCCGCCCTATGGTGTGGAGGACAACCCGCATTCGTGGTTTGAACATTTCGACCTGGTGTTTGTCGACCCCCCGCACACGGGTTATTCGCTGACCGCCAGCGACGCGGCGCGCAAGAAGATGCTGAGTGTGGACGGCGACGTGGACGCGCTGGCCGAATGTATACGCGTGCACCTGAGCCGCACGCAACGCTGGGGCTCGCCGGTCTACCTGGCCGGTGAAAGTTATGGCACCACGCGCGGTGCGGCCCTGGCCGACAAGCTGCTCGACATGGGCATTGCGCTGGCCGGTGTCATTCTGGTCAGCTGTGCCATGGACATCCAGACGCTGGAATTCGAAGGCAAGAACGACCTGGCCTATGCGCTGTTTGTGCCCGGCTTTGCCGCCGCTGCCCAGTACCATGGCAAGCTCAAGGGGCCGCTCGGCGAATCCGGTGCCCAGGCCCGCGCTGCGGCGGAAGCTTTTGTTCACACCGACTACCTGGGTGCCCTGCACCAGGGCGCACGCTTGGCGCCGGTGCAACGCAGCCGCATCGCCAAACGGTTATCCGAACTCACCGGCTTGCGCACCGAGGTCATCGAGGACAATGACCTGCGCATTTCCGACCAGCTGTTCTTCAGCGAGCTGCTGCGCGACCAGGGCCGCATGGTTGGCCGGCTGGAGGCGCGTGTGACCGGACCCATGGGTGCTCGCAAGTCGCGCGCGTGGGAATTCGATCCCGGCATCGAAGCCATCGTCGGGCCCTACACCATGGCCAGTAACGCCTATATGCGTGAGCAATTGGGCGTGGTGACCGACCAGCGCTACGAGATCTTGAACCTGGAGGTCAACAAGTCGTGGAACTGGCTGCAGGGCGAATGCAAGGGCAACAGCTACACCAGCACCAGCGGCTCTCTGGCCCGTGCGCTGCGGCGCAACCCGCACCTGCGCGTGCTGGTGGCCAGCGGTTACTACGACCTGGGCACGCCGTATTCGGCCAGCGACTATTCACTGGCCCGCCTGGATTTGCCGCCCGAGGTCATGGCACGTATCACACACCGTTATTACGATGCGGGACACATGATGTACACCCGCAATGATGATCTGAAGAAGTTGAAGGCGGACCTGAAGGCCTGGTTGTCAGGGCCTACAGCCTAAGCGCGAATCGCAAGAATCCCCGTTCGGGCAGCGACCCGTGAAGCGGTGGAGCGTGGGACAACACCCTACGGCATCACCCCCGACGGAATTTCGATGCCCGCTGTGCGGGCCTCGGCCAGCAGCGTGGCCAGCTCGGCGGCAGAGTGCACATTGAGCCGTTCAAAAATCTTGCGCCGGTGTTCTTCCACCGTGCGCACGCTGAGTTCCATCTTCCAGGCGATGGTCTTGTTCAGTTCGCCGGCCGCCACCATGGGCATCAACCGCACCTGTTGGCGCGACAGGCCGCCAATCAACTGGCGCAAGGCGTCATGGCGGGCCGTGCGGCCGTGCCAGCTCAGTTCCAATTCCAACGCCTGGTGTATCAACTGCACCAGCGCGTCGTCGGCATAGGGTTTTTCGACAAAGCTGAACGCACCCTTGGCCATGGCGCCCACCGCCATCGGAATGTCTCCGTGGCCACTCAAAAACAGCACCGGCATGCGGCTGCCCAGGCCCCGGGCTATCAGCGCGTCATGTACCTGCAGGCCCGACAGCGGCTCCATGCGCACGTCCAGTACAAAAATGCCGCGCAAGGGTCCGGCCGCACCGTCCAGCGCGGCCAGCAGCTCGGGGCCGCTGGCATGCGTCACGACCTGCAGATCGTGCTGGCGCAGCAGAAAGGCAATCGACGAGCGCACGCCCTCGTCATCGTCGCACAGGTAAATGGTGGCTTGCGTCGTCGTCATGGTGTTGTTGTCTCTGTCTCTATTGTTTTGTCGGGCGGCAGCGAGAAGCTGAAGCAGGCACCGCCGCCGGTCGCATCCTCGGCGTGCAATATGCCCCCATGCGACTCGAGTATGGAGCGGCATATCGCCAGGCCCAGGCCGGTGCCTTCCTTTTTCGTGGAAAAAAAGGCTTCGGTCAGGGTCTCAATATCACGCCCACCCAGGCCCGGCCCGGTGTCGCTGACGGATACCGTAACCCAGCCTGCGGCACCGCCCAGCGGGGGCGTGTGGCTCAGCAACGTGCGCACCAGCAGCCTGCGTTGCTGAGGCGCCGCGCTGGCCATGGCGTCGGCGGCGTTGCGCAGCAGGTTGGTGATGACCTGCTCGATGCCGATGCGGTCTATGCGCGCCAGCGGCAGGCTGCGGTCCAGCTCCAGCGACACACTGACACCCACCCGCTTGAGGTCGCGCTTGAGCAGGGCCACCGCATCGGACACGATGGGGTTGATGTCGCAGGGTTCCAGCACCAGCTCGCGGCGGGCCAGGCGCGCGCGGATGCGGTGAACAATGCCGCCGGCCTTGGATGCATGGCGCGACAAGGCCTGGGCCGCGGCCAGCAAATCGGGCTGGGTGCCGGGCTGCTTCTGCAGTGCCTTGGCAATGCCGGCGCTGTAGCTGACGATGCTGGTCAGGGGCTGGTTCAGTTCATGCGCCAGCGTGGACGCCACCTCGCCCAGCGTGGACAGCCGCGCGTGGTTGGCCAGCACCTCGCGCTGCTTGCGCTCCAACTCGGCCAGGCGCTTGCGTTCGGTCACGTCGACGATGGAGCCCATCCAGCCGACCTGCTCGCCTGCGCCATCGACCAGCGGCGACTCGAATACCATAACGTCGACCATACGGCCCTCGCGGTGCCGCCAACGCGTTTCGTGGCCCACGCGTTCGGTCGGGTGGCCGGCGTGGTCTTGCCGGGTTTGCACCAGGTCATCAAACTCCGGGCCGTGCTCCACCAGCTCCTCCACCGAATAACCGACCATCTCGCAAAAGGTGCGGTTGGCAAACAGCAGATGGCCGTCCAAGTCGCGGGCGCGCAGGCCGACCAGCGCCGATTCCTCCAGCGACTGGCGCCACGCGGCCTCGGTGCGCCAGGCCGATTCGGCCCGCGCCAATTGGCTCATCTGGCGGCGTAGCAACAGCGTGGCAATGGCGATCAGCAGCAAAAAGCCCACCATCAGCACCACCGGCAGCGTGCTAAACCAATGCGGCTGGCGGGTGCGCTGTGTCAGCCGCAGTCGCGCGTCGGGAACAGCCTTGAAGGGTGTCTCATAGGTCTCGCCCTGGGCCACGCGCCCCGGGCTCTCGGTGGAGACAATAACTTCGCCCAGCCCGGACAGCAGTTGCACCTCGTACTGTGCGGCCAGCCACCAGAAGTCCTTGCTTTGTATCAGGTCGGCAGGGTCATAACGCGCAACCAACTGCCCGGTGTGTGGACGGCGTTCGTCGCTGGTGGGCGCCACCAGGTGCAGCGTAATGCCCTGCGCCTGGGCCCGGTTCTGCGCGCCGGGGCGCTGGTCGCGCCGTGCCTCGGCGACGATGCGGGCATTGGCGTCCAGCCAGACCACGCTGAGCCAGCGCCGGTCCAGGCCCGCCGCAATCTCCGGCACGCTGGCCAATTGGCGATTGGCGTCCGGGCCGGCGGCGGGGAGCCGGATCGCCGCGCCCCGCAGCTTGACCGTTTCAGTCTCCAGCCGGGCCGCCAGTTGCGCCTCCAGGCTGAGCGTGTCGGCCATCACCGACTGTTGCAGGGTCTCCCGTTCCAGCTTGTCGTTGTCCTGCGCCCACAGCGCGACCAGGGCCGTGAATGCCACCGACAGCAGCAGCGGCGCCTCCCACAGAAAACGGTTCCACGTCGCCCCCCAAGTGGACCGGGGTGGCATGGTGTGGTGCACAAGGGATGGGGTGGCTGCCATGGCCCCTAGTCTACTAAGGCTTGGCCGGCCATCGACCCGCGCTAACCCTTGTGCACCTGCCTCCGGCTACGGGGTGTCACCGCGCCATGGCGACGGCATCCGCCGCGGTCGCGCGATCCAGCGGCGCAAAGGTCCGGTTGTGGATCTCGACCACGGCGGCGGCGAAGCGCCGTGTATCGGTGAAGAAGGCGAAGTGCCCTGCTCCGGGGAGGACGATGGATTGCTTCATCGGCGCCCGCAGTGCGCGGACATACTCCTCGACCAGGGCCGGCGGTGTGACCCGGTCGTGTTCGCCGGTGATGAAGAACACCGGTGTCTGGAAGCCGACGGCAGGGTCGGGTGCCTTCAGACGCCAGATCCGCGCGCCTTCGTTGTCGGCAAAGCTTTTCAGCGAGAAGGCCATGCCGCGCAGAAATCGGACGCAGTCCCACAACGAATACTCGTTCGACCGCAACATGGCCAGCGCGAACGGCAACGGGCCGGTTTCCCCTTGAATCATGCCCCCGTATCGCCACAGCAGACGGTACTTGGCCTCCATGCCATGGGCCAGGTCGCGGTACGGTGGGTAGCCGGTATCCTTGAGCTGCTGCAGTGCCGCGTGGTCCTGTGTGGCCTGGGCCTGCGTGGTCACGAAGTCGTGCGACAACTGCTCCTGGCGCACCAGGTCCACCATCTGCCCGGCCCCGATATAGGCGTACACGTTCTCCGGGTGGCGTCGGGTCTCCACCAGGCCCAGGTAAGCGCCCCAGGAGTGGCCCAAAACATAAATGAATTTCATCTGCTATGTTATTCATAGCGCATTGCGCATATTTTGCCGGGGCTATGACCCTGTTATTAATAAAGGTATTGAAGAATTTACTCAATAAACCCGATTTGGGTAATAAAAATAATTCCTTTCGCATGGACGTTCGTGCCAAGTGTTCCAGCGTTAGTACCCCTATCTGCGTAGCCTTTCTACTGAGCCCGTGAGGTTAGCCATGCGCTCTCTGAAACAAGCGTCTTTCGCCTCGTGAAGACTTGAGTTTTCGCAAGACTTTTTGTGCCCTGCGCGACCACTATTTACCCATGGCCAATTCTGAATTTCTGAATATTTCTCTGTTGGCACTCGGTGGCCCATAAAGTTCACAACAAGCAACGTGGCCGTTTCAGCTTACCCCTAACCAGGAGGGTTACCTCATGTTGCAATGGATCATTTCCTCAAGCTTGCGACTTCGCACCGTTGTGCTGTCCTTGGCCGCTGTGCTGCTGATTGGTGGCATCTGGCACACCCGCAATGTGCCGCTGGATCTGGTGCCCGAGTTCTCGCCACTGTCCCTGGATGTGCACACCGAGGCACTGGGTTTGTCGGCCTCCGAGGTGGAGTCCTTGATCACAGTTCCACTGGAGGCGGACTTGCTCAATGGCGTGCCCTGGCTGCACTCGATCGAATCTGAATCGATCACCAGTCTGTCGTCCATCGAGATGTTCTTCGCGCCCGGCACCGACCTGATCAAGGCGCGCCAGATGGTGCAGGAGCGCTTGACGCAAGCCCACGCATTGCCCAATGTGTCCAGCCCCCCGGTGATGCTGCAACCCGTGTCGTCGGCCAGCCGCATCATGAACATCGGCCTGAGTTCCCCCAGCGTGTCGCTGATCGAGATGTCGGTGCAGGCGCGCTGGAACATCGTGCCGCGTCTGGTCGGTGTGCCGGGTGTTGCAAACGTCTCGGTCTGGGGCCTGCGCAATCGGCAGGTGCAGGTGCAGGTCGATCCGGCCCGGCTGCACAACAAGGGCATCACGCTGGACCAGATCATCAAGACCGCGGGCGAGTCCGTATGGGCCTCGCCGCTGACCTATCTGAATTCGTCGACGCCGGGCGCCGGTGGCTTCATCGACACGCCGAACCAGCGACTGGGCGTGCGCCATGTGTCACCCACGGCGTCCCCCGAAAGTTTTGCCAAGGTTCCGGTATTCGGCACCTCACTGCCGCTGCAGGAGGTGACACGTGTGGTCGAAGACAACCAGCCGCAGATTGGCGCCGCTATCCTGAAGGACGGACAGGGTCTGATGCTGGTGGTGGAAAAATTTCCCGGCGCCAACACCACGCAGGTCACCAAGGGTATCGAGGCGGCCCTGCAGGAACTGAGTCCCGGCATGAAGGGCATTGAGGTCGACACCACAATCTACCGCCCGGCGAGCTACATTGAGCGCGCCGCCAAAAATCTTGGACTCGCGGTCGTGGCGTCTTATCTGCTGGTGGTGGTTGCACTCGGTCTGCTGTTGCGCAGTTGGCGCAGTGCGCTGGTCGCGGCGCTGGTCATCCCTACATCGCTGATGGCGGCCGTGTGGGTGTTCCAGGCCTGGGGTGCCGACATCAATATGCTGATGGTCGCCGGCCTGATGCTGGCGGTCACCGTGATCATCGATGACGCCATTCTCGACGTGGACCACATCGCGCGCCGCCTGCGTGAGGCGCAGGGCGACAACGCACAGCACGGCGGGCTGGGTAACCTGGTGCGGGCCAGCCTGGAGGTGCGCGGACCCATGCTGTATGCGACAGCGATCCTGCTGCTGGCGGCCTTGCCCGCCCACTTCATGCAGGGCGCACCGGCTCCCTTCTTCCAGCCCCTGATCTGGGCCTATATCGTGGCTGTGCTGAGCTCGCTGGCCGTTGCACTGACCCTGACGCCGGTGCTCGCTTGGCTGCTGTTGGCCAAGGCCCCGTTGCCCCAACCCCAACACGGTGGCTCGCAGCGGTGGAAGGTCGTCCAGGACCGCGGCCGTCGCTTGCTGGAGTTCGCGTTGCGCAGCCCGTTGCCCACGTTTGCGCTGGCGGCGGTGGGGGTGGTGGTGGGTGTGCTGGTCTGGACCCAGTCGGAACGCAATTACTTGCCGGGCTTCAAGGAGACCGATGTCATCGTGGAGTTGGAAGCCTCCCCGGGAACGTCACTACCGGCCATGAACCGGACGGCGGCCTCCGTGATGAAGGATCTGCTGGCGATCAAGGGCGTGCGCAACGCGGCGGCACAGGTGGGCCGTGCCGTGCTCTCCCCAGAAGTGGCCGACGTGAACTCCGCCGAGGTGTGGGTCAACATCGATCCGCAGGTTGATTACGAAGACACGCTCGAGGACATGCAGCGGCTGGTCGACAGCTACCCCGGCCTCAAGGGCACGGTCCATACATTTTTGTCCAAGCGCATGCGCGAAACATTGACCGGCGGCGATGACGCCATCACTGTGCGTGTTTATGGGCATGACCAGGACACCATCCAGACCAAGGCCGAAGAAATCCGCACCATGCTGGCCAAGGTTGACGGCATCACCAATCCGCGCGTGGAGGCGCATGCAGAGAAGACCACCATCGAAGTCAAGAGCGACCTCGACAAGGCCCGCCAATACGGACTGAAACCGGGTGACGTGCGCCGCGCCGCCTCGACGCTGGTGCAGGGCATCACGGTCGGCGCGTTGTTTGAGGATCAGAAGGTGTTCGATGTCGTGGTGGTGGGCACTCCGGCCGTGCGCGACACCCTCGGCGACATACGCAACCTGTTGCTCGACTCACCCGCAGGAGCCCAGGTGCGCCTGAGCGACGTGGCCGACGTGCGCACCACGGACTCGCCGGGGGTGATCCGGCGCCAGGGCGTCTCCAGGCGCATCGACATCGAAGCCGACGTGACCGACGGCAACGTGGGACCTGTGTCGCGTGAAGTGGCACGTCGCATCAAGGAGATGCCATTTCCCTTTGAATACCACGCGCAGGTTATCGGCGAGCACTTTACGCGACAGGCTGCGCTGCGCTCGTTGTACAGCTATTTTTTGGCCGCCAGCGTGGTGATTTTCTTGCTGCTGCAGGCGGCACTGGGTAGCTGGCGTCTGGCCTTGCTGAGTCTCCTTGGCGTGCCGGTGGCGATGCTCGGGGGCTTTCTGGCAGTGTCCGCCGCCAGCGACAGTTTCAGGCTGGGGTCCATGCTGGGCTTCGGCGCGGTGCTGGGGCTGGGTGTGCGCAACAGCCTGATGCTGGTGCGGCACTTCCAGATGCTGGAACAGCAGGGTGAACCGTTTGGACCGGCCCTGGTGCGACGCGGGCTGGCTGAGCGCAGCCCGGCCATTCTCACCTGTGCCGTCGCTACGGTGGCACTGGCCCTGCCGTTTGTCGCGTTCGGTGATGTGGCGGGTCTGGAGATCTTGCACCCGGCCGCCATCGTCATGCTCGGTGGAGTCGTCAGCGCAACGCTGTGGTTGCTGCTTTGTGTTCCGGCGCTGTACCTGCGCTTTGGTGAACGCTCCGCGCACACCTCGCTCGATTCGGGCGAAGGCACGGCCGCCACCCCTGCCACTCTTCAACTTTGAATGGAATCCTGACATGAATACTTTGCACAACTTGCGCGTTGGCGCAGTGGTACTGGGTGCCACACTAGTACCGTGGCCTGCGATGGCGGCTGATGCCGCTGCCGTGGGCAAATCGGCTGCGGTTTCAACGGTCGAGGCCATCAGTGGCTCGGATCTGAAAAAAATCACACTGAGCCCACGGGCTTCGGAGCGACTCGACATCAAGACCGCCCAGGTTGCGGTCGCGTCATCCGGGGTCATGACCGCGCCCTACGGTGCCCTGCTGTATGACCGAAACGGCAAAACCTGGGCCTACACCAACCCCCAGCCGTATGTGTTCGTGCGCAGCCCGGTGGTTGTCGACTCCATCAAAGACGGGGTTGCCTATTTGAAAGAAGGGCCACCTGTGGGCACCGCGGTCGTTGTGGTCGGGGCGTCCGAATTGCATGGCATTGAACACGGCGTCGGGCACTAGGCCTTTCGCCAGCCGTTGGAGGACAACACCATGATGCATTGGGTGATAACAACCAGTCTTCGCTTTCGCTTCCTCGTGATGGCCGTGAGCGTGTGCCTCATGTATTTCGGCTTTCTGCGTTTGCGGGAATTGCCGATTGACGTATTTCCCGAGTTCGCGCCCGCCAAGGTCGAAATCCAGACGATTGCGCTGGGCCTCTCGCCATCCGAGGTGGAGTCCCTGATCACCGTACCGCTGGAGAATGCCCTCGCCGGTGTGCCCGGTGTGGCCGACTTGCGCTCCAAGTCCGTGCCGCAGTTGTCGTCGGTGTTGGCAGTGTTCAAGCCGGGCGTGGATGAACTCAAGACCCGCCAACTCGTGACCGAGCGCATCGCCATCGCCACGCCCAGTCTGCCCACCTGGGCCGCACCGCCGTTCATGATGCCGCCTCTGTCATCGACCAGCCGGGTCATGAAGATTGGCATCACATCCAAGGACCACTCGGTGATGGATTTGTCGATGCTGGCCTACTGGACCATCCGTGCGCGCCTGCTGGGCGTGCCCGGTGTGGCCAATATTGCCATCTGGGGCGAACAACTGAAGATGCTGCAGGTAGAGGTTGATCCGGATCGCCTCGCCACCTACAACGTGACGCTGGACGAAGTCCAGGAGGCGGTGTCCGACGCGCTCGACGTGGGCCTGCTGCGTTATTCGGGTGGTGCGCACATCGGCACCGGCGGCTTTGTGGAGACGCCGAACCAGCGCATGGAGATACTGCTGACCTCCGCCAGCCAGACCCCCGAAACGCTGGCCCAGGTGCCCATCGGATTGAAGCGTGGCAAGCCTCTGTTGTTGGGCGAGGTGGCGAACATTGTGTTTGGGCCGCAGGGCGCGATTGGGGACGCGGTCATCAACGACGGGCCGGGGCTGATGCTGATTGTTGAAAAATTTCCCTGGGGCAATACGCTGGAGGTGACGCGCGGCGTGGAAGCCGCGCTGGAGGCCATGAAGCCGGGTCTGCCCGGGGTCGACATCGACACCAAGATATTCCGTCCCGCGACCTTTATCGAAGATTCAATCCGCAACCTGTCCACGGCGCTGCTGATAGGCTGTGTACTGGTCGTGCTGGTGATGATCGCGTTTCTCTACGAGTGGCGCGCAGCCTTGATCGCCACCGTGGCCATTCCGCTGTCCCTGCTCGCGGCCGGATTGGTGCTGGCCGCCAGCGGCGTATCCATGAATACGATGGTTCTTGCAGGCTTTGTCATTGCGATTGGTGCGGTCGTTGACGACGCCATCATCGACATCGAAAACATCTTGCGCCGTCTGCGCCAGGAGCGCGCCGCCGGCAGCCAACGCTCCACCGCGCGGGTCGTTCTGGCGGCGTCCTTGGAAGTCCGCAGGCCGATTGTTTACGCGACGCTGATCGTCGTGATGGCCGTGCTGCCAGTGCTCTTCATGGAAGGGTTGTCGGGCGCCTTTTTCAAACCACTGGTGTTGGCCTATGTGCTGGCCATTCTGTCGTCCATGCTGGTAGCCGTCACGGTGACTCCGGCGCTGGGTTTGATTCTGCTGCGCAACGCCCCGCTGGAGGGCCGCGGCTCGCCACTGGTGCGCTGGCTCTCGCGCCGATACGGCGCGTTTTTGGATCGGGCCGCGCCCAAAGGCACGCGCCTGGCCCCGCTCGTGGTGGTCGTGGTCACACTGGTTGGCGCGGGGATGTGGCCACTGCTGGGGCACTCGCTGCTGCCCTCGTTCAAGGAGCGTGACTTTTTGATGCACTGGGTGACCAGCCCCGACACCTCGCACCCGGAGATGGTGCGCATCACCACGCAGGCCAGCAAGGAGTTGCGCTCCATCCCCGGTGTGCGCAATTTCGGCGCCCACATCGGCCAGGCCTTTGCGGCCGACGAGGTGGTGGGTGTCAACTTTGGCGAAAACTGGATCAGCATTGCGCCCACCGTCGATTACGACAAGACCATCGCCGCCATTGACGAGTTGGTCAAAGGTTACCCCGGCCTGTACCGCGACCTGCAGACCTATCTGAAGGAGCGCATCCGCGAAGTGCTGACGGGCTCGGGCGAGGCCATTGTGGTGCGCATCTTTGGCTCCGATATGCAGTTGCTGCGCGACAAGGCGGAAGAGGTGCGCCAAGCCCTGTCCGACGTGCAAGGCCTTGATCACCTGCACAAGGAACTGATCACCGAGGTGCCGGAGGTGCAGGTCAAGGTGAAGCTCGACGCGGCGCAACGCTACGGCCTCAAGCCCGGTGATGTACGTCGCGCGTCTGCCACGTTGATGGCCGGCGAGGAGGTCGGTGATATTTTCAACAGTGGCCGCACCTATGACGTGCAGGTGTGGACCTCACCGCAATGGCGGCACAGCTTGAGCTCGCTGGAGCGCATGCTGATCGACACACCCACGGGCCAGCGGGTGCGCCTGAGCGAAGTGGCCGATATCGCCGTGGTGCCCAGCGCGAATGTGATCAAACGCGAAAACGCTTCGCGCCGCATCGACGTGCAAGCCAATGTGAAAGGGCGGGACTTGGAATCGGTGGCCCAGGACGTGCAGAGCCGGCTGGACAAGATTGCTTTTCCGATCGGCTACCGTGCCGTTTTGCAGGGCGAGTATGTCGAGTTGAAGGCGGCGCGTGAGCGCATCCTGTTTTATACCGGGGTCGCGTTGGTCGCCATCCTGTTGCTGCTGCAACTGACATTTCGCAGTTGGCGGCTGGCCCTGATCACGTTCCTGACCCTGCCCTTTGCGCTGGTCGGCGGAGTGGTTGCGGCCTATATCGCGGGTGGCGTCGTGTCGCTGGGTTCGTTGGTGGGTTTCCTGACGGTACTGGGCATTGCGGCGCGCAACGGCATCATGATGATGTGCCACTTCCAGCACCTGGAGGTGCAGGAAGGCGAGCCCTTCGGCCTGTCGTTGGTGTTGCGTGGTGCGCGTGAGCGCCTGTCGCCGATTCTGATGACCGCCGGTGCGGCCGGGCTGGCCGTGTTGCCACTGGTCATCTTTGGCGATCTGCCAGGCCAGGAAATCGAATACCCGATGGCGGTGGTCATCCTGGGCGGCCTGGTCACGTCGACGCTGCTCAACCTGTTCATTGTGCCGGCCCTCTACCTGCGCTTCGGCGCCGGCACGGCGCACGCGTCAGCACCCCAGGCGTTGCCGCCCCAGGTGGCTCCGGCATGAAGCGCCTGCCCCGGCACAAGACGGCCTATCGACCACGACCCCATTTACCCAGGAGATCAGCATGGCACGGCACCTCATCACCACGGCAGCGCTGCTCCTGGGCGCAGGCCTTGGCACCGCACACGCCGGCACAGCGTTTGAGTATGTCAAGGTTGTCCTGGAGCAAAACGTGCAGGACCAGGACGCCGAGGTCAAATTCGAGGCCACCGGGGGCAAGGGCGGATTGACGGCCCTGCAGGTCAAGGCACCGGATGGACGCACCGTCGTCGACTTCAAGACCCCTGACTCCCGACTCGGCATACGCAGCCTGGTGCTGGAGTCTCCGGAGCCCCGCAATGACGGCAGCGTGCAAGCCGACTTTCCCGCCGGCACCTACACGTTCTCGGGCCGCAGCGCGGGTGGTGAGCAACTCGAGGGCAGCGCCGTACTGAGCCATGCGCTCCCGGCCCCCACCCGTTTCATCCATCCGCGCCCGGATGCAACAAACGTGGCGCACAAGCGCCTGCTGCTCAATTGGCAAGCGGTCCACGGGCTGTCGGCTTATGTGCTGGTCCTTGAGCAGGAAGCGTCGGGCCGGGAAATCAAGGTCAACCTGCCGGCCAACACCACGTCGTTCAGTGTGCCCGCAGGGTTCTTGCGTCCGGGCACCGAATACAAGCTCGCCATCGGCACCGTGGCCAGCGGCGGAAACGCCTCGTTCATCGAGACCGCGTTTGTCACCGCGGGCAAATGATTTCTTTCATGGAGACTTTTATGCAACCCCACCACCCCAAGCCACGCAGCCCCACACGCCCCAAGGACCGCGCACGCGGCAACCTGCTGTTGGGCGCCGCGGTTCTGGCCTTCGCCGGTTATGTCTTTGCACAGAACCCGCCAGCGCCCAACTCCGTCACCGAGGAACAGGCCAAGGTCATTGCGCTGAAGAAGGTGCCGGGCAAGGTGACCGACGTGGCGATCGAGAAGAAGCGCGGCAAACACGTCTATGTGGTCGAGATCCAGACCGAGAAAAAAGGCGAGAAAGATGTCTTCGTGGACATGCAGTCCGGCGCGATTGTCGGAACCGACTAGAGAAGGACACAATCATGAAAACACATCCCAAAAGCTTGGTTTCAGGCCTATCGACGCGCACGCGGATTTTTCGCGTGCTGGTAATTGCCACCGCGACGCTGGGCCTGCTGAGTGGCAGCGCCATGGCGGCGAGCAAAAAAGAAAAAACCAAGGCCGCCCCGGCGGACAGCGCGTTTGTCGAGCCGGGTGCGAAGCAGTTTGAAGAACTCGACCCCAAGGCGTTTGAGCGTTCCGAACATATCGACAACCCCTGGTTGCCGTTGAAGCCGGGCACGCAGTGGATATACGAGGGCTACACCATGGAGGAAGGCAAGCGCCTGCCGCACCGCATCGTGTTCACCGTCACCGACCTGGTCAAGGAAATTGGTGGCGTACGCACCCGCGTGGTCTACGACACCGACATCAGCGACGGTGTGGCCATTGAGAAAGAACTGACCTTCTTCGCCCAGGACAAGGCGGGCAATGTCTGGCACCTGGGGCAGTACCGCGAAGTCCATGATGAAGAAGGTTTTGTCGGGGGCCAGATCTGGCATATCGGCAACCCCGAAGGCGCCAAGGCCGGCATCATGATGCCGGCGAATCCACAGCCCAATACGCCGAGTTTTTCCGAGGGTTATGCACCTCCACCCTTCAACTGGACCGATCGCGGTCGCGTCTACAAGATGGGCCAGAAGCTCAAGGTTCCGGCCGGCAGTTATGAGGATGTGCTGGTCATGGATGAGTTTGATGCGGCCAACCCGGGTGTCTTCCAGCTCAAGTACTACGCCCGCGGTGTTGGCAATGTGGCGGTAGGCCACAGGGGCAAAAAGACGGATACCAGCGAAGTGCTGAACCTGGTCAAGGTGCACCAGCTGAGCCCGGCCGAGCTGGCACAGGTGCGCGCCACCGCGCTGGAGCTGGAGAAACGTGGCTCCATGTACCCACCCTCGCCGATCCAGCATGTGCCGCTGGCGCAGACCACGCCTTGATGCCCGCACTTCCATAGGAGAAATGGCACCATGAACCATCGGTTTCTGGAGTGTGCGGGTGTTGCACTCTTGTTGCTGGTCCATGCCGGTAACGCCACTGGCGCCAGCACACCCAAGGATGCCGGCACCGAAGAGTTCGGCATGAGCCACAAGGAACTCGTCGCAGCCGTCGAGAAGGTCGAAGGCTTGATCGCCCAGTGCATGCGGGCCCAGGGTTTTGAGTACATCGCAGCCGACTACGACACGGTGCGCCGCGGCATGACGGCAGACAAGAATCTGCCCGGCGTCAGCGAGACGGAGTTCATCGAAAAGTACGGCTTTGGCGTGTCCACTTTTTACACCGGGCGGCCACCGCAACTTGAGACCGGCTACAGCCCCGCCAAGCTGGGCCTGGGCGAGCGCAATGTAGCGGTTTACAAGGGGCTGTCCCCAGCGGACCAGGTGGCCTATACCCGCGCCTTGTTCGGTCAGAATCCGGACGCCACATTTGCGACCAGTCTGGAGCAAGAGAATTTCGCCCGCGTGGGTGGGTGTACGCGCAAGGGAGTGGAACAGGTCTTCAAGCCCGACCAGTTGGCCGCGAGTTATTACAACCCCAAGGATGCGCAGATCAACCAGGACCCACGCATGAAGGCGGCGCTGCGCAAATATGCCGACCGCATGCGCAAGCAGGGCTTTGACTACAGCCACCCCGACCAGGTGGAAGCCGATGTGCGCAAACGCCTCGACGTGCTGACCCAGGGCCAGTCCATTCCAGCTGAAAAGTTATCACCCGAGCAACGCAAGGCCCTGGCGGATTTGCAGAACTACGAACGCCGGGTTGCCAAGAAAAACATGGACATGGTGGAGGAGTTGATCGAGCCGGTGGAGGAACAGATCGCCAAGGAAATGTTCACCCGCGCCGGCAACAAGACAGGCCGCCCATGAGTGCCCGGGCGAGTAGGTAATGGCTACACAACGCATCAAGCAGTTGTCCACTGTTCTGGGTGGCGTGGCGGTGGTGGCTGCCGTGGCCTGGGGCCTGGGTTCACGCATCGAATCACCCGCCGAGGCGGCGGCGCGAACGGCACCGCCCGCGCCGTCGCCCATCCTGGTGCCGGTGGAGCGGCGTGTGCTGGGCTCCAGCATTGTCACGCGGGGTACGGCCCGTTACGGCCTGCCGCAGCCGGTGAACCTCGCGCCGTCGACGCTAAAGCCTGCCGCCAGCCTGATCACGATACTGCCCTTGCGCAACACCCAGATGAACGAGGGCGGGCTGTTGTTGACCGCGTCGGGGCGCCCGGTGTTTGTGCTGCAGGGTGCTCTGCCGGCCTACCGCGACCTGGTGCCGGGCGTGAGCGGTGATGACGTGCGCCAGCTGGAGCAGGCCCTGAGCCGTATGCGCTTCAACCCAGGCCCTATCGATGGTGTCTACGACCAGCAAACGGCGGCGGCTGTGGCCCAGTGGTACAAGTCCAAGGGCTGGGAGCCGTTTGGCCCCACACGCGAACAACTGGCGGCGCTGCACACGCTGGAGCGCGACGCGGGTGATGCGGCCAAGGCGGCGCTGTCCGCACAGGCGGCGGTCGCATCCGCCGCACCGGCGATAGAAGCGGCACGCGCCACGGCCGAACACAACGTCCGCACCGCCAGCGCCGAGCTGGCCACGCGCACGGAAGAGTTGCGTGTGCTGGAAGCCGGCCGCGAAACCGACCTGGCGCTGGCGCTGCAGGTCGAGCGCGCCAAGGCCCAACATGCCAACACGGCCGCCGACACCGACCTGGCCGCGCAGATTGCCGACGAGGCCCTCGTCAGCCTGGACCCGCGCCAGCCCGACACGGCACGCCTGGCGGCCCAGGCCAAGGTCGACCTGGCCCGCGCCAACGCGTCCAAGACTCGCCTGGAGGGGCGTACGGCCGTCACCACCGCGGAGCGTGCCGCGGCACAGGTGGCGCGCAAGATCGAAGTGGCGCAAGCCGCCGTGGCGGCCGCGCATTTGGCCGAAAAGGCCGCCCGCCTCGAAGGTGAACGGGCCGTGCGGGCCGTGCTGGATGCCCAGGAACTGGCCAAGCTGGACGCCCGCTTGGCCGGTCAGCGCGCGCAGCAGCTGGCGCAAGACCTGGCGCAGGCGCGCCAGAAGCTGGGCGTGCAGGTGCCGGTGGATGAGGTGGTGTTTATCAAGGCGTTGCCGGTGCGTGTGGAAGAACTCAAGGCGGCCGTGGGCGCCGCGGCCAGCGGGCCGGTGCTGACGGTCACCGACAACCAGCTGGCCATCGACTCCAGCCTGCCGCTGGAGGCCGCGGCGCTGGTCAAGCCGGGCATGAAGGTGACTATCGACGAGCAGGCATTGGGCGTGAATGCCACCGGCGTGGTGCAGCAGGTGGCAAACACACCGGGCACACGCGGTGTGGATGGTTTTCATATTTATTTTGAGGTCAAGGTGGACCCCGTTTCCACGCCGCTGGAGGGTTTTTCCGTGCGGCTGACGATTCCCATCCAGTCGACGAACGGTTTAGTCACCGCCGTGCCCGTCAGCGCGTTGTCGCTGGCCGCGGACGGCAGCTCGCGGGTGCAGGTGCAGGGCAAACAAGGCCTGGAGTATGTGGTGGTGACCCCGAGGCTGGCGGCTGATGGTTTTGTTGAGGTGACACCACGCGGCGGTGGCAAGCTGGAGCCCGGCCAACTGGTGGTGGTGGGCTACAACAATAACCCGCCCAAGGGTGGCGGGGATGGTGGCAAATGAGGCGTGTTGTACACACGGGTGCGGCACAGGGTGGTGCACCGGCCACCGTGCTGGAGCTGCGCGGCGTCAGCCGGGTGTTTGGCACCGACCCGGCAGTGCACGCGCTGACCGACATCAATCTGTCGCTGCACCGCGGCGACTGGTTGTCCATCGTCGGCCCTTCGGGTGCCGGCAAGTCGACGCTGCTCAATATCCTGGGCTGCTTGGACCGCCCCAGCAGCGGTCACTACTTCATCGACGGCATAAACACCACACTGCTCAGCGACGACGAGCGGGCCGGGCTGCGCAGCCAACGCATCGGTTTTGTGTTCCAGGCCTTTCACCTGTTGCCCTACCGCAGTGTGCTGGAGAACGTGATGCTGGCCGAGGTCTACCGTCGCCTTCCGCTGGACGGCCGGCGCGAACGGGCGATGGCGGCGATCCAGCGTGTGGGCCTCGCGCAGCGCACCGAATTTTTCCCCTACAAACTCTCGGGCGGGGAACGCCAACGCGTCGCCATTGCACGTGCGCTGGTGGGTTCACCCAGCTTGTTGTTGTGCGACGAACCCACCGGCAACCTGGACTCCAAAAGCTCCGCGTCCATCCTGGATTTTTTTGAAGAGCTGAATACGGATGGGCTGACGCTGGTGGTTGTCACACATGACGAAAACGTGGCCAGGCGGTCGCGGCGTCGGGTGCACATCGTGGATGGTTTCTTGACCGAAGTGGACAGCAATGGCGCGGCCATGCAGGCCCAGCCGCCTACGGCGGCCGAACAGGCTGCCACGGAGCCGCCGCAGGGTCAGGCCCAGGCGCACGCCGAGGAGGAAGTGTCGCCCGCAGGCCGTGCAAGTACGGCTGCACCACGCTCCGGCATCCGCGCACAGGACCTGTTCAACGAAGCCCTGGCCGGCATGTTTGCGCGGCCCGTGCGTATGCTGCTGACGGTGCTGGGTGTGGTGATCGGCATGTCGGCGCTGGTGGCCACCGTGGGTCTGACACGCACGGCCGGCAACCGCATCATCAGCCAGTTTGACCAGCTGGCCGCCACCGAGCTGTTTGTCACGGCGCGCCCCGGCACGAGCACCGGCACCGTCGACCCACACGCCATTCCGTGGGACGCAGCGCAGCGGCTGCAACGCCTGAACGGCGTGGCGGCGGTGGGGCTGCTCAGTGATGTTGACATCGGCAACGCACTGGTCAGCGCCTCGCCGGTGCGCGACCCCACGAACCAGAGCGCGCTGAAGCTGGCGGTGCGCGCCGCGTCGCCCGATCTGTTCCGCGCCGTGCGGGCCGACCTGGCCAGCGGCCGCTTCCCTGATGCTGGCCATTCCAGCCGCGCCGACAAGGTGGCCGTGCTGGGGCCGGATGCCGCGGCGCGTTTGGGCATACACGCGCTGGAGCGTTTGCCGGCGATTGCGATTGGTGACCAGCCCTACATGGTGATTGGTGTGCTGCGCGATGTGGCGCGCAAGCCGGAACTGCTGGCCTCGGTGCTGATCCCGGAGGGCACGGCGCGCCGTTACTTCGGCCTGGCGGGGCCGGGCACCGTGGTCGTCGAGACGCAGATCGGTGCGGCCTACCTGATCGCGGACCAGGCCCGCCTGGCGCTGCGCCCCGATGACCCACGGGTGCTGAAGGTGCAGGTGCCACAAGAGCCCAAACGTGTACGCGACGAGGTGCAAAGTGATCTGGACCTGATGTTTCTGATGCTGGGCGGCCTGTCGCTCATCGTCGGTGCGCTGGGCATTGCCAACATCACGCTGGTGGGTGTCATGGAGCGCACCGGAGAGATTGGTTTGCGCCGCGCGATCGGCGCCACACGCCGGCATATCGCGCTGCAGTTTTTACTGGAGAGTGCGTCCATGGGTGTGGTCGGCGGCATTCTGGGCGCCAGCCTGGGTGTGCTGGTCGTGATTGGTGTGTCGGCCTACCAGGTTTGGAGCCCCGTGTTGGACCCGGCCGCACCGCTGCTGGCCCCACTGGTGGGCGGTGTCATCGGTGTGTTGTCCGGCCTCTATCCCGCCTCCCGCGCCGCACGGCTGGAGCCCGTGCAGGCCTTCCACAGTGCATAACCAAAAAAGGCATTTTTCCCCATGACCTATGACTCCCTGCTTGCCCGTAGTCTTGCCTGTGCCGTGTTGGGCCTGGGCATCAGCGCCCCCAGCCTGGGCGCCGACAACAACAGCAACACGCTGGACGCCGATGTGGCCGAGCTGAAGCGCGCCTTTGTTGCGTTGCAGGCGCAGAACCGCGCGCTGGCCGACCGCGTGCAGGCGCTGGAGGCCGAGAAGCTGGCCAGGCAGCCTGCAACAGGTTTGCCTGCGCCGGCCACTGCCACTGCGCCCACCGACAGCGCGGCCCCTGCGGCAAACACGGCTGCCACGGCCAGCGCGCAGGATGATGACCTGGCGCGGCGTGTCAGGGAACTGGAGTTGTCCCGGATGGCCCAGGCGGACGCCACGCGTTCCATCATCCGCGATTCCATGTCCAAGCTGGGCTCCAAGATCAACCAGGCCGTCACACTGGGTGGCGCCATCGAAGTGCGCACCGGCAAACAACAGGATTTCTCTGGCCCCACGGTCACCGCAACAAGGCTCAGCACCGCCGAACTGGATCTGGAGATCCAGGCCAACCCCTGGTCCGTGGCCCACCTGGTGATGGGCTACACCGATGGCAGCGATGTCACGTTCCGGAACACCCAGGGTTTCGAATCCGGCGTGGACCGCTTCACGGTAGACACGGCCACGATCACGATTGGCGACTTGCAGCGCTTTCCGATCTACATGAAGGCGGGCCGCATGACGCTGGGCTTTGGCAGTTCCACCGGTGTGCACCGCGCGGATGTGTTGTCCATCGAGAGCCCGCTGACCACCGACGCTTTCGAGACCCGGCGCGATGCCATCGGTTTTGGTTTCGGGCTTCCTACACCGCCGCTGACGCGGAGCCCACCGCCGGTGCTGGTGCCGCCGGTGCGGCCCCAGGTGCTGGCACCGCTGCTGGGCACCGCGGGCCGGGGCATGGGTTATGTGCCGGTGCCCGAGCGGCCGGTGCCGCGCACGCCGGTGAGTTTTCCGCCCGACCCGCCGCCTTTCTACGGCGACGTGGTGTTTTATGAGAGCCACAACGTCGGCAATACCCGCGACTTCAGCCACAACGTCAATGGCCGCCTGGGCTACCGCACACACGGCCACTGCGGCAAACGCTACAGCGAGATCCGCAGCACAGACTTGTTTTGCCCCTGGTCGCTGGACGTCAGCGTGGACTACCTGTCGTCGGTTTTTGACAGCCGATTTTTGTCCGCGGAGTACCGGCCTTTTCTGAACCAGCTGGGCACGGTGCGTGGCCTGGCGTCGACGCTGAAGATGTCGCTGGGCCCGTGGCAACTGGTGGGTGAATGGAACGGTGCCACCGAACGCGCCGTGTTCCGGGACGGCGCGGGCGCAACGGTCAGCATCTTGCCCAGTGCCTGGCAGTTGGCCGTGGGTTACCAGTTCGACTGGAATCCGTGGATCGAGGCGGTAGGTGCACAAGGCACGTATGCGGCCATTGGTTATTCGGAAACCCGTGATCTGGCCGGTGCCATCCAACTGCTCAACGGCTCCCGCTCGCGGGTTGGGGCTTTGCCGTATGCGCGTTGGACATTGACCGCGGGCGAGTGGGTGCAAGAGGGGCTGAAGCTGCAGCTGGAGTATTCGCGCACGACCGACTATCCGGTGCACCAAGGCGGCACCGGTGGCACCGCCGAGGGGCTGCAGATGACGGTGACGTATAGCTGGTAGTTTTCAGTTGCTATGAAATAAATAGCGCATTACACATATTCGACGAGGGCTAGCGGCAGATTTTGCAATGGGCTTGCCTCAATAAACCCAAATCGGGTAAACAGAGTGCTCTGGATGCCCACCCAGGCAGGCGCACCAAGGCGTGGGCTCGCTTGGTTCACTGCTGGTGCTGCAGCACGTCCAGCGGCGTCACGGTACTGGCGGCGTGGCCCCAGGCCTGGCGGATATAGGTCAGCACGGCGGCAATCTCGGCGCCCTCCAGCGTCTGCCGGAACGGTGGCATGCCATAGGGGCGTGGGTTGCCGGCGGTGGCCGGTGCATAACCGCCGTGTAACACGACCTGGATCAGGTTGGCGGGCGTGCCCAGCGCCACGGCCCGGTTGTGCGCCAGCGCCGGGTAGGCACCGGGCGCGCCTTCGCCTTGTTCGCCATGGCAGTCGGCGCAGTGGCGCGTGTATAGCTTTTTGCCGCTGGTAAACAGTGTGTTGTCCGGCTTGGCGGGTGCGCGGGATGGTGGCTCCGCCTGGGCCGGTGCCACATCCTGCAAAAAGACGGCCATGGCGCGCAGGTCGGCCCGGCTCAGGTGCTGGGTGCTACCGTAGACGACCTCGGCCATCGGCCCCATGGTATTGCCGCGTGCGGAGACGCCGGTTTGCAGCAGGTCCACCACCTGTTGGGTGTCCCAGTCGGCCACACCAGCCTCTTGTGGGGATGCCAGCGACGGCGCGTACCAGTGCTGCATGGGAATCATGCCGCCGGCCAGCGCACTGGCGGAGCGGGTGGCACCCAGCGCGTTGCGCTCGGCATGGCAGGCCGCGCAATGGCCCAGCCCGCGCACCAGGTAGGCACCACGGTTCCATTCCGGTGGCTTGGCAGGCTCGGGTTCGAACGTGGCGGGTTTGAAAAACAGGGCCCGCCACACCGCCAGTGCGGCCTGGCTGTTGTATGGGAAAGCCAGGTTATGCGGCAGATTGGGCTGGGACACCGGTGGCAGGCTGCGCAGGTAGGCAAACAGCGCGTCGCTGTCGGCGCGGCTGACCTGTGTGTAGCTGGCATACGGAAAGGCCGGGTACAACAAGCGCCCGTCGGCCGAGCGGCCATGGTGCAGCGCGCGCCAGAAGGTGGACGCGGTCCATGCGCCGATGCCGGTGTTCACATCCGGCGTCAGGTTGCTGGCGTAGACGGTGCCAAAGGGTGTCGCAATGCCCAGGCCACCGGCATAGGCCGCGCCGCCGCGCACCGTGTGGCAGGCGGCGCAGTTGCCGGCTTTGGCCAGGTAAGCGCCTTGTGTGATCTGCAGCGGTGTGGCGACAAATGCCGGCTCGTTGGATGGCAAGGCAGATTCGCCACGCACATTCAGCCAGGCGACCAGGGCGATGGCGGACAGTGCCAGCAACAGCAGGGCCAGGGTCCAGCGCAGCCAGCGTGGCATACGGGAACGCGAAGTTTGTGAGGGCGTTGGCGTCATGGGGCTTGCATTGCGGCGTTGTGGCAGCCGAACCTAGCGCAGGCCGCTACCGCAGTCCATGGGCGGCACCGTCGTCCGTGCCGCAATTGCCTTGTTCGGCGTGGGCAGTGTCTGGGCCGACAACCAGGTGGCAATGGCGCTGACCTCTTCCACCGTCAAACGTTTGGCGATGTCGTCCATGCAGTCGGGTGCCACGGCGCGGCGTTTGCCGGTTTGCCAAGCACCGAGCTGGCCCACGACGTAATCGCGCGGCAGGCCCAGCAGGCCGGGAATGGCCGGCTCCACACCCGTCATGGCGGCGCCGTGGCAGGCCGTACAGGCGGGGATCTTGCGCGCCGTATCACCATGCAAAACCAGGCGTTGGCCCAGCGCTAGCAGCGGTGCCGGTGCGTTGGTGGTTTGTGGCGGGGGGTAGGGCAGGTCCAGCGCGGCAAAGTGGTCGGCGATCTCGCGCAGATAAGTGTCCGACATAAAGGCCAGCAAATGCGCCATCGCGGCGTTGGTGCGCCGCCCGTCGCGGAAATTGACCAACTGGTTGTACAGGTAGCCGGCAGGTTTGCCCGCGATGCGCGGAAAGTAACCGGCATTGGTGGCCCGGCCCTCTTTGCCATGGCAGGCGGTGCAGGGCAATACACGTTCGGCCATGGTGTCGGGCACGGTGCGGGGTGCGGCGTGTGCGGCTTGTAATGGTGCGACCAGCAGCACCAGTCCCATCCAGGCCCATCGTGCGCGGTGCAGCGTCATGGAGACGGCGCGGCGTTGAGCTGTTCCAGCCGCTGCGGCGTGCCCACGTCGGTCCAGCGCCCGGTGTAGAGCTGGGCGCTGACCTGGTGTTGCGCCATCGCCGAACGCAGCAGTTTGACCAGCGGCGCCTTGATACCCAGCAGATTGCCCCAGGGAATGTCACACCAGGGCGGCGCAAACAGCGCCGCGCGGTACAGGCCGATGGTGCTGTAGGTGTAGCGCGGCCGGGGGTCGTCCGCCGGCAGGCTCAGGGCCAGCCCGGTTTCATCACCGCTGCTGCTGTCGACCGCTAAGCCAAAGTCCCCACGCGGGTTGTGCTCCGGGTTCGGCACCAGCCACAGATGGGCCAGCTTGCCACTGGCGGTAAAACGGTCCACGTCGGTTTGGTGGAATGCAAAGTCCGGCGCGAATACATCGCCGGCCAGCACCCAGAACACGCCGTCCGCCTGGGCCTGCGTTGGCGGGAGCGCAGCAAATGGACGTGCGCCGGTCTGGGTCGGGCACAGCAGCGGCAAGGCCCGGGCTATGCCACCAGCGGTTTCCAGCGCGCCACCAAAATCCTCTCCTTCGTGGGAATACTGGATCTGGACAGCTGCAGCGGTTTGCTCCTTTTTTAGTAGCGAATCACGTATAGCCGACGAGGGCTGGGGCATAAAAACGTTTTGGTACCTCGCGGAAATCTGCTCGCCCAGCCATGCCGTATTGACCACCACATTGTCAAAGCCACCCTGCGCCAGCGCCTCCAGGTGCCACTGCAGCAGCGGCTTGCCCTGCACGGTCAGCAGCGGCTTGGGCGTCAGGTCGGTCAGCGGCCGCATGCGCTCGCCGCGTCCGGCGGCCAGCAGCATGGCGGAAATGGGTTGCCGCGCGGCGAGGGGGTATTCGGATGCAGGGGAGTGGGCGGGATGCGTCATTGGTCCTGATTTTGCCTTGTCACTGCAGGGCGTATGTGCGGCAGGTCAAACACCCAAAGGATCGCGTGGCCTCAACCGGCCAGCCGTTTCACCACATAGTCAATCCACACCCTGAGCTTGGCCGCCAGAAAACGGTTTGGCGGGTACAGCAGCCAAGCCGTGCCGGCGTAGTCGGTCTTGTGTTCCCACTCCTGCAGCACGGGCAGCAGCGCGCCGCTGTGCAAATGCGCGCGGGCGGCAAATTCGGGCAGGCTGGCGATGCCAAAGCCTTCCAGCGCGCCTTCCAGGCGCACCTCGCTGTGGTTGGCCACGTAACGGCCGCTGACACGCACGCTGGTCTCCACTCCGTCCTTTTGGAAGCGCCAGTTGCGGTCGCGTTCGTCTTCACCCAGGTACAGGCAGCTGTGTTGCGCAAGATCGCGCGGATGGCTGGGTGTGCCGCGTTCGGCCAGGTAGGCCGGGATGGCATACACGCCATGGCGCAACTGCATCAGCGGCCGTCCGGCCAGGCCGGGTGGTGGTGTGTCGGTGGCGCGGATCGCCAGGTCTATGCCGTCTTCAAACAGGTCGACCACGCGGTCGGTGATGACGAGCTGCACGTCCACTTCGGGGTAGGCGCGCAAGAAGCCCGGCATCAGCGGGTGGATCAGCTGGCGACCCACGGCCTTGGCCATGCTGATGCGCACCAGCCCGCGCGGCACGGCGGTGTGGGTGTCGCTCAGCGCCAGCACCTCGCGCGCCGCAGTCCACAGCGACTGGCAGCGGTCATAGGCGGCGGTGCCCGCCTCGGTCAGGCGCAGCTTGCGTGTGGTGCGCTCCAGCAGGCGCACACGCAGCACGCCCTCCAGCCGTGCCACCTGGCGGCTCACTGCGGATGGCGTCAACCCGAGTTGGCGGGCCGCCGCCGAGAAGCTGCCAGCGTCCACGACGCGGGCGAACACGGCCATGTCGGGCAGGCTGTCCAGAGGGTTATTGATGCTCATCGCGCACAAGTGCTGTTCTTCATCTGTGGATTATCAGCAATGGAGATTAAATAAACAATGAGGGCACTTCAAGCCCGCGCTCTTTTAGCGCCCATACCACGCTGTTGCCATGACCACCCTGACCCTCTCCCAGCCCAAACACCTGCTGCGCCTGTCCGACCTGCTGCTGCTGGCCGTGGCCGTGGTTTGGGGCACCAGTTATGGCGTGGCCAAGGGCGCGCTGGCCTACTACCCGGTGTTGGGGTTTCTGGCGGTGCGTTTTATCCTGACCTTTGTGCTGCTGTTGCCCGTGCTGCTGCGGCTGCAGCGCCAGCAACTGCGCGATGCGTTGCGCACCGGTTGGCCGTTGGGTGGCCTGATGTTGTGCATCTTCCTGTGCGAGACCTTTGGCGTGGCGCTGACCCAGGCCAGCAATGCGGCCTTCCTGATCAGCCTGTGTGTGGTGTTCACACCCTTTGTGGAGTGGTGGATGCTGCGCATCAAACCCGCGCGCAGCGTGTTTGTGTTTGCCGCTGTTTCGTTGCTGGGCGCGGCCTTGTTGAGCGGAGGCTTGATCGGCGACATGGGCTGGGGCGATGCGCTGATGCTGGCTGCCGCGCTGCTGCGCGCCATCACCGTTTGCCAGACCAGCAAGCTGACACGTGGTAGCACGGCGCCGGCCTTGGCGTTGACGGCCGTGCAGGCTGGCGTGATTGGATTTGGCAGCCTGTTGCTGGCCTTGAGCACCCCAGGCGGTCTTCCACCTCTGCCTGTGGCGCCCGCGTTTTGGCAGGCCAGCATCTACCTGGTGCTGGGCTGCACAGTGTTCGCTTTTTTTGCACAGAACTGGGCGCTGAAACACAGCGCGCCGAGCCGCGTCGCCTTGCTGACCAGCAGCGAGCCGGCCTTTGGTGCGCTGTTTGCGGTGCTGTGGTTGGGGGAGAGCCTGGGGGTGATGGGCTGGGTGGGCGGTGGCTTGATTGTGGCGGCGGCTTTGTGGACTAGTGCGCGGCGGGGGTGAACGGGCCTTGTTGCCATCGCATTGATGCTCGTACTGGTGTGTGCGATGTAGTGTGGGTTATTCGTGCGCTATGCAAATGGTAGCTACATAGGCATATTTTGCGAGGGCTAGGGGCGCATTTCTTAAATGCATTGCCTGCAATAACGAATGTGAATGGCTTGCACTCGGGCTTGTATGATCGACGTGCCATGTCACCTTTTTTATTCCATTCGCTCGCGCGCAAGTCGCTTGGTTACTTGCTTGCGCTACTCGGCTACCGAGAAACCTCGAGATGGTGACATCGCTGACATCGCTTGATGACCACACAGGCCACGTCGTGGCAGGGCGGCACAAGACTAAAGAGGCTAGGTTCTTACCGTTGCCGTCCGACGTTGAGCGTATAGAGGACGTTTTGCAACAAGCGCTTGGATACCTCCATGAGCATCTGAAGTCTTTAGGGTTCAAGTCGGTGCCAAGTCAATTGGCTCTCAAACGCAAACTAGGAGAGTTCACCCAGGTGATTGATCTGCGAAAAGGCAGCGCAAATCTTTCTGGTGTTAGTGTGGAAGTTTCGGCCCATGTAACTCTTAAGTCCAGCAGCCTCAAACGGTGGACCGAGTCCGAAGGGACAAAATACGGTCGTGATTTCGTTTGGGGTCGCCAGTTGGGGTACCTTAGTGATGCGAGCGACTACCTGACGTGGCAATTGGTCGACAGAGAAACCCGGGAGAAGGAGCTCAGCGATCTTTTGGCAAAAATTCAGGCGCTTGCGTTGCCTGCTTTCGACGCTTGGTCAAACAAGTCAGCCATCGGAACTGCTGTTTTTCGCCGCACCGAGGCTGAGCGAATCGATTGGTTGGTCGAGACTGCGCTGTGGTCTTGCAATCGAGACGCCGCCGCGCGTCTTGTACAGCAATACTTGCAATCGCACACCGAAGAAGTTGCGATGTATGCACACGAACTCGCGCGCTTCCGTGCAGACCGAACCATTGGTAAACCGTTGTCGCATCCGATCAGTGGCATTGCGTTCCTGGTCGCGCACCATACTCTCGAGGTTGAACGTGTCGGTTAGGTTGTCGCTTGACGCGTTTCATTCTCCAACTTCAATGATCAATGCGCCTGTCAAAGCAGCCACAAGGCGACGAACTTAAAGGCCCAATATAGTTGTTACCGATCGTTCGATCCATCTTTGAGTTCGTAGATACCACCGTTACAAATGACCGGAGACTCTCAGCGCGAATACTTGCTATCGGAATGCGGCCTTAGCAAACCGAGTGGTCTGGAATATTCCTTTCGCTTGTAGAACTCGCTGATCACCCTATAGCTATCGTCAGCAAGCCATCGGCGCATACTGGTGCAAGGCAACACTAAGACGAATGCACTCTAGGAATCTCGCCATGCACAATCCAACATCTACCAGCGACTACTCCCGCGCGCAGCGATTGCAATTGAGCTTGTTGGTATGGGCCCTGCTCGGTGTTACTGGTTGCGCATCTGCAGTCCCCGTTTCGACGACGGTTCATACCACTGCCGCTAGTTCCCCCCAATCGCCTGCAAAGGGCAGCGCACGCGAAGCCGAAGCGGCGCTCTTGCAGCAGATCAACACAGCAATTGCCGACGCACCCTGCACCACCGATGCCCAGTGCCGCACGCTGGAACTGGGCGCCAACGCCTGCGGTGGCCCGGCTGCATGGAAGCCTTGGTCAACCCAACACAACAATGGACAGGGCGGTGAGAAGTTAAAAGCGCTGGCGACCCAACTATCGGCTCTGCAACGCCAACGCCAGGCGGATACCGGCATGCGGGCCATCTGTCGCTACCTTCCCGATCCTGGCGCTACGTGCCAGGCCCAGCGCTGCGTACTGCGGCAGACGCCCGACTCCGCAAGTTAGCGCGAAGGTATAAAACCGCGCCTATTTCCCAGCACCACTCGCCGCCGCAACATACGCTGCCAAGGCCTGGATCTGCGCTTCCGTCAGTTGCCCCGCAAACGAAGGCATTTGCCCGATGCCGTTGCGCAATGCGGTTGCCACACGTTTGGCGTCGGGTTTGAGTTCGTCCAGAACGGGGCCAACAGCGCCCTCGCTACCAGCGTCTTTCAAGGTATGGCAGATGGCACAGGAGGGCACGGCCCCGCGTGTGAACAGCTCCTTGCCTAGTGCAAGCTGCGCCGGATCGGCAAAGGCCCCTGCGGGCCACGCGCAGGCCAGCACCAGCGAGGCCAACAACCCCAAACGGCGCAGCGCAGTACGCGAAGCGACAAGCGTGGGGGTCATGTTTTGCCGCTGGGCCGCCCCAAGGCAAAAGTGCGCCCCCTCGGGGGGCAGCGCAGTACGCGAAGCGACAAGTGTGGGGGTTAATTCGCCGCCGGGCCGCCCCAAGGCGAATTGCTCCCCCTCGGGGGGCAGCGCAGTACGCGAAGCGACAAGTGTGGGGGTTAATTCGCC
>JAZKIR010000005.1:40753-82890 GCA_040384785.1 Pseudomonadota bacterium
CGAAGCGACAAGTGTGGGGGTTAATTCGCCGCCGGGCCGCCCCAAGGCGAATTGCGCCCCCTCGGGGGGCAGCGCAGTACGCGAAGCGACAAGTGTGGGGGTTAATTCGCCGCCGGGCCGCCCCAAGGCGAATTGCTCCCCCTCGGGGGGCAGCGCAGTACGCGAAGCGACCAGCGTGGGGGTCATGTTAAGCAACGTTGACCTTCACGCCGTGGTCCAGCCAGCTGTTGTTGTTGTAGCCCCCGGCATTCTCCAGCCGCTCGCGGGGCTGGACCTTGCCCGCGGTATCGGTGGCGCGGCTGACCAGCAGGTGGGCACCGGCGGGTAGGCGTGCCTCCAGCACAAACTGCCGCCAGGCGTATTGGCCCAGGTCGGGTCCCACCAGGCGGGCTTGTGTCCAGTTTTCCCCGCCATTGGTGGACACTTCCACCTGCCGCACACCGTGCAGGCCACCAAAGGCGACGCCTTCTATACGTTGCATGTCGGGCTTGAGCCGGGCGTTGTCGGGTGCCGGGGAGTAAATCCACGACTTGATATTCATCTCTTGTACCGACGGTTGCGTGGGGTCGCCCTTGCCACCGGGAGGGCTGATGCGGTAGCCGTGCGACATGATCCGCGCATCACTTTCGGTGGCGGTAAAGGCCAGGGTCTTCACGTACTTGATGCTGTTGACGCCGGTGAAGCCCGGCACGATCAAACGCAAGGGCCCGCCATGGGCCAGCGGTATCGGGGCGCCGTTCATCTCCCAGGCGAGCATCGCATCGGCCATGGCCGAGAGCGGCACGGAACGCTCCACCACAACGGTTTTGGGGTCCAAGCCGGCCGGCAGCACTTCACCCCCGGTACCCGTCATGAAGAGCCGGTCCTTGAGGGTTCCACCCAACGCGGCGACCACGGTGCGCACGGGCACACCACGCCATATCACACAGCCTGCGGCACCTACCTGCCAGGGCGTGCCGCTGGGTTTGCTGGGGAAATATCCTCGGCCATTGCCCGAACACTGCAACACCATGGGCAAGGATTCTTCGCCCATCTTCTTCAGATCGGCCACCGTCAATTTACGCGGTTTTTTGACGCCCTCGATGGACACTTCCCAGGCATCCCGGTTCGCCACGATGGCGGCGTCCGGTGCCGGCAGGTTATTGCGGATGTACAGCTGAATGGCGGGGGTCACGATGGAGGCACCGGCCACGGCGCGTGCTGTCTCCACCGTGGTGCCGCTGTGCACGATCATGCTGCCGGGGTCCTTCCAGCCCAGGTAGGCGGGCAAGGGTTTGGCCCCGGCAGTCTGCGCCAGACTGCCCAATGACCAGGTCGCCAGATTGGCGGCGGCCAGTGCACGTGCACTCCCTATTAATAGATGGCGACGTTGTGGGTTATGGAAATGTTGGTGCATGGTTCTCTCTCTCTCCTGGTTTGTTAGGTTTCTGAGTGGATAGGCATCTTAAATTAGAGAGACCGACGACAAAATGACAGCCAAAAAAAGGGCTGCAAGCTTGCGCTTGCAGCCCCTATGGCCAAGGCCCCATGTGCGAGGGGCGCAACGGTGAGCCTTACATCCGTTTACCGGCTCAGCTTCTTGGTTGCAACGGCCTTCTCGGTGAAGGCCTGCGGTGCAGCACTTGTGGTGTCCACGCGCAAGACGGTGGCTGTTTGTACAGCGCCACCAGCATCCTTGTACTGTACGCCACCAACATAACGGCCGCCGGTGGCCAGGCCAGACCATGACAAACCGGCGGTTGCAGTGCTACCGGCATACACGGTGCTTGGCAGCAGTACATTCAGGCTGCTGGAAGCGTCGGCGGCAGTGACGACCCAGCTCGACAGACGGTGCGTCATCGTTGACGCGCCGCCATAGGCACCCACACAGACCTTGTAGGTTCCGGCCGTCGGACTCACCAACTGAACGGCTTCGTTGGAACCGTCGTTACCCGAGTACACCGCGGCGCCGGTGGGCGACACGATGATCAGGTCGTTGTCATCCCCGACGCTACCGACATCGGTATCGCGTGTCTCAAAGCGCGCAACGATGGTGTCTGCGGGCAGAGAGAACGGATAGACCTTGATGGACGCGGTATCCGCGCCGGCAATGCAGGCGGCCTTCAGGGTCGCTTGCGACGGAGCGGCGGGCACCAGGCTGGCGATGGACCCCATGGTGGCGGCTTTCATACCACCCTTGTTGGCGGTGATACGGCCATTGAAGTTGGTCGTCAGCGTGACCAGGCGGCTGCCCGATGTGGTGGTGGCCGTGATCGCGGGCGGAGCCTGGATCGTCTTGCCGGTGCGCGCCGTGACGGGGCTCTTGACCACGTGCACGCCATCGCTCCACGACAAGGAGCCGTAGGCCCATTGGCCTTCCGCCACACCGGCTGCTGTCAGCGTCAGCGTGAAGCTCTTGGTTTCACCGGGTGCCAATGTCAGGCTGGAGGGCGTTACCACTGCGGTAAATCCGGGCACCGAAACGCTGGCGGAATACGTGGCGGCACCCGCACCCACATTGGTCACCCGGCGTGTCACCATGGTATTGCCAACCACCGCACCCACCGTGATGCTGGGCAGGTTGAAGTTGTAGGTCTGGTCCAGCGTGCCATAGGTAATGCAGTCAGACGCTGGCGATACCGCCGGCCGGTTGACATTGCACTGGTAACGAATGAAGTCGATCTTGCCGGCGTCGTACACCAGGCCGGGGTCCATTGCCTTGCTCGGCACTACATGGCCCGCGCCTTGCGACCATGGCAACAATCCATTTTGCTCACCGGGCAAGCCATCGTTCAAGGTAGGAATGGTGGTTGTCATCAAGGCTGACTTGATGGCCGCGGGCGACCACGTGGGGTGTGCCTGCTTCAGCAACGCCGCCAGGCCTGCCACATGCGGGCTGGACATGGAGGTGCCTTGGTAAGAAGACCAATCGGCCGGTGGAACCAACGTGCCGTTGGACACCGCGTCGCGCTGCGCATTGGTTAGACCCGGTGTGACCGTCGCAATGATGTCTACGCCAGGCGCCGTGAGGTCGGGCTTGAGCATGTTGGAGTCACCGGCATTGGGGCCGCGCGATGAAAAACCAGCCATCACCGGGGCCGGCTTGCCTGCGTTGAAGTAGGTGCCAATGGCCGCCGTGCCGCCACCCGCCTGGGCATAGGCCTTGACCGCAGCGCCGTCCGTTGCATTCACATGCACCGAGGGCACGCTGTGCACGTCCGCCACCAGGCCCGCGCCGTTGTCAGCCAGCACCATGCCGACACCGCCAGCGGCCAGCACGGCAGCGCTCTTGTCGGTACGGGCATTCGTGCCTCGGGTACACACGACCACCTTGCCGGCCACCTTGACCGGATCGAGTACGGCGGGTGTCAGGTAACACAGGCGCAACTGGACCGCGTCGGCGCCGGGCAGACCTGCGTCTTCCGCGCGAATGATGGGCTTGGCCGACAAGGCCGTGGCGTTGAAGGACGCGCCGGTGTACACCGCGCCGTTACCCAAGGTCACATTGGCTGACAGCGCACGGTCATGCGTCGATGCGGCGACCGTTGTCAGCCATGGGCTGACGTGTGCTACGGCAACAACCGGACCGCTGTTGCCAGCCGATACCGCAACAAACACACCCGCATTGGTTGCGCGCAAGAAGGCCTGCTCCACGGGATCGTTGACGCTGGTCTGGCTGCCGCTGATGGAGTAGTTGATGACATGCACGCCATCCGCCACGGCCTTGTCGATTGCGGCAACGCTATCCGACGTAAAGCATGAGTTCTGGCTGCCGGTGCCGTCTTCTGCTGTTGGGTTTACGTAGGTGTAGCAAACTTTGTAGGACGCAATGCGGGCCCGTGGCGCGATGCCCGATGCCGTGCCTACGCTATTGCCACCCAATGTCACGGGTGCGCCACTGTTGCCGCCTGCGGTGGACGAGGTGTGCGAGCCGTGGCCGCCATGGCCGGTGGCGCCGGCAACCGAGTCGCGCGGCGAGTAGAACTCGGTCCAGTGTTTGGTATTGCCTGATGCCAGGAAACCGGCATTGAAATACTGGGCGCCGATGAGTTTGTTGTTGCAATGCGTGGCCGGCGTAAAGCCTTCGCCACCGACGCAGCTACCGTTCCAGCCTGCGGGAGCCGGCCCATAGGCCAGGCTGCCACCACCAAATACCGGGGTGCTGCCATTGACGCGATCGGCATACGACGGGCTTTCGGGCCAGACGCCGCCATCAACCACGCCGATGATGATGTCTTCACCCTTGAGTGGCAGGCCGGCAACAGTCTGCGACCAGACGCCGCCCGCAGTGCTAAGCCCCAGGAATGCGGGGGTGGAAATGGTTTCGAGCTTGCGCGCCTCGTCGGCAAAGACCTCCACCACCAGGGGGCTGGACTTGAGTGCCTGCACTTCGGCGGCGGTCAGGCGCGCGGCAAAGCCGTTGTACACGGTGGAGTAGCGCGCGACGATGGGCGCGCCGGCTATCAGTGACGCCACATTGGTTTGCTGTGCGTCCAGATAACCCTTGTAGGCCAGGGCCGCGGCAGAACGCGAGTTCAGACGGGTTCCTGGCGCAGGTTGGGTAGCGCTATAGCCGGGTACGGTGCCGGCATAACTGGCGACGGGTTCTGCAGCGAGCTGCACGATATAGGTTGCACGGCTTTGCGCCCATGCGGAGGTGGACAGCCCCAGCAGCGTCAACGCAGCCAGTGACGTCAAGCGTAGTTTTGTATGGTTCATATAGGTTCCCTTGTGTCTGTTGACATCGGCGCTCAAACGGACTGTTGTCGGCGGCGACGACGGACCACGGCACCCATGGCGGTCAAGCCCAGAAGGAACATGGCTGTTGTCTCGGCTTCGGGAACGGCGGACACGCTGATGTTGTCCAGTGCAAATTGCGCGCGGTTGTTGGTGAACGCGTTGCAGGTTCCGCTGGCATCACAGGCAAAGCCAAAGGCGTAGACCGTAGCGAATTGCGTGGACGCAAAGGCGCCGCTGGTTTGGTAATTGCCAAAACCCAGAGCGCCCGCTTCATTGGGACCTGCCAGCTGGTAGGTCTGGAACATCGTGGCGCCCGTGCTGGTGAAGCCTTGCAGCCGCAGCAAGCCGCTGACGGCGGGCAACACATTGCCAGACGCGCCCATGAAGCTGGCGTCAAAGCCGGTCACGGAAAAGGAATTGCCGTCCACGCGGCCAAACGCCAATGCGCCGTCATTGACCGAACCAAAGAAGGTGCTCGGGTTGTTGCTGGGGCAGAGCACGCTGAAGCATGCCGCCAAATCGCTGCCATTGATCATGGAGCCCACGAGGTCACCAAACTGTGCATTGGATGCGTTTGAAAACGGATCGAAGTAGTAGCTACCCTGCAAGAACTCATCCCCGTGGGTGAGAAACGGTGCAAACGGTGTGGTCGGGCCATTGACCGGCTGTTCAAAGGTGATCACTTCGGCCTGGGCAATGCCGGCACTCAATGCAATGGCCACAACGGCGGCGACATGACGGAAACAATACTTCATGGGGGGAACCTTTACTTTGGTAAAAGAAAATGCCGCATGAAATGGGATGTCTAACGGTTGTTGGACAAGCGGCTTCCGTGCGGCGAGCCGAATAGTAACCAGCGGTTAGCAATTAGTGGGCCAAACCAAGGGTAAATGCCAATAAGACACTAGCAATAAAGTGTTTTTGTTTTGTAACAACTTGTTGGTTTGGCATTTGTCGGCACGTGTCGGCGCCCACACCGCTCGCCATGGCGGTGCTGCTGCTGAGCCTGCGTCGGGGCTAACGTCTGTCAGCGCACGCCGACCGATACCTTGCCAAACACCGCCTGCACCTCGCGTGGCAGACAGCGCCAATAGTTCTCTTTGGCCGCAACCTCGCCGCCCAGTGCAGCAGCGGCATGCCAACCCCAGCGTGGCTCGTACAAAAAGGCGCGCGCCAGCGCCACCAGATCGGCCTCACCGGCTTGCAGCACGGCCTCGGCCTGGTGCGCCTCGGTGATCAGTCCCACGGCGATGGTTGGCAGGCCGCTGGCTTGGCGTATGTCACGCGCAAACGGCACCTGGTAGCCGGCACCCAGCGCGATCTTTTGGGCCGACGACACACCGCCCGACGACACATGGATGAAGTCGCAGCCCAGGGCTTTGATGCGTTTGGCAAACTCGGCGCTTTGCGCCACGTTCCAGGCGCCGTCAACCCAGTCGCTGGCCGATATGCGGATGCCCAGCACGCCGTTGAATACCTTGCGCATCGCAGCAAACACTTCCAGCGGAAAGCGGATGCGGTTGTCGAAACTGCCACCATATTCATCGTTGCGCTGGTTGGCAATCGGCGACAAAAACTCGTGGATCAAGTAGCCGTGGGCGCCGTGTAATTCAATCGCCTCGATCCCCATGCGGTCCGCGCGTTGTGCGGCCAGTACAAAGGCATCCCGCACATGGTCCATGTGCGCGCGTGTCATCTCGGTGGGGGGTGGTTCGGTGGCCAGTTGCGGCAACGCCGAGGGGCCAAAGGTTTCCCAGCCGCCTTGCGTACTGGACAGCAGTTGTGCACCGGCCCAGGGCAGCGCGCTGGAGGCCTTGCGACCCGCGTGCGCCAGCTGTATGCACACCGGCACCGGTGGCGCCAACTTGCGGGCACGCTGCAAGGTGTTGGCCAAGGCGGCTTCGGTGCGCTCATCCCACAGGCCCAGACAGGCCGGCGTGATGCGTCCCTCGGGCACCACGGCGGTCGCTTCAATCGTGAAAAGCGCCGCACCGCTGTTGAGCAGATTGCCCCAATGCATCAGGTGCCAATCGGTGGCCTCGCCGTTGTCGGCAGCGTATTGGCACATGGGCGCGACCACGATGCGGTTGGCCAAAGTCAGACCACCGCGGGGTGATGGAAGCTTGTAGGGAGAGAAAAGTTGGCTCATCGCGCCAGCATATCCCACATAACTTTTGAGGTAACGCAAGCAGCGACAAGCGCAGGCATGCTGTGTATCATTGCCACCGGTATCCGTTAACCCTACTCACAAAGAGGTCCGCATCATGGCACTCATGGATTTCATCAAGAAACAGTTTATAGACGTTATCCAGTGGACTGAGGAGGGCGACGGCACCCTGGCGTGGCGCTTCCCGATGTCGGGCATGGAAATCCAGAACGGCGGCCAACTGGTGGTGCGCGAGTCGCAGATGGCGGTGTTTGTCAACGAAGGCAAGATCGCCGATGTGTTTGGCCCCGGTACCTACAAGCTGACCACACAAACGTTGCCAGTGCTCACTTACCTGAAGAACTGGGACAAGTTATTCGAGTCCCCGTTCAAGAGCGATGTGTACTACTTCAGTACCCGCCAGCAGATCGACCAGAAATGGGGCACGCCCCAGCCCATCACGATCCGCGACAAGGACTTTGGGGCGGTGCGCCTGCGCGCCTTTGGTAACTACGCCTTCCGCGTCACCGATCCCAAGCTGTTCCATACCGAAATCTCCGGCACCCGTGAGGAATACACGGTGTCCGAGCTGGACGGCCAGTTGCGCGGCCTGGTGCTGCAAAACATCAGCACCGCGATTGCCGCCAGCGGCATTCCGTTCCTGGACCTGGCATCCAACCAGATCGAGTTTGCCAAGGCGCTGCGCACCCAACTCGACCCCGAGATGGCCAAGCTGGGCTTGAAGCTCGAAAACATGACGGTGCAAAGTGTCTCGTTGCCCGAAGAGCTGCAAAAGATCCTGGACCAGAAAATCGGCATGGGCATGGTCGGCAACGACATGGGCAAGTTCATGCAATACCAGACCGCGCAGGCGATTCCGAAATTTGCCGAAGGCGGCGGTGGTGGCGGTAGCGGCATTGCCGGCGATGCCATGGGGCTGGGAGCGGGTGTGGCGCTGGGCCAGGTGCTGGCGCAAAACCTGCAGGCCGGCCTGCAGGGCAATCCCCAGGCCGCAGCGCAGGCCGCGGCAGCGCAAGCGGCTGCCACATTGCGACCCGAAGACATCATCGCGACATTGGAAAAACTAGGAGACCTCAAGGCCAAGGGCATCCTGACGGCCGAAGAATTTGACGCCAAGAAGGCAGAGTTGCTGAAGAAGCTCTCTTAGCCATGTGGACCGCCATGGGGCGGCTCGTCGGGGGTTTATTCTTCGCCGACGATGGCCACCGCAGATAACGCACCACAACGCCGCTACTCCGCACCCTGCCCGGGCTGCGGCGCGCCGGTGGAATTTCGCTCGGCGCAATCCACACATGCCGTGTGCGGCTATTGCCAGAGCACCGTGGTGCGCAACGGCGACGTGTTGTCGCGTCTCGGCAAGATGGCCGAGTTGTTTGACGACCACAGCCCGCTGCAACTCTTTGCCACCGGCAAATACCAAAAACGCAATTTCACGCTGATCGGCCGCCTGCAGTACAAAACTGCCGAGGGCACCTGGGCCGAGTGGAATGCGATGTTCGACGACGGCGAGTCGGGTTGGCTGGCCGAAGACAACGGCGCCTACGTCTTTACCCAGCCCAACACCCAGCAGCGCAATATGCCGCCGGCTGATCGTTATGTGGTCGGCAAGTCGGTGGGCATCAACGGCAAGCCGTTCAGCGTGGCCAGCAATGTCTCTGCGGTGCTGATCAGCGCCCAGGGCGAGCTGCCCAAGCTGCCACCGCTGGGCCAAGCGTTTGATGTGGTCGAGCTGCGCAGTGCCACGGGTGAAGTGATCAGCATCGACTACACCGCCACGCCGCCCGTCGTGTCACAAGGCACGGCCGTATTGCTGGACGATCTGGCACTCAAGGGGCTGAAGGACGAATCGGCCAAGGAAGAAAAAGCCCGCCAGTTCAACTGCCCGCACTGCGGCGCACCGGTGACCGTGGCCTTGTCTACCAGCAAGAGCATCACCTGCGGCAGTTGCAATAGCCTGATTGACCTCAGCCAAGGCATAGGCGGTGAACTCAAGGCCGCCATCCAGGACGAACCGGTTCAGCCGCTGATCCCGCTGGGCAGCGTGGGCCAGCTGCAAGGTGTGCATTGGCAGGTGGTGGGTTTTCAGCACCGCATGGGCGTGGCCCCGGGTGATGACGAACACTTTGGCTGGAGCGAATACCTGCTCTACAACCAAAAAAAGGGGTTCACTTTTTTGGTGGACTCCGAAGAAGGCTGGAGCTTGGTGCGCCCCACCACCGGTGCGCCCAGCCTCTCCGGCTCCAGTGCCAGCTACATGGGCACCGACTACACGCTGAAGTACACCTACAGCGCCGAGACCAATTACGTGTGTGGCGAGTTCTACTGGCTGGTGCAGCGCGGCCAAAAAACCCAGAACAAGGACTTTGCGAAAGGCAAACGCCTGCTGTCCATGGAGCAAACGCCGACCGAGGTGGTATGGTCCAACGGTGACCAGCTGGCCAGCGAGGTGGTGGCCAAGGCCTTCAAGCTGGAAGGCAAGGAAGACCTGCTCAAGCGCGACGTGGCGCCCTTCAGCGCCGCAAAAAGTATCGGCATTGGCACCATCATCGTGATTGTCATCGTGACGCTGATCCTGATTTCGATGCTGAGCATGTGCTCCCGTTGCAATCCGCAGGTGGAGAACTGTTCTTCGTCATCGAGCTCGCGCAGTTCGGGGGGCTCGTTTGGCGGATCTTCGGGTGGTGGAGGTCACAAGTGATGCATCCCTTTTCGATTTTTTAGAGGAGAGTCTCATGGGCTTTGAAATGATAAAACCAGGCATCGTGATCACCTCTCTGGTGTTTGCGCTGATGGGCGTGGCGATATTCTGGCTGTGCTTTCTCATCATCGACAAGATCACGCCCTACGATTTGTGGGGCGAAATTGTCGAAAAACAAAACGTAGCATTGGCGCTGGTTGTGGCCGCCATGAGCCTGGGCATTTGCGTCATCATCGCCGCAGCTATCCATTAAGGCCCCCACGCTTGTCGCTTCGCGTACTACGCTGGCCTTGCAGGCCGCGGCGTTGTCATAGCCAACGCCCCTTCTGGCTGTCCCGCCCTGCGCAGGCAGGCCGTGAGCCGCAGCCATCAGCCCCTAGGGGGCGTAATTGGCAAAACCCCAAGTCCACGCCTTGGGGCGGCCCGGCGGCGAATTCAGTTTCATTGTCGGAGTGAGTGTGTCGGATTCGATAGAGGCGCCCGCGCGGGGCGCACCCAGACCCTTGGAAGTCACGCTGCTCGTCAGCGTTTTTGTTGTGGCGGCCTGCGGCTTGGTGTACGAGCTGGCAGCCGGTGCGCTGGCCTCGTACGTGCTGGGGGACTCGGTCCTGCAGTTCTCGACGGTGATCGGTAGTTATCTGTTTGCCATGGGTGTGGGCTCGTGGTTGTCGCGCTTTTTCGAGCGGCAGTTGCCCGCGCACTTTTTGCGTATCGAGTTGATGGTGGCGCTGGCAGGCGGTTTCATGCCCGCCCTGCTGTTTTTGTCCAACGCCTATATGCCGAACGCATTCCGCTTCCTGCTGTACGGCATGGTGGGTGTGGTCGGCATTCTGGTGGGGCTGGAGATACCGCTGGTCATGCGTATCCTCAAACGCGAGGTTGCGCTCAAAGACCTGGTTTCGCAGGTGCTGACCTTTGATTACCTGGGCGCGCTGGCCGTGTCGGTGGCCTTTCCGCTGTTGTTGGTGCCACAGTTGGGGCTGATACGCACAGGGCTGTTGTTCGGCTTCTTGAATGCCGCCGTGGCTTTCTGGGCGCTGTGGGTGTTCCGGCACGAGCTGCGCCGTTTTGGCGCCCATGCCACGGCCTGTGTGTTATCGGTGGCCGCGCTCGCCGCAGGGTTTGCCGCGGCCGACCACATCACCACGCTGGCCGAGGACAAGTTTTATCACGACCGCATCGTGCTGGCGGCTACGTCGCCCTACCAGCGCATTGTGGTAACCAGCGGCCGTACCGGGCACAAGCTGTTTCTGAATGGCAATCTGCAGTTTGCCGAGCGTGACGAATACCGCTACCACGAGGCCCTGGTGCACCCCGCCATGTCGGCCTTTGGCGCGCCGCGCAGGGTAGCGGTGCTGGGTGGCGGCGACGGCATGGCGGTGCGCGAGGTGCTCAAATACCCCAGCGTCGAAAGTGTGACCCTGGTCGAGCTGGACCCCAACATGACCGGGCTGTTTGCCAAGGACCCGGCCATGGCCAAACTCAACGCAGATGCGCTGAATTCGCCCAAGCTGCGCATCGTCAATACCGATGCGTTCAAGTGGCTGCAGGGGACAGACGACAAGGCTGAGCAGGAAACGTTTGACGTCATCATCGTGGACTTTCCCGACCCCACGAACTTTTCGATTGGCAAGCTCTACACCAACACCTTCTATTCGCTGCTGGCGCAACGTCTGTCGGCCAGTGGTTATGCAGTCATCCAGACCACGTCGCCCTTGGTGGCGCGTCAAAGTTTCTGGACCGTTGCCACCACCATAGAGTCGGTGGGCCTGAACGCCACGCCCTACCACGCCAACGTGCCCAGCTTCGGCGAATGGGGCTTCATCATCGCCAGCCACCGGCCTTGGCACCAACCTGCCACGCTGCCTGAGGGCCTGCGTTATCTGGGTTTGAAGACCCTGCCACTGCTGTTTGACTTCCCCAAGGACATGGCGCGCGTACCGGCAGAGGTGAACCGTTTGTCAAACCAGGTGCTGGTGACGACGTATGAGCAGGAGTGGGGGCGGGTGGTTCCGTAAGCCTTCAAGCGAAATGGGCCTCTAGCCCTCGAATTTATTGCCTGGTGCGCTACTATTTTAGGAGTAAATGGTAAGCGACTCAGTCTTCCTTGGATTGCAAGGCCTTGCGCAAACGCCCCGGTGTTACCCCGTAGAGTTGTTGAAAATGCCGAATGAAATGGGAGGCATCGGCGAACCCGCATTCATATGCGATCGTGCTGACCGGCGAATCGGTGGACGTGAGAATCCACCTGCCGTACTTCAACCGAGAGTTCCTATAAAACTCCGAGGGCGAGGTATTGGTCTCGGCCAAAAAAACACGTTCAAGCTGGCGGCTGCTGGCCTTGACAATCTTGGCGATGACCGAGATCTCCAACGGGGTGGTGATGTTTTTCTCCATCAAGACAATCGCCTGTCGCAGCTTGTCGTTGTCCGCGGAGGCGTAACCCAGGGCACGCCGGCGCGCCATGTGTGAAATCGATGACTTTTGTGAGACGGTCATTTGGTGCACGACCTTCGCCGCACGATCAGGTCCGCAGTGCATGCGGATCAGCTCGGTCGCCAACTCAATGATGGAAATTCCCCCCGCGCAGGTGATGCGATCTCCATCAAAGATGTAGTCGCAATTGGTCGTGAACGCCAGATCAGGAAAAGCCTCTTGCCAATCACTCACATGGAATGGGTGGACGCAGGCCATCCTTCCATCCATAAATCCGTGCTTGGCCAATGCAAAACTGCCGGTGCAAATGCCTATCAGCGGAACCTTCATCTTGGTCGCAGCCTTGAGGAACCGCAAGCCGACAGGGTCGGCGGTTTTCATGGATGGCAGCAATCCCCCGATAACCGCCACGTAGTCAAAGTCGCCATCCGATGCTGCGGCGTCGATGGCAGGAACCTCCACACCACAACTGGATGTGACGGCTTTGCCTGTCGCGCTGAGAACGGTCCACGTGCAGCGAACCTGGCGGCTTTGGTCGCCCAAATCCGCCGCATGGCGCAAGGCATCACAGAGTCCGGCCAGTGATAACAGGGGAAACCGGGGCCACAGATAAATGCCGATGCGTAGCTCGACTCCTGAAGCCTTGGATGCAGTCTTCGCCTTCGCGCTGTCAAGTCTGTCTACGAGTTGAGCGCCTACATCTTGTGCGTCTGTTCGCCGTTTCGCGTCAGCTTTTGCCATGGGGGTGACTCGATTTTGGTGTTTTTTCTGGATGTCGCATACGTTCAATTTACACGCTAGAGCCTCCTATGACAAGTTGGTGACGCTCCATACCATCACACCCGTCAGTTATCGATTCCCTTCAACACCACCAGGAGTTCATCCATGAAGAAATCTTTCCTCGCACGTTTTCTGTGCGCGATATTTACCGCCGGGGTCTTGTTGCCCGGGGCCCATGCCCAAGCGGTGCAGACGGTAGAAAAAGACGCCTTTACGATTGCGTTTACCGGGGACATGCCGGGCACGGGTTACCAAGACGGCGCCATGATTGGTTACGACGGTGAGATCCTCCAACGTGTGGCCGACGCCATCAAACTCAAGGTCAAGCCTGCTCTGATGGAGTGGTCGGGAACCATCGCCTCGGTGCAAGCCAAACGGGTGGACGTGATGGCAGGAACCATGGGCTGGACGGAACAGCGCTCCAAGATCATGACGCTGAGCGACCCGATCCACTATTTCAAGAACGGCATCACCCAGTCCAGCAAGACCAACTGGTCTCACCTGAAGGATCTGGAAGGCAAGAAGGTCGGCACGATCACGGGTTTTTCCTTCATCCCCGAGCTGCGCAAAATCAGCGGCCTGCAGTTGACGATGTATGACACATCCGACGCGGCGGTACGTGACCTGCTGGCGGGTCGCATCGACGCGGTGATTGGGGACCCGCCGGTCATGCAGTACGCCATCTCGCGCAATACGCAGTGGAAGCTCAAGTTCAATGCATTCGTTGACAACAACCCGGACTATCCGCTGCTGACCGGGCTGGGCCAAGTGGTGTTTGGTTTGAACAAAGACAACCCTGAACTCGCCAAGGCGGTGAATGCGGAAATCGCCAAACTGTGGCAGAGCTGCGACCTGAAGAAGATTGGCACCAAGTACGGTCTGGTGCAAGACGTTTGGTATGTCCCCGCAGGCCAGAACTTCCGCGCCGGTGTAGACCGCCCGGCCGACTGGAAACTGCCAGCCTGCAAATAAATCCAGCAACGTTGAATGACGGGAGCGCGTTGGCGTGCGCTCCCGCGCCCAGAACACTGAAACCTATGAACAACACACTCTTAAGAGTCGATGGGCTGAAAAAAAGCTACGGCGATCTCGACGTGCTCAAGGGCATCTCCTTTGATCTGAGCAAGGGCGAAACCCTGTCGCTGATCGGCCCCAGTGGCTCGGGCAAGTCCACCTGTTTGCGCTGCCTGAACTTTCTGGAACGACCAGACACTGGTTCCGTTTTTTTGGAAGAAGAACGCATCGGGCAACTGCCGGATCGGCGCGGGGCCATGCGCTTCATGAACGACAGGGAGCTGGCGCCCCAGCGCCGCGAAATCGCCATGGTCTTCCAGCTGTTTTATTTGTGGCCACACCTCAATGTTCGCGACAACGTGGCGCTGGGTTCGATCAAGGCGGGTGGAATGTCCAAGGCAGAGGCCTATGAACTCGCTGACGCCATGCTGGACAAAGTCCATCTTTCCAAGAAGGCCACCGAGTACCCTGAACGCCTCTCGGGTGGGCAGCAGCAACGCGTTGCCATCGCACGTGCATTGGCGCAGCAACCCAAACTCATACTGTTCGACGAACCCACGTCGGCGCTCGATCCTGAACTGGTTGGCGAGGTGTTGACCGTCATCCGGGAGTTGGCCGAAGAGGGCCGCTCCATGATTCTGGTGACCCATGAAATTCGCTTTGCGAGAGACGTCGCGGACCGCGTGATCTTCATGGAAGGCGGGCACATTGTTGAGCAGGGTCTGGCGGCAGATGTCATCGACCGGCCCCAGTTGGCGCGCACCCGCAACTTCCTTGGTCAGGTTTCAGACCCACACGGAGCGGTGCAGTGATGCCGCAGTTTGAAATGTTCGCGACCATTCTGAGCACGCTGATGGGTGGCGCCGTCACGGCTGTTCAGATCGCGGTGGGCGCGTTTGTCATTGCTGTGGCCGGGGGAATGCTGATGGCCATTGCCGTCACGTTCACCTATGTGCGCATGCTGAGGCTGCTCATCGCCGCCTACATCGAGTGGATGCGTAACGTGCCGGCCCTGGCCCATTTGTTTGTCATCTATTTCGGCCTGGCCACCTTCGAAATCCGGCTCACGCCCTTGGTGGCCGCGATTTTGGGTCTTGGCATGGTGGGCGCAGCGGTTTTGTGCGACGTCTTCGTCGCGGGGCTTAAAAGCCTGCATGCAGGCCAGCGTGAGGCGGCCCTTTCCGTGGGGTTGACGCCACGGCAAACCTTGCTTCACATCCTGCTTCCACAAATGTTGCGCGTCACCTGGCCATCGCTGGGCAATTACACCAGTCAACTGCTCAAAGACACCTCCATTGCATCCGCAATCGCCGCACCAGAAATCATGTTCTTCGCCAGGAATTTGGTGACTTCAACCTTTGAGACCACTTTGATCTATCTCGCGGCCATGCTGCTGTACGCCAGCGTTGTCCTGCCCATCAGTTGGGGATTTGCCATGACCGAACGCCGTATGGAGAACAAACGATGAACAGCTTCATGTCGGATTTCTACCAGTATTGGCCTGAATGGTGGCCTCGCCTTGCCGAAGCCGCAAAGATGACGGCCAAGCTCTCGTCTGCTGGCTTTGCGCTGGCCTTGCTGGTCGGGGCTATTCTGGTCGCCATGATTCGGGGTGGCAACCCGGTCCTGCGGTTTGCTGCGAATTTTTTCATCCAGTTCGTGCGCACCGTGCCACTGCTGGCCCTGTTGCTGGCGCTGTACTTTGCGCTGCCACCGCTCGGGATCACACTGCCGGGTTTCTGGGCTGGTGTACTGGGTTTGGGTCTGCACGGTGCTGCATACGTGGCCGAAATCTTGCGCGGGGGTCTGCAATCGCTGCACCGTGGGCAGCGTGAAGCCGCTCTGTCGGTCGGGCTGGCACCACACCAGGTCTTCCTGCACGTGGTGTTTCCCCAGGCACTGCGCGTGATGCTGGCGCCGCTGGTCAACACCTATGTGGCGCTATTGAAAGACAGCTCCCTGTGCGCACTGATTGCCACGGACGAGCTCATGCTCGTGGCCCGTGCCATGTCCAGTGAATATTTCCTGCCGCTGCAGATATTCCTGCTGGTGGGTGTGTTCTATTTCGCAATCGCTTTTCCCCTGTCCATGGTGTCACGCATGCTGGAGCAACGTCTTTCGCGTGGCCGAAGGGTCATGGGTGCCACATGAGGGATAACGCAATGACTTACGCTTCGATCGAGGCCACGCTCAAAGCCCTGGACAGCGGAGAGATTACCAGCGCGACCTTGGTGGAGAACCAGTTGGCGCGCGTGGAAGCCCTGGACACCAAGCTGCACGCCTATGTGGATGTCTACCGCGGAGAAGCCCGACAGGTCGCACGCGGCCTGGACAAGCTGCGGCAAGCCGGGCACACCATTGGTCCGCTGCACGGTGTCACCCTTGCGATCAAGGACCTGTTTGAGATCGAGGGGCGCCCCATCACCGGAGGCTCCCGGTCGCTGCCGCCACGGACCTCCTTGGTCACCGCCACAGTGGTCAAGCGCTTGAAAGCTGCGGGTGCCATCATCCTGGGCAAAACGCACACCGTGGAGTTCGCGTTTGGCGGTTGGGGAACCAACACCACCATGGGCACACCCTGGAACCCCTGGGACATGTCGGTCCATCGGATTCCGGGTGGCTCCAGCAGCGGCTCCGCCGTGGCGGTTGCGGCGGGCATGGCCTGTGCGGCATTGGGAACCGATACCGGTGGCTCCGTTCGCATTCCCGCAGGGCTTTGCGGCCTGGTCGGGCTGAAGACCACACATGGCCTGATCAGCCGGTATGGCCTGATCGATCTGTGCCCGACCCACGACACCGTGGGCACACTCACGCGCACGGTCACGGACAGCGCTACGCTGCTGGACGTTTTGGCCGGTGCTGACCCGCGCGACAAGGAATCCAGTATTTCGCCATCCCGCTCGGTCTCAAAAGATCTGGAGAAAGATGTCAGGGGAATGCGGGTGTGGGTCCTGCCCGATGCGGAGCGCTGCGATGTAGACCCGGAAGTTTTGGACGCGTATGACCGCTCGTTGGTGGTCTTGCAAGGGCTTGGCATGTGTTTGGTGGACAAGCCGCTTCCGCAAAGCCTGAGCCAATCCATGCGTGTTGCAGGTAGCCTGATGAGTGCCGAGGGCTACGCCAATCTGGGCACACTGTTCGAACGCGATGAATTGGAATTCGACCCCAACATCAAGCGGCGCATTTTGCTCGGTCGCGACATACGGGCCGTGCAATACATAGACCTGCTTCGGGAGCGTGAAGTCGCCAAGGCCAAGATGACCGAAGCCATGGACGGTATCGATGTTTGCGTGTTTCCGACCAATGCGATCACGGCCATCCCGGTCAGTGAGGTTGACGAACTGGCCACGCCATTGTCCAGGCTGGGCCGGTTTGTGAATCTGCTGGACCTGTGTTCGGTGGCGGTGCCCGCCGGGCTTTCATCGGGTGGTCTGCCCATCTCGATCCAGATCATCGGGCGCGCCTTTGCCGAGCCGACCATCTTGCGGGCCGCATTCGCGTTTGAAAAATCCACGTCCTGGGGCGAGGCCCATCCGGCGGGGCTGGATCACCTTGGTTCGGTGGCGCAAGCAACTTAACAGCAGGTTCGCACCATGCCGTACACCTTGTCTTCCCCCTTTGTCAGATCCTTCGTGGTCGCGACACTTGTGCTCATGGGCGCTACAGGGTACGCATCCGCCCAGACTGCAGACAGCGCGACGCTGACGCGCATCGCCAGCACGGGGCTGGTGCGGGTGGGATACATCCCCACGCCGGGAACCTTCGCCTTTCAGGACCCGCAGGGGCAAACGCTGGGTTACTCCATCGACCTGTGTCTGCGGGTGATTGAGAACGTTCGCAAACATTTAAAGCGCCCCGACCTCAAGGTCAGCTACACCCCGCTCAAAGGCGCTCAGCGCATTCCGCTCTTGAAGGGCGGAGAGATAGACATCGAATGCGGTGGCAATACCAACACGGTTGCACGTCAGCAAGAGGTGGATTTCTCCCACACTTTCTTCACTACGGGTGCGCGCTTGCTCACCAAAAAATCCTTCAAAGTCGAAAAGAACGCCGACTTATGGAAGAGACGTGTTGCGGTCAGCAAGGGAACCACCGCAGAAACCCTGGTCAATCGACTAAAGGTGGAGCAGAACCTGGAAGTGTTTACCGTTGCCACAGACCCCGAGGGTGTCACGTTGGTAGAGCTTGGAAAAGTGGATGCCTTTGCGCAAGACGACATCCTCTTGTACGGCCTGATCGGGCAGTCCTCGAACGGGGAACAACTGATGGTCACTGGCCGATTCATGTCGGTGGAACCTTACGCTTTTATGCTGCCCAAGGGTGACGCGGGTTTCCGGGAGATTGTTGACAAGACCATGCTTGCGCTGATGTCGTCCGGCGAACTGTTGACCATTTATAAAAAATGGTTTGACACGGACAGGCTCCGTGTCCCCATGAATGTCTACATGAAGGAAAACATCAAGTTTCCGAATAGGTATGGCATTCCGTAATTTATTGAAACCTGAACACCATGAAACCTATCTATCTTGACGATGCAACCATCTCCGGCCTGCTGGACTACCCGCGTGTAGTCGCCATCCTGAACGAATCCTTTGCCGATCTTGCCGCAGGCAAGGCTGAAATCCATGCGCGCCAGAGGACGGACAGTGGCAACTTACGCCTGAGCACCATGGGCGCCTTGTGGAATGCGCGGCAGGTCGGGGGTGTCAAGGTCTATCCCACGGTCAGCGGCCAGTTCTCCTTTTTGCTCATCTTGTTTGATCTGCAGAACAACCGGCCCATCGCGGTGCTGGACGGGGCCGAAATCACCAAATTTCGCACCGCCGGATTGACGGCACTGATAGCGTCCAGGTCGGCGACCCAACGGGTCAAGAAGCTTGCCTTGTTTGGTGCGGGCTTTCAGGGGCGCGCACAGGCGCAGGCACTGTGCGAGAACTTCAAATTTGACGAGATATGCGTTGTCGATCCGCTTGCGGACGATGCCTGGTGCAGCCGTCTGGCTGCGCAAACGGGCAGTCGTGTCAATCGTTGCAGTCCCCAGGTCGCGACTGTTGATGCGGACATTGTGGTCACCGCCACACGCTCACAGATACCGGTGTTTGACGGCAACTGGCTCAAACCGGGAGCCTTCGTTTCTGCAGTCGGCATCAGCGCGCCCAAGGGCCGTGAGCTGGACGATGCGACCCTGTCCCGCGCCAACCGGATCATTGTGGAATGGAAACCGCAGAGCTTGCGCGAAGCCGGTGAACTCGTGTTATGGCAAACCGACAACGCCTTGGAGCGCGAAAAAATTATGGATCTACCGGAGCTCTACCGCCAATCCGAGCCCTGGCGTGGCAGTGAAGAAGACATCATCGTGGCCAAGTCCGTCGGGGTTGGCCTCTCGGACGTTGCATGTGCCTATCTGGCGTTCACCCGCAGTCAGAAAATGCAAGAAACGCAAGTGCAGGGAGTGGCTGCGTGAAGGTCTGCGTCATCGGAGCGGGCATCGTAGGCTGTTCGACCGCCTACCAGCTCGCACGCATGGGCTGTGAAGTGCACCTGGTGGATGAGGCCGCAGGCCCCGGATTGTTGACGAGCCATGCCAATGGTGCACAGCTTAGCTACAGCTACGTGGAGCCACTGGCATCACCCTACACCTTGCGCTCGCTTCCGGGGTTGCTGTCGGCGCGCCATTCGCCGCTGCGTTTCACGCCCCGACTGGACTGGCGGCAATGGCGTTGGGGCCTGCAGTTTTTGCGCGCCTGCACAACACAGCAAGTGGAAGAAGGGACTCGGCAACTCCTTCGCTTGTCCCAGCTCAGCCGCGACACCCTTGGGGAATGGATGCAGACCGAGGGCTGGTCGTTTGACCATACAGTCAACGGCAAACTTGTGCTCTGCCCCAACGATGACAGCCTGACGCGCCAGGACAAACAAATCCAATTCCAAAGGCACCTGGGTTGCCACCAGGAGATTCTGAGTGCGGTTGAATGTGTGGCGAAGGAACCTGCGCTGCAAAATTATTCCGAAAAATTTATCGGAGGCGTATGGACGGCTGACGAACGGGTGGGCGACCCTTACAAGCTCTGCCTGGAGTTGGTAAAAAGTGCACAGCGGCTGGGCGCGACGGTGTCCTTCAACACCCCATTGGAAGACTTCGTGGTGCATGGAGACCATCTGACGCATGTGCGCACCGGCAAGGGGGTGTTGGTGGCCGATGCCTTTGTGCTGGCCACCGGAGTGCATGCCGCCGCCCATGCGGCCAAGCTGGGAATACATTTACCCATCTATCCGATCAAGGGGTACAGCATCACCGTGCCAATGCGGGAGGCCATGCGCGCCCCGCAGATCAGCATCACAGAGCTGTCGCTGAAGACGGTATTTGCACCCTTGGGGCACAACCTGCGCGTCGCCGCCATGGCCGAAATCGGCGAGCATGGTCTTTCGATTTCCGAGGCTCGCGTCCAACAAATGCTGGCGTCGGTTGAGTCCGTTTTTCCAGGATTGTGCGACCTAAGAACCTGTCGGCCTTGGGCGGGCTTGAGACCCGCCACACCGACCTCGGTCCCGATTGTTGGTCGCAGTAAATGCAAGAATTTGTTCTTGAATGTGGGGCATGGTGCGCTGGGCCTGACGCTGGCCGCAGGTAGTGCGGTGGCTCTGTCGCAAGAGATGATGGGTCCAGTGTGATGGTTGACGCCTTCGAGGGCATGGTGCGTGTGTCGCTCTAGCGGGCCCGCTGCAGCAATAGCGCACGCCATCTCCACTCCAGCCCCGCCAAGCTACCCACAAAAATGGCTTCGGCAATCAGATGCCCCAACCCGAAGAGGGTCGCCGTGTCCGCAAATACTACGGCGAGGCAGACACACACCAGCGACCAGAACCCGTTTCCGGCCACCAGCAGCTTGATCAACGGCATGGGTCGTTTGCCACGGGTGGCGAGGAAAAAAGAAAAGCTGGCGTAGAGCAGATTGACCATGCCCATGAATAGCAGCAGGTCGTGTGGCAGTGCGTGCAAGTGGCTGAGTGGTGTGGTGAGTGTCAGCATTACCAATCCGGCCAGTGCGCCGGCGGTGCAGTCTATCCACAGGAGGTTGCCGATGGTACGCATGGGCTTGGATGAAGTCGTCGTCAGCTATTTCAGTTGAGGGACTGCATCGACAAAGCCTGTGCAGCCAGACTGGGTGCATGCGTACCAGCGGTTGTCAGCGAACCGGCACTCTCCGCCTAAATTGTCTTTCACAAACGAGCAATTGACGAAACTGCATTCTGTGAAGCTGCAGCCTGCAAACGAGCCGCCGCGGAAGGTGCAGTTTATGAACTTGACACTTACAAACGTAGCTACGTTGAACAGGCTCAAGTACCAATCAGAATCTTTGATCACACAGCCGACCAGAACGCCTTCGAACCCGGGGCCTTCTATGTCCAGTTTGCTGAAGTTGCAGTCTTTGAACGTGCCCTCTTCCCATTCTTTCGGGAGCGATTTTTTGCCTTCGAAATCGGTGGTCTCGTGGAAGATGGACATCGTTAATGCGTGGTTTTGATGGGTTGATTTTCCAGGGTAGCACCCGTCACTTTCGCGTCTGGGCCAAAGACCACATGAAGTGCGTGCTGCCCCCAGAGGAGGCCACACTGGCCCACCGGATACAGCCACAAACCAGAACTTGCGCTCGTTGGCGTTCCTAACAAAGCGGTCACCTCAGCAGCAGTACTTCCCAACAAAGTTCTTCGATCAATAAGGTCAAGCGCCATGCCTCCACGAAAGCAGCCTGGGTCGGCGGACGTGTCGAGTAAAGCAGACTGTTCCCACTCAGCATGGGCAAAAGGCCGTGGTTCCTCTGAAGGTTGCGAGATCACCCATGCGACGTAGACACAACCGGCAAGAACAGCAACGAGCGCAATGACTACGATCTTCTTTGCCATGTTCTTAACGTGCCTCATCGCAATTTAACGTTTGATTTAGGCGTCATTCCAAGGCATGACTGTCTCGTACTTCCAGCCGCGCGCTTCAGTTAGCCGGCCGTCGAATTCTCGCTGGCGCTCGAAGAGCTGCATGCTCGCTGCCGAGACTGCCAGAAGTTCCAGAACGCGCCACGATTCGAACTCAGACTTCTCAAAGGCCGCGACCAAAGATTCGAACGCGAGGCCAAGTTCGTTGTGTTCCAGATATGTATGAAACTCGTAAATCTCAGAGTCGCAGATGGCTTCGGCCTCTTGCGAAAGATGCGCACGAGCATCAAGCAGGAAGCCTTCTGTGCGTTTCCAGGATTGGAGTAGTTCCGGCGATGTCACTCTTGGCGCCTAACGTAGACGGAATCGGCGACTCGCGCCAGGATGGAGCCCTGCGGCCCTGCGGCCGTGCGCCGCAAGGCGTCCTGGTTGACGGCCTTGTTAGAGCTCACCGCTTGCGACCCGCTATGAATTTCTCGATAGCACCAGGGACCCTCTTTGAGCCTTCCAACCACTCCACCCGCCACTCGGCAATGCGCTCACCGCGGACAACCTCGAAAACGCCCGGCTTCGGCTCGTTGATGTGTTCGAATTGGCGGATGAGTACAAGCGGAGGCTCAGCGCCAGTGGACTTTTTCGAGTATTCCAGTGCGCGTTCGTACTGCGAAAAGGCGATGAAATAGTCATTTCCGCCATTCTTCGGTACGGCTCCGCGTTCCGGATGAAGCCAAACGCGATACTCCAAGACTTCGTCGTAGAAGTAGCCTGCGCCAGATTTCACCATTGCTGGAAATTTTCCCACTCGGTCGGGAGCAACGGCGATCGGATACTTGCTTGGCCCCGAGACAGCGCGATTTGCCTCCACAACAACAAATTGCGCATGGGCGCACACGCCCAAGAGCGAAAATATGAGAGCGGCTACAGAACGACGCATGTGAACTCTAACGTTGGCCGTGAATGGGCCACAACGGCGCACTCTGATCCGAAGAAAGGCAGAAGCGTGTCCCGCCGTTGTGGGTCCAATCGACGAACCTCTTATTCCTCATGGCTGAGGCGCTCCAGCAGTGACGCGGCGAGTTTGCGTGGGCCGCGCCGATGTTCATTTGAACTGGCAGCCTCCTCACAGGCCGCAAGAAACAGCTGGCCCGTGGAATTGTCTGTGGGAAGGCCGATAGCTGCACGCGTCTCCAGACACGAGAGCGCGTCCGAGTAAAGAGCTTCCGCCTGCGGCCATAGCCTTGCGATTGGCAACCCATGCGGGTTGTGCGCATGATTCGTGAACAGTGATGCCCCCGACAAAACCACTTCTGGAAGGACCGCGAGGAGCACGTCTTTTAGACGCGCCTCCGCAGCACGAAGACTCGTTTCTGTTTCAGCTATGCGGTCGCGCTTCATGAGGGATAACGTAATGCAATTTGCAAGACCTGCGAATGATTCTGGACCTTGCGAAATAATCTGGACAAAGAAATCTCACCAGAGTGGCTTGTGGCCTTGGTTTCAGCGGCTTTCTGGGACTCTTATACAGTTACAAAAATCCCGCCAAGCCCCGCAGTTTGGTTGCACCGATTCTAGGCTTCAAACTAGCGGCTCTTTAATGGTGGCAGCTCTTTGAACGCGGGTCTACCCACTGACTGGCAGCCCCCTGCCGCTTGTCACAGACCACAAGTGCCTTGCGAGCGAAGCCATGCGCGCAAACACAATGCTACTAAGTTGATAGTGAAGTAGGTAGCGCCGACGAGGGCTACAGGCCAGTTTTACATAAATAGATCGCCAACTTTACCTTTGCGAAACTTTAGAACCACCCATTTGGAATCTAATCACCACCTCGGCTTCAAACAAAAAAAGGTGAACGGTCTTGGCACGCAAAGAGAGTGGACAAACTGCGCAGCGCGCCCGCCTGTGGACTGCAACGGCGGGCCTGTCGCTGGCTGCGCTGTGTGGCAGCCTCTACGCGCAGCCGTCACCACCCGCACCATTGCCATCCAACCCGGGCCCCGTCACGGATGCGGCCGACAGCACCGATAACAAGAGCAACAACAACCCGAAAAAACCGCAGCGCCCCAGCACCGCGCTCAAACCGGTGGAGATCCGGGCCAGCAGCGACACCGAGCAGCGCCGCCTCTCCACCGCCGCAAAAATCATTGTCGGCCGTGAAGACATCGAACTCTATGGCGACACGTCGATGGGCGAGTTACTCAAGCGCCTGCCAGGCGTCACGGTGCAAGGCCGCCCGGGGCGCGGTGGTGCGCCACGCATGCGGGGCTTGGGCAGTGGTTATACACAAATCCTGATCGATGGTGAGCGCGTGCCGCGCGGCTTCTCGCTGGACGATTTGTCGCCCGAAGAAATTGAACGTATTGAAATCCTACGCGCACCCACGGCCGAGACCGGCGCGCGCGCCATTGCCGGCACCATCAACATCATCACGCGGGGCGGCTACAGCAAAAAAATCAACACGCTGAAGCTGGGCCTGGGGCTGGAGAACGGCAACGCCGCGCCCAACATCGCGTGGTCGCGCAACGATACGCTGGACAACGGCATGGTCTACAACTTCTCGGTCGCGGCCGACCACAATGCGCGCTCCAACGATGTGGTCAACACCACACTGACCGAGAACCTTGCGGACGGCAGCACGGTGCGCCAGACCGAAGCTGTCTCCAGCACCGGCGTGCGCGACGGCGTGCATGCCAATGTGCGCCTGCAATGGCGCGGCAGCGGGGGCGACACTTTTATGCTGATGCCCATGTTGGCCGCCACGCAGAACAGCGGCGACCGCACGACACGCATCACGCAGACCACGACAGGAAATGCCGCCGCCGACCTGCCGTACGACACCAGCACCGGCAGCACCGACGGCCGCTTCTCCACCGTGCGCCTGGCCGGAGTGTGGACACACAAGATGGACGATGGCGCCAACCTGCGCCTGAGTGCCAACATGGGCCAAAGCGCGTGGACGAATGATTCCACCCGGCAGAACACCAGCGCCACACGCGGCACGGTGGCCATCTCCAACCAGCACTCCGAGCAGCAGGACCGCACACTGAGCACCCAGCTCAAATACTCGCGCACCGTGGCCGAAGAACACAGCCTGGTCACCGGCCTTGAAGTGGAATCCAACCGCCGCAGCGAGACCGCCACACAACTGCTGAATGGTGAATCACCCCTCAGCGATTTCGATGGCAACCTCAGCGCCTCCAGCCTGCGCGCCGCACTGTATGTGCAGGACGAATGGACCGTGAACCCGCACTGGGCGGCACACGCCGGTTTACGCTGGGAGGGCATCGCCACGACCGGCAGCACCAGCACCGATGCGCCCAACGCCAGCAACCAGAGCCAGGTCGTCACGCCACTGTTCCACACCGTGTGGCGGCCCGATCTGGCCAGCAAGGACCAGGTGCGCCTGAGCCTGACACGCAGCTACCGCTCCCCCAATCTGCAGGACCTGATCGCGCGGCCCAGCATCAACGGCATGTTCCTGAACCGTGGCGCCAACGACGAGGTGCACCCGGACCGGGCCGGCAATGCCTTTTTGCAGCCCGAGCTGGCATCCGGCATAGACCTGGCCTTTGAACACTATGTGCCCGGCGGTGGCATGCTGAGCGCCAATTTCTTCTACCGGCAAATCGAGAACCTGATGCGCAGCCAGACCACACTGGAAACGGTGTCGTGGGCCGATGTGCCGCGCTGGGTGGCGCGCAAGCAAAATATTGGTAATGCGACGACGCAAGGCATTGAACTGGAAGCCAAGTTCCGCCTGAGCGAGATGTTTGCTGGCGCGCCCAAGATCGATGTGCGCAGCAACCTCAGCCTGTTCCGCTCCCGCGTGGACGGCATAAACGGCCCCGACAACCGCCTGGACCAGCAGCCCGACGGCACGGCCAACCTGGGCGCCGACTACCAGATGACCAGCCTGCCGTTGAAGGTAGGCGGCAATATCAACTGGACGCCGCAGTTCGCGACGCGCCTGAGCGACGACCAGACGGTGTACCAGAGCAACAAGTTGGTCGCCGACGCCTATGCGTTGTGGACCATCAACCCGCGCTACCAATTGCGTGTGTCGGTCAGCAACTTTGCCGGGCGCGACTACACCACCGGTGGCAGCCTGCTGTCAACCAATGCACAAGGGCAAACATTGCGCGAAACGACACAGACCATAGCCCCGTCGTTTGTGAACCTGCAGGCGCGGCTGGAAATCAAGCTGTAGGAGGAGCCTGGGACGCTGGGCGTTCTGCGCAGGTAAAGGAGGAGCGCCTGAAGGGCGCGGGGGACACGGAGCAGAACGTCCAGCGTCCCAGGCTCCGGCCCCAGCCCACTATCATTCGTTGCATGCAGCGACGCCACTTTCTGACCGCTGGCGTGGCCACCGCATGGGCCACGACCGGATGCCAAGCCCCCGACCCCTTTGCCCACCTCACCGGCGGCTTCAGCGGCGCCCAGCCCGAACGCGGCCACCAGATGCGCGACCTGCTGCAACCGGGCAAGACTTGGCCCAGCCCCTCCAAAACCTTCAAGACCCGCGTGCTGATTGCTGGCGGCGGCGTGGCCGGGCTGGCTGCGGCACGCGCGCTGCGCCTGCGTGGCATGAACGACTTCGCGCTGCTGGAACTGGAAGACACGGCTGGTGGCAATAGCCGCGGTACCGAGTTGGGCGGCCTGGCCTGCCCGCTGGGCGCGCACTACCTGCCGCTGCCGGGTGATGATGCGCCCGAGGTGCAGGACCTGTTGGAAGAGCTGGGCATACGCACACGTGTGGCCGGCCGCTGGTACTACGACGAGCGACACCTGTGCCACAGTCCGCAGGAGCGTTTGTTCTTCAACGGCGAATGGCAGGAGGGCTTGTTGCCGCAACACGGGGTGGATGCTGGCACGTTGGCGCAGTACCAGAAATTTGAAGCACTGGTGGAGCAGCTTGGGCGTGCCGCGCGTTGGAGCATGCCTGTACAAAACCGGCCGTTAGCCCTCGTGCAATCTGAACTTGCCGCTATTACTTTTGTAGCTTACCTGGACCAGCAAGGTTTGAACGATCCCCACCTGCGCTGGTACCTGGACTACTGCTGCCGCGACGATTACGGCGCGGGCATACGCACCGTGTCGGCCTGGGCCGGTATCCACTACTTTGCCAGCCGCCATGGCTTCCATGCGCCGGGCAGCGAGGGTGTGGAGCGCGAGGGCCTGCTGACCTGGCCCGAAGGCAATGCCTGGCTGACCCGGCGCATGGCCACACCACTGGGGGAACGCCTGCATACCGGGCGCGTGGTGCTGCGCATCAGCAGCGCCAAACACGGTGTGGAGGTCGATGCCTTCAACACCGCAACCCGATCCATGGAGCGCTGGTTGGCGGATCAGGTGGTGGTGGCCTTGCCGGTATTCGTCGCGGCACGTGTGGTGCAGAACCCGCCGGAGTTTTTGCGCCAGGCCGCCCGCCAGGTGGTCTATGCACCCTGGCTGGTGGCGAATATCCATCTGGACCGTCCACTACACGACCGGCCCGGCCCGGCCCCCAGTTGGGACAACGTGCTGTACGGCGGGGCAGGCGTAGGTCTGGGTTATGTGGACGCCACACACCAAAGCCTGCGCACCGTGCCCGGCCCTACGGTACTGACGCACTACCGGGCGCTGGGTGATGTGGCGGGTGGCGCTGGTGCCGGGCGCAAGCTGCTGCTGGACCAGCCCTGGGCCGCCTGGCGCGACACGATCCTGGATGAGCTGTCTGCCGCGCACCCCGACCTGGCCGCCAAGGCCACGCGTCTGGAGATCACGCGTTACGGCCATGCCATGCCAATTCCGGTGCCCCAGGCCAATGGAAAAATCGGCCTGCAGCCCTCGTCGAATGTGCGCAAGCCGCTATCGAAACAAGAGCGTTATCCGGATCGCGCGGTGCTGGCCTGGGAACGCCTGCGTTTTGCGCACAGCGACTGGGCCGGTTATTCGGTGTTTGAAGAGGCCTTTACCGCGGGGCATGCGGCGGTTGGGTAGTAGCGCCACATCATCCGAGAGGACCGCGCTTAAGCGTGGCGCGGCCGTCAATCCGCAGGTTTGGACGAACTGGGCGCGTTCAGCACCGTGCGCACTTCGTGTGCCTCTACATCCACCACATCAGCACTGTCCTGGCGGGATACAGTGGCGCCACCGGGCCTGAAGCCGGGACGAAACTGTTGCGCGGCCTGGTTGAAGCGGGTCATGGTGGTGAACACGGCCGGCTTGCGGCCGGTCAACAGGAAGCGCAGCACCAGCACCGCAACCACGGCCAGGCCAACACACAACACGCCCAGTGCAAACACGGCGGTGAGCGCGATCAGCACCACCTTGGCCACTGCCCGCAGAATGCCGGTCACGAGTTCAAATAACAAGTTCATGCGGGTATTTTGCCTCGCCCGCTAAAACCACAGGGTCTGTTGTTGGTATGCGCGCGCCTGGCATAGCCGTTCACTGCCCTCGGCAGGTGACAATCCGCGGCAGTCTTCTTCCATGTGACAACCCCTTTGCATCAGCTCTCCCACGTCAATTTTTGCAATAGCGCCGACGGAACGGCAATTGCCTTTACCGTAACGGGCAAGGGACCGCCCTTGTTATGGGTCACCCTGCAATACACCGACAACGATCTGGTGTCGCCGGGGCCTGCGAGTGTCCATTGGATGGACACGCTGGCCGCACGCCATACGCTGATCCGCTTTGATATGCGTGGCTGTGGACTGTCTGAGCGCAAACCTGTCCGCATGTCGCTGGATGCCTGGGTCGAAGACATCGAGGCCATTGTCAGCGCCACAGGCTTGACCCGGTTTGCGATGATGGCGGTTTGCACCGGATCCTACGCGGCCATCGAATACGCTGCGCGCCACTCGCAACGGCTGACGCAGCTGGTGCTGTATGGTGGCTCGGTGCGCGGCCGGTTGATGCGCGAGCTGAATGCCGCGCAGCGGGACGATGCGTTGTCGGCCTTGCAGGTGTACGAGTCGGGGCTCGACGGGCGCAGTGAATTTGCGCGGATTTTTCGGCGCGTGTTTACGGCGCAGTTTTTCCCCGAGGCCCCGTCCGAGCTACTCGACGCCATGGACCACGTCATCAGCCAACGCATGAATGGCACTATCGCAGCGCAGAGTGTTCGGGAGTTCTACAGCCTTGACCTCAGTGCCCGCGCACAATTGATAGCCACACCGGCGCTGGTCTTGCATGCACGCCATGACATTTTGTATCCGCTGGCAGAGGGGCAACTACTGGCCGCACGCATTCCCGCGTCACGCTTCATTCAGGTTGAATCGAACAACAACACACCCTTGGCGGGAGAAGCCGCGTGGCCCCAGGTGCGTGACACCGTGCTCGGATTCCTCGGCAACGGCGAGAGCGCTGCTGCGCAGGAACAAGCCGTCCACCTCACGGGGCGGCAACGGGATGTGCTGCGGCTGGTGGCGCAAGGCCACACCGACAAACAGATTGCACGCACACTCGCTCTGAGCCCCCGAACAGTGGAGATGCATGTCAGCGCAGCGCTGAAGGCCCTGGGCAGCAAGACCCGCGCGGAGGCCGCACACCGGGTGGCGCAACAAGGGCTGCTTTAGCTGCTGCGCGGCGCGAACACGGTATCGACTACCGTGTTCAAAACCCCGCGCTACCGTAGTTTGCACGCTGACCGGAACACGCCATGTTCATTACAGTCGCTGGATGAAAAACTATCCTCTACACAGCGGCGACAAAGAGCGCCGCAGGCTGCACATACAAGCGCAAGCCATACTGCCACTCACAGAAACCATGCTGACCGGAGCCAGCATTGTGCCGGGGGCTCGGGTCCTGGAGCTGGGCTGTGCCAGTGGCGAAATGACGCAGTTGCTGGCCAGCCGGGTTGGTCCCAGTGGGACCGTTATTGCCATGGACCGTGACCCGGCACAGCTTGAAGCCGCCGTGGTGCGGCTCGCAAATGCCGGGTTCCAAAACGTGCAATTCGTGTTGTCCGACCTGGACCACTATGACCCCGAGCAAACATTTGACGCCGTCGTCGGACGGTACTTTTTGCTCTACATTCCCCAACCCGAGGCTGCGGTCGCGCGGATGGCGAAATGGGTCCGATCGGGCGGGGCCCTTGCCTTCCTGGAGATGGATTTTTTCCGTGGTGTGCACAGCAGTGTCTGGCCACCCGTATCGCCGGCGACGCACGAGGCCATTGTGTTTATCGGCGACGTCATGCTGGATGCCGGTATCAATCCGCATATGGCGGTCCGGCTGCCGAGCATCTTGAGCCACTATGGCGACGTACACGCGCACACCTGCGCACCGCTGCAGTTTGGTGCCAACTCGGTAGAGCTTCCATTGGAGGCAGTACGCTCTGTCACTCCCATGGCCCGCAAGCTGGGGCGTGCGGATGCAGACCATCACGATGTGGACGCACTGCTGCGCAGCGAACTGCTCAACCGAGACCAGCACACGGTAACGATGCCCCCTATTTCGGTCGCCGCATGGGTTCAGTTGCCATGAGCACGGCGGCTGCCATGTGGATATGCATGATGCAACACGACCCCAAGGTCACTCCAAAATTAAGAGCGCATAGATCAATGTTCACGAGGGCTAGCGGCCTGTTTTGCCAAAGCTAGTCGCGGGCCAGCCTGCGTGCCACCGTCAGCAACCGGGCGCTGATTTTCAGGTTGGCCAATTCACTTTGGCGCGGCGCCACGTCGAAGCGAACCTTGTCGTCAAAGAGTACGAAATTGACCATGCTGCCGGCCGAGAAATCGGTCTCCTGCTCGGTGATCGTCAACACCGGTTTGCCCCGGGTTGCGGCCAAGATGTCTGGCACGGACGCACTTTCCGTCCGGCCGATGAAGAGCATGTGCAAACCGGTCACGGGGTCGCCGCGGCGCAGCTTGCGCAACACGACCGGGTGCGTATCAACCCGCCTGTCGGCCACGATCTGGGCCAATTCGTCGGCCAGTCGGTCCGCACCCAGCAGACCCACCACCAGCGGACTCTCGGGCTCCGGCAAGGCGTGGGTGGGCCACTGCACATAACCTGCAATCTTGTAGAGGTAGGCCGCCTTGACCTTGTACTCCGCCACCAGCGCGTCCGACTGCGCCGCACACTCTTGCCAAGGCCATAGACCCAGCGCCGCGGAGATTGCAATGCTCAGTTGCCTGCGCCTGCAACCGTTCACGCCACCCCGGGAACTGTCTGGTCTGCGCATATGAAAGAACATTTGGTGTTGGCTCTTGGGACGCTTCAAAAGCGGCTGACGATTTTGAAGAACACACTCGGAGCCAATTGTGTGCGGGTCGCCACATCGGCAAACTCGCCATGCCGGGCACCCAAGTTTTGCCCCGTCATCGACAGCTCCAGATCCGGCCGGGGCTTCCAGCCGTATCGCAGATCCAGGGCCACATAGGCCGGCACTTCGGGAAGAGCGAGCGCGGCGACGCCGCGCAGCGTGCACTCCAGTTCACTGCGGCCCGGCAGGTCCAGCGAAGAGCGCAGCAGCCAGTGTTGCCGCGGGTCACGCCCCTCTTGTGCGGCAACGGCTCTGACATCGTTGCTGCCCGGTTTGAGCGACAGTTTTTCACTCATGGCACGTATCCCGGCACTCAAACGCCACCGCTCGGATGCCTTGAAGGTGCCCCACATCTCGATGCCTTCCACCGTGCCTTGCATTTCACTGGCAAAGACCACCGATGTACGGGTGGCCGTCAGCTCCTGGGTGCGCAAGCGGTCGTAGTCCGCGTGGAAGGCCGTCGCCGAGAATGACAATGAGGGAGCGAGCTGGCCGCGGTAACCCAGCTCCAGCACATTGGCCACCTCCGACACAACACGGGAGCCACCGGCCAGAACAAAGGGCGGCTTGCCCGGCACATAACTGTCCACATCCAGGCGGGATGGTGCCCGCACCGTGCGCGACGCCGCCAGCCACAGCAGTTGGTCCGGTGCCATCTTCCAGGCCAGGCGCGCATTGGGCAACCATTCATTGCCGGTGTAGTCATTGCGCTCCAGCCGCGCGCCGACGGTCAGGCGCAGGTCCTTGGTGAAGCTGATTTCATCCTGGGCAAAAACGCTGGCCCAGCGCTGGTCCACATCGGCGGGCAGGAAGGCAAAAAACGGGCTGTTGGTGACGCGGTCCATGGACTGGCGGTAGTTCAGGCCCCAGCTGAACAACTGGCTGTCGGCCCAGTTGATGGCGTGCTGGAACTGCAGGTCGACAATGTCCAGCTGCTCGGAAAAAGAAGGGGGGACCGTGCGCTGGGTACGGTCGAAATAGGCCTGCAGCGATACCCCGGAACCGTCGGGCAGCACCCGCTCCCAACGGCTGGTCAGGTTGAGCCCCGAGAGCGTAATCGTGCCCAGCGCCATCTTGAGTCCGGCAATGGAAATTGAGCCTGGTGGGGGCTGGCCAACCGCACCGTCGTAGGCGTTGCCCTGCAGCATCCAGTGGTCGGTGGTGTGGTCCCAGTCGGTGCGGAACCCCACCTGGGTCTTGTACCAGGCATCTGGCTTGACCGTGCCATTGGCCGTCTCAGAATTGCCCCTGTCGAAATACTTGGCATAGACGCGGTAGCTGCCCTCCTCGCCCAGGCTGCCACCGTAGCGCACCGTGGCACCGGACTCGCGGTTGCCGCCACCGGCCGCCACCAGGGCGCCCTGGGTGCTGCGCGCGGAGCGGGTGATGATGTTGATGACACCGTTAACCGCGTTGGCGCCCCATAAGGTGCCGCCCGGGCCGCTGATGACCTCGATGCGCTCCACATCTTCCATCACCACGTCCTGCACGTCCCAGAACACGCCGGAGAACAAGGGCGTGTAGACGGACCGGCCGTCCACCATGACCAATAACTTGTTGGCCGAGCTGCCGTTGAAACCCCGCGCCGTGATGGCAAAGGCAGAAGCACTGACCTGGCCTACGTGCACATTGGGCGCCAGGCGCATGGCCTCGGGTAGGGTCAGCACGCCGGAGCGGCGAATGTCCTCGGCGGTGATAACAAAGATGGAGGCCGCGGCGTCTGACAGGCGCTGCGCGCGCTTGGACACGGAGGTGATTTCCAGGTTGCCCAGTTCCTCAAAGCTGAGGTCGGCCAGGTTTGCGGAATCTGGCGGCGCTGCGTGCGAAACGCTGCACAACTGCTGGATGGCACACAACAGCACCGTGTGCGGCAACAAACCTACACGCATACTCCCTCCTCTGTAGCGGTGAGCCAAAAATCAGTGTAGGACACATCGCAGGCCGACACAATCCCTATTTGGGAGTACCCAAGTCTTCCTGGTTTGCTACCAAATCAGGAGCTTTCCATGCATATTGCACGTGGGCTAGTGGCCTGTTTCATTCACGCGCTACGGCCATCAGCGGTGCTCATCACGCAGCATATTCGGGCCGGGTGTGGCGGAGACCACAAAGGTCATCAGGATAAACAGCCACCAGGTACAGAGGGTCACGGAGATGCTCCGGTTGGAGACAGGCACCTGAGGCGATCAGATGCCGCCCGCGCCGGCCTCGCACCTGCGAAAATCGCTGCATGACCGACACATCCACACCCACCACCACCATCGCCACACACAGTGGCAGCTTCCATGCAGACGACGTTTTTGGCGTGGGCGTCCTGATGGGGGTTTTCCCATCACATACGCTGGTGCGCACACGCAAGCAGGAGCTGATCGATGCCGCCGACTTCGCAGTGGACGTGGGTGGCAGCTGGGACACCGCCACCGGTCGTTTTGACCACCACCAGCGAGGTTTTGACGGCGCGCGGCCAGCCCATGACGTGGATGGCCAGACCGTGCCCGGCGTGGGGTATGCCAGTGCCGGTCTGGTGTGGACGGTGCATGGCAGCGATTACGTCAAAGCCTGGGCCGGCACACATGGCCAGAGCTTGAATGCGCAAGCCATTGAAGACATCGTGCGCTCCATAGACCATTCCCTGGTGCAATACCTCGACATCGTGGACACGGGTAAGGGCGATGTGTCGCCCGGCATCTTTGGCCTGTCCAGCCTGATCGCGCAACTCAACACGCATTGGATGGAAGAGCAAGGCATGGACGGCGCGACCAAGGCCCAATTGCAGGAAACCCGTTTCCGCGAAGCCATCACCATCACGCGCAAGTTTCTGGACCACGCCATCAGCAAGAAGGTCGCGCAGATCTGCGCGGTCGACACCGTGCGCAACGCGCCACGCCTGTTGGGCGGTCGTGTGCTCCACCTGGCCGAAGGCGGTATGCCGTGGACACGTGTGGTGGTGGACGAGATGCCCGACGTCATGTTTGTGATCTACCCGGATTCAGACGGTGACCAGTACCAGATCAAGACCGTGCCGGTGGAGCCGGGCTCGTTCACTGCGCGGCTGGATTTGCCCACAAGCTGGGCCGGTTTGCGCGACCAGGAAATGGCCGCCGTGACCGGCGTGCAAGACAGCGTGTTCTGCCACCTGAACCTGTTTATCGGCGGTGCGCGCAGCTTTGACGGCGCGGTGCGGCTGGCGGAACTGGCGCTGGCCTAAGAGCGAGGCAGCGCCGGGTCGGGCGTTTTATTTATCGATTTCGCGGACGACCATATCCCACGATGGGTACGATGAACTGTCGGAAGTTGCGATCCCTTTGCCCGATGAAAATTTGAAAGTCGGGGAAGCGGCGCGGCTGAATTCGATGGTTTTCAATTTGCATACCGCGGCCTTGGACGGTGCATCGGAGCAATAGCCGGGTGCTTTTTCCTTGATGGCGTTGGCGAAATTCCGGATTTGCCCCAACTCGTCGGTATCTTTGAAGGTGTCGATCTTGGCATCGAAGCTGATCGCGCAACCACACGATTTCTTGACTGCATCGGTCATTTCCTGGATGGCCGGCTGAACCTTGGTGGACACAAAATCACGCTCTGCTTTGCCTGCAAAAGCAGACAAGGGTACGAGTATCAGTGCGACAGCTAATGTATTGAATTTCATAGGTAGTGTTCTTTTGATGGGATGGTCATCCTATCGCGACATTTCTTCAGTTCACACACCCGGTTACATTTTTGCGCGCCATCGCAGGTCGGCTCGAAGGGCTCTCTCACGTACAGTCGTTTGATGACTTCTTTGAAACACCCCAACGCCCTGGTTTACGCAACCAACACCGTCCTGCTGCCCGAAATTTCCTACCGTACGTTTACCTATCCGGGTGACGAAGAAGCGCTCGCTGCACTGAAGTCTGTTCCCGGAGCAGGCACTTTGCTGGCCTGGCTGGATGAAAACTTCACCGAACAAATCACGCACCTCAATAACAACGAGCAGATGATACGGGTCACTGCAAACAACTACCGTTCCTTGCACGCGCTGGTGGCACGTTGCTGCGAAATCTTGTCCTGCCCAATGCCCGACATTTACCTCACCACCAATCCGGTGATGAACGCGTACACAGCGGGCCAACGCCGCGTCTGCATCGTGCTGCACAGCCAGTTGGTGGAGACGTTGACGCCCGACGAGTTGTGTTTTGTCATCGGCCATGAAATCGGGCACATCAAGGCAGCCCACGGTCTCTACCGCCAGTTGGGCGACATACTGATCAAGTATTGGGACTTGTTCACCACGATAGTGCCCATCCCTGGTCTGGGCCTGCTGCGTATCCCTTTGCTGATGGCCTATTGGGAGTGGTATCGGCGCGCAGAATTCACCTGCGACCGGGCCGGCCTGCTGTGTGTGCAAAACGTCAACCCCTGTTTGACTGCGTTGACCAAGCTTGCAGGCAAGGCCGACGGGTACGACGATGAGGTCAATGTTGATGAAGCCATTGTGCAAACGGAAGCCCACAAGGATGTCAACAAGCTGGTGCTGCTGGTATCGATCATGGAACACGCATCCAATACGCACCCCTTTGTTCCCGTTCGTCTCAAGGCATTGAAAGAGTTTGCCGCGGGCGAGCAGTACACGCAGATTCTTGCCGGCAACTACCTTCGCAACACCGCATCACCGGCCGAGGCAGCACCGGGCATTCAGGCGGTGACCAAGCAAGTTGTTATCGCCAACGCCGCAGAATCTGTCGATCGATTGAAAAACTCCGCAGCCAACTTTTTCAAACGTTAGCAGACCCCTATCCTCCATACCAGCCGAGCCGTTCCGGCTTAAGGCAGGCCGTACCCACGAGTGCCGGCACGGGGGGATGGCATAGGCTGCGCACTATGCGGTAGGCACCTGTCTCTGTATGTGTGACAGGTCACAGACGTGGCGCGCGCATGCGGATCGAATCTGCACGCGCCGTCATTTTTGAAAGGACGAACCCATGACCCCCACTACAACCGAAACCCGCTCCGTTGTTGTCGAGCGGGAGTTTCCTTTCCCGCCGGAGGAAGTCTGGCTCACGCTGACGCAGCCACACCTGATCGCACAGTGGCTGATGCAGAACGACTTCAAGCCTATCGTCGACCACCGTTTCACGCTGAGCGCAGACTGGGGGGTGGTGGACTGCCATGTCCAGGCTATCGAGCCGGGCAAAGCACTGTCATACACCTGGGATGCCATGGGCCTGGAGAGTGTTGTCTGCTGGACGCTCAAGCCCGCGGGCACGGGCACCCAACTGCGCATGGAACAGTCGGGCTTCCTGCCGGATCAGGAGCAGCTCTACCAAGGTGCCCAGCAAGGGTGGCAGCAGTTCTTTGCCAACCTGGAGCAGGTCTTGGCGCGACTGGACTGAAGTCTGCCGGTGCCATTCCAGGCCAGATACTGGAGTGAATGTTATGGCCAAAAGCTTGCAAAAGACATCGACGGATGTCGCGAAGCCGACCCTGCTCTCGGGCGGCAATCCCCAGATCGCAAAGGGCTACGGCGACGCCCCGGTACAAGCCTATATCGCGGCCATGCCGGGCTGGAAAAGCGATGTCGGGCGCCGCCTCGACACACTCATCACACGCACCGTGCCTGGCGTGCACAAGGCGGTCAAATGGAACTCGCCGTTGTATGGCATCGAAGGCCAGGGCTGGTTCCTCGGTGTCCATGTCTTCACGCAATACATCAAGCTGGCGTTCTTCCGCGGCACGTCGTTGCGTCCTGTCCCGCCCGGTGCGTCCAAGCAAAAAGAAGTGCGTTACCTCGACATCCACGAAAACGACGGACTCGACGAGGCCCAACTAGTCGACTGGGTGAAGCAGGCCAGCCAACTGCCTGGCGAACACATGTGAGTCTTCTGCAGCGTTTCGGCTGCCAGCCGAGTGCGCCCTTCGGGAAGCTATTAAATCAAGAGCGCCTCGCGCATATTTCGCGAGTGCTAATGGCCGATTTACCTACGGACTCTTCAGCAACCTCGGCCCAAAGGCGCTTGCCCAAATGGCTATCTTGGGCAAAGGTGCGCCGCTTGACATGCAAGTATTTACTTGCATATAATTTTCCAACGCTTTTTTAAAACCGCAACCGTTTTGTTTGCACAACCCCAAGGAGAAAAGTCATGGTGGATATCCTGCACAGAGTCGGAATCAAATCGTCGGTGGCCGAGGTCTACGCGGCACTGACCACACGCACGGGCCTGGCAGCCTGGTGGACCGGCAACACACAAGGCGACGCTGCTACGGCAGGCGGCATGATCACTTTTCGCTTCAGCGCCGGTGGCGTAGAGATCGGCGGCTTTGACATGAAGGTGCTGGAACTGGAACCGGACCGCCAGGTGTTGTGGCAGGTCGTTGACGGTCCTGCAGAATGGATAGGCACACGTGTCAGTTTTAATCTCAAACAGTCCGGCGACCATGCCATCGTTCTCTTCAAGCACCAGGGGTGGAAGGAGCCGGTGGAATTCATGCACCATTGCAGCACCAAGTGGGCGGTGTATCTGATGAGTCTGAAGGCGCTGGTGGAAACCGGCAAGGGCACACCCAACCCACACGACCCGCACATCAGCGGCGACGGCGCGGACTGAGTGGGGTGCCACCAATGAAAGTAAGTACGTTTTGGATATCGACAAAGTTTTCAAGGCACTGGCCGACCCAACCCGAAGACGCCTGCTGGACCAACTACACAGCGAGAGCGGCCAGACGCTAGGCGCGCTGTGCACACATATGGACATGACGCGCCAGGCCGTGACACAACATTTGCAGCTGCTGGAAGACGCCAACCTCGTCGCCGTGGTGTGGCAGGGGCGCGAAAAGCTGCACTACATCAACCCCGTGCCGCTGCACGAGATCCACACCCGGTGGATCGCCAAGTTTGAACACAGCCGCCTGGGCGCGCTGCACAACCTCAAGAAGAAACTGGAAGGCAAAGAAAATGACAACGACAACAAGTGAAACAACCACAAAGCCTAGCTTTGTCTACGTGACCTACATCCAAACCACGCCGGAGAAGGTGTGGCAGGCTTTTATGGACACCGACATCATGGCCCAGTACTGGGTCGGCCCCACATCGGAGTGCGCACGCGTCAACGTCTCGGACTGGAAGCCCGGCTCCACATGGGAACACCAGCGCATCGATGCCGCACGCACGGTAGATATCTGCGGCAAGGTCGTGGAGTGCAGGCCACCGAGCCGTCTGGTCTACACCTGGGCGCGGCCCAGCGAAGTCGACGACGAGACCAAACACTCACGCGTGGAGATTGATATTGAGCAACGTATCGACGGGCTGGTGCGCCTGACCGTCAGCCATGTGGACCTGGAGAAAGATCCACAAATGTTGGCGGGTATTTCGGGTGGCTGGCCGGCAGTGTTGTCGAATCTGAAGACTCTGTTGGAGACGGGGCATGTGTTGCCGAGGGTGGCGGGGGCGGGCTGAACCCATTCCGGCTTTGGACTTTATTCCAGCCCAAGAAGACTGTTGACAGACTGCTCCAGCATTTCGACGAGCTCGGGGTCCATGTATTTGTAGTCGTCTGGAATGTCCAGTACATGGATCGGCTTGTTGTCCAGCAGCTTGGTGAATTCGGCCTTGAGCCTGGACTTGTGCTTTTCTTCCATGGCAAGAATCACATTGGCCCAAAGAATGTCTTCGATAGATACCGTGTGTCGCGCACTGGGGCTTGTTCCCGCAGAGCGCGCCGCAATTTGCGGGTGCTTTCGCCACATTTGTTCAGCAGTTGGGCTGCGCCATTGATTCCGGCTGCAGATAAACAGTACGTTGAGCTTCTCGTCTGACTTTGCCATTGTTGTCATCCACCATTTCAGAGGGCTGCTAAATGTCGCACATACCGTGGCTCAGCAGATTGAGTGCGCGGAAAAACAGGTCTGCATCCTCCAGCCGTACGCGATCTGCTCTTCCTTGACGACGTGACTCGGCTTGCTGGCGGGGTGATCGTAGGTGAGGTTAGATGGGGACAGGGGTTGGCCCAATATTGCATGCAGCAACACATTGCCCCCAGCAGTGATGTGTTCGGGCTTGTCGTATGAGGCGCAAGGCCAATGCACCAAGGCGGGGCCCTTGGTGTCCCTCACGCGTTATGCTTCTTTGGCTTGCTCTTGCTGGCATTTCACTACACAGGGTTGGTGCCCGCTGCATGCTTGGTTTGGGATGCGGTAAGGCAGTAAAAATTTTAAGGACTCCATGAAACTATTCAGTTTTTCGTGCGCCGCCGTTTTGGTTGGCTCGGCGCTTCTCTTGTCGGCCTGCGGTGGTGGTGGCTCCACTACGCAAAGTGCTGCACCTGCACCATCGTTCAGCGTTGGTGGCACTGTCACCGGCTTGGGCAATGCCGGCGGCCTCACGCTGGTCAACGGTACGGAAATTTTGGCCGTTGCGGCCAATGCAACGGCTTTTGCCTTTGCCAACAAGCTGCCAGAAAACAGCACCTACAACGTGAGTGTCGGCGGTCAACCCACGGGGCTTACGTGCAAGCTCAGCAACGCGAGCGGCTCGGTTGCACAAGCCGACGTGCGGGCAGTCGCCGTGAATTGCGACCCCAAGATCCCTTTTACCGTGAGTACCCTTGCAGGCGGCGCTTCGGCAACCATCAACAACCCTTATGGGGTTGCAACCGATGCTGCGGGCAACATCTATGCAGCCGAAGCTTTCACCTGCGCCATTCTCAAGATTACGCCTTTGGGCGTGGTCACGTCCTTGGCCGGTGGCGGCAGTTGCGCCTCGGTTGACGGAACCGGCGCAGCCGCGCGCTTCAACTACCCCACGAACCTGACTGTAGACAAAGCGGGGAATCTGTTCGTAACTGAATCTCAGAACATCCGCAAAGTAACACCAGCCGGAGTGGTCACAACGCCATACGGCAGCGGTACACCGGGCTTGGTTGATGCCGCGGGGGCTCCTGTGCAGGCCTTTAACCCGTGGGGCATCGCGGTGGATGACGCGGGCACTCTGTATGTTTCAGCCCAAAACTCCATCCTCAAAATTACACCTGGCGGTGTGGTCACAACCTTGGCTGGCAATGGCAGCGCGGGCTATGTCGATGGCGCAGGCAGTGCGGCACGCTTCAGTTCTCCCAAGAGTGTTGCCCTGGACGCTGCGGGCAATGTGTATGTTGCGGACGATTACAACGGCACCATCCGAAAAATAACACCGCAGGGCCAGGTCACAAGCTTGCTGAACGGCAAGCTCTCTGGTCCTATAGGCGTGGCCGTCGATCTTGCGGGAAATGTTTACGCAACAGGGGACAGGACTTTCATTTCCAAAGTCACCGGGCCAGTCTTCTTTGGTGGTGTGGTTTACATCATTACCAGCGCCGGTGTTGTCACGAAAGTGGGCGGCAGAGGTAATGGCCCCGTCGATGGTCCCCCTTCCACTGCGAGCTTCAACACAACCCAAGGCATAACCGTTGACGGGCTTGGCAACATATACGTTGCGGAAAATGGCGCCATTCGGAAAATCACGCCCTGAGTTAGTTGTCCACCACAAACGCCTGATGGTTTAAACGGAGCCTTGCGCTGCGGCGCGGGCCTTCTCCAACTCCTGTTCCGTGAGCGGCATCGCCCATATGTCGTTTGCGTGTTGGGTGTCGAGATACTCTCTGACTGACTGTATCTTGCCGTCCCTGAACTCCAGAAGCATGTGGTACTCCTGCCGATACTGGCGCCCGTTCTTCAAGTCCCCGGCAGAGGCCACTTCAACAGCGACACGATCGCCTTCTCCTATGCAGGAGACCACCGTCATTTTGAGACCGCCCTCCAGTGCCTGGACCATCCGATGAAAAAGACGACCGATCTTGTCTTTGGCGTATAGACCGGCCGATGGTGTGTGCTCTTTCTTGCCGGGGATCCACCAGGTCGCGTCTTCGGTCATGGTGCCCAACGCGCCATCGATATCACTCGCTGTGAAGCACGCGAAGAACCGGAAGGCGACGGCTTTGTTGTCTGCCGTGCTCACAGCGGTGACGCCAGAGTTGATCGGCATTGGTGTGCCATTCAAACGACCCCTGCCCGCTCCAACATCGCATGCAACAACACATTGCACCCCGCAGTAATGTGCTCGGGCTTGGCATCCTCAATCTCGTTGTGGCTGATGCCATCCTTGCAGGGGATAAAAATCATGCCGCTGGGCGCCAGCTTGGCCATGTAGACGGCGTCGTGGCCGGCGCCTGAGACAGCAGGCATGTTGCTGTAGCCCAGCTTCTTGGCGGCGCGGGCCACGGCGTCCACACACTCCTTGTGGAAGGCGATGGCGGAGTAGCTGGACACCATTTCTATCTTCACCTCCAGGCCGCTGTCCTTGGCCGCCTGGGCGGCGAAGGCTTTGACCTCGTCGGCCATTTTGTCCACCAGTGCGTCGGTGGCGTTGCGCAGGTCGATGCTGAACTTCACACGCCCCGGGATCACGTTGCGGCTGTTCGGGAAGACTTGCACCATGCCCACGGTGCCGCGGCCGTGCGGCGGGTGGCGCAGTGCGCTGGCCACCACCTCTTGCATGATGCGGGTGGACACTTGCATGGCGTCCTTGCGCAGCGCCATGGGCGTGGGGCCGGCGTGGGCTTCCATGCCGGTCACGGTGCAGTCAAACCAGCGGATGCCCAACACACCACTGACCACGCCAATCGTCACATCGTTGTCTTCCAGCACCGGGCCTTGTTCGATGTGGGTTTCGAAGTACGCGCCTATGGGGTGGTCGCCGGGCTCCTGCGTGCCGATGTAACCAATGCGTTCCAGCTCGCCCTTGACGGTCTTGCCTTCGGTGTCGGTGGCGGCATACGCATGCTCCAGCGTGAAGGCCTTGGCGAACACGCCCGAGCCCATCATGACGGGCACAAAACGCGAGCCTTCTTCATTGGTCCAAAAGGCCACCTCAATCGGCGCCTCGGTTTCTATGCATAAATCGTTGAGTGTGCGCACGACCTCGATGCCTGCCAGCACGCCGTAGTTGCCGTCGAACTTGCCGCCGGTGGGTTGGGTGTCGATGTGGCTGCCGGTCATGATGGGCGGCAGGCTGTTGTTGCGCCCGGCGCGGCGCATGAAGCCGTTGCCGATTTTGTCGATGGTGATGCTCATGCCCGCCTCCTCGGCCCAGCGCAGCACCAGGTCGCGGCCCTGTTTGTCCAGGTCGGTCAGCG
>JAZKIR010000006.1:0-12360 GCA_040384785.1 Pseudomonadota bacterium
GCTTCATCGACCCCGCAAACGCACCGACCATCTTTGTCAACGTCAGCAATATCGGTTGGTTCGGCAATTCCGTGGCGATTGACCAGCATCTGCAGATAAGCCGCATGCGGGCGCTGGAGTTTGAGCGCCCCATGCTGCGGGCCACGAACACTGGCGCCACCGTGTTCATAGACCATACCGGTCGCGTCACCCAGTCCCTGCCGCGTTATACCCGTGGTGTGCTGGTGGGAGAGGTGCAAGGACGTACCGGCACCACGCCTTTTGCGTGGTGGGTGGCGCGCTTCGGACTGTGGCCCATCTGGATCATTGCTATTGCTATTGTTTTTGTAGCTACTCGCGCACGGCGGACGAGGGCGGTCTAGCGGTTTCACCCCTGTAAAATCGGGGCATGCTCACATTTCAACAAATCATCCTGAAATTGCAGGCCTATTGGGCCGACCAGGGCTGCGCGCTCTTGCAACCCTACGACATGGAAGTCGGCGCCGGCACCTCGCACACGGCAACGTTCTTGCGCGCTCTGGGCCCCGAGCCCTGGAAGGCGGCCTACGTACAGCCCAGTCGCCGGCCCAAGGACGGACGTTATGGCGAAAACCCGAATCGCCTGCAGCACTATTACCAGTACCAGGTGGTGCTCAAGCCCGCACCCAGCAACATTCTGGAGCTGTACCTGGGCTCGCTCGAGGCCTTAGGGTTTGATCTGAAAAAGAACGACATCCGTTTCGTCGAAGATGACTGGGAAAACCCCACGCTGGGCGCCTGGGGTCTGGGCTGGGAAGTCTGGTTGAATGGCATGGAAGTGACGCAGTTCACCTACTTCCAGCAGGTGGGCGGCATCGACTGCAGGCCCATCACCGGTGAAATCACCTATGGTCTTGAGCGCCTGGCCATGTACCTGCAGGGCGTGGACAACGTCTACAACTTGACCTGGACCGATGGTCTGAGCTATGGCGACGTCTACAAGCAGAACGAGGTCGAACAGTCGACCTATAACTTCGAGCACAGCGATGCCGATTTCCTTTTTACCGCATTCAATGCGCACGAGAAACAGGCCAAGCACTTGATCGAACAGCAACTGGCCTTGCCGGCCTATGAGCAAGTGCTCAAGGCGGCCCACAGCTTCAACCTGCTGGACGCCCGTGGTGCCATCAGCGTGACCGAACGCGCCGCCTACATTGGTCGCATCCGCAACCTGGCGCGCGCCGTCGCACAAAGCTATTTCGAAAGCCGCGAGCGTCTGGGCTTTCCCTTGGCGCCGCGCGAATGGGTAGAACAGATGACACCGAAGAAGGCCGCATGATGACGACGACCACCAAGAACCTGCTCGTTGAATTGTTTGTCGAAGAGCTGCCACCCAAGGCGCTCAAAAAATTGGGCGAGGCGTTTGCGTCCGTACTGGCGGAATCCTTAAAAGCCCAAGGCTTGACCAGTGCTGATGCGGTGGTAAGTCACTTCGCATCGCCACGCCGTTTGGCAGTGCACGTCACCGCCGTGGCTGCACAGGCCGCGGACAAAGCCGTTTCACAAAAACTGATGCCGGTAGCAGTGGGTCTGGACGCTTCTGGCAATGCAAGTCCCGCATTGTTGAAGAAGCTGCAGGCTTTGGGCGCAGATGCTTCCGCCGTAGCCGGACTCAAGCGCGCACCGGATGGCAAGGCTGAAGCCCTGTTCTACGACAGTACCGTCAAGGGCGCTACGCTGGCCGAGGGGCTGCAGAAGGCCCTGCTGGACGCCATAACCAAGCTGCCCATCCCCAAGGTCATGACCTACCAACTGGAAAGCGGCTGCGAGTTACCAGGCTGGAGTAGTGTCAGCTTTGTGCGACCTGCGCACAGCCTGATTGCGCTGCATGGCGCCAACGTGGTTCCGGTACAAGCCCTCGGGTTGAATTCCGGCAACAGCACGCAAGGCCATCGCTTTGAGGCGGCTGTATCCCCCGTCGTGATCAAGGATGCCGACAGCTATGCGGCCACGCTAGCCAAAGACGGTTCCGTGATTGCCGGCTTTGCGGAGCGCCGCGCAGAGATCGTTCGACAACTCGCGGCGGCGGCCGCCAAGGTCGGCGGCGGCTGCAAACCGATTGACGACGATGCGCTGCTGGATGAGGTGACCGCGCTGGTCGAGCGCCCCAATGTGCTGATCTGTACATTCGAAAAAGAGTTTCTCGACGTGCCGCAAGAGTGCTTGATTCTGACGATGAAGGCGAATCAAAAATACTTCCCGTTGCTGGATGCGGCCAACAAGCTGACCAACAAATTCCTGGTGGTCAGCAATATCAACCCGGATGACACCAGCTTTGTGATCGGTGGCAACGAGCGTGTGGTGCGCCCGCGTTTGGCCGACGCCAAGTTCTTCTTTGACCAGGACCGCAAGAAGACGCTGGCTTCGCGCGTCGAGGGCCTGGGCAAGGTGGTTTACCACAACAAGTTGGGCACACAAGGCGAACGTGTGGAACGCGTGCGCGCCATTGCAAAGGCCATCGCCGCTCAGTTGGGCGATGCGACTCTGGTGGCGCAAGCCGACCAGGCCGCGCAATTGGCCAAGACCGATCTGGTCACAGACATGGTGGGTGAATTCCCCGAACTGCAGGGCACCATGGGCCGCTACTACGCACTCAATGACAAGCTGCCCGTGGCTGTGGCCGATGCGATTGAAGACCACTACAAACCCCGCTTCGCAGGCGACACCTTGCCGCGTGGAGATGTGGGCGTCGTGGTTGCATTGGCCGATAAGCTGGAAACCTTGGTCGGCATGTTTGGCATTGGCAACCTGCCAACCGGCGACAAGGATCCGTTTGCGCTGCGCCGCCATGCGCTGGGCATAATTCGTATGTTGGTTGAACGATCTCTGGATCTGAATGTCTCTGACCTCATCCAAATATCAGCAACTGCATTTTCACAAGCGTCGCGATCACCTGGTCAGCCAGTGAGCGGTGAAATGACTGGTGCGGCGGTTGCATATTGGTCTGGGCGATCGGGCATGCCGGGTGACTTGCTGCAGTTTATCTTTGATCGTCTTGGCGGTTCTTTGCGGGAGCAAGGCTATAGCGCCCAAGAAGTCGATGCCGTGTTGGCCCTGCGCCCCCAACACCTGGGCGATGTGGTCAAACGCCTTGCCGCTGTACGTGCGTTTGCTTCACTGCCTGAGGCGCCTGCGCTGGCTGCGGCTAACAAGCGCATCAGTAATATTCTCAAGAAGAGCGATACGGCACCAGCTGATCAGGTACTGATTGATTTGTTTAAGGAGCCGTCCGAAGAGGTTTTTCGGTCGGCTCTTGCAGCGGCGGCGGCAAAGGCTAACCCAGCATATGACAACGGTGAATACACCGACTCTTTGCTGGCCTGGGCAGAGCTTAAGGCGCCCGTTGATGCCTTCTTCGACAATGTGATGGTTAACGCTGACGACCTAGATGTCCGGCGTAACCGGTTGGGCCTACTCAGGGATTTGCACATTGCGATGAACCGCGTCGCTGACCTTTCCAAGCTCGCGGCCTAACTGAATTCCTTCCCATGAAACTCGTCATCCTCGACCGCGACGGCACGATCAACGAAGACAGTGCCGAGTTCGTCAAATCTCCGTCCGAATGGCGGCCGCTGCCCGGCGCACTGGAAGCCATTGCGCGCCTCAACCATGCGGGATGGCATGTGGTGGTGGCCACCAACCAGTCCGGCCTGGGGCGCGGCTTGTTTGACGTGGCCTCGCTGAACGCCATGCACGCCAAGATGCACACCATGCTGGCGGCAGTCGGCGGACGGGTTGACGCCATTTTTTACTGCCCGCACGCGCCCGATGAGGGCTGCCGCTGCCGCAAGCCCGAGCCTGGTTTGTTTGAGCAAATCGGCGAGCGTTATGGCATGGACCTGCGCGGTGTGCCCGCTGTGGGTGATGCACAGCGCGACCTGGTGTCTGCCGTGGCGGCAGGCTGCGAGCCGCATCTGGTGTTGACCGGCAAGGCCGTCGCCTACCGCGACCGTCCCTTGCCCGAAGGTTACCCGGCCGACACGGTGGTGCACCAGGACTTGGCCGCCTTTGCTGAATACCTGGTCATGCAGGATGTGCGTCCCTCGCAGGCAGCCGATCTGTAATGCTATTTTTATACTAGCGCCTCCTTCAATAAAGACGAGGGCTATAGGCCTAAATTAACAACTATGTCCCTTTTGCGTTCGATTTTGCACATGGCCTGGCTGGTGCTGACTGTCATTCCCTATACGCTGGCCATCATCCTGGTCGCCGTGTTGTGGAAGGACCGCTCCTACCGCTACCGCATCGCGTCCGCGTGGCTGGGCTTGAGCAGTATCGGCAGCGCGCGCGTGCTGCTGGGCATCCACACGCGTGTCACCGGCATGGAGAATCTGCCCGTCGGCGAGAAGAGCCCGGCGGTACTGCTGTGCAAGCACCAGTCCACGCTGGAGACCTTTTTGATGCCGGCACTGATGCCGCACCCATTGGCCTATGTATTCAAGAAAGAACTGCTCTATGTGCCGTTCTTCGGCTGGGCGATTGGCCTGCTGGACATGATCCATATCGACCGCAGCCTGCGCACCCAGGCTTTCAAGAAAGTCGTGGCACAGGGCAAGGAACGGTTGGCGCAAGGTACCTGGATCATCATGTTCCCCGAGGGCACGCGTATCGCCCGCGGGCAAAAGGGCGTCTATGAGACCAGCGGCACACGCCTGGCCGTGCAGACCGGTGCGCCCGTGATTCCCATCGCCGTGACGTCCGCCAAATGCTGGCCGCGCAAGGCCTTCATCAAGACACCGGGCATTGTCGACGTGTCGATCGGCAAACCCATTCCCAGCGAAGGGCGCCACCACAAGGAGCTGATGCAGGAAGTGGAAAACTGGATCGAGGCCGAGATGCGCCGCCTGGACCCCGAGGCTTATCGCTAACAGCGGACGGGCGCGCACTGTGAATACCGCCATGCGTAGCTTTTTCCAATACACCCTTGACCTATTTGATGCGCTAGCCCCCGTACCGGTTGCGCAGGATGCTCCAAAAACTGTAGCGGCTGTGCCAACACCTGGCGTCAACCACACACTGGCGCAGCCGCTGAATCAGGCTATCGTTCCCGCCACGTTTACCCACCCACGCGCCAACCGCGAGTTGCGCCTGGGCGATGCCACAGTGGCCTATCTGTTCCAGCGCGCCAAGCGACGCACCATTGGTTTTGTCGTTGGCCCGGATGGCCTGGTGGTGCGAGCGCCCAAGTGGACGCCGGTGGTGGAGGTGGAGGCCGCCTTGCGGGATAAAACGCAGTGGATCACCCGCAAGCTGAGCGAATCGCGCGAACGCCAGACGCGCCAGCACGAGGCGCGCATCGAGTGGCGCGACGGCGTTACGCTGCCGCTGTTGGGTGCCAGCATCCGGGTGGTGCTGGACCCAGGCCATCACTTTGGTGCCGTGGGCGCGCAATTGGACGCCTTGGGAATATTGCGCGTGGGCCTGCCCAAAACCGCCACGCCGGAGCAGATTCGTGATGCGGTGCAGGCCTGGCTGATGCGCCATGCGCGCGAGCACTTCACGCAACGCCTGGACCATTTCGCACCGCTGTTGCAGGTGCAGTGGCGCAAGCTCAGCCTCAGCTCCGCGGGCACGCGCTGGGGCAGCGCCCGCATCGATGGGTCCATCCGGCTCAACTGGAGGCTGATCCACTTCCGTCCCGCAGTGATTGATTACGTAGTCGCACACGAGCTCAGCCACCTGCGGGTCATGGACCACAGCCCGCGGTTTTGGGACACCGTGCGCAGCGTGGTGCCCGACTATGCCGAACTGCGCGGGCAACTCAAGGACGACGCGTACCCGAAGTGGTAGACCGCGGGACGGCACGGCGTCTGCCAATCGCTTGCCCTCTTTACATTCTTTTTCAAAATCCGTCGGAACTCGAAGCGCAGAGTGAAATCCATGCCAGTTCCAAAGCCCTGAGCACGTCCTGAAGACCTTGTGCCGGGCTCTGTATCGATTGAAAAAAGGGGTCAAACATGGAACAAAGGAAAACAACTTTCGCTTTGCGCGCCACCCTCGTTGTGGCGCTGACTGCAACGGCATTCATCGGTGGTTACGCGTACTCTCAAAAAAACCGCGGTCCCGCTGACGCGGTGAACCCAATGGTCAGCGTTGCAGCACCGGCGACCAACGGCGGAACGGCCAGTGGTGTAGGCACGGTGTTGGCAGATTTCTCGGCCATCGCCGCCGAGCAAGGCCCTGCGGTGGTCAACATCAGCGTGTCGGGTACGACCAAGGCCGGCTATCCCGGTTTCCCGCAACTCGACCCCAACGATCCTATCCAGGAGTTTCTACGGCGTTTTTACGGGCCCACGCAACGGGGTACTGTTCCCACCCATGGACTCGGGTCGGGCTTCATTGTCAGTGCGGATGGCGTGGTCCTGACGAATGCCCATGTGGTGGCCGAAGCGGACGAAGTCATCATCAAGCTGACGGACAAGCGGGAGTTCAAGGCCAAGGTCGTGGGGTTGGACAAACTGTCGGATGTGGCAGTGCTACGTATAGAGGCCAAGAACCTGCCGGTGGTCAAGATTGGCGATCCCAAACGCATACGCCCCGGGGAGTGGGTGGTCGCCGTGGGCTCGCCGTTTGGCTTTGACAACACCGTTACCGCCGGCATCGTTTCGGCGACGTCGCGCAGCCTGCCGGATGAGGGTTACGTGCCGTTTCTGCAGACCGACGTGGCGATCAACCCCGGCAATTCGGGTGGGCCGCTGTTCAATATGCGCGGAGAAGTCATAGGCATCAATTCGCAGATTTACAGCCGCAGCGGCGGCTACCAGGGCTTGTCGTTTGCCATTCCGATTGACGTGGCCATGAAGGTTGAGCGCCAATTGCTGGAGCATGGCAAGGTGAGCCGAGGCCGCTTGGGCATCTCGGTGCAGAACGTGACACAGGATCTGGCGGAATCATTCTCGCTGCCCAAGCCCGCTGGCGCATTGGTCGGTGCGGTGGAAAAAGATAGTCCGGCTGAAAAAGCCGGCATTGAACCCGGTGATGTGATCACCAGGTTCAATGGCACGGCCATAGACCGCTCGTCCGAGCTGCCGCCTCTGGTCACCGACATGCAGCCCGGCGCCAAGGCCACGGTCACGTTATGGCACAAGGGCAAGACGAAAGACGTCTCCGTGGTCGTCGGGGAACTGAAAACCGCGGCTGCCAGTTCCAACCGCGCACCGACGGAAGGCGACAAGGGCAAGCTGGGTCTGGCGGTGCGACCCTTGACACCGAATGAACGCAGCGAGGCCAATGTGGTCTCGGGTCTGATGGTGGAGGGTGTGGGTGAAGGGCCGGCTGAAAAGGCTGGCATACAGCCGGGTGACGTCATCGTGTCCATCAACGGTGAGCTGGTGTCGGACGCCGAGCAGTTGCGCGCAAAAACGGCGAAGAGCGGCAAATTGGCCCTGCTCGTCATTCGCGGCAATAGCCGGCTGTTTGTGCCGATCAACGTTGGGTAGGCGGTTGCCGAGCGCACCGTCGCTTTGTAGCCGAGGATTGGTAGTTCATTAAGATAACGCACCTATCTTCGGAACACCATGATCACAACCATAGTCGTTAACTACAAATCGCATCAGCTTGCCATTCGAGCGGCGCAGAGCGTATATGCCGATAGGCCAGATGGTCAAATTATCGTGGTTGACAATAGCGAATGCCCACAAGAAGTTATGGCGCTCGAAGCGGGCTTGCCAAAGGGCGTTGAGCTCCATGTTTCTCCGCAGAATATTGGATTTGGACGGGCCTGCAATGCTGCTTTGGAAAAAGCAAAGCATGATTGGATATTTCTGCTCAACCCCGACGCGTCCGTGCTGCCGGGGTGCTTGGATAAGCTGCAGTCATTTTTAGAATCAACACCTGGCGCCGGGGCGGTTTCCCCTTTGAGCTATTGGGACCATGCCTGCACTTGGCGCTTGCCCCCTGGGCAAATGCCATCCCCGGGCGTAGATTTCGCCGTCAATCTGGCAATGCGTTTTCCTAGTCTTGGCGTGAAAACCAGTATCGGATTTCGCTCCTGGGCGCTGACGCGTTTGAGAAGCCCGACTGCCAAAAAGTTGAATATGTTGTCGGGGGGGCACGTCTTCCTCCGCAAAAGCGCAATCGCGGCTTCGGGTGGGTTGTTTGACGACAACATCTTCATGTATTTTGAGGATACTGATCTTTGCCGGCGTTTGAAAAGTGCAGGTTACGGTTTGCATTTTCTGCCGAGTGCCCAAGTCATTCACTCCTGGCAGTGCCAGCCCAGCAAGGCGCACCTGAGTGAAACGTCTCACCGCTACTATCTGAAAAAACACTTCCCCAAGAATCGATGGCCTGTTGCGCAAGGATTTTTGGCGCGCCACTTTCCAATACGGCTTCCTTCAAGTATTGACTTGGGTGTGTTAACCGATCCACCCCATATACAGGTCCCCGCTGAATGGCAGTCAGCTTGGGTTCTAGAGGGAAGCCCTCACCCACTGATGATCCCTGCTGCCTATCTGGTAGGCAAAGGGGCCGTGGCCACGTTTTCTGCGGAAGTGTGGGCCTTGTTGGGTGAGGGAAGTTATTGGATTCAGCTGTCGCCCGCCAAAGATCAAATTTTGCCCAAAGAAATCAACCGTTATGCTTTTCGCATCCCGCCGATGTCCAGCGTTGTTTTGTAGATGGGTGTTGCGGGGACGTGCGCGTGGGGTTGCTCCATTTTGATTCGGAGATGTTCTGCGTCCAAGGGTCGCACAACGGGCCCCAGCTTCAGCGTGTTCTCCATCCAAGCCAATTCCTGGTCCCACAGTTTGCTTGGCGTGCTGCGTCGGAAAAAACCAAAGTGCCCCAGCCCGCGCAGCCCCCAGTCCTGCGGCGCAATGGTTTCCACTTCCACCTGTGCCGAGGTGTAGAGCTGGGCCAGGCTGCGGACGGCACGTGCAGGTGCAATTCCCTGGTCATCACTGATGCACAGGAAGCGCGCGGGTGCCTGCAGGTCAGCAAAATACGGGCGCAGGGGCTGGCCTTGCTCGGTGCTCATGTAGGCTGGCGAGCGGCACCAGCGTGACCACTCGCGTGCAACCTCCTGCGGCAGGCTTTCGCCGCCCATCAACCACCCCGGCATCCTGCCAAAAATGCGCAGGGCCAGGGGCGCAGCCAGGTACCACATGACGGCCAAACGCAGTTGCTGGCGCAGCGGCCACAACCGCCAGTAACCCCATTGCGCGGCCACCCCCAATAGCGCCTGCACGCGGGCTATATTGGGCACCAAGCCCGGCAACTGGCCGCCCACCGAATGGCCCAGCAGGGCCAGCGGCAGGGCTTGTGGCATGTGTTCGATCATGCTGGCCATATCCAGACTGCCCCAATGCGACATGCGGGGCTGGGCGCCTTGCCATTTGGGGTGCCGGCTGCCGGCAATGCCGCGGTAGTCGTAGGTAAATACCAACGCGCCGCGCCGTGCGGCATGCTGGGCAAAGTGTTGGTAGAAACGCTGGTCGATGCCGGTCGCGCTGTTGATCAACAGGCAGTAGCGGGGAATAGCGGGGCGGTAGGCGGTAACCGACAGTGCAAAGCCGTCGCGGGCGGGTAGGGTGTAGCGGTCTATCTGCAAGGCTGGGCTCCTCAGGTTGAGGCGTCCAGTATGGTCAGCGCGGCACTGCGGGTAAAGTGAGCATTTGGCTGCTTTGAGATGAGAAAAACTTATCGCTGCGCTGCTCCAGCGCGACCAGCCGCTCGCCGATAAAGTCCACCACGCACAGCAAATCGTCGCTCTCCAACTCGGGCGCCCAGGCCGCCCACAACGCGCCGCTCAACACCTGGGTACCCGGCCACAGCGGGCGCAGGCGCCCGGTTTCCAGCGCGTCAATGCACAGGGGCAGCAGACCCATGGCCACGCCCAGACCCTGCTCGGCCGCGCTCAGCACTGCCCCGTAGCTGTCCATCTCCGAGCCTTCGTTTGCGGGTTGCCAGCCATGAACCTTGGCCCAGGTGGCCCAACCCCGGGGCTCCTTGCGCAGGCGTATGCCGGGCAACTCCGTGGTTGGGGGCAGGGGCACCTGTGGGAACGCTGCGCCTACCACCGGCAACCCAAGGCAATTACACAGCCGGCGGCTGCGCAGGCCGCGCCATTCCATGCTGTCGGGCGCAAAGCGCAGCCCCAGGTCCATGCCATGGGTGATCAGGTTCAGGGTGTCCTGCCGTGTATCCAGTGTCAGCAGGCGCCCGCCCAGCAGGGCTTGCAGTTCGCCTAGCGCCGGCAGCACCACGTTGTGCGCCAGGTAGGGGAAGCTGGAAATACACAGCGGGCGTTGGCGCAGGCGCGCCAGTGTGGCCTGGGTCAGTTGCGCAATGGCTGGCGCCACTTCCTCCCAAAAGCTTTGCCCATGGCTTGTCAAGGCCAGGCCACGCGGCAGGCGCTCGAAGAGTTTGCAGTCCAGCGCCGCTTCCAGTTCGCGCAACTGGTGGCTGACCGCCGGAGGCGTGATGTGCAGCCGCTCGGCGGCCCGTTTGACGCTCAGCGTTTCACCCAGTACGGCAAAGGTCCGCAGCAGATTGAGAGAAGGGATGGCCATGCGAACCGGGTGTGACGCCTGTGTGTGTCAACGCTAAGTGGCCGGCTTGCGCTACTTACCGGACTTGTTGTCCAGACCCAGCAGCGCTTCCTTCAGTGGGGAATCCACCGGTGAACTGCCGACCCAGATTTTCAGCACCATGCCAAAAAACTCGGCGTCCCCGACCGGGGCGCCCTGGGGCTTGCCTGCGATGTGAAAGGTGGTGCCACTGCCGGGAACGAAGTCCATGGCAAAGGTGTCACCGGGCACCAACTTGGCCTGTCCCGAAAAAATGTCGATCAGGCGTGTGGACGAGACGGCATGTTTTTGCACTTGCTCTTTGGAAGAGTTGGCCTGCAATCCCTTGATGAAAGCCACGCCCAGATCGGTGCCAGGAATCTCGCGCAGGGCCACAAAGCTCAGGCGCTTAGGGCCGGGCAGTGCCAGCAGTTCTTCGGGCGTGGTCACTTTCTTCTGGGTATACAAAGCCAGGTCATAGACCTTGAAGACCACCCGGTAGCGTGTCCCCGTGCCGTTGAGCTGCAGGGTTGTGCCCTCCAGTTGCGTGGTGGGGTCGAATTTGCTACTGGTGGGTGCAGCCCCCGCCAGCCCGGATGCGAGGGTCAGCAAGCCCGCCAATAAAACGGCCCGGCCCGTGGCGGCCTGTGTCTTCACATGCATGGATATGTCTCCCTTGGTTTATCCCCTTATTCTCATGCAAGTCACTGACACCGAAATCCCAGCTATCCGGCTGTGCGGGCAAATCGGTACACACCGTCGCCGCCCAGCGTGCGCTGCAGCTTGCCGCCAAACCACAACGCATGCAGGTGGGCCACGGCCTCGCCCATGGCAAAGGTGGTCTGGTGCATGTCCAGCGGGCGTTTGAACATCACCGGCAAGATGTCAAAGGCGCAACAGGGCTGCTGCGTGCAGGCGTCCATGACCTCGGCCAGGCGATCGCGGTGGTGGTCGTGCAATTGCTGGATGCGGATGTGCATGCCGGTGAACGGCTTGCCGTGGGAGGGCAGCACCAGCGTGTCTTCGGGCAGTGCGCGAAACTTGTCGATGGAGTCCAGAAACTGCACCAGCGCATTGGCCTCGGGTTCCTGTTCGTAGACGCTGACGTTGGTCGATATGCGCGGCAGCATCATGTCGCCGCCGATCAGCACATTCAAACTTTCGCAGTACAGCGCGATGTGTTCGGGTGCATGGCCATAACCACTGATGCAGCGCCACTCCCGCCCGCCAATCGTCAGCAGCATGCCATCCATCAGGCGCCGGTATTGCGCTGGCACCGAGGGCACCAGGGACGGAAAGTAACCCGTGCGGCCCTTGATCTGCTCCACGGCATCTGCGCTGTTCAGGCCGTGGGATGCGAAATACTCCGCCGCTCGGTCGCCGCCAAAGCCGGTAGGCCCCAGGCAGCCCAGGCGCGCCACCTGGTAATCGGTGGCGCTGATCCACAAACGCACATTCCAGCGCTCGCACAGCCAGTGCGCCAAGCCAATGTGGTCGGGGTGCATATGCGTGACGATGACGCGCAATACGGGCAGGCCGTGGAGCTCATTGGCAAAAATAGATTCCCACTGGGCCTTGGCCTCGTCGCGGTGGATGCAGCAGTCGACAATGCTCCAGCCTTCCACGCCGTCGATGCAATCACGCAGTAGCCACAAATTGATGTGGTTCAGCGCAAAGGGCAGCGTCATGCGAATCCACTTCACGCCGGGTGCGACTTCCAGCGTGCCGCCCATGGGCGCCAGCGCTTCGCCCAGTGGATAGTGGAGTTGCATTTCCAATTCGTTCATGGGAGCGCCTTTTTATTACATAATTGACGTTTACGTAAACGTCAACA
>JAZKIR010000007.1:0-68914 GCA_040384785.1 Pseudomonadota bacterium
TGTATGCCGTGTACTACGACGCGCTGCGCCGTGCCATCGAGGACAAGGGCACCGAAAACTTTCCGCAATTGGCCGGCAAAAAGCTGTATGGCGAGCTGACGATGATCGTCACCGTCAACCACAACGGCAAGGTGCTGGACACTGAAGTGGTGGAAACATCCGGCAACCGCACGCTGGACCGGCACGCGGCGGCGATTGTCCGATCGGCCGGGCCGTTTGGAAATTTCAACCCCGCCATGCGCCGCCAGGCCGACCAGATCCTGGTGGTGTCGCGCTTCAAGTTCACGCGCGACGAAACACTGGAAGCCTCCATCTCTACGCAGAAACAATGAAAACACTGGCACGCTGGCTGGGGCTGTTGCTGATCGCAGTGCTGGCCTTGCAACTGTATTTCGTTGTCCGTATCGCGGCCATGGCCGTCACGGCCCCGCAATCCACCAGCTTCCAGCGCTCCGAAGCCTGGCGCATCCAGAATGAAAAAGGCAATCTGCGCTGGCGCCACCAATGGGTGGCTTATGCGCAAATATCGGACAACCTGAAACGCGCGGTGATTGCATCCGAAGACGATGGCTTCAGCAACCACGACGGCGTGGACTGGGAGGCACTGGAAAAGGCCTGGGAGAAAAATGCCAAGGCCGAACAACGCGCCGCCAAACAGGTCCCAACCAAGCCCAACGCCAGTCCGGCCAAGTCCGCGTCCAAACCACCCAAGGTTGTCGGCGGCTCGACCATCACGCAGCAACTGGCGAAGAATCTGTTTTTGTCGGGTGAGCGCACGCTGGTGCGCAAGGGCCAGGAGTTTGTGCTGACCATGCTGTTGGAGCATCTGCTGAGCAAGCAGCGTATTCTGGAGATCTACCTGAACAGTGTGGAATGGGGTGAAGGCATCTTTGGTGCCGAGGCTGCGGCACAGCACTATTACCGCAAGCCCGCATCACAACTCAGTTCGTATGAAGCCGCGCGGCTGGCGGTGATGCTGCCGCGGCCGCGGTACTACGAGAAGCTGCCCAACTCGGGTTACCTTTCCAGTCGTGCCGGTGTCATCACGGGGCGCATGGGGGATGCGCAGCTGCCTTGAGGATGTGCGAGGTGGGCTGTAAACGCCCGAACTTGATCCATGACTCGCTATTATTACTGTAGCTACACCTCTTTATTTCACGAGGGCTACAGCATGATTTCACTCAACTAGTACACAAACATTCCCAAATTGGGTATTTCTGGCCTGCCAAACCCCCGCCGGAAGCCCGGATGCGGGGGCTGGGTGTTCTGCACAGCGCAGAGCACCCAGCGCCAACAAACCTACGGACACTCACATCCGTATAAACACACATAAAACCGTCATCCAGCTCTGTATCATCCGACCCATGCTTGCCAAGATCATGAGTCTATTTTTACTGGGGTTGATACGGGTATTGACCGGCTCACAGGCCCGCTGGCATGGATGCCCGCCCAAGGCCGAGCAGCGCATTTATTTTGCCAACCACCAAAGCCATGCCGACCTGGTCATGATCTGGGCGGCGCTGCCGAAAGAGTTGCGCAGCGTGACCCGCGCCATTGCCGCCAAGGATTACTGGACCAAGACACCCTTCAAACAATGGCTGACCACGGCGGTATTTAATGTGATCTACGTGTCGCGCGACCGCACCAGCGACGAAGACCCGCTGGAGCCGCTGTTCGACGCGCTGGCCAATGGTGACTCCATCATCCTGTTCCCCGAAGGTACACGTGGTTTTACCGGTGAGCCACAGCCCTTCAAGGCCGGGCTGTACAACCTGGCGCTGAAGTGTCCCAGCGTGGTCCTGGTGCCGGCCTGGATCAACAATGTGCAGCATGTACTGCCCAAAGGGGAAGTGGTGCCGGTTCCGGTGCTGTGTTCGGTGACCTTTGGCGCCCCGATGCAACTGGCACCCGGCGAGGAGCGGCGAGCCTTTCTGGAGCGAGCCCGCGCTGCCGTCGTGGCCTTGCGCGACGTCTGATGCCCTTGTCACCCCACGTTCGCAATCGACAGGCACAAGCATGTATTTCTACCTCAAGAACCTAACCCCCACACAGCAGATCGGCACGCTGTTTGTCATCGTGTTTGGCCTGCTGCTGCTGGCCAGCGTGGTCACCTTTTTGCTGTCCGTGCGCGACCATGGCGATGCGCCGCATGCGGAGAAATTGGGCAAGGAACTGCGCAATATCTCGGCCATGCTGCGCACCAGCTGGTTGATGGTGTTTGTGTTCTGGATCAGTTGGGTCACCGGCGACTGGGTGGCACTGACGCTGTTTGGTTTGGTGTCGTTTTTCTCGCTGCGCGAATTTCTGACCCTGTCGCCCACCCGTCTGGGTGACCACCGCAGTCTGGTGCTGGCTTTTTTTGTCGTGCTGCCCATGCAGTACTGGTTGATCGCCAGCAGCCACTTTGACATGTTCTCCGTCTTTATTCCGGTCTATGTTTTCCTGGCGCTGCCACTGACCAGTGCGCTGGCCAACGACCCTCTGCGGTTTCTGGAACGCAACGCCAAGCTGCAGTGGGGCATCATGGTCTGCATCTACGGCATGAGCCACGTGCCGGCGCTGCTGTTGCTGAAGTTTCCCGGTTACGACAACCGCAATGCCTTTCTGGTGTTCTTCCTGGTGCTGGTGGTGCAGGTCTGCATGGTCACACAACACTTTGCATCACGCCGGCTGCAGCGGCCCCCGGTGGCTCCGGCTATCAGCAAAAGCTTCAACTGGCACAGTTGGGGTATTGGTGTTGCGACCGGCAGCCTATTGGGTGCGCTGTTGGCCGGCATTACCCCATGGGTTCCCGGCACCGCATTTGCTGCAGCCTTCGTGGCGTGCGTCGCGGGCTCATCGGGCCACTTGGTCATGAAGGCGCTCAAACGCGACCGAGGCATTCCCAACTGGGGCGATGAAGGCCAATCCGTGACCGGCGCCGGTGGCCTGCTGGACCGGGTTGATGCACTGTGTTTTGCGGCACCAGTATTCTTCCACTCGGCTCGCTGGTACTTCAACATTTAGCCAGATTGCCTGTAGCCCCCGTACACTTTAAATATTATGCTACCAAAAATATAGCATGCGAATCCTGGGCATAGATCCTGGCCTGCGCACAACCGGCTTTGGTGTTATCGACGTGCACGGTGCGGAACTCAGCTACGTGGCCAGCGGCACCATCAGCACGCAGCACCTGGACGTGGGCGAATTGCCGCAACGGCTCAAGGTGCTGTTCGACGGCATACGCGAGGTGGTGCACCGCTACAGCCCGGACTGCGCCTCGGTGGAAATCGTGTTCGTGAACGTGAATCCGCAGTCCACGCTGTTGCTTGGCCAGGCACGCGGTGCCTGCATCACCGCCCTCGTGTCCGGTGACCTGGCCGTGGCGGAGTACACCGCGCTGCAGATGAAACAGGCCGTGGTGGGTTATGGCCGGGCCGACAAGACCCAGGTCCAGTCCATGGTGCAACGTCTGCTGACACTGCCCGGCCTGCCCGGCCCCGACGCCGCCGACGCGCTGGGCCTGGCCATCACCCATGCCCATGCCGGCACCGCCATGGCTCGCCTGGCCAAGGCCAGTGGCCTGGGCGGAAAGATAGGCGGCAACTACAAGGCCGGCCGCAGCCGCTAGGTGGCAGTGCCAGGCCGCCGACCCCAGGGTGAGACGCAACACGCTGCAAGCAGCACGCCTCAAGAAGCAGGGGTCATGAACACATGAAGTGGATACACTGGCCCAATCCATAGCTTGCTTGGAAGAGTGCCCTCCTGATGGTGTCCATTCGACTTCGACTGATCGCGTTGTTCGTTTTGTTGGTGACGGTGACGCTGGCCGGCTTTGGTGTCTATGGGCAACTGCGTTTGTCCAGCGAGTTGGAACAACGCTTTGCCGACCGACAAAAAGAAGCGCTGATACGGCTGAGAACATCATTGCCAACGGCCCTGTGGAACTACGACAAGGCGCAGACCGAACGCATCATCCAGGCGGAGTTGGAGCCCATCGAGGTGACATCGGTGACGGTATTGGATGCCAAGTCGAATGTCATCGCCAAGGTGCTCCGCAAGGACAGCAAGGACACACCCATCCCCACCACGCCGGACGCCAACAACCCCTCAGTAGAGGCTGCCCTTTTCATAGACCCGGCGGTCGAGGCCGTGGCACCTGCCAATAGCGACGGAGCCAGCATTGGGCGTGTGGTCGTCACCTTCAGCCGGGCCTACATCGATACCGCGCTGCGCGCCGCGCTGACGGGCCGGTTGGTGGAAATCTTGTTGCTCGATGGCCTGTTGATCATCGCGCTGACAGGCAGTCTGAACGTGGTGTTCAAGCCAATTGCGCGCTTGCGCGACGCGCTGTTCGACCTGGCCGCACAGGACGGGGAAGACGCCAAGGAGTTGCCCAAATCCAACCAGAAGGAATTCGGCGAGGTCATAGAAGGTTTTAACCAGACACTGCGCAAGCTGCGCCAGGTTATTGCCCGGCGCGCGCAGGCGGAAGAAGCGGTCCGTGTCGCCGCTGCCAGGACCGAGGTAGCGTACAAGGATTTGCAGGCCGCGCAGGAGTCCCTGGTGCAGTCTGAAAAACTGGCCGGGCTGGGTGGCATGGTCGCCGGTGTTGCCCACGAAATCAACACCCCGGTCAGCATCGTGGTGACAGGGGCAACCGTACTGGACATGGCAACCGTACAGATCCGCAAAGCCGTGGCCGAGGGCAATATCCGCAAATCGGACATCACCGCCTACCTGGACACTGCCAGCGAAAGTGTCAGGCTGATCATGGGCAATGCCGAGCGCGCAGCACACCTGATCCAGAGCTTCAAGCAAGTGGCCGTGGACCAGACCAGCGACCAACGGCGCCCCTTCGATCTGAAAATCTACCTGCAGGAATTGACGACCAGCCTGCAGCCCAGTCTGCGCAAGGCGCGCACCACGGTCGAGCTGGTCTGCGACGAGGAGGTGCACATGGACAGCTACCCCGGCCTGCTGGCCCAGGTGCTGACCAATCTGACGATGAATGCCATCACACACGCGTTTGCGCAGGACACGCCGGGCCGCATTCTGATCGCCGCGCACTGTGTCAACGATCTGGTGTTCCTTGCCTTCAGTGACGACGGCATGGGCATACCGAGCGAACACCTGGGCAAGATTTTTGACCCTTTTTTCACCACCCGCCGCGGCCAGGGCGGGACCGGACTTGGGCTACACATCGTGTTCAATATTGTCACCAAACAATTGGGCGGATCGATATCGGCACACAACAACCCGCACCGGGGGGCCTGCTTCAATCTGTGCGTTCCAAGGGTTACGCCGAGTGCCGCAAACGCCTGAAAAGTGGTTAAGCTAGCAGAACGCCGGATTCGTGCCGGAGCCAAAATTTCACATCGTTTGGAGTGACCATGGTTGACACCGACACGGACGACAATGACTGGCTTGCAGAAGACGACGAGCAGGCCATTGCCCAGGTCGCGGTCAAACCCTGGCGCGTGCTGGTTGTGGATGATGAACCCGACATCCACGCCGTCACACGGCTGGCACTGAACAATGTCAGCTTCAAGGGCCGGGGCATAGAAATTCTGTCGGCCTACACCGGCATACAGGGCTACGAGCTATTGGCCGTAGAAAACGACATTGCCCTGGTATTGCTGGACGTGGTCATGGAAACCGAGGACGCGGGTTTGCGGCTGGCCAAGCGCATCCGGGAAGAACTGAACAACAATTTGGTGCGCATTGTGTTGCGCACCGGGCAGCCCGGCCAGGCGCCCGAGCAGCAAGTCATCGTCGACTTCGACATCAACGATTACAAGGCCAAGACCGAGTTGACAGCGCAGAAGCTGTTCACCACGGTGATATCTTCCCTGCGTGGTTATGAGGGCTTGCAGACCATAGAGGCTAACCGCAAGGGGCTGGCGCGCATTCTGGAATCGGCGAGCAACCTGTACCAGATCGATTCCCTGAAGGAATTGGCATCGGGCGTACTCACGCAAATCGGCGCCATCCTGAACTTTGGCACCGAGGGTGTTCTGTGCATCATGCAGAACAAATCTCCCGGTGTACCGTCCGAGCCCTTTGTCATCGCGTCGACCGGCGCGTCCACCCATTTGCAGGAGCATGAGGCCTTGCCGATGGACCATGTGTGGGCCGCGGAAATCAACCGCGCGTTTGCCGAAAGCAGGAATGTTTTTACCGACCTGGTTGACGTATTATTCATCAGTGCACCGCACGGCCACCGGTTTGCAGTCGCCTTTTCACCACCCTGGCCGCTGGGTGATCTGGAACGCAGCCTGTTGGGCGTGTTCTGCGACCGTATTGCTGCCGCCTTTGACAACCTGCACATGTTTGGTTTGCTGAAGACCACGCAGGAAGCAACCGTGGTGGCCTTGGCGGATCTGGCGGAGTCGCGCGACGCCACCACCGGTGGCCATGTGCGCCGCGTGTGCCGGCTCACGGACGGCATCGCGGCCGAGTTGCATGCAGCGGGCAAGTTTCCCGAAGAAACCACACCCACCTTTTTATCCCTGGTGGGTCTTGCCAGCATCCTGCACGACGTGGGCAAGGTGGCCACACCAGACGCCATTCTGCTCAAACCCGGCCGCCATACCCCCGAGGAACGCGTCATCATGGAAGAGCATGCCATGATAGGAGAGACCGTGCTGGCACGCGCCTCGACCATGGTTGAAGGGGTCAGCACGCTGAGCATGGGGGCGCAAATTGCCGGCGGCCACCACGAGCACTTTGATGGCAACGGCTATCCCCGCGGCCTCAAAGGAGTGGCCATTCCGCTGGCAGCCCGCATCGTCGCGGTAGTGGATGTGTTTGATGCCCTGCTGCACCGCAGACCCTACAAGGACCCCTGGAGCCTTGACGCGGTGATGGTCTATCTGGAGGAGCGCAGAAACACGCAGTTCGACCCGGACGTGCTGGATGCGCTGGTGTCATTCCTGGAGAGCAAAAAGCCCGACTGGATCATTGCTGACGGGCATTGACCGATTGCCCGAAAAGGGCGATCAGCGCAAGGCCAGTGCGCTCGACGAGTGGCTCAAGGTGAACACGCTCACGGCCGAGGCCAAACTGGCGGCCTGCGATTGCATGGAGGCTGCCGCGGCGGCGGCCTGCTCCACCAGTGCCGCATTTTGTTGCGTGTTGTTGTCCATCAGGCGCACGGCTTCATTGATCTGGCTAATGCCCAGGGTCTGCTCATCACTGGCGGACTGGATCTCCGCCATGATGCTGGTCACCTTGCTGACACTGTCGACAATTTCAGTCATGGTGGCACCGGCTTCGTCTACCAGTTTTGTGCCAATGCCCACATTGCTGACCGACTCGTCGATCAGGCTCTTGATCTCTTTGGCCGCCGCGGCAGAGCGTCCTGCCAGGCTGCGCACCTCACTCGCCACCACGGCAAAGCCGCGTCCTTGCTCACCGGCACGCGCAGCTTCCACTGCCGCGTTCAAGGCCAGGATATTGGTCTGAAAGGCAATACCGTCGATGACGCTGATGATGTCCACGATCTTGCGCGAGGACTGGTTGATGGAGCCCATCGTGGTGACCACCTGCGCGACAACGGAGCCCCCTTTGGACGCCACCTCTGCCGCGGTCTGCACCATGCGGTTGGCCATCTGCGCATTCTCGGCGTTCTGCTTGACCGTGCCCGTCATCTCCTCCATGGACGCAGCCGTTTCTTCTAGCGAACTGGCCTGCGACTCGGTGCGTGAGGACAAATCCATATTGCCGCTGGCAATCTCGTCCGAAGCATGCGAGATCGTCGTGATGCCGCTGCTCACCTGCTCAATGATTTTCTGCAAGCGCTCGACAAAGGTATTGAAGCCGTCGGTCACCACATTGAACTCATCGGACTGGCCACGTTTGAGGCGCTTGGTCAGATCGGCGTCGCCCACGGCTATGTCGCTGAGTGCCTCGCCAATCTCTGCCAAGGGCGCCAACACCACCGAACTCAGCACGCGCGACAGCACCAACACAATGATGACATCGAGCAGCAAAATCTGCAGTGCCGCCCAGGTCAGTTCCGAACGTAGGGCTTGCTTGATTTCGTCATAGGAGACAAATACCGTGGCCTTGCCCACGGCATTGGGCTTGCCGCCGTCCACATAGACCAGATCGACGCTTTTTGTAGAGTCGGCGGTAGGCATCTTGGTCACCTGCACGATCTTGCCATTGGCATCTCGCGCGCTGCCGCCCAGCATTTTTTCCCCGTTGGTGATGGTGATGCCGACAATAAATGTGGCGGACATTTCGGAAGCCAGATTCTGTTCAATCTGCGCCTTGTCAAAATTCCATAGGGAATTCGGGAGGGCCGCGCCCAAGCGGCTCAGCGTGGCCTCGACCTGGCGGTCGGCCGATGTCTCCAGCGCCTTCTTGGTCTTGACATAGTTCACGGCGCCGAACGCCAGCAGCAAGATGGAAATGATCAACACGAACAGCACGTTGAGACGAAATTTGATACTGGTCGTTTTCATGTGTGCATTGCTTCCTGAATGACTGATGGGACTGCGCGTCTTATCAAACCGGCCGAAACAAGGATCCGCTACACCCGCGTGGGCTTGGTAGAGGGGAAACCCTTGCCTGACATACCCCTTTTCAAAACGGGTACTGCCCGCTATTTGAAACCGCCCATTTTTGCCTTGTAATCGGCGACTCGCGAACATCGGCCAAGGTCTTCCACAGTTCCTTGGAAAAGTCCCCGTACTTGGCCACAAACTGCTTGGACAGCATCAGAAAAAAGGGCTTGTCCACCAACGGCTGACTGAGCTTCTCTAGCTTCGCGGCGAACTCCGGCGTGGTGCTCAGGGAGTTGTCACCCTCCAGTGTCTGCAATGCAACCCCGTCAACCCGCCCGGCCAACAGCTTTTTCAAGTTGCCGTCCGCGGTTTTGCTGCCCTCGTCCACCTTGACGCCCAATTGCTTCAGTTGGTCCACGATAGAGTAGCCAGGCTGCGCGCCAATGGTTCCGGTCGTTGTGAGTTTTTTGCCATCCCACTGTGTGGCGCTGCCTTTGAGACGGTACAGGCTGTAGCCGTCAGACATCATGGCGCGGGCCGCATCGGGTTTTTCGCCGTTCATGGGGTAGACACCGATTTCCATGCGCTCCGTCTTGAAACTGGCGGCGAAAATCCCGTCGACCTTGCCTTCACGCATATCCTCCTGGCAGCGCTTCCAGGGCAATGGCGAGGTTTCGATCTTGACGACAAGCTTTTGCTCAACGGCCTTCAGATGCGCAATGTTCAGACCCGGTATGTCTTTCAGCACCCTGGGATAGACATCCACATCCTCGTGGCAAAACTTCAGCGTTGTGGGTTTGTCTGCGGCAACTGCACTGGTACAAAGACCCGCAGCAATAAGTCCGGCCACCAGGGTCTGACGAAGGGTCATGATGTTCTTCCGAAAGAGGAACATACCAACGAGTTATGGTTATGTGCGACCCATAGTACGCCGCAATCGGAGACATGGCAAACGCGTACACAGCGCGCCGCTTCGATCTGCTGCGCACCTCCGTATGGGGCCGGCTCCCGACGCAGGTCTGCTACGCAATGTGCTCCACGATCAATACGCCGAAGAACACGAAGGCAGCGACCAGGGTCCAGCGCAACACCTGCAAGCCATAGTGCTTGAAGCGCTGCTGTCCGGTCCACGCAAAGCAGGCGAAGCAGCCAGCCGAGACCAGTAGCAGTATGAAGAAAAGAGCGCGAAGAAAAACCATGGCAGATCCGCGCGGTGGGGATTACCAGGCGCGGGCCAGTTGCGAAAAGCCCTCGGGGGCCAGGCTCTCGTCCTCAAAGCTCACCACATCCCAGGCGTCTTTATGTGCCAGCAATTCGCGCAACAGCTTGTTGTTCAGCGCGTGCCCGGACCGAAATGCGCTGTAGGCCGCCAGCAGGGGTTTGCCCACCAGCAGCAGATCACCCATGGCGTCGAGTATCTTGTGCTTGACGAACTCGTCGTCGTAACGCAGGCCTTCGGCATTCAGGATCTTGTAGTCGTCCATGACGATGGCGTTGTCCAGTCCACCACCCAGTGCCAGGCCATTGGCGCGCATCATTTCCACGTCTTTGGTAAACCCAAACGTGCGGGCACGGGCAATGTCTTTGGAGTACGAGTCGCGCCCCATGTCAAACACCACGCGCTGGCCACTGGCATCCACGGCGGGGTGGTCAAAATCGATCTCGAAGCTGAGCTTGTAGCCATGGTAAGGCTCCAGCCGCGCCCACTTCAAGCCGGGCCCCTGACCCTCCCGCACTTCAACCGGTTTCAGCAATCGGATAAAGCGCCGAGGTGCGTTTTGTAATTCGATGCCGGCACTTTGCAACAAGAATACAAACGAGGCAGCCGAGCCATCCAGAATGGGCACTTCTTCGGCGCTAATGTCCACGTACAGGTTGTCAATACCCAGGCCCGCACAGGCCGACATCAAATGCTCCACCGTGACCACCTTGGCCCCACCCGCAGAGATCGTGGAGGCCAGACGGGTATCGGTCACCGCCAGCGCCGAGATCACAATGTCCACCGGCTCCGGCAGATCGACCCGCCGAAAAACAATACCGGTATCGGGCCGCGCCGGCCGCAAGGTGATTTCCACCCGTTGGCCGCTGTGCAGCCCCACACCGACGGCGCGTGAGAGTGACTTTAGAGTTCTTTGTTGTAGCACGGACGAATTTTACTTGGACGAGCTATTCGCGGAAGGATCGAGCTGGATTTTGGATTGATGGGTCGAAAAGCGTAGCGAGCGGCCCTAGCTTGCGTTGAGGAGCGCAGCCGTACTTCTGTACGGTGAGCACCGCCAACGCAAGATCGGGCCGCGCAGTAGCTTTGCGCCCCGTCAATCAGCCTGCTTCCGCAAAAACGCAGGGATCTCGTAGTCATCCATGCCGCCATTGGACAGCGCATCAACCTTGGCTGCCGCCGACGTGCGACCGCGCCAGACGGCTGGTGTGCCCATGCCCGCATAGTCCGGTTGCGCCATGCCCATGGACGCACCAGCGCCAGCGGAAGGGCCATTGACGGGCGTGCTGAGCGTCGGCACATGGAACGGCACATTGTCGGTGCCGGTGCGCAACACCTGCAGCGGCGGCGCCGTGCGGCGTACGCCCTGGCGGCTCAACCCGGTGGCCACCACCGTTACGCGGATGTTCTCACCCAGCTCGTCGTCATAGGCGGTGCCGTAGATCACATGGGCGTCAGGTGATGCGTAAGCACGGATGGTGTTCATGGCCAGCTTGGATTCGCTCAGTTTGAGCGAGCCCTTGGCGGCCGTGATCAGCACCAGCACGCCTTTGGCGCCCGACAGGTCGATGCCTTCCAGCAGTGGGCAGGCCACTGCTTGTTCGGCGGCAATGCGCGCGCGGTCCGGACCATGGGCCAGGGCCGTGCCCATCATGGCCTTGCCGGGTTCACCCATCACAGTGCGCACGTCTTCAAAGTCGACGTTCACATGGCCGGGCACGTTGATGATTTCGGCAATACCGCCCACGGCATTTTTCAACACGTCGTTGGCGTGGGCAAAGGCCTCGTCTTGCGACACGTCGTCACCCAGCACGTCGAGCAGCTTCTCGTTCAGCACCACGATCAGTGAGTCGACATTGGCTTCCAGTTCCATCAGACCGGCATCCGCATTGCTCATGCGGCGGCCACCTTCAAAGTCGAAGGGCTTGGTGACCACACCCACGGTCAGAATGCCCATCTCCTTGGCCACGCGGGCAATCACAGGAGCCGCACCGGTGCCGGTGCCCCCACCCATGCCGGCCGTGATGAATAACATGTGTGCGCCTTCGATGGCGGCGCGGATGTCTGCCTCGGCCAACATGGCAGCTTCACGGCCCTTGTCCGGCTTGCTGCCTGCGCCCAAACCACCAGCGCCGAGCTGGATGGTCTTGTGTGCGGTGCTGCGGCTCAAGGCCTGCGAGTCGGTGTTGGCGGTGATGAATTCCACGCCGCCCACGCTCGAGAAAATCATGTGTTCGACAGCATTGCCGCCGCCGCCACCCACGCCAATTACCTTGATCTGTGTGCCCTGGTTAAACGCTTCTTCTTCAATCATTTCAATGGCCATGTTTCTCTCCTGATGTTTCACTAAATTCAATACCTTGGGTTCTTTGCCGGTGCAGTAGTCTGCGAAAGTCGGTGGCGGGCCCGCGCCCGGCAACCGCTCATGCGGACTGGCGCGAGCGCCCACGCTTGCCGCTTCGCGTTCTGCGCTGCCCCCCGAGGGGGCCTTCGCGCCTTGGGGCGGCCCGGCGGCGAGTTTTGTTGCCCCCATGCTTGCCGCTTCGCGTTCTGCGCTGCCCCCCGAGGGGGCCTTCGCGCCTTGGGGCGGCCCGGCGGCGCTCATAGCCGTAACGTTGTTCATGGTTAGAAGTTCCCGATAAACCAGTCTTTGACTGATCCAAAAGCCGTTTTCATGGACCCGTTTTTCTGCGCCACCTTGTAGCCGCGCAGACGTGCCACACGGGCTTCTTCGAGCAGGCCCATGACCGTGGCGGCACGCGGTTGGGCCACCATGTCGGCCAGTGCGCTGGAATACTTGGGAATACCCCGGCGCACCGGCTTCAGAAAGATGTCTTCGCCCAGCTCCACCATGCCGGGCATGATGCAACTGCCACCGGTCAACACGATGCCTGACGACAGAACCTCTTCATAACCGGACTCGCGCATGACCTGGTTGACCAGCGAAAAAATCTCTTCGATGCGCGGCTCGATGACGCCAGCCAGTGCCTGGCGGCTCAGCATGCGCGGGCCGCGGTCGCCCAGGCCCGGCACCTCGACCTGTGTCTCGGGGTCCACCAGCAGTTGCTTGGCATGGCCGCTCTCGACCTTGATGTCTTCCGCATCCTTCGTCGGGGTGCGCAAGGCCATCGCAATGTCGCTGGTGATCAGGTCACCAGCAATCGGTATGACGGCCGTGTGGCGGATGGCGCCGTTGGTGAAAATGGCGATGTCGGTGGTGCCGGCACCGATGTCCACCAGCGCCACACCCAACTCGCGTTCGTCTTCGGTCAACACCGACAAGCTGGATGCCAACGGGTTCAGCATCAACTGCTCCACTTCCAGGCCGCAGCGGCGCACACACTTGATGATGTTTTCGGCCGCACTTTGCGCGCCGGTCACGATGTGCACCTTGGCCTCCAGGCGGATACCGCTCATGCCGATGGGCTCCTTGACATCCTGGCCGTCGATGATGAACTCCTGAGGCTCCACCAGCAGCAGGCGCTGGTCGGTGGAGATGTTGATGGCCTTGGCCGTTTCCACCACGCGGGCCACATCGGCGGCCGTTACCTCACGGTCTTTCACGGCCACCATGCCACTGGAATTGATGCCGCGGATGTGGCTGCCGGTGATGCCGGTGTAGACCCGGGTTATCTTGCAGTCGGCCATCAACTCGGCCTCGCGCAGGGCCTGCTGGATGCTTTGCACCGTGGCGTCGATATTCACAACCACACCACGCTTGATGCCATTGCTGGGCGCCACACCCAGGCCGGCCAGCTTGAGTTCGCCGCCGGGCAACACCTCGGCCACCACCACCATGACTTTGGCGGTTCCGATGTCCAGTCCTACGACCAGGTCTTTGTATTCTTTTGCCATATGGATTACCTGCTGTTTCGTCTTTCGCTATTTCTTGGGAACAACCGCTGCCACCGTGCTCACACCGCGCAATCGGATGGCATAACCGTTGTCATGCCGCAAATCTGCCGATTCCACGGCACTGGCTTGCCGCGCGTACCGGGACGTGACCTGTGTCAGGGTCTTGAGGAACCGGCGCACCCGTTCTGACAGGTCTGCCACGCTGCCGCGCCCCAGTTCGATGCTGGCACCACTTTCCAACAACACACGCCAGCTGCCGCCTACCGAAAGCTCCAGTTCATCGACCGGCATTTCCATCTGTTCAAACAGGGGCGACAACGCGCTGTACATGGCCAGCACTTCGACGCCCTGCCCTTGCGGACCGCTCAAGCGCGGCAGCATGTCCTGCTCGACCTCGCCCACATTGGCCTCGAACACTTCGCCAAAATTGTTGATCAGGCGCGACTCGCCTTCGCTGCCCCAATACGCCACGGCTTGATGCTCCTGTAACACCACTTGCAGGCGATTGGGAAACTCGCGGCGCACGGTCGCGTGGCGCACCCAGGGCACGGCCTCGAACGCGGCCCGCACCCGCGGCAAATCAACACTGAAGAAGGTGCCCGACAAACGCGGAGCCACATTGGCACGCAAGGTGACCGCGCTGTTGTGGCTGACATCGCCCGCCACCACAATGCCTTTGATATCAAAGACGGACAGGCGCGCCACCCAACGGGCCGTGACCAGACCGGCCAGGACGACAAAAGCCAGGAACAGGGCCGCAGCGGTCATGTTCATCAGCTTGACGTCCAGGGGTGTGGTCACCGTAGGGTTCATGCAACTGCCCCCACATCCAGCGCGGCACTGGCCAGCAACTTCACACACAGATCTTCGTAACCAATACCTGCGGCCTGGGCCGACTTGGGCACCAACGAGTGGCTTGTCATGCCGGGTGAGGTGTTGATCTCCAGCAGGTAGGGCTTGCGGGTCTTGCCATCTATCATCACGTCCACCCGGCCCCAGCCACGGCAGTCCAGCACGCGGTAGGCCTTGAGCACCAAGGCTTGGATGGCCTCTTCTTCACCAGCAGGCAGGTTGGCAGGCACCAGGTACTGCGTGGTGTCCGTGAAGTATTTGTTCTGGTAATCGTAATTGCCCTCGGGGGCCACGATACGAATGACGGGCAGCGCGCGGGCATCGTCGCCGGCACCCAGCACGGGACAGGTCACCTCGTCGCCCACAATGCATTCTTCGCACAGGATGTCCGCATCCAGTTTGCCGGCGGCTTCCACCGCACCCGCCATGCCGGAATAACCCACGACCTTGCTGACGCCGATGGAAGAACCTTCGCGCGCCGGCTTGACAATCACCGGCAGGCCCAGCGTGTCGGGTACTTCAATGACCTCGCGGCGCTCGAACGCACCGCGGCGCAGCAACACATAACGCGGTGTCGGGATGCCCTCGGACAGCCAGATGCGCTTGGTCATGACCTTGTCCATGGAAATGCTGGAGGCCATGACACCCGAGCCGGTATAGGGAATGCCCAGCAACTCCAGCGCGCCCTGCATGGCACCACCCTCGCCCAGACGGCCATGCAATGCGATAAAGCAGCGCGCAAAGCCCTCACGCTTCAGGTCCATCAAATCCCTCTCGGCGGGATCGAAGGCATGGGCGTCCACGCCCTTGGACAACAAGGCCTTCAGCACCCCCGCACCCGACATAAGAGATATCTCACGCTCGGCGGAGACACCTCCCATCAATACTGCAACTTTACCGAATATCGCCCCCACGCTTGTCACTGCGTGTACTGCGCTGCCCCCCGAGGGGGCCCTCGCGCCTTGGGACGGCCCGGCGGCGCTCGACTCTTTAATAATTTCGCTCATAGCCCCCGTCCCTGCTGCGCAGGCAGCTCATTTATTTGTAGCAACTCGACTACCTTGCCCGGCACCGCACCAATCGATCCTGCACCCATGCACAGGACCACATCACCGGCCAGCGCGTTGTCCACAATGGCCTGCGGCATGGCGGAAATGTCGTCGACAAAAATCGGCTCTACCTTGCCGGCAATGCGCAAGGCGCGTGCCAGCGCACGGCCATCGGCAGCCACAATTGGCGCCTCACCGGCCGCATAAACTTCGGCCAGCAGTACCGAATCGGCCTGGCCCATGACCTTGACGAAGTCCTCAAAACAATCCCGGGTGCGCGTGTAGCGGTGCGGTTGGAAGGCCAGCACCAGACGCCGGCCCGGAAACGCGCCGCGCGCCGCCGCCACGGTGGCTGCCATCTCGACCGGATGGTGGCCGTAGTCATCGATAACCGTGGTGATGCCGCCCGGCTTGCCATCGGTACCAACCAGTGGCAAGTCGCCATAACGCTGAAAGCGCCGGCCCACGCCTTTGAACTCACCCAGGGCTTTCAGCATGGCCGCGTCAGCAATGCCGAGCTCCACCGCCACCGCAATCGCCGACAACGCATTCAACACGTTGTGCAGGCCTGGCAGGTTCAGCACCACGTCGATATCCGGCAGCACCACGCCGTTGCGGCGCTGCACCGTGAAGTGCATCTGGCCGTCCACGGCGCGCACGTTGACGGCACGCACCTGGGCGTCGTCATTGAAGCCATAACTGGTGACCGGGCAGGTGACCTGGCTCACGATCTCGCGCACCGCCGGATCGTCCGTACACAGGATGGCCACGCCATAAAACGGCATGCGGTGCAAGAATTCGACAAAGGCATTTTTGAGACGGCCAAAGTCGTGGCCATAGGTCTCCATATGGTCGGCGTCGATGTTCGTCACCACCGCCATGATGGGCAGCAGATTCAGGAACGACGCGTCCGACTCGTCGGCCTCGACGACGATGTAGTCTCCGCTGCCCAAACGTGCATTGGCACCCGCGCTATTGAGCCGCCCACCGATCACAAACGTGGGGTCCAAGCCGGCCTCGGCCAACACGCTGGCGACCAGGCTGGTGGTGGTGGTCTTGCCGTGGGTGCCGGCAATGGCGATGCCCTGCTTCAGGCGCATCAGCTCGGCCAGCATCAGGGCCCGCGGCACGATGGGAATACGCATGCCCCGCGCCACCAGCACCTCGGGGTTGTCGGCCTGCACGGCAGTGGACGTGACCACCGCATCGGCCCCCGCCACGTTCTCCGGCGCGTGACCCACATAGGTCTTGATACCCAGGCTGGCCAAACGCTTCAGTGTTGCGCTGTCGGACAGGTCCGAACCCGAGATGGTGTAGCCCAGGTTGCACAACACCTCGGCGATGCCGGACATGCCGGAGCCGCCGACGCCGACGAAATGAATATGTTTGATCGCGTGTTTCATGGGCACAACTCCTCACAGGCGGCGACAACAGCTTCCGTCGCCTGAACCCTTTGCATCTTTTTGGCCTGTAGCCCCCGTAGAAGCAGCGTGGACCGCTCTGTTTTTTGTAGCATTTCGGCCAGCAATGCGGGGGTCAACTCGTGTTGAGGGACCAGCCAGCCGCCGCCTTGGTCGACCAAGAAACGGGCGTTGTGGGTCTGGTGGTCATCCACCGCCGATGGGAAAGGCACAAACAGCGCGGCTGCGCCGACGGCCGCTATTTCGGTCACCGTGCTGGCGCCCGCGCGGCAGATCACCCAGTCGGCTTCGGCAAAGGCCTGGGCCGTGTCTTCAATGAAGGGGGTCAGTTGCGCCTGCACTCCCGCGGCCGCGTAGTTGCTGCGCAGCTCTTCGATTTGTTTCTCACCACTTTGGTGGGTCACGATGGGGCGTTCACTTTCCGGTATCAGGGCCAGGGCCTGCGGCACGACGGTGTTGAGCGCGCGGGCGCCCAGGCTGCCACCCACGACCAGCACACGCAAGGGACCGCTTCGTCCGGCAAAGCGGGCTTGCGGCTCCGCCTGCACCAGGAATTCGGCGCGCAGCGGGTTGCCCACCCACTGCCCTTTGGTCATTACCTTGGGGAAGGCGGTGAAGACGCGGCGTGCCACCAGCGCCAGGGCCTTGTTAGCCATGCCGGCCACCGAGTTTTGTTCATGCAGCACCAGGGGCTTACCCATCAGCGTGCCCATGACCCCACCAGGCATCGTGATGTAACCGCCCAGACCCACCAACACGTCGGGCTTGACGCGGCGCAACACCCCCACGCTCTGGCCCAGGGCGCGTAACAGGCGTACGGGCAAGGTAATAAGGGTGCGCAGACCCTTGCCCCGCACGCCGGAAAAATTCACCGTTTCCAATGGGAACCCTTTGGATGGCACCAAGCGGCTTTCCATGCTGTTGGGGGCGCCCAGCCAGTGCACGCGCCAGCCCCGTTCACGCAAGGCCTGGGCAACGGCCAACCCCGGAAAGATGTGGCCTCCCGTGCCGCCGGCCATGATGAGAGCGCAACGGCTGTGTGCCCCCACGCTACCCACTGCGTGTGGCTCGCTGCCCCCCAAGGGGGCCTTCACGCCTTGGGACGGCCCGGCGGCGATAGCGTTGCCCCCCACGCTCCCCACTGCGTGTGGTTCGCTGCCCCCCAAGGGGGCCTTCACGCCTTGGGACGGCCCGGCGGCGATAGCGTTGCCCCCCACGCTCCCCACTGCGTGTGGTTCGCTGCCCCCCAAGGGGGCCTTCACGCCTTGGGACGGCCCGGCGGCGTTCATATGCTGCGCACTCATACCCGCCCCCCGTGCATCAATTGGCGGTTCTCAAAGTCGATGCGCAGCACAACGGCAATGGCGACCATGTTCACCAGAATGGCCGAACCGCCATAACTCATCAGCGGCAAGGTGAGCCCCTTGGTGGGCAGCGCCCCCAGGTTCACACCCATATTGATGAACGATTGAAAGCCCATCCAGATGCCAACCCCTTGCGCGACCAGGCCAGCAAAGACACGGTCCAACGCGATGGCCTGGCGGCCAATATGCATGATGCGGCGGGTCAGCCACAGGAACAGACCAATGACAACCAGCACCCCGACCAGACCGAATTCCTCACCGATGACGGCCAGCAAAAAGTCGGTGTGGGCTTCAGGCAGCCAATGCAGTTTCTCCACACTGCCGCCCAGTCCGACGCCAAAAATTTCGCCCCGGCCAATGGCAATCAGCGAGTGCGATAGCTGGTAGCCCTTGCCCAGCGCATGTTTCTCGGTCCAGGGGTCCAGGTAGGCAAAAATGCGCTCGCGGCGCCATTCGCTGAGCGCAATCATCAATCCAAAGGCGACCACCAGGATGGTGGCGATCAAGAAGAACATGCGGGCGTTCACGCCACCCAGGAACAGAATACCCATGGCAATCACCGCAATGACCATGAAGCCGCCCATGTCCGGCTCGGCCAGCAGCAGCAGGCCGATCACGGCGACCGCCACGGCCATGGGCATCACGGCGCGGAAGAAACGCTCTTTGACGTCCATTTTGCGCACCATGTAATCGGCCGCGTACAGCAGCACGGCCAGCTTGGCCAACTCCGATGGTTGAAAACTGAACGGGCCAACCGCTATCCAGCGGCGCGCGCCATAGACCACCTTGCCAATGCCAGGGATCAGCACGGCAATCAACAGTACCAGTGAGGCCACCAATAACCACGGCGCATATTTCTCCCACGCCGCCACCGGCACCTGAAACGCGATCAGTGCGACCACAAACGCAGTTGCCACCCACATCGCATGGCGGACCAGGAAATAGGTATGGGTGTACTTGGCAAACTTGGGGTTGTCCGGCATCGCGATGGATGCGGAATACACCATGACCAGCCCCCACAACAACAAGGCCACGACCACCCAGGCCAGCGGCTGGTCAAAGCCACGCACCTGCGGCACCGAAGTGGTGGCCGCAAACGAGCCGCGTCCGCCCAGGCGCACCGGCAAGGCCTTATTCCCCGATGCCATCCGGGCTGAAAACCATTTCGACAGGGACTGCGCCATGGCGCTCATAGGTGCACCCCCACGCTTGTCACTGCGTGTACTGCGCTGCCCCCAGAGGGGGCCTTCGCGCCTTGGAGCGGTCCGGCGGCGAAAGCTGTGACCCCCACGCTTGTCACTGCGTGTACTGCGCTGCCCCCAGAGGGGGCCTTCGCGCCTTGGAGCGGTCCGGCGGCGCTCATGCAAGACTCTCCAGGTCTACGCCCGCGGCCAGGGCCAGCTCTCGCACCGCCGTGCAAAACACGCGCGCCCGATGTTCGTAGTTGTCGAACATGTCAAAACTGGCGCAGGCCGGCGACATCAACACCGCGTCGCCGGCATGGGCGCGCTGGTTGGCCTGCACCACGGCCGCATCCATGGACTCGGCATCCACCAGGGGAACACCAGCCCCTTCGATCGCCGCGCGGATCAGCGGCGCATCCCGGCCAATCAGGACCACGGCGCGGGTATACCGGGCAATGGGCGCGGCCAGTGGCGCAAAGTCCTGGCCCTTGCCCTCGCCACCGAGAATCAGCACCAGCTTGCGATCCGCGCCCAGCCCCTGCAACGCGGCGACGGTGGCCCCCACATTCGTGCCCTTGCTGTCATCGAAAAACTCGACCCCGTTGAGAATGCCAATGGGTTCAACGCGGTGCGGCTCGCCGCGGTATTCGCGCAGTCCAAACAGGATGGGGCCTAGTGCGCAACCGGCTGCCGCGCACAGGGCCAAGGCCGCCAGCGCATTGCTGGCGTTGTGGCGCCCGCGGATGCGCAGCACATCCATGGGCATCAGGCGCTGGAAGTGCAGTTCTTCCGCCGCTTCCTTGCGTTTGCGCCGCGTCTCATCCGCCTCCAGCGCGCGCACCAGCCAAACCATGCCGTTGACTTCTTCGATGCCAAAGTCACCGGGACGCTGCGGCATGTCGGTACCAAAGGTGGTGTGTGCACGTTCCACCGGGCGCTGCAGCTTGGCGCGCACGGGCTGCGGCAGCATGGCCATCACCGCCGCATCGTCACGGTTCAGCACCATCAGGCCTGCGGCTCCAAAGATGCGGGACTTGGCCGATGCATAGGCTTGCATGTTTTCATGCCAGTCCAGATGGTCCTGGGTGATATTCAGCACCACGGCGGCCGTGGGCTCGAAACCGGTGACACCATCGAGCTGGAAGCTGGACAACTCCAGCACCCAGACTTCGGGCAATGTGTTCGCGTCCAGATGCGCGGCCAGCGTGTCCAGCAGGCTGGGGCCGATATTGCCGGCCACGGCCACCGTCTTGCCCGCATGGGCAACAAGCTGGCCGGTCAACGATGTGACCGTGGTTTTGCCATTGGTCCCGGTGATGGCCAATACCGCAGGCGCGTAAGCACGGCTGGCACGTAGTGCCTGCAAGGCCATGGCATATAAATCCAACTCGCCTCCAGCCCTCGTATCACTTGCTTGAATCGCTACCAAAACAGGAGCAATTGCTGCAGGGCTCAGTCCCGGCGAGCGGTACACCGCGTGTATGTTTTGTCCGTCCACGAGGCTCGCGTCCAGGTCTCCCGCGACAAAGCGCACCTGGGGCAGTTCCTGCTGCAGTGCTGCCAACTGGGGCGGGGCATCGCGCGTGTCGGCCACCGTTATGCTGGCCGCACCCGTGCGCGCACACCAGCGGGCCATGGCCAGGCCTGAAGCGCCCAGGCCCAGAATCAGAATATTCTGCCCCAGCAAGGGTGCATCCACCGGACTCTCGGTCGTTGCGTCACCAGACTCAACGTCTGTCTGCGCAAGCTCGGCCTTGAGAGTCTTCTCAACCTGCGCAGCCTGTTCCGCCTTTGTCTCGGCAAAGATCTGCGCTACAAAGGCCGCCGCATCGCTGGCGGCCGTCAACGTAGTCGGCAACCCGCGTACGGCAGGCTCTTTGGCCACGGCTTCGGGCACAGGCTCCACCGGTGGTGCCGCCTCCGACACATCGACCACCGGCTCCATGCCTTGTGGCGCTGTGTCTTCCGTGTCCGCCACTGCGCCGACTGACTCCATGGCGTCCTGCACGCGCTGCTCCACCGCCTCCTGCTGTGGCGGCGCGGGTTCCTGGTCGTGGATCAGTGGGTCGTCGGGATTCATCGCAGTTTCAAGGTGGACAGGCCCACCAGACACAGAAGCATGGTGATGATCCAGAAGCGCACAACCACCTGCGTTTCCTTCCAACCGTTTTTCTCGAAGTGGTGGTGCAGCGGCGCCATCTTCAGCAGACGACGGCCCTCGCCAAAGCGCTTCTTGGTGTATTTGAAGTAGCCCACCTGCAGCATGACGGATAACGCTTCGACGACAAAAATTCCGCCCATGATGGCCAGCACAATTTCCTGGCGCACGATGACAGCAATCGTGCCCAGCGCCGCCCCCAGTGCCAAGGCTCCGACGTCACCCATGAAGACCTGCGCCGGATGGGTGTTGAACCACAAAAACGCCAGCCCGGCCCCTGCCATGGCCGCGCAAAACACCAGCAACTCGCCCGAGCCCGGAATGTGTGGAAAGAACAGGTATTTGGAATACACGGCGCTGCCGGTGACATAGGCAAACACCCCCAGGGCCGAACCCACCATGACCACCGGCATGATGGCCAGACCATCCAGCCCATCGGTCAGGTTGACGGCGTTGCTGGAACCCACAATGACCAAATAGGTCAGGATCACAAAACCCAAGACACCCAGGGGGTAACTCACCTCTTTGATGAAGGGCAACAGCAAACCCGCCTTCGGTGGCAAACTGACGTCGAAGCCGGAGCGCACCCAATTGAAGAACAACTCCAGTACACGCATGTTGGAGTTCTCCGAAATGCTGAACACCAGGTAGAGGGCCGCCAGCAGACCGACGACGGATTGCCAAAAATACTTTTCACGCGAGCGCATGCCCTCGGGGTCTTTGTGCACCACCTTGCGCCAGTCATCGGCCCAGCCAATGGCGCCAAACCCCAGCGTAACCAGCAACACAATCCAGACGAAGCGGTTGCTCAGATCCACCCACAGCAGGGTGGAGATCGCGATCGACAACAGTATCAACACGCCACCCATGGTTGGTGTGCCATTTTTCTGGAGATGGGTTTCCATGCCGTAACCCCGAATCGGCTGGCCTATCTTCAGCGCACGCAGACGCGCAATCACCGCCGGGCCTGCCGCCAGGCCAATCAGCAAGGCGGTGACGGCAGCCATCACAGCCCTGAAGGTCAGGTACTGGAACACCCGGAAATAGCCAAACTCTGGCGACAGGGCTTGCAGCCATTGGGCCAGGCTTAACAACATGGGAATACTCCGAACGAAAAATCAATGTGCACGGCGATGCTCCTGTGGCACGGGCATATGCGCAAGCAGGGATTCGGTGGCTTGCACCACCCGCTCCATGCGCATGAAACGAGAACCTTTAACCAACACACTGTGCACCTGCGGCAAAGCATCCAGCACCGCGGTTACCAGGCCCTCTGCCGCTTCAAAATGCCGCGCGCCGTCGAAAGCATCGGCTGCAACTTGCGCCAGCTCGCCCAGAGTTACCAGATGTTCAATGCCCCGGGCCTTGGCGTAGCGACCCACTTCGGCATGGAATGCAGGCCCCTGGTCGCCAACTTCACCCATGTCGCCCAGCACCAGCAAACGCGGGCCCGGCAGATCGGCCAGCACATCAATGGCGGCGCGCACAGAGTCCGGGTTGGCGTTGTAGGTGTCGTCCACCAGCGTGACGTCACGGCCTTGTACCGACAGCAGCAGCGCCTTGGAGCGGCCTTTGACCGGCACGAAGGCCTGCAGCCCATCAACCACGGAGGCTGCGGGCACGCCGGCCGACAAGGCCGCTGCCGCGGCCGCCAACGAATTCTTGACATTGTGCCGACCGGCTATCGCCAACCGGTAGTGCAACTCCACGCCCATTCCACGCGCGTGCACCTGCCACGCGCCAGAACTCCAGTGCGCCTGCACACACCCCAGGGCATCCAGCCCGGCGGCTCCGTCCAGCGCAAAGGTGGCTTTGCGCCGCGCGCCCGCCAAGCGTTCCCACACGTTGGCGTGCGCATCGTCGCGGGGGTACACGACTGCACCCAGAGGGCCTACATAGGCGATGACGGAACCGTTTTCTTCCGCAACGGCTTGCACCGTGTGCATGAACTCCAGATGCTCACGTTGTGCGTTGTTGATCAGCGCGACGCTGGGCCGCACCATCGTGGCCAGCGCTGCAATCTCGCCAGGGTGGTTCATGCCCATCTCGATGACGGCAACCTGGTGCTGCGGGCGCAAGCGCAGCAGGGTCAAAGGCACACCGATGTCACCGTTCAAATTGCCAAGCGTGGCCAGCGAAGCACCGTCGGGGCGGAACGTTGCCAGGATGGACGCCAGCATCTGCGTCACCGTTGTCTTGCCATTGCTGCCGGTCACGGCAATCATGGGGATGGCGAACTGTGCGCGCCAGGCCTGGGCCAATGTGCCCAGGGCCAACCGGGTTTCGGCAACCTCTAAGCACGCCATGGTGTTCACCCCGGTGCGGTCCGCGCCAGGGTGGCAGATCGCCGCCACCGCACCGCGTTGCTGTGCCTCCCGCAGAAAGGCATTCGCATCGTAGCGCTCACCCTTGAGCGCTACAAACAGATCACCGGGCTCGATGGTGCGTGTATCGGTGTGCACACGCAGGATCTGCGCGGCGCCATCGCCCTGCAGCTGCGCGCCAGGCAGAAATTGCGCCGCTTGCGCAACCGTCATCATGTGGCTCATGCACGCACCCCCAAACCCATCGGTCGACTGTTGCGCAAGGCCGATTGCGCATGCGCACGGTCCGAGAACGGGTGCTTGACACCAGAAATCTCCTGTGTTTCCTCATGGCCCTTGCCAGCCAGCAGAACCACGTCGTTGGGTTCGGCACGCGTTATGGCCTCTGCAATGGCCAATGCGCGATCGGTTTGCACATCCACCGACTTGCTCTGCGCCAGACCCAACAAGATGTGCGCGATGATGGACTCCGCCTTTTCGCCGCGCGGGTTGTCACTGGTGACCAACACCTGGTCCGCCTTCTGCGACGCAATGGCGCCCATCAAGGGCCGCTTGGAGGCATCCCGGTCGCCGCCACAGCCAAACACACACCATAGGCGACCACCGCGTTGTGCAGCCAGTGGCTGCAATGCTGCCAGCGCCTGGCTCAGGGCATCCGGCGTATGCGCGTAGTCCACCACCACCAGGGGCTCACCCGGCTGGCCCAGGCATTCCATGCGGCCCGGCACCGGGTGCAGCGTGCCGCAAGCCTGTACGGCGGACTGCAGCGGCACGCCAAGGCCGCGCATGGCGCCCAGCACACCCAGCAGGTTGGATATGTTGTAGGTGCCAATCATCCGGGTCTGCAGCCGGTGGGAGACACCGCCTTCGCGCACGTCAAAGGACAGGCCCTGGGCATCGTATGCGATGGCGCAGGCCTGCAAGCGGGCCTCCCTTTGGCAGGATACGGTCCAGACATCCAGAGAGGACACGGCCAAAGACTCGGCCAACACCACACCCTGTGCATCATCCACATTGATGACGGCACTGGCGAGCCCAGGCCACGCAAACAGGCGGCGCTTGGACTGCCAATAGGCCTCCATGCTGCCGTGGTAGTCCAGATGGTCCTGCGTGAAATTGGTAAAAATCGCCACCTGGATGTGTGTGCCATCCAGCCGGTTTTCCTCGATGCCGATGGACGATGCCTCCATGGCGCAGGCTTTTAATCCCTGGTCCTTGAATTGGCGCAAGGTTTTTTGCAGCAGCACCGGGTCGGGCGTGGTCAGCCCGGTAGGGGTGACAGTGGCGCCCACCTGCGAAGGGGATGCAACACCGTTGGCGGGTGGACGGCCAACGCCCAATGTGCCAATCATTCCGCAGGGCAAGGCCTGCGCATCAGGCAATGCGGACAGCGCCTGCGCCAACCACCAGGCGGTCGACGTCTTGCCATTGGTTCCCGTCACCGCCACAACTTTCAGGTCGCGGGACGGTGCGCCGAAGAATTCCGCCGCAATAGCGCCGGTGTCGGCCTTGAGGTTCTGGTAGCTGGCGACGCGCGCGCCATCCAAATTCCAGACGGCCGCACCGTCGCGTTCCACCAGGCAGGCACCGGCACCGCTTTGCAAAGCGTCGGCCACGAACTGGCGTGCATCTGCCGCCGCGCCTGGCCAGGCAATAAAACCATCACCCGCCACCAGTTTGCGGCTGTCGGATTGCAGGGTTCCCGTGACATGCTGACGCAGCCACAGCGCGGCCTGGGCTGGTGTTTGGAGTTCTTGGATCACAAACTCTCCTCCACGGCCTGCGCCACAATCTGCGGCTTCACGGCCAGATCGGGCTGAACACCCATGATGCGCAAGGACTGCTGAACCGTCTCGGCAAACACCGGCGCGGCCACATCGCCGCCAAAGTACTTGCCATTGGTAGGCTCATCAATCATCACGGCCACCACGATGCGCGGGTTGTCGATGGGCGCCATGCCGACGAACCAGCCGCGGTACTTGCGGTTTTTGTCCGTGCCATAACCCTTGCCGATCTGTTTGTAGGCCGTGCCGGACTTGCCACCCACGGAGTAACCAATGGTCTGCGCCTTTTGCCCGGTACCGCCTGGGCCCGCAGCCATCTGCAGCATCTTGCGGACCTGCCCCGCGGTGCGGGCGGACAAGACCTGCACACCCACGGCAGGGGTTGCACTCTTGATCAGGGTTGCCGGAATGATCTGGCCATCGTGCGAAAACACGGTGTATGACCGTGCCATTTGGAACAACGAGGCCGACAGGCCATAGCCATAGGACATGGTGGCCTGCTCAATCGGCCGCCAGGTCTTGTAGGGGCGCAGACGCCCCGGTACAGCGCCGGGAAAGCTGATTTGGGGCTTTTGTCCAAAGCCCGCCTGGGTGAACAGGTCCCACATTTCGCGGGGCTGCATTTGCATCGCAATCTTGGTGGTGCCTACATTGCTGGACTTCTGGATCACACCTTCCACGGTCAACATGCCGTTGGGGTGGGAATCGGAGATCGTGGAGCCCGTGATGGTGATGCGTCCAGGCGAAGTATCGATCAGGGATTGCGGCGTGACACGGCCAGTTTCCAGGCCCAGACCTATCGTGAAGGGCTTCATCACCGAGCCCGGCTCAAAGGTGTCCGTTAAGGCCCGGTTGCGCAACTGCTCGCCGGAGAGGTTGCGGCGCTTGTCCGGCACATAACTGGGGTAGTTGGCCAACGCCAGCAACTCGCCCGTGGTGGTATCCAGCACCACCACGCTGCCGGCCTTGGCCTTGTGCTCCAACACGGCTTCGCGCAGCTTCTGGTAGGCGAAGAATTGCACCTTGCTGTCTATGCTGAGCTGCAGGTCTTTGCCATCCACCGGCGGAATCTGGTTGCCCACGTCTTCGATGACCTGACCCAACCGGTCCTTGATCACGCGCCGGGAACCATTGCGACCCGCCAGCTCCTGGTTGAACGTCAGTTCGACGCCCTCCTGCCCTTTGTCTTCCACGTTGGTAAAACCCACCACGTGCACAGCCGACTCCCCTTCGGGGTATTGGCGTTTGTATTCCTTGCGCTGGTACAGGCCCTTGATGTTGAGGGCTGCAATCTTGCGCGCCACATCCTCATCCACTTGGCGCTTGACCCACACAAAGGTCTTGTCCTCGTCGGCAAATTTCTTGGCGAGATCTGCGACCGGCATCTCCAACAATTTGGCGAGCCGCTGCAACTTTGCCTTGTCAATCTCCACGTCTTCCGGAATGGCCCAGATGCTGGGTGAGGGCACGCTGGATGCCAGGATCAATCCATTGCGGTCCAGAATGCGGCCGCGGTTGGCAGCCAGATCCAGCGTGCGGGCAAAACGCACCTCGCCCTGGCGCTGAAAGAAGTCGTTGGCCACCACCTGAATATAGGCTGCGCGGGCAGCAAGACCGCAGAACGCCAACGCAATGGCGCCTACGACTAGCTTGCTGCGCCATACCGGCGTGCGGCTGGCTAGCAAAGGGCTTGATGTGTACTGAACACCACGCCTCATGGAGCCACCACTCCACTGACCGCAGACACAGACCTTGACCGCGTTTGTGTGCCACCCGCTGTCGCTGGGGCTTCCGAGTAGGTTACATAGGTGGTGATTCCGGGCTTGGCCTGGCTCATCTGCAACTTTTCACGGGCCAAGCGCTCCACCCGGGCTGGCGTGGTCTGGGCGCGTTTTTCCACCTCTAGGCGTTCGTTCTCGAGCTCCAGGCGGTGCGCCTCGGTCCTTGACTTGTCCAGCTCCGTGAACAATCGGCGCGAGTCGTACTGCACGCTGACCAGGTACAGAGCGCTGGTCACCACGGCCAACAACAGAACCAAGTTCAACCGCATCACGCTGCGGTCCTCTGCGCCACACGCATGATGGCGCTGCGCGAGCGCGCGTTGCCGCTCACCTCAGCCTTGGACGGCTTGATACGGTCCAGGGCTTTGAGCTTCATGACCTTGGGTGGTGCAAATGGTGCGCGCCTATCGTATTCGTCGCGCGAATGTTTGGCGATGAACTGCTTGACGATGCGGTCCTCAAGCGAGTGGAAGCTGATGACGGCCAAGCGGCCACCCGGCTCCAGCACGTGCAGACAGGCTTCTAGCGCTTGTTGCAGCTCCTCAAGCTCGGCGTTGATGAAAATCCGAAGAGCCTGAAATGTGCGCGTTGCAGGGTTCTGGCCCGGCTCGCGGGTTTTGACCGTGTCAGCCACGAGCTGGGCCAGTTCGGTGGTGGTTGAAATTGGGCCCCGTTCCTGTCGGCGAGCAACAATCGCCTTTGCAATGGGGCCAGCAAACCGTTCTTCACCATATTCACGTATCACCTCCGCGATTTGATTGGTTTCAGCTGTCTCCAGCCATTGCGCGACACTCTCTCCACGCGTGGTGTCCATGCGCATGTCCAGTGGTCCGTCAAAACGGAAGCTGAACCCACGCACCGGGTTATCAATCTGGGGGGAACTCACACCCAGGTCCATCAAAACGCCGGCTACGCTGCCGCCGGGTAGATCTGCCAGATGGGAAAAAGCTTCATGGCGAATGGAAAACCGTTCATCCGTGATCGCGTTGGCTTGGGCGACCGCCTCGGGATCCCGGTCAAACGCAATCAGGTGACCCAGCGGCGAAAGCCGCGACAGGATCAATCGAGAATGACCGCCACGCCCAAACGTGGCGTCCACATACGTGCCGTCAGCCTCCTTCGAGGAAGGATCTGAGACATTGTTGAATACGGCATCCACAGCTTCGTTCAACAATACGGTCGCATGGGTCCATGGAGTTTCCACCGCCCGGCCTTAAAAGGAAAAGTCCTTGAAGACATCCGGCATGTCTCCCTGCATGGCCTTGGCCTCTTGGGCGTCATACGTGGCCTTGTCCCACAGCTCAAAGTGATTCCCCATGCCCAGCAGCATGGTGTCTTTGGCTATGCCGGCGGCTTCACGCAATTCCGGCGAGACCAAGACCCGGCCGGTACCGTCCATTTCGACGTCCATGGCGTTGCCCAGGAAGATGCGCTTCCACCATTGTGCCGACATCGGCAAGGCAGCAATGCGTTCGCGGAATTTCTCCCACTCGGGGCGCGGGAACACCATCAGACAGCCGTGCGGATGCTTGGTGATGGTGAGCAGACCCGCCGCCGTCGCGCTCAAGACGTCACGATGCCGGGTCGGCACAGACAACCGACCTTTCGCATCCAGACTGAGAGACGAAGCCCCTTGAAACACCAGAATCCACCTTTTCTTGCACGACTAGGCGAAAAGGTCACTTTAAAGACACTTTTCACCACTAAATTGCACTTTTTTGCACTGTATCAGCAAAAGTGAATCACGCAAGAGGGCTAACGAGAATTTTTTCCAATGAAATCAAGGACTTAGAAGCGATTTTGAAGCTGAGAATGCAGCAAAAATCGTTCTAAATTAAGGACTTAGCGCATGCAATGAAAGTAACGCTTGAGAGTCCACGCTAACAATGGGGCTTTGGGAACAGTTACACACTGGTCGCATTAGGTGTCACAAGATGTAACGCGACAGGTCTTCGTTCTGGCTGAGTTCGCCCAAGCGGGTATCAACATACGCGGCATCAACCCGAACAGTTTGCCCCGACAGTGCGGTGGCATCGAAGCTTACATCATCCAGCAGGCGCTCCATGACGGTCGCCAGTCGGCGCGCGCCTATGTTCTCCGTGCGCTCATTCACATCAAAAGCGATTTGCGCCAAGCGGGTGATGCCTTCTGCGGTGAAGTCCAGGGTCACATTTTCGGTGGCCAGCAGGGCTTGGTATTGCTTGACCAGCGACGCGTGGGTTTGCATCAGAATGGCCTCAAAGTCCTGCACTGACAGTGACTGCAGTTCCACGCGAATCGGAAACCGGCCCTGCAACTCGGGAATCAAGTCGCTGGGCTTGCTCAAATGGAACGCACCAGACGCCACGAAGAGAATATGGTCGGTCTTGACAACGCCGTATTTGGTGGACACCGATGTTCCCTCGACCAGCGGCAGCAAATCACGCTGCACGCCCTGGCGCGACACCTCGGCGCCACTACCCTCGCTGCGCGACGTCACCTTGTCAATTTCGTCAATAAACACAATGCCGTTTTGCTCCAGCATATGGATGGCTTGCGTCCTGATCTCGTCTTCATTGACCAGCTTGGCTGCTTCTTCGTCGACCAGCAGCTTTTGAGCCTCGCTGATCTTCACTTTGCGTGTCTGGCGCCGAGTAGCCCCCCCCATTTGGCCGAACATGCCGCGTAATTGCTCGGTCATGTCTTCCATGCCCGGCGGCCCCATGATTTCAAGTTGCGGAGCGGCTTGCGCGACGTCAATCTCGATTTCGCGGTCGGCCAACTGGCCCTCGCGCAGCTTCTTGCGGAAGGTTTGCCGTGCGCTGTTTGGCGGCGAATCGTCCGCATTGGCAAACCCGAATTCGCCACGGGCCGGTGGTACCAGAATGTCCAGGATGCGCTCTTCGGCCGCATCTTCGGCACGCGCACGCACCTTGCGTTTCTCGGCTTCCCGGGTTTGCTTGACGGCGATGTCGGCCAGGTCGCGGATGATGGAGTCCACGTCCTTGCCGACATAGCCAACCTCGGTGAATTTGGTGGCCTCCACCTTGATAAACGGCGCATCGGCCAGACGTGCCAGACGCCTGGCGATCTCGGTCTTACCCACACCAGTGGGACCAATCATCAGAATATTCTTCGGGGTGATCTCCCCACGCAACTCCCCTGCCACCTGCTGACGCCGCCAACGGTTGCGCAGGGCAATGGCGACCGCGCGTTTGGCCAGGGACTGACCCACAATGTGTTTGTCGAGTTCGGAGACTATGTCTTGGGGGGTCATATCAGTTTGTTTGAGAAAACAGCCGGCTCACTGCGTTTGCTGCGGACCGTCTCCAAGCACTTCCACTGTGTGCTGCATGTTTGTGTATATGCACAACTCACCGGCGATTTCCAGCGACCGTTTGACGATGTCAGCCGCTGACAAATCAGTGTGGTTCAGCAGCGCAACCGCGGCGGCTTGTGCGTAGGCGCCGCCGGAACCTATGGTGACGATGCCATTTTCCGGCTCCAGCACGTCGCCGTTACCGGTAATGATCAAGGATGACTCCAGGTCGGCTACGGCCAGCATGGCCTCCAGGCGGCGCAGCACGCGGTCCGTGCGCCAGTCCTTGGTCAGTTCAATGGCAGCACGCACCAAATGGCCCTGGTGTTTTTCCAGCTTGGCTTCAAAGCGTTCAAATAGCGTGAATGCGTCAGCCGTGGCACCGGCAAAACCCGCCAGCACCTTGCCGTGGTAGAGCTTGCGCACCTTGCGTGCGGTCCCCTTGACGATGATATTGCCCAGCGTAACTTGCCCATCCCCGCCGATCGCGACAGACATGCCTTGCGGTGTCTTGCGGCGCACGCTGATGATGGTGGTGCCGTGAAATGCGTCCATAAATTCTCAAATCCGGCTAATTACGCCAAAAACAAGCCCTTAGCCTTAGATAGGGCGCGGAAGCACGCGGGCATGCTCATTGATACCAATGACATTGAAAAATGCAGCCACCAATCGGTGCACGTCCCGAAACTGAACATGGCTGCCTTCGGCTTCACGCATGGCCACCCAGTTCAGGATGCTGCCGGCCGCCGAGAAATCGACACGTATCAGCCCCTTGCAGGAAACGACGATGCCGTCACCGTGGTGGCCCGTGGCGTCAAACCCGGCCAAGGCATTGGTTGCATCACCCAGCACCTCGCCCTTCAACTCCAAGCTGAATGCCTGCGATCCGTCCAGCCCGATCGGCGTAGTGGGCGCCTGGCTGAAACCGGAGGTCCATGCGCCGGACTCGGTACCGGGCGCCACAGTCTCTTCGGCCTCAACATTTTCGTATTGGCAACGGGCCTCCTGCCAAGCGGGCGGTGAGACTTCGTAGGTGACGCAGTAGTCCAGCGCGGCCATTTCAAAGTCATCGAGCAACTGCAGGGTGCGCAACGCATTCAGGCGCATGGCCCACCAGTCCGGATTGATATTCTGGTCGCCCGACGGCATCATGGTTCGTAGCGTGTCAACCAACCGGTTCGCGCCACTGAAGCGCAGCGCCACCGGCTCATCACACAGGCTGCTGAACAAGCCGGCCAGCAGGGGCATGGCGTCTTCCGAGATGCGAACCAGCCTGGACCAGTCCAGGTGCCAGGGGGTCGCATTGGATGCCATGGCGTCGCGCAAATCTTCCATCGCCTGCGCGTTCAAATCGCCAGGACTGCACCAGATGGCTCCGACGGAAAAATCGCGTCCGGCAGGCTGGGCCGCAGCGGTCTGGGTTTGGGCAGCAGGTGCGGAGGCTGCATCACCACCACCAATGGCATTCCAATGGGGAACGACCGTGTCAAAGCGATGGGCAAACTCCGCGACGGCTTGGTCAAAACGAGGCTTGTCGTGTGTCGCACGGTACAAATCCAACAAGGCGGCGGCCCAAGAGTGTGCTGTTTCTGGCAACAGCGCATCTCCACGCAGGGCAGCCAGAAGACCACTCTCCGCGCCCTCGTCATCACCATTGGCAAATCGGATGGCGGCCTCTTCCAGTTCAGGATCGGTGGCCATGTCTTCCACGTCGATCGCGAACAGTTTGGACGTGGAGAATCCGTGCTCCCCGCCATCGTAACTCTGTGCCAAAGCACCGATGACCGGGATCTTGCCGACACTGGGACGTCCCTGCTTCGCTGTCTGCGGCGGTAGCTCCATGCCATCGCCCATTTCTGTAGCCTTGAAATCTGCCGCACCGGATGCCATGGCGGCAAGATTCAGATCCGACGACTCGGTGGAGTCAAACTGTTCGGACACCGTCAGCACGGGCAGACTGGGCATGTCCGTAGGACTGTCGTTTGGTGTCGGTTCCGGCGGTTTGACCGCTTGGCCGCCAGCAGCCTGGGCATTGGCGGCGTCCTGCTTGCCCTTCCACCACTGCTTGGACATCTGGGCCTCGATCTCATCGATTTTCTTCAATGTGACGGCGCGCCCGTCCGGATCGGTGGCCATGCTGGACTGGAATACCGAGGGCCTGCCCATGCCCGCAACGGTAGATACGCCGCGGCTGCGCAGCTTGCGCAACTGGTCAAACTCGCGCTTGCGAATGAAATCGTTCTGGCGCTTGCGCTCAATCATCTGCTTGAGCACCTGTTTGTCGAAACCACTGTCCTGGTCCGGCTGCACGCGCTCCAACTCCGACCAGTCCTTGGTCGGGTTGCGAACAAACATTGCCATCTTGGACAGGAGTCCCGGGCGGTCGCTTTTGGTGGCCATGGGCTCAGTTTATCGAACGGACAGAGGCATCAGGCACGCAGTATCAATCTCCGAACATTTTTTGCTTAAGTTCACGGCGCTGCTGCGCTTCCAGCGACAGCGTCGCGGTGGGACGTGCCAGCAAACGGCCAACACCAATGGGCTCACCGGTTTCATCACAATAACCGTAGTCGCCGGCATCGATGCGGCCAATGGACTGCTCGATCTTCTTCAGCAATTTGCGTTCACGGTCACGGGTACGCAATTCCAACGCGTGCTCTTCTTCAATCGTGGCGCGGTCGGCTGGATCGGGAACCACCGAGGTGTCTTCCCGCAAATGCTCGGTGGTCTCACCGGCGCTGTTGAGGATATCCAGCTTGAGTTTGGTCAACTTCAGGCGAAATGCCGCCAATTGAACCGCGTTCATATATTCAGAGTCGGGCATGGCCATCAGGTCAGCGTCACTGAGTTCGGCTACCGGCAGCGTTTTCCAGTTATTGGCCAGCTTGGGGTCTTTTTTGATGGACGAAGGCAGGGCCGGAACAATGATGGGAACCGGGGCCGACTGCGTATAACTTGCCTTGGCCGCCGTGGAGGCCACGGTCTGTGCGATCGACGGCACGGTCAGTTGCGCCAGGCGGGACGAAGGGCGCCCGGCTTTGGCCGGCGCTGCTGCAGCAGCGGCCGGAGTGATCTTTTCGACGGGCGCAGGGGCGGCCACAGGGGATTTTGACTTGGAGGAAACAGTGGTCTGCATTGGCTTGGCTGACGTTTTGGAAACGGTCATGGGGACTGGGCTGGCAACAGCCCGGGTTTTGGAAAGAGGTGGGGAAACGGGTTTTGAAGCCGATGCGCTGGGTTTGGCCGGTGCTTTGGGCGCGACTGGTGCTTTGGTGGCGGGTTTTGCGCTAACTTTGGCAACTGGCTTTGCAGTTTTGACTGCGGCTCCTTTGGTCACTGGTTTGGTCTGGACCTTGGCAGCAGGCTTGGGCACCACTTTGGTTGCGACCGTTGAAGCCCCCTTGGCAACTGGCTTTGCCGACGCGTGGGCGACCGACTTGCTTGCGGGCTTGGCCACCGGCGCAACGGCTGCCTTGCCTTTGGCTGCTGGAGCCTTGCTGTTTTTTCCAGATTTAGCGTTCACTTCTTGTCTCCTGGCAGAAATCTCCTGCGCATGGTCGGTTGATCCTGCTTTCCCGCCGCGGCCCTTGGAGGGCTTCTCTGGCGGGGCTTCTCCGGCGCGCGAGTGTACAGGCTTACCCACGGGAAAACCCATCAGTTGCAAAATCGAGACAATCATTTGGCTTTCAATCTGAAAAAAACATTTCAAAAAACTACGGTAAGTCTCCAACCGCAACAGGCCTCTTTTTTACACCAAAGACTGCTCCATGCCTTGCAAAAGTATGTCCTTTGGCAGGTCAATGCCAATAAACACCATTTTGCTACCCCTGGTTTCTCCTTCCGCCCATTGTGGCCCCAGATCGCTGCCCATCAACTGGTGCACACCCTGAAAAATTACTTTGCGGTCCGTGCCCTTCATATAGAGCACACCCTTGTAGCGCAGCATACGCGGACCGTAGATATTGACAATGGCGCCCAGAAAGTCTTCCAGCTTGGCGGGGTCAAAGGGACGGTCGGATTTGAAAACAAAGCTCTTGACGTCATCGTCATGGCGGTGATGGTGCCCCGCGCCATGCACATGTGAAGGGTGGTCGCAGTGCTCGCCGGGCGCGTGATCATGGCCTTCATGGTCGCCGTGGTCATGGTCGTGACCATGCTCATGCGTGTCATCCTTCAGAAAGTCCGGATCGATATCGAGCTTGGCGTTCAGGTTGAAGCCACGCAGATCGAACACCTCTGACAGTGCCACCTCGCCAAAATGCACCGCCTTTTGCGGGGCCCGCGGGTTCATGTGTTTGATGCGGTGCATCAGCGCATCGGTCTCGTCCTTGGACACCAGATCGGTCTTGCTGATGAATATCTGGTCGGCAAAGCCCACTTGGCGGCGTGCCTCCTGGCGGTCGTTCAGCTGCTGCTCGGCGTGTTTGGCGTCCACCAGGGTCAGGATGGAGTCCAGCAGATAGGACTCGGCGATCTCGTCGTCCATGAAAAAGGTCTGGGCCACCGGACCGGGATCGGCCACACCGGTGGTCTCTATCACCACACGCTCAAAGTCAAGCTCGCCCTTGCGTTTCTTCTCGGCCAGGTCGCGCAGCGTGGCGCGCAGATCTTCGCGGATGGTGCAGCAGATGCAGCCATTGCTCATCTGAATAATCTGCTCCTGGGTGTCGCTGACCAGGATGTCGCTGTCAATGTTCTCTTCGCCGAACTCGTTTTCGATGACGGCGATCTTCTGGCCATGGGCCTCGGCAAGCACGCGCTTGAGCAGCGTTGTTTTTCCCGAACCCAGAAAGCCGGTCAATATGGTGGCAGGAATCAAACTCATGGGGCAATCCAAAATTCAGCAGGTGGGGAGTGTACCGGCCATTTCAAGCCATGTAGCTTACGCCTAAATAGCCCTTTTCACCGTCGGCGACTGCCTGGGATCAGACGGCAGGGCTGGGGGTTCGCAAAAGTGACTCATGTATCAGTCGGGTAGCGGGTTTTGCTTCGTGTCCCCCGCAGAGGGCATACGCCCTCTGCTCCTCCTTTACCTACGCAAAACCCACTACCCGACCGATACAGCGCGGCTTGGTCTGTGCCGAGCCGAAGGAAAAACCATAGGCAGCGGACGTCCCGGGCTGATCTTGGCGCCCCCGTCATCGCAAGCAAAGGGTCGAGCAGCAGGCATTGGGTGGCTGTTCTGCGCAGGTAAAGGAGGAGCCCGCACGGCGGGCGGGGGACACGGAGCAGAACAGCCACCCAATGTCTGCTGCGGGGCGAACAGCCAAAACCCGAGAGCGTGGGAACCACGCTTCCACACCGGGCCGACTTATTCACTTCCGCATGACCACCAGTCCCTTCAAGTACTCGCCTTCCGGAAAGGCAATCGTCATCGGATGGTCGGGCGCACCACCCATACGTTCAGTAATGAAGCCATCCACGCCAGCGTCCGATCCCGCACCGGCCACAATCTTGTGGAACAGGTCAGCGCTGATACCACCCGAGCACGAATAGGTAAACAACACGCCACCCGGCTCCAAAAGTTTCAAGGCCAGCCGGTTGATGTCCTTGTAGGCCCGCGCCGCGCGTTCGGCATGCGCCACCGTGGGGGCGAACTTGGGCGGGTCCAGCACGATAGCGTCGAAGGTCCGGCCTTCCGTCAAAAATTGGCGCAACGAGGCATTCACATCGGCATCCATGAACGTGGTTTGAGCCGTGTCCAGGCCGTTGAGCTCCACATTCGCGCGGGCCTGCGCCAAGGCTGCAGCTGACGAATCGATGGACGTGACATGCCCGCCCTTGAAACCGCCGGCGCGCAGCCCCGCCAACGCCGCCACGGTAAAGCCACCGGTGTAGCAAAAGCAATTCAACACACGTTGAAAGCCCAGGCGGTGGGCATAGTCGGCAAATTTCTTGCGGCTGTCGCGCTGGTCCAGGTAGAAGCCGGTCTTGTGACCATCTGCAATGGAGAGGCCCAGCTGCCATTCGTGCTCGCGCAGCACAAAGTCGGTGGGCGTGCTGGCATCGCCACCACGCAACCAACCCTTGACCTCGGGCAACCCCTCCAATGCCCGGCTGCTGGCGTCCGAGCGTTCGTACAACTTGCTCAGGCCCGTCTGCGCCAACAGCGCGTCGGCCAGCACGTCTTTCCAGCGCTCGGCGCCGCTGGATAAAAACTGTGCCACCAGCGTGTCGCCATATCGATCGACGATGAGCCCCGGCAGGCCATCGGATTCGCCATGGACCAGGCGCAGGCCGTTGCTCTGTATATCAAATCGGTCTCTAGCCCTCGTGGAATTTGCAATGGTCGCTATGAAAAACGGAGCATCTATGCGCTGCGCCTCGTCAAAACTCCAGACCCGGGCGCGGATTTTGGAGCTCGGGCTAAAGGCCGCCCAGCCCAGAAAGGCTCCGCTGTCGGACTCCACCCGCACGGTCTCGCCGCTGTCGCCACTGCCTTTGGCAATGGCGGATTCAAAGATCCAGGGGTGGCGGCGCTGCAGGGAGCGCTCTTTGCCGGCGCGTAGTCGAATGGTTTTCATGGGACCGATTGTGCGGCAGATGCGCAGGGGCGGGGCGCCTGGCCGCTACCGGAAACTATAGAGGTGCTTACCCCCATAGGCGTTCTTGGCAGCGGGTGCTAGTCTGGGCCTGCATTGGCTTGGTATCTGTCAAACAAGGACTCTTTATGGACCTGCACAACATGAAAATCGCGTCCCGCCTGGCCATAGGCTTTGCCATTCTGGTGGCCATGGTCGCCCTGATGGCGGGCTTCGGTTTCCTCAAGGTCAAAAGCACCAACCAGTCCATAGGCACAATTTACGATGACCGGGTTGTGCCGCTGAAGCAGCTGAAAAGCGTGGCAGACAGTTATGCCGTCGGAGTGATAGACGCCACCAACAAGGTGTCCGCCGGCATGGTGGAGCCCAAGGCCGCCGTGAAAATGGTCAGCGATGCCACCACCAAGGCCGCCGAACAGTGGAAGGCCTACACCGGCACCACACTGACCGACGAAGAAAAGCGCGGTGTAAGCCAGACCGCGGACCTGATTGCCAAGGTTGACCCTGTCGTCGCCCAGGTCCGCGCGGCCATGGAGTCGGGCGACAAGGACAAGGTCACGGCCCTGATCAAGCCTTTGTACGAGGTCGTCGACCCCTTCAGCAGCGCCGTGGACCGCCTGGTTGACATCCAGCTCAAGGAAGCCAAGGCCGAAAACGACCGGGCCGCCGAGCAATACAAACAAACCATATGGCTGTTCAGCGTGGTGGTCGCCCTGGCCATCGCGGTGGGCAGTGCCATTGGCTGGACCTTGATCAAGGCCATCACCGTGCCGCTGAATCAGGTGGTGGACATTGCGCGCAGCGTGGCCGGTGGCAATTTGACGCTGCAGATCGATGGCACGGGCAAAAGCGAGACGGGCATGGCGCTGGCCGCGCTGAAAGACATGCAGAGCAATCTGGTCGACGTGGTGTCCACGGTGCGCGTGGGCAGCGAGGGCGTGGCCGATGCCAGCTCGGAAATCGCCCAGGGCAACAACGACCTGTCCATGCGCACCGAACAACAGGCCAGCGCGCTGGAAGAAACGGCGGCGTCCATGGAAGAGCTCAGCTCCACCGTCAAGCAAAACGCCGACTCGGCCCGCCAGGCCAACCAGTTGGCGCAAAGCGCGTCCACCGTGGCCATCCAGGGTGGCAATGTGGTCGGTCAGGTGGTGGAGACCATGAAGGGCATCAACGAGTCCAGCCGCAAAATCTCGGACATCATCAGTGTCATCGACGGCATTGCCTTCCAGACGAACATCTTGGCCCTGAACGCGGCGGTGGAAGCCGCGCGGGCCGGTGAGCAGGGCCGGGGTTTTGCTGTCGTGGCCAGTGAAGTACGCAGCCTGGCCGGACGTTCGGCCGAGGCCGCCAAAGAGATCAAAAGCCTGATCAACGCCAGCGTGGAACGCGTCGAACAAGGCACCCTGCTGGTCGACAAGGCCGGCACCACGATGACGGAGGTGGTAACCAGCATACGCCGCGTGACCGACATCATGGGCGAGATCAGCGCGGCCAGCAGCGAACAGGCCAGCGGCGTCGCACAAGTGGGCGAGGCAGTCCAACAAATGGACCAGGTAACCCAGCAGAATGCCGCTCTGGTGGAGCAGATGGCCGCCGCAGCCAGCAGCCTGAAAGCCCTGGCGGGCGAGCAGGTGCGGGCCGTCTCGGTATTTCTGCTGCCCAACCACACCGGTGGCAACCGGCAGTTGGCGGCCATCGGCATGGGCCGCTAAAGCGCCACACGCAGTGAGCGAACTTGGGCGCAGTAATTTCCCGCCGGGCCGCCCCAAGGGAAGTTACGACCCCGCTGGGGGCAGCGACCCGCGCAGCGGTAGAGCGTGGGGGGCGTACTTCTACACCCGCGTCCAATCCATCAGCCAGTTCTCCTGCCACGATGCGCCGCCGTCGCGCGATACCGTCTGGTACCAGCGGCAACTGCTGGGTGTGATGCGGTCCCACACACCACGCACGGTGGTGGGTTTTTTGCTGTTCTCGTCTTCCTCATTGGAGTCCCAAGTGCCGACACCATTGACAAAACTGCCCCAAGAGGGTGGTGGCGCCAACACGCCGCTCTTGCCGTTGACCCAGTAGTCGGCCCACAGCTTTTTCTCCAGATCCAGCAGCCGCAGGCCCATGCCACTGAAGTTACGCGCCGGGATGCGCAACTCTTCCACGCTGGTTATACCGGCCAGAATGCCGCGAACCGTGGCCTCACCGTCGAAGACCTCCCAACTGCCGTTTTTGAGTTGGCGGTTCTTGATCTTCCACTCGCCCGCCAGAAAATCGAAGTCACCAGGTTTGCCGGTGGCTGCCGGTTTCGCCGCGGTAATGCTAGTAGTGGCGGCTTGCACTCCCAGGTGGGCGGCGGTAGCCAGACCGGCGGCGGCCTGCAAAAGTGTTCTGCGTTGTGTATCTGCTGCTGCGTTGGACATAAGACATTTCTCCTCAAAAGGGTTTAATAGGCGACGTGCTGTCGCAAGAGGCACCAGGATGGCCCTCAATCGGTCGCAATGTAAAACCCCATGCGGGCGAAATGCGTCCTATATCGGAGGTGCCGGACTGGCGGCCGTGCGGACCAAGCCGACGGCTCTCAATCCTTTTTCTTGCCCTTGGCGTGGGCTCGCGGATGGGCCGCGTCATAGGCTTTGGCCAGGTGCTGAAAATCCAGCCGCGTGTAGACCTGGGTGGTGCTGATGTTGGCGTGGCCCAGCAGTTCCTGCACGGCGCGCAAGTCGCCGCTGGACTGCAGCATATGGCTGGCAAAGGAATGCCGCAGCATGTGCGGATGCACCGGCGTAGCCAACCCGGCTTGCAGGCTGCGGCTGCGCAGGCGCTGCCATACGGATTGTGCGGTCAGTCGCGTGCCATTGCGGCCTATGAACAAGGCCGGGCTGGTGGCAGCTGGGTCCGTTTTGTCGGTCAGTTCGCTGGTGGGTGACGGGCCGCGCATCGCAACAAACTCTGCCCTGGCCTGCAGCCACGCCTGCAGCGCCTGCAGCGCCTGGCGGCCCACCGGCACGGCACGCCATTTGCTGCCCTTGCCGCAAACATGGGCCTGGGCCGCATCCAGGTCTATCCAACCCTTGCCCTGGGCATTGCCCGCGGCGCTGGCCTGGGCGTCCAGGCCAATCAACTCGCCCACCCGCAGGCCGCTGGAGTACAGCAGCTCGACCATTGCGGCATCGCGCAATTCCAGAAATGTGGCTTCGGCAGGGCTTTGCGGCGCCATGCCTGTAGACGAAATTGCCGTGTAGCCCTCGTTCACATTGGGTGACGCGCTATCTTTTTTATAGTTCGCCAGTTGCACCGCCTCGTCCACCCCCAGCGCCTTGGGCAGCGGCTTGGGCGCCTTGGGCGCGCGCACGTCCTGCACCGGGTTGCTGGCAACCAAGCCCTGGCGCCCCAGCCAGGCGTAGAAGCCGCGCCAGCCGGACAGGATGAGCGCGATGCCGCGGCCGCTGCGGCCGCCACTGTGCATGTGTGCGACCCAACGGCGGATGTGGGGGTTGCGCACCTCGGTCAGCGCTACGGGTACTTTGGCCGCGTATTCCTTTAGTTTGAGCAGGTCCAGCGCATACAGCTCGACGGTGCGAGGCGCCAACCTTTTCTCGACGCGCGCGTATTCGAGATACCTCTCGACTAGAGGCGTATCGTCTGGCCCCACAATGGGGGTCAGAGCCCGATTTCGATCAGCGTCATTGGGCTCCGGCAAGTTGGTCGTCCTGAATCGGGATCTGACCCCCATTGCTGCCTTTGCGTCCGCCGCCATGGCTACGCTTCCAAGCCCCTACTTCAACCGCGACAGCGCGGCGCTGGCCAGTTCGCCCAGGCGGGCCAGGAAGTCGGTGCCCATGCCGCTGTGGAAGCGGTGGGCGTCGGGCGAGGCCAACACCAGCATGCCAAAGGCCGGGTTCATGCTGCCGGCAGCGCCACCACGCAGGGGGATCAGTGCCAGCGAGCTGACCGTGGACGGCTCTTCGAGCCAACTCACGGCCTCAAAACCAGTGTTCAAACCGCAAAAGGGTTCCATCAGCGAGGAGGCAAAGACGCGGGCGTCGTCGCTGACCTCTTGCGCCACGGTCAGGCCGGTGTATTCAGGCGCCACGCCCCACAACCGCATGCTGACCTGGGGCACTGAAAACTGGGTCTGGATGTCTTCGCGGATCGCGTCCGGCAGGGCGAATAAATCGGTGCTGGTCAGCAGGCTGCGGGCCCAACGCAAGATCTTGTCGGACAGGATCACGTTCTCACTTCCGTGGCGGATCATCTCCATGATGCGCTGCTCCAGCGCTTTGATCTTCTCGCGCAGCATCTCGGCCTGGCGCTCCTGCAAGCCCACCGTGCGGTTGCTGTGTGGGCTGGTGAACTGCACCGCGGCCAGCAGCTCGGCATGGCGCAAGAAGAAGTCGGGTGTATTGCTCAGGTAATGGGCAATGTCGTCTTCGGTGATGGGGTTGTTCATGGCGTGGTTCATAGGTTGTCTGGGATCTCGATTTCTGCCTGAAAGACGGTGGTGGCCGGGCCGGTCATCAGCACCGGTTCCGCACCACCGGCCCAGCTGATGCTCAACAGGCCGCCGCGGGTTTGCACCGCCACGGTAGCGTCCAGCAGACCCAGGCGTATGCCGGCCGCGATCGCCGCACAGGCGCCGGTGCCGCAGGCCAGTGTTTCGCCGACGCCGCGTTCAAACACGCGCAGCCGGATGTGGCTGCGGTCCTGCACTTGCATAAAGCCAACGTTGACGCCCTGGGGAAAGCGCGGGCTGGCCTGCACCTGGGGCCCCAGCGTGCCCACGGGCGCGGTGTCCACGTCGTCCACCAGCAATACCGCGTGGGGATTGCCCATGGATACGGGCGCTACCAAAACAGAAGCACCTTGTGCAGACTCCACGAGGGCTAGCGGCCAATTCCCCCAAGTGCCTTGGGTCTGGAAAGCCAATCCGGTGGCATCGAACGGGATCTGCTCCAGGTCAAACACCGGTGCGCCCATATTGACCGTGACACGACCGTCCGCCGTCAGGCGCGGCTCGATGACACCCTTTTGGGTCTGCACACGAATCACGGCTTTGTCGGTCAGGCCCTTGTCGTGAACAAAGCGGGCGAAACAGCGCGCGCCATTGCCGCACTGCTCGACCTCGGCGCCGTCGGCGTTGTGGATCACGTATTCGAAATCGATGCCGGGTCCCGGCGAGGGCCGCACGGTCAGGATCTGGTCGGCACCGACGCCAAAATGGCGGTCGCCCAGGAAGCGGTAGTGGGCTGCGGTTAGCCCCAGGCGGCCACAGGTTTCGTCGAGGACAACAAAATCGTTGCCGGCCCCTTGCATTTTGGTGAACGGAATGCGCATGGCGTGGATTATCAGCCCATGGTGGCGCCCGTTTGGCCCGTGTTGCAAAATGCCCGCATGGTAAGACCCAATCAACGGATGCATCCGCATCCCCTCTCCCCCCCAAACGACACCGCCACCGATGCACCTGCCGACGTGTCTGCGGCCCCGGCACAGCGCACCGGCCAACTGGCTGGTGTTGCCAGCCATTTCCTGCAGCACGACATGGCCTATGGCGAGCTGGCCCTGGTCTGCCCCACCGGCCATGAGCCACCGCACATACTGGACTGGCAGACCGAACGCCCCGTGCACCTGCTGCGCAACGTGCAGCGCCTGACCGCGCCCAACCCCGGCTTCATGACCGGACCCGGCACCAATAGCTACCTGGTTGGTGACGCCAACACCGGCTTCATCGCCATAGACCCCGGCCCGGCGGACGCCGACCACATCCAGCGCCTGTGGCGCGCCGCGATACACCCGGACGGCAGCGGAGGCAATATCCGGATGATCGTGTGCACGCATTCACACCCCGACCACTCGCCCGGCGCCAAGCCCTTGCAGGCGCTGTGCGCCAACACGCCACCGATTCTGGGCCTGCCGTCGGCACCCACGGCGCGTGCGGCCAGTGCTTTCATGCCGGACAGGGCGCTATCAAATGGAGAGCTGCTCACGCTGACTCCACGGGGGGTAGACAGTCATTTCGCTTCGAGCCATACGCTGCAGGCCATTCACACGCCCGGCCATGCGGCCAACCATGTGTGCCTGCTGCTGGTCGAAGACGGACTGCTGTTTTCGGGTGACCACATCCTGAACGGCAGCACCACGGTCATAGACCCGCCGGACGGCCATATGGGGGACTACCTGCAGTCGCTGGACACACTGCTGGCGGCCTGCGCGCAACACGATGTGCAGTTCATACTGCCGGCCCACGGCTATGTACTGGGCGGCTCGACGGCCGCGGCCGGCGGCGTCATCAGTCATTTGAAGGCGCACCGACTCAAACGCGAAGCCAAGATCGCAGCCGTCATGGCCGCGCACCCCCAAGGCACGCTAGACGACTGGGTGCCGCTGGCTTATGACGACGTAGACCAGCGGGTGTGGCCGGTGGCCAAGCGCTCGCTGCTGGCGCATGTGGAACACATCCAGAGTCTGAACAACGACACCACCAAGGCCTCCGCGCTATGAACAAACCCCCTATTCCCGGCACCTTGCGCCTGGCGGCCAAACCCGTAAAAACGGCAGCCTCCAAACCACGCCCTGCCCTGCGCCCCGGCAAGGCAGCTGCCATTCCGCACGCGGCAAAGCCGATGCTAGACCCTTCCCTGTTCCCCGTCCTCGCGAAGCCCGCAGCGGACGTGGGTTCCGAGCCCCCCGCAGCTCGTACGCCCGTGACACAACCAACACCGGAGTCCAGGACGGCACAAGCACCCCGCAGCCCGGCTGCCCGGACAGAAGCCGCTGCTGCCTCTCCCAAGCGCCCCAACGCAAAGCCGCGCCAACGCCCGGTCACAGCGCTGCGCACCAAGCCACCGGCCGCGCTACAGGCTGCCGAACCGCAACCCCAGCCGCAAGCAGATACTGGCGACCGACTGGCCAAGCGTGTAGCACTGATGGTGCCGTGCTCGCGCAGCGAGGCTGAGCAATACGTCGAAGGCGGTTGGGTCAAGGTCAACGGTCAGGTGATTGAGGAGCCACAGTTCCGCATCCAAAACCAATCCATCACGATTGACCCGAATGCCAGCCTGCTGGAACTCAACAGCATCACCATCGTGATGCACAAGCCGGCGGACTGGATAGACGGCACCGAAGAGTCGCTGGCCAAGCTCAACCGCAATGCCCGCCGCGCCCACTTTGACGATGCCCGCACGCTGCTGGTGGCCGCCAAACACATGGCCAAAGACCCGTCGGGCATACGCATGCTGCAACGCCACTTCAAGGCCCTCGCCGCCGCCGTGCCGCTGGAAAACGCGGCCAGCGGGCTGATTGTGTTCACGCAGGACTGGCGCGTGGAACGCAAGTTGACCGAGGACATGGGCTCCATGGAACACGAAGTGATTGTGGATGTGCAGGGCGAGGTGACACCCCAGGCGCTGCACCTGTTGAACCGCACGCTGGATTCGGACGAAAACCTGCCGCACGCCAAGGTCAGCATCAACAGCAACTCGCCCGAGCGCAGCAAGCTGCGCTTTGCAATCAAGGGCGCACACCGCGGCCTGATTGCTTACCTGTGCGAACGCGCCAAGCTGGAGATTCTGGACATGCGCCGCATCCGCCTGGGACGCGTGGCGCTCAGCGATCTGCCGGTGGGGCAGTGGCGGTATCTGGGGGCGGGGGAAAAGTTCTAGAACTTGTGGGACAGACCGTAGCGCAGCGAAGCTCTGTCCTCAACTGATTGAGGGTGTTCCTTGCGGGACAGACCGTAGCGCAGCTCTGTCCCCTGCTGATCATCAACTCGAAATGTAATGTTCCAACTGGCTGATGGTCAGCTCGTGGTCGGCAATGATGTCGTTCATGATGTCGCGGATCGAGATCATGCCCAGCACCGTTTCACCCTCCACCACCGGCAAGTGGCGGATTTTCTTCTGGCTCATCAAGGCCAGGCAATCACGGGTGCGCACGGTGGGAGCGACGGATATCACGTTGGCGGTCATGATGTCCTGCACCAGCGTGTCGCGGGACGACTTGCCGGCCAGCGCGATCTTGCGGGTGTAGTCACGTTCGGAAAACACGCCCACGAGCTTGCCGTTGTCCAGCACCATCAAGGCGCCCACGTTGTGGTTGGCCAAGGTTTGCAGGGCGTCGAACACGGTGTCCTTGGGGTTCAGACTCCAGTTGACGGGGGTGCGTTTTTTCAACAAATCCAGTATCGGTCGCATGCTGCCTCCTACGGTGAGAACACAGCCCTAACCATACATCAAAAAAAGTGTGAAGCCCACCGATAAGCCGGATTCTGTGCACGGAAGTTTCCCTCCGTGTGACCACCATTACTCTGGGCCGCTGGTCACCCAGCGGCTCGATGCTACCTACCCGCCAACTCCGGGGGCCCCGTCAACGTTGGCCTACTTGGTATTGCTGCGCGTAGAGATTGCCCGTTTCACCCGATGGACTTCGTCCCTCGGGTGGCTATGCGCCCCCGGTTACCCGGGGGCGCGGCTTGCGCCGCGCTACACGCATAGAACACCCGAAAGCTTTGTTCCATCGACTCGTCTCTGTTGCTCTAATCCTCACCTTAGGGCCCAACACTTGCGTGCCAGGCTTGTCAGTGGACAGCCGTTAGCTGCTACGCTGCCCTATGCAGTCCGGACGTTCCTCCAGTGCCTGGTTTCCCAGATTGCACCAGCGGTGGTCTGGCGGGCTTCACCGCCCCATTATCGCAGCAGGTGATATGGATATGCCCGTACCGGTAGAACAAGTCGTTCACAATGCACATCCCGCCCCATTTCGTCCGTCATCCAAGGAAGCTCCCCATGAAAGCCGACAATATTCTGCAGACCATTGGCAACACCCCACACGTGCGTATCAACCGCTTGTTTGGCGACACACACAACGTGTGGATCAAGTCCGAGCGGGCCAACCCCGGGGGCTCCATCAAGGACCGCATTGCACTGGCCATGGTGGAGGCGGCGGAAAAAAGCGGCGCACTGAAACCCGGCTCCACCATCATCGAACCCACGTCCGGCAACACCGGCGTCGGCCTGGCCATGGTCGCGGCGGTCAAGGGCTATAAATTGATCCTGGTCATGCCCGACAGCATGTCGGTCGAACGCCGCCGCCTGATGCTGGCCTATGGCGCCACGTTTGACCTGACTCCGCGCGAAAAAGGCATGAAGGGCGCCATCGCCCGCGCCCAGGAACTGGCGGCCGCCACGCCCAACGCCTGGATTCCCCAGCAGTTCGACAACCCTGCCAACATCGAAGTGCACGAGCGCACCACGGCGCAGGAAATCGTCGCCGACTTCCCCAACGGCATAGACGCACTCATCACTGGCGTGGGCACCGGCGGCCATATCAGCGGAGTGGCAAAGGTGCTCAAAGCCAAGTTCCCGCAGCTCAAGGTCTACGCGGTGGAGCCCAGCGCCTCGCCCGTCATCTCGGGCGGAGCACCCTCGCCCCATCCCATCCAGGGTATTGGCGCGGGTTTTATCCCCACGAATCTGAAAACCGAATTGCTAGATGGCGTACTACAGGTTGAAGCAGAACCGGCCCGTGAATACGCCCGCCGTTGCGCCGCCGAAGAAGGCATTCTGGTGGGCATCTCCAGCGGCGCGACGCTGGCCGCCATTGCGCAGAAACTACCGGAACTGCCAGCCGGCTCCACCGTGCTGGGCTTCAACTACGACACGGGTGAGCGGTATTTGTCGATTGAAGGGTTTTTGCCGGCTTGACAAGGCCCCCACGCTCCACCGCTTTGCGGGTCGCTGCCCCCCGAGGGGGTGCGTTTGGCAAAACCCCAAGTCCACGCCTTGAGGCGGCCCGGCGGCGAAACCACATCGACGCTTGAGGCTTATTGGTAGTCCTGCTCGCGTTGGTGACGTACCGCGAGCACCAACACCAGGTCGGATGCCTCGTCATATTCGTACAGCGCGAGGTATCCGGTCTTGCCTCGGGAAATGACCAGTTCTCGCAGTGCATGTGGGAGCGGGCGACCAATACGCGGGTGCTGCTCCAAAATGGCCAAGGCATCAATGATCAAATCCACGGTCCGCGCCGCCTCGTGCGGCAGCTCTAGCAGCAAGAAGTCCGTGAGTTCTTCCAGGTCTTGCGCCGCGGCCTCGCTCAATACCCAATGCGCCATCAGGTGCCCGAAACGAATGTCTTCAATGGAACCGAATGGGGACGCTTGGCCTTTTGCCCACGCGACTTGGCTTTGAGGTAATCGCCAAAGCTCTTTCCATCCAGCACTTTTGCGGATGCCAGCACCTGTTCACGTGCACGCAGGGCCGAGGCAACCAAGGCGTTGTGGTGCTCCTCCTTTTCCAAGGCCACTTCAATGGCGCTGACCATCACGGCGTGTGCCGTGATGCCCCGGCTATCGGCCAATGATTGGATGCGCTGCTTGGTTTCTTCGGGAAGCTTGACGGATAGGGTGGGCATAACAGGTACTCCTCTGCGCAGCAAGAATGTGTTTCTGCCCACAAATACTACCATGGTAATACCTGCGGAGCTACCGGTGGATTGTGGCAAGGGATTTATGATCGCACCCTGCTTGATAACCACGAGCCCGCCAAACCATGATACGCATCACCGAACTCAAACTCCCCCTTTCCGCCCTGCCCGTTGAGGAGCGCCGCGCCGCCGATGCGCCCAGCGAAACGGACGAAGACCGCGCCCCGGTGGCACACCCGGTTGCCGCACTGCAAGACCTGGCCGCAAAAGCGCTGGGCATCCCGGTTGACCGCATTGCCACACTGGAGGTCTTCAAGCGCAGTTTCGATGCACGCAAGGCCGAACTGCTGGTGGTCTACATCGTGGATCTGGCGCTGGCCGACACTGCGCAAGAAGCCGCGCTGCTGCAGCGCCATGACAAACACCCCCACATCAGCCCGACACCCGATATGGTCTACCGCCCGGTGGGTCACGCACCCGCCAACCTCGCATTGCGCCCGGTCGTCGTGGGCTTTGGCCCCTGCGGCATGTTCGCAGCGCTGGTGCTGGCCCAGATGGGCTTTCGCCCCATCGTGCTGGAGCGCGGCACCACAGTGCGGCAACGGACCAAAGACACCTGGGGCCTGTGGCGCAAGAAGACGCTGAACCCCGAGAGCAATGTGCAGTTTGGTGAAGGCGGTGCCGGTACATTTTCCGACGGCAAGCTGTACAGCCAGATCAAGGACCCGCGTTTTCTGGGCCGCAAGGTCATGCAGGAATTCGTGAAGGCCGGCGCACCGGCCGAGATTCTGTACGAGGCCCATCCACACATCGGCACCTTCAAGCTGGTCAAGGTGGTGGAGAGCATTCGCGAACAGATCATTGCGCTGGGTGGTGAAGTGCGTTTTGAACAACGTGTCGTCGACGTGCTATTAAAAAATGAGCGCAGTGTGCAATCGGTACGAGGGCTAGTGGTCCAAAACGCTAAAGACGGTAGCGTCAGCGAGCTGCCCGCCGAGCAGGTGGTGGTGGCGTTGGGCCACAGCGCCCGCGACACCTTTGCGATGTTGCATGACCGTGGCGTGGCGATGCAGGCCAAGCCCTTCTCGGTGGGCTTTCGCATCGAACACCCGCAGGGCGTCATAGACCGGGCACGTTGGGGGCGGCACGCGGGTCACCCGATGCTGGGCGCCGCCGACTACAAGCTGGTGCACCACGCGGCGAATGGCCGATCCGTCTACAGCTTTTGCATGTGCCCCGGCGGCACCGTGGTGGCGGCCACGTCAGAGCCCGAACGTGTGGTCACCAACGGCATGAGCCAGTATTCGCGCAACGAGCGCAACGCCAACGCCGGCATTGTGGTGGGCATTGAACCGGTGGACTTTCCCAGCGATGCCGCCAGCTTTGTGCAGGCCTTTGGCGCAGTGGACGGCGCGCGTTATGCAGAACAGGCTGCGGAGATGGCCAGTGCGCATCCTTTGGCCGGCATCGCCCTGCAACGCCGTCTGGAATCCGGCGCCTACACCTTGGGTGGCAGCAGTTATGAAGCACCGGGGCAACTGGTGGGCGATTTCATTGCCGCACGTAGTTCCAGCACCCTGGGCAGCGTGACGCCTTCCTACAAACCCGGCGTACTGCTGGGCGACCTGGCCCCCAGCCTGCCCGACTACGCCATTGCCGCCATACGCGAAGCCCTGCCCGCCTTTGGCCGCAAGATCAAGGGATTTGACATGGCGGACGCGGTGTTGACGGGTGTGGAGACACGCACCTCGTCACCACTGAAGATTCCACGCGATGACAACCTGCAATGTACCAATGTGGCCGGCCTGTACCCGGCCGGTGAAGGCGCCAGTTATGCTGGCGGCATCCTGTCGGCGGCGGTGGACGGCATCAAGGTGGCCGAGGCCGTGGCGCGCAGCCTCCTGGACTGATTCCTTCAATCGGCGGCGCGTTTGAACAGCGCTAGCAACGAGCCGGCCGCCACAAACATGCCACCAAACACACGGTTCATGGTGCGGATATGGTTGGCAGACTTCAACGCACCCAGCACACGGGCCGCCAATGCGGTGTAACCGGCCATCACCACCAGATCGGTAAAGCCCAGCGTAGCACCAATGACAAAGTACTGGGGCAGCAAAGGTTGCGTCAGCACCATGAACTGCGGCACCACGGCCAGAAGAAATACCGTGCCCTTGGGGTTGAGCGCATTGATGATCCAGCCCCGCAACACCATGGAGCGGCGCGTTACGGCAACACCGCCATCGGCCTGTGCCACCATGGGCGCCACCGGTGCGCGCCACTGGCTGATGCCCAGCCAGACCAGATAAGCCACCCCCGCCCACTTGACAACCAGAAACGCGGTGCTGGAGGCCGCCACCAATGCGCCCAGGCCCACGCCAACGACGATGACCTGCGTCCAGATGCCCAGAATCAGCCCAAAGGTCGTGAAATAGCCGCGGCGAAAACCGTGGTTCAGACCCGAACTCATGGCGGCCACGGCACCTGCGCCGGGGGAGATGCTGATGGCCCAGGATGCAGCGAAAAAGGCGAGCCAGGTAGAGAGTTCCATGGTGTCCGTTGGGTAAAAAATTGCGGGGAGTGTTTAGGTTGTAGCACAGCCGGTCTTTGCCCGTACGGCGCCGGTGTACTATTCTTAGCCATGAGAGTAGATCCCGCCGTCGTCAAGATTTTTGCCGAGAACGTGCGCGCCGACATTATTGTGCGACCCGCCGGTTTGAACCTGGACGCGGCCATCGTGAAAAAAATCGCCAGCAAGGTCAAGGTCTTCCAGGGCATGACGCTGGACTGCCTGATGAGCACGCTGGCCATGGCCGAGCACATGCCACACAAGGCCGGCGACGTGGTGTTCAACGAGGGCGACATCGGCAGCTCGTTCCACGTACTGATCGCCGGAGAAGTCGTGGTGGAGAAAACCCGTGGCGACCGCGTGGTGACGCTGGCCAAGCTCAGTGCCGGGGAATGTTTTGGCGAAATGGCCCTGGTGGGCAACCATTTGCGCACCGCCACCGTGCGGGCCAGCCGCGACAGCGCCACCATGCGTTTTGACCGCGAGCGGGTGGACGCCTACCCCGACAGCGCCCACATCATCTACCGCAATATTGCCAGCGTATTGTCAGCGCGCCTGGACATCTCCAGCGAAATGCTGGCCGACCTGGTGGTACGCACCAGCAGCGACACCGGGCCGGCTTCTTTGGGCTGACGCGCAGCCCTTATCCCCTTTACGCTTGTTGTTGATTTTGAAGAGCCGCAATGCGCTCTTCGATTGGCGGGTGGGTGGAGAACAACTGGCCAATGCCCCCGGCAATACCCATGGCCGCCACACTCTTGGGCAACTCACCGGGTGCCATGCCACCCAAACGGGCCAGCGCATTGATCATGGGCTGTTTGCGGCCCAGCAACTGGGCAGCGCCGGCATCGGCACGAAATTCACGGTGGCGGCTGAACCAGGCCACAACCATGGCGGCGGCGAAGCCCAGCACGATATCCAGCACGATCGTGGTGATGTAGTAACCAATACCGGGGCCGGAGCGGTCGTCACCCTTCTTCAGGAAACTGTCGACGGCGTAACCGATGACACGGCTCAGGAACACCACAAAGGTGTTCATGACGCCCTGGATCAAGGTCATCGTGACCATGTCACCATTGGCGATGTGGGCCACTTCGTGACCGATCACCGCCTCGATTTCTTCCTTGGTCATGCCTTGCAGCAGGCCGGTGGAGACGGCTACCAGGGCCGAGTTCTTGAACGCGCCGGTGGCAAAGGCATTTGGGTCGCCTTCAAAAATACCTACCTCGGGCATGCCGATACCGGCCTTCTCCGACAATTTGCGCACGGTTTCCACAATCCAGGCCTCGTCCGCATTTTGCGGCTGGTTGATGATGCGCACACCCGAGGTCCATTTGGCCATGGGTTTGCTGATCAACAGCGAAATGATGGCGCCGCCAAAACCCATGATCAGCGCAAAACCGAGCAAGGCACCCAGGTTGAGTCCGTTGCTGGTGAGGAAACGGTTGACGCCCAGCAGGCTGGCGACTATGCCCAACACCGCGACCACCATGACGTTGGTCAAGACAAATAGAAGAATGCGTTTCATATGTTTTTTTCCTTACGTTTGCGCCCTATGCACAGGGCCGGACAGCGTGAATGGTAAGGTCGAATTGTCCCAGTTCAAGCAAAGGCGCCCTCAATGTACCCAAACGCCATGGGGAGAAGGTGATTTGCAAGCTGCGCGCAGGGGGCGGAATACCGTTGCATCGGCATAAAACGCCGGGTCCTCATTGCCGGGCCACCAGCCCGGGACGCCCAGCACCGGTAAATGCGCAAAGGGCTTGGTCGCCAGCTTTTCGGCGCTGAGGTCTGCGGCCATCCAGGCATCCATGCCTGCTAACGAATTGATAGCATCCCGCGCACGGTACACGTGGGCTGTGATGGGTTTTCGCGGTGACACCAGTTTTTCGAGCAGGGCATGGCCGAACAAGACCAATTGCGCCTGCGCCCATAGCCCGCGCTGCGTCACAAACAAACTGTGCCAGTCTTTGGCGGCCAGCGCGTCCCACAGTGCGTCCGGCCCCAGGAAAAAGGCCGCGTTTTCGTCAAATATCGTCAGCGCATCACGCGCCGGGCCACGCACCGGCTGGATGCCCGATGCGGCAATCTGCGCGGCCTGCAACTGGTTGAGCCGGGTCTTGGTCGCCGGAAATTGCAACCAGCACAGGCCATTGAAGAAATCATGCAGGCCATCACGGGTCGGGACTTGGCGGGTACGAAAGATAAAGGCCTCGTAGGCCTCGCCGGTGGGCAATGCAGACTGCGGCACAAACTGCAGGCCTGTGCGCTTCAGGTTTTCATGCTGGGCCACCCTGACATTCAAGGCGGATACACAATCCAACCCCGCCTGCACACTGTCCGCAACTGCCTGGCCCACACCGCGCCAGGGATCCAGCCAGCCGGCGTCCCAGGCTATGGGATCTAGACCGCCAGACGCCACGCCAAGTTTTCATCCGCGCACAAAGGTTTCAAGCGGGCCTCGCCAAAGGCAAAACTCTCGGGTACGGTCCAGGCTTCGCGGCGCAGCGTGATGGTTCCCGCGTTGCGCGGCAGGCCATAAAAATCGGCGCCATGGAAGCTGGCAAAACCTTCCAGCTTATCCAGCGCGCCGGCCGCATCGAACGCCTGGGCATACAACTCCATCGCCGTGAAGGCCGTGTAACAACCGGCGCAACCGCTGGCATGCTCTTTCAGGTGCGCCGGGTGTGGCGCGCTGTCGGTGCCCAGGAAGAACTTGTTGAAGCCGCTGGTCGCGGCCTGCACCAATGCCTGGCGATGGATCTCGCGCTTGAGCACCGGCAGGCAGTAGTAGTGCGGACGAATGCCGCCGGTGAAGATGGCATTGCGGTTGTACAACAAATGGTGGGCCGTGATGGTGGCAGCGGTGTAACGGTCCGCCGCCTGCACATACTGCGCAGCTTCCTTGGTTGTGATGTGTTCGAACACGATCTTCAGTTCCGGAAAATCCTTGCGCAGCGGAATCAGCTGTGTGTCGATGAACACGGCTTCGCGGTCAAAAAGGTCGATATCGGACGAGGTCACCTCGCCATGCACCAACAGCAGGATGCCTTCGCGCTGCATGGCTTCCAGCGTCTTGTGGGTCTTGCGCAAATCGGTCACGCCGGCGTCGCTATTGGTGGTCGCACCAGCCGGGTAGAGCTTGAGCGCCACCACACCGGCATCCTTGGCGCGGCGGATTTCTTCGGCCGGCAGGTTGTCGGTCAGGTACAGCGTCATCAGGGGCTCGAAGGCCAGACCTTCGGGCACGGCGGCCTGGATGCGCGCCTTGTAGGCCAGCGCCTGCTCCGCAGTGGTCACCGGCGGGCGCAGATTGGGCATGATGATGGCGCGGCCAAATTGCGCGGCGGTATGCGGCACCACGGTGTGCAGCGCGTCGCCATCGCGCACGTGCAGGTGCCAGTCATCGGGTCGGGTCAGGGTGATTTCTTGCATGAGGGGATTTCGAAATTGAAGTCGTATTTTCCTACTTGCGTGCGGCCTGGGTCAGCAGGTATTCCCACAGCGCCTGCGCGGCATTCTTGGACGCCGCGGCGGGGCCACGGGACACCGGTGAGCCGCCACGTTGCAATTCTTTCAGCACCGGCTTCTCGCGGTACACACGCACATCCATCGTGATGTCCAGGCCCTTGGATTCCGGCGGCGCGGCGCTCACCAGGCGTTTGGCACGCAACTCTTTCTTGACCGCGCTGTGCGGCAGGAAGGCAATGCCATGGCCTTCCAACGCCATGGCCTTCAGGCCCTCGGCCATGTCGGTCTCATACACGCGGTCGAAATGGATGGCGGTGCTGGACTGCTTCAAAATCAGCTCCACCATCTGCCCGAGGTATGCACCAGGCGCATAACCAAGATAGGGCAAGGGGTGACCAACCCGGCCCGGCAACTGGAACATCGGCGCGCCCTGGGCATCGGGCTTCACATACGGAGCCACCACCTCTTCACCCAGGCTGACCATTTCATAACGGTCCGCATCAAGCTGGAACGGCTGCGACGGATGGTGGTAGGCGATCAACAGGTCACAACTGCCCTCCACCATGCGTAACACGGCGTCGTGAACATTCAGCGCAATGAGACGGCTCTTGATCGGGCCAAAGGTTTCGCGCAGGCTGGACACCCAGGCCGGAAAAAACGTAAACGCCAGCGTGTGCGGCACCGCAAACTCGATGACGTCCTGCGCCGCCGAGGTGTGGCCGCGCAGCATCGCACGTGTGCTCTGCAAGGCTTGCAGCACCTCCATGGACTGGTCGTACAGCGTCTCACCCGCCGGCGTCAGCCGCGTCGGGTAGCTGCTGCGGTCCACCAGGTCGGTGCCAGCCCAGGCCTCCAGCGACTGGATGCGCCGCGAGAACGCCGGCTGCGTGACGTGGCGCAATTGCGCGGAACGGCTGAAACTGCGGGTTTCCGCCAGCGAGACAAAATCTTCAAGCCATTTGGTTTCCATGCCTAGGATTATGCGTGCATTGCATGGAGACGTCACATTCCTGTTACAAAGATCATGGAGTCTGAACCCGCAAATGCGTGGGGCCCGTCGCAATCGGAGTCGCAGCATCAACTTAGAATAAGTTGTACTACGACTACAACAAGGCGAAGATGATGAAGCAGTTCCTCGCAGCCGCCGCGATCGCCATAGCCGCCAGCGCGAACGCCTCAATTTTCAAGTGCACCGATGGGACGTACCAAGACAAACCCTGTGAGACAGGAACGGAAAAGAGCTTGAGTGAAGCGCCAAAGGGCATACCTATCACCATCGAATTCATCGAAACAAGCTCTACCTACGACATAACACAGCCGAACATTTACGCCGTAAGTGCAGAGTTACGAGAACAGCAATGGATTGCCTACAACAGCAGCAAGGGATTCCGCATCACAACGAAGATAGAAGAAAAAGACAAGAAATGCCGGATAACTGAAGCAACCCTACGCCTTACCAACGACAACCATCTACCAAATTGGCTCTATTACTCCCAGGCGGACCAAAAAACGAAACAGTACTGGGACAGGAAGATGGCAAACACAGTGCGACACGAAAACACGCACAGACAAATATCCAAGGAATTCCTGCTGTTCTTGAAAGAAAAAATAGCTGGCATCGGACCGCAGCCGTGCGACACGCTGCCACACAGAATCAAGGAAGAAGAAAGAAAGGGCTGGGTAAACCTTACTGAACGACAGGCAAACTTCGACAGACGCGAGGGAGGTAAAACGGCAAAAGAAATGTGGGCCAACGGAGGACCGAAACGATAGCCTACTCCGCACTTTGCTGTTGCAACGCCCACATCTGCGCATACCGCCCCTGCGCCGCCAGCAAAGCCGCATGGTTGCCGCGCTCAATGATGCGCCCCGCATCCATGACCAAAATCTCATGCGCATCAACCACCGTGGACAGGCGGTGCGCGATCACCAGCGTGGTCTTGTTGCGCGCCACGCTTTGCAGCTCGGCCTGGATGGCGCGCTCGTTGGCGGAGTCCAGTGCCGATGTGGCTTCGTCAAAAATCAGGATCGGCGGGTTCTTCAGCAGTGTGCGCGCAATCGCCACACGTTGCTTCTCGCCGCCCGACAATTTCAAGCCGCGCTCACCGACCATGGTGCCGTATCCCTTGGGCGTGGAGCTGATGAAGTTGTGGATGTGGGCCGAGGCGGCAGCCTCTTCTACCTGCTCGCGCGTTGCGCCGGGTTTGCCGTAGGCGATGTTGTATTCCACGGTGTCGTTGAACAACACCGTGTCCTGCGGCACGATGCCGATGGCCTGGCGCACGCTGGCTTGGGTCACCTGTTTAATGTCCTGCCCGGCAATCAAAATACGGCCGCCCTCGTGCGGGTTGCTGACGTCGTAGAAACGGAACAACAAGCGCGCCAGCGTCGACTTGCCCGAGCCGGATGGCCCGACGACGGCCACCGTCTTGCCTGCTGGAATCTCGAAACTGATGTTGTGCAGAATAGCGCGGCCCTTTTCCGGGTTAGCCGCCGTGGGCAGGTCATAGGAGAAGCTGACGTTCTCAAAGGCCAAGGGTGTGTTGTTGCTGAGTTGCAGCGGCTTTGCGCTGGGCACATCGGCAATCTCGCGCTCACGCTCCATCAGTGTGAACATCTTTTCCAGATCGGTCAGGCTCTGCTTGATCTCGCGGTAGATCACACCCAGGAAATTCAGCGGGATATACAGCTGGATCATGAAGGCATTGACCATGACCAGGTCGCCGAGCGTCATACGACCATCGACCACGCCTTGTGTGGCACGCCATAACATGGCCACCAGGCCGGTGGCGATGATGAGCTGCTGCCCGGTGTTCAGCATGGACAGCGTGGTCTGGCTCTTCAGGCGCGCAACGCGCAGGTGCTCCAGGCTCTCGTCATAACGCTTGGCCTCGAAACCTTCGTTGTTGAAATACTTGACGGTCTCGTAATTCAGCAACGAGTCGATGGCCTTGGAATGCGCGGCCGAATCGAATTCATTGGCCTCGCGTCGGAACTTGGTACGCCACTCGGTTACCAGCACGGTGAACGTGATGTACAACACCAATGCGCCCAGCGTGATCCACGCAAACCACACGTCAAACTTGACCGCCAGAATTGTCAGCACCATGGCCACCTCCAGCAGCGTGGGCACGATGCTGAACAGCGAGAATGAAATCAGCGACTCGATGCCACGCACACCGCGCTCGATGTCGCGTGTCATGCCACCGGTCTGGCGCTCCAGGTGGAAGCGCAGGCTCAAGGCATGCAAGTGCTCAAAGGTCTGCAGCGCAATGCTGCGGGCCGCGCCCTGGGTGGCCTTGGAAAACACCAGCTCGCGCAGCTCGGTGAAGAGCGTGGTCGACAATCGCAGCGCGCCATAGGCCAACAGCAACGCCACGGGCACCACCAGCACCACCGCCACGTCGCCGGGCTTGTAGCTCATGCGGTCGACCAGATTTTTCAGCAGCAGTGGAACGCCCACATTGGTCAGCTTGGCGCCGACCATAAAGGCCAGCGCGAATATGACACGCCATTTGTAGGCCCACAGGTACGGGAACAGGCGTTTGAGCGTGTCCCAGTCGGATTTGGTACGCGACGCGGGCACAGACGGGTTGGAGGCAGGAACGGAGGCTTGGTGGCTGAGATCGCGCATGGGGGGAGTATTTTTGGGGCTGTCCTGCAAGAGGTTAGGATTGTGCCTATGTCCGCAAATTCAAGCCCCCCCAACCTCCAACTGCCCAAAGACGAGGAGCTGGTCCTCAAGGTCATCCCCATGCCGGCGGATTGCAATGCCAACGGCGACATCTTTGGCGGCTGGGTCATGGCCCAGGTCGATCTGGCGGGCTCGGTGCTGCCCGCGCGCTACACCCAGGGCCGCATGGCCACGGTGGCGGTCAACGAATTTGTGTTCAAGCACCCGGTGCGGGTTGGCGATATCCTGTCCTTCTTTTCCAAGGTCGCACGTATTGGGCGCACATCGATCACGGTGAAGGTCGAGGTCTATGCCGAGCGCTACCGCACACAGGGCCAATACATCAAGGTCACGGAAGCGTCATTGACCTATGTGGCGATTGACGACAACGGCAAGCCGCGCGAAATATCGCAACAACCACAAGTGCACGTGCCGGCCTGATTCTCAATACTCCCATTTTTATAGCGATATAGCGTTGTATCACGAGGGCTAGCGGCCAATTTCTTAAAACTCTCCGTGCCGCCCAGCCCCCGCAGCAAAACGCGCAGCACCTTCTAACCCCGTTGCAATGCAGTCCTTGCCGCGCTGCCACTCCTGGTGCAAGGCCTGCGGCAGATCCAGGTCCCACTGCGCATAGGCACTGGCCCGGTCGGCCAGCATGGTGCGCTGCGGGAAGTCCGCCAACTGCTCGGCCAAGGCGATGGCGGCATCCAATGCGCCACCGGTAGGCACCACGCGGTTGCAGAGTCCCATCTGCAAGGCCTCGGCGGCTTCCACCTTGCGCCCGGTCAGTATCAAATCCATCGCGTGGCCCATGCCGATCAGGCGCGGCAGGCGCACCGTGCCGCCATCAATCAGCGGCACACCAAAGCGGCGGCAGAAAACTCCGAAGTAGGCATCAGCTTCCATGACCCGCATGTCGCACCACAGCGCCAACTCCATGCCACCGGCCACCGCGGCACCGCTGATGGCGGCGATCACCGGCTTGGATAACAACAGACGCGACGGCCCCATGGGACCGGCTGGTCCGGGCGACTTTGCTGCATAGTCATCAAGCGAAAAATTCAGCGCGGCAAACGGATCGACTCCTTGCTGCAAACGTTGCGCCATGCGCGCACCGGCCTGCAAATCCCAACCCGCGCAGAAGTGCTCATGCGCACCATGGAACACCGCCACGCGCGCATCCGGGTCCGCATCGAATGCCACAAACGCGTCGTACAACAAGCGTGCGGTGTCAGCGTCCACCGCGTTGCGCACATCGGCGCGGTTGAGGGTTACTACGGTGATAGCACCGTGCTTGCGGGTTTCTACGGGGTCTTGCATGCATTTGATTAAACAGTCTCGTGGGGGACACCAGCATCAGTGACAACCCTATCGGTGAATTGGATCGCAGAGGCTATAACCGTGGAGCTAAAAACAATAGGAGACGATGTGCTGTTTCTTCAACTGGTGATCAGCGGGATTGCGCAAGGGTGCATCTACGGGCTGATTGCACTGGGCTTCGTGCTGATCTACAAGGCCACCGAAACCGTCAGCTTCGCACAGGGCGAGCTGATGATGCTGGGCGCCTTTGGCGGTCTGGTGGGCATGACCATGCTGGGTTTTCCTTACTGGCTGGCCGTCCTCAGCGCGATTGCGGCGATGGCCGTCTTTGGTGTGGTGCTGGAGCGTGCGGTGATGCGTCCCATCCTGGGCCAACCGGCGTTCTCGGTCGTCATGCTGACCATTGGCATTGGTTATGTGGCGCGTGGCGCCATCACCATGGTGCCCGGCATCGGCACCGACACACAAGCGCTGCCGGTGCCCTACAAGGATGAGATTTGGAACGTCGCCGGTGTGGTGCTCAACGTCGAGCATATGGCGGTGATTGGCGCGACCGCCGTGTTGTGTCTGCTGCTGTTCGCGCTGTTTCGTTACAGCAAGCTCGGCATCGCAATGCAGGCCGCTTCGCAGAACCAGTTGGCCGCGTATTACATGGGCATTCCGGTGCAGCGGCTCAATGGCATTGCCTGGGGACTGGCGGCCGCCGTTGCAGCGATTGCCGGTTTGTTGTTGGCGCCGATCACCTTTGTGCACGCCAACATGGGCTTCATCGGACTAAAGGCCTTCCCTGCTGCGGTGGTCGGTGGCTTCGGCAGTTTGCCCGGTGCGATTGTGGGCGGGCTGGTGATTGGAATTGTGGAATCGCTGTCGGGCTTTTACCTGCCCGATGGTTTCAAGGACACGGCTGCATACGTAGTCGTGCTGGTCATGCTGATGGTCAAGCCCAACGGATTGTTCGGCGAGAAGCTCCGGAAAAAGGTCTGAAATGCGTTTTATATTCAAGACCGATTACGGCCAGGACATCAACCTGGCCAAGCATGGCGGCCATGTGTTCTGGTACAGCGCGTTGATGTTGTTACTGGTCGCGGCACCCTGGTTGTTTGCCGAGTACTGGCTGGCCCAACTCACGCTGGTGTTGATCTATTCCGTCGCCGGCCTGGGCTTGATGCTGCTGGCCGGCTTTACCGGTCTGTTCTCCATGGGGCATGCGGCATTCCTCGGAGTGGGTGCGTATACCCATGCGGTGCTGACCAATATGGGTGTGCCCTTTCCGATTGCACTGGCTTGCGCTGCCGGGTTGTCGGCGGCCGTCGGGCTGATCGTGGGTTTGCCGGCTCTGCGGGTCAAGGGCATTTACCTCGGCATTGCCACGTTGTCCTTTGGTTTCATCGTCGAAGAGGTGCTGGCACGCTGGGAGTCGGTCACCGGCGGCAACGCCGGCATCCACATCAAGAAGCCCGATATCTTTGGCTGGGTGCTGGACACCGGCGACCAGTTCTACTTCTTGTGCCTGGTCATCACCGTGCTCTCAACGCTGGGTATTCTGAATCTGCTGCGTTCACCCACGGGCCGCGCCTTTGTGGCGATACGCGACTCCGAAATTTCGGCGCAAAGCATGGGCATACATCTGGCCTATTACAAGACCTTGTCATTTGCAATCTCCGCCGCATTGGCCGGTATTGCGGGGGCGCTGTATGCGCACAATTTGCAGTTCATCTCGCCGGACCAGTTCAATATTTTGCAGTCCATCGACTTGCTGCTGATGATTGTGATTGGCGGCGCGGGTTCGGTGCACGGCGCGTTCCTGGGCGCCATCTTCCTGATCACGATGCCGCAGGTGATTGCGATGTCCAAGGACTATCTACCGGCCGTGATCGGCCAGGCACCGGGTCTGCAAGGCCTGGTCTACGGCCTGGTGCTGATTGCCTTTGTATTGTTTGAACCGCAGGGTCTGTATGGGCGCTGGTTGAAGATCCGCACCTATTTGCAGATGTTCCCGTTCTACCGCAAGGGCATGTTCAAGCGGCAGAAATCATTCCAAAAGTCAGATCGCCTGAAATGATGTCGCCCCCACGCTTGTCACTTCGTGTACTACGCTTCCCCCCGAGGGGGCCCTCGCGCCTTGGGGCGGCCCGGCGGCGCTCACGTCCTATCTCCGTCGACGGACTTTCCCCATGAATGATGCCCTTCTTTCTGCCAAAAATCTGAGCGTGCGCTTCGGTGGTGTGCTGGCGGTCAACAACGTGAGTTTTGATGTCAAACAGGGTGAGGTGTTTACCCTGATTGGCCCCAATGGCGCTGGCAAGACCACGGTGTTCAACCTGATCAGCCGCATCTACACACCCACCACCGGCACCATCGACTTTCTGGGTCCCAAGGGCTTGCTCAAACTCACCGAGCAGCCGCCGCAAAACGTGGCCTCTCTCGGCATTGCGCGCACCTTCCAGAACATCGAGTTGTTTGAACATGCGTCGGTGCTGCACAACCTGTTGATCGGCCGCCACACACACCGCGCCACGAACCTGTGGCAAGACATTTTCTTCACTTCCAAGGTGCGCGAGGCCGAGCTCAAGGCGCGTGAAAAAGCCGAAGAGGTCATAGAGTTCTTGAGCCTGCAGCACTACCGCGACACCTTTGTGGCCGGCCTGCCCTATGGCGTGCGCAAGGTGGTCGAACTGGCCCGCGCGCTGTGCACCGAACCCAAGCTGTTGCTGCTGGACGAGCCCTCCAGCGGCTTGAATGTGGAAGAGACCGACGACATGGCTTTCTGGATCCAGGACATCAAACACGAGCTGGGCATCACCGTGCTGATGGTGGAGCACGACATGTCGCTGGTCTCCAAGGTATCGGACCGGGTGCTGGCAATGAACCAGGGCGAAATGCTGGCCATGGGCACACCGCGCGAGGTTCAGAACGACCCCGGCGTCATCGAGGCCTACCTGGGCTCGGTGGACGATGTGTCGTCCCTGCGCCGCAAGGTCTCGGGCCAAACTTTTGTTGCGGAGGCCACATGAGCACCCTGCCTCCCGCCATCAGCGACTTGCCGGTTCTCAAACTGCTCAATGTCGAGAGCGCGTACGGCCCCATCAAGGCGATACGGGGCGTCAGCCTGCAGGTGCGGCGCAGCGAAATAGCCACCGTGCTGGGCTCCAACGGCGCCGGCAAGACGACGATTCTGAAGACCATCTCCGGCATCATCGACCCGCGCAAGGGCTCCATCGAATTCAAGGGTGAAGACATCACAGCGCGAGACCCCGCCGTCATCGTGCAACAGGGTTTGAGCCATGTGCCCGAGGGGCGCGAGGTGTTTCCACTGTTGAGCGTGCACGACAACCTGCAGATGGGTGCCTACACCCGCTCGGACCGGGACGGTGTTGCAAAAGACATGGAGACGGTCTACGCCTATTTCCCGATTCTGCGGGAACGCGCGGCACAACCCGCCGGCCTGCTGTCGGGCGGGCAGCAACAGATGCTGGCCATCTCGCGCGCGCTGATGGCCAACCCCGATCTGATCCTGCTGGACGAACCCAGCCTGGGCCTTTCACCGAAGCTGACCAAGGAAATTTTCGAGATCGTGGTGCGCATCAACCGCGAGCGCGGCACCACGATTTTGCTGGTCGAGCAGAACGCGAACATGGCGCTCAACGCATCCGACTACGGTTATGTGCTGGAGAACGGCCGCATCGTCATGGAAGACACCTGCGCCCACCTGCGCGAGAAGGACGACATCAAGGAGTTCTACTTGGGCCTGAAAGAAGACGGCGTGCGCGGCGAGCGGCGCTGGAAGAAAAAGAAGACCTGGAGATAAGAACAGAATGACGCAACTCTGGGATACCTCTTCCATCAAGCCCTGCACGGACATCGTCCTCGCAGGCGACACCATACCCGCCCTGTTCTGGAACGGTGTAGCCAAACGCGGCCCTAACATCTGGATGCGGCAAAAACACCTGGGCCTGTGGCGCAGTTGGACCTGGAACCAGACCGCCGACGCGGTACGAGAAATCGCCGGTGGCCTGCTCAGCATGGGCTTTGCCAAGGGCGAATGCGCCTCCATTCTGGCCAACACCGTCGTTGAGTGGGTCTGTACCGACCTGGCCGTGTTATCCGCCGGAGGTGTTGCCAACGGCATCTACCCGACCGACGCGCCATCACAGGTGCAATACCTGTGCGCCGACTCGCGCACCACGGTGCTGTTTGTCGAAGACGACGAGCAGTTGGACAAGGCGCTGGAAGTGCGCCCGCAATTGCCACTGCTGCGCAAGATCGTCGTGTTTGACATGGAAGGCCTGCGCGACCTGAACGACCCCGGCGTCATCAGCCTGGACACGCTGCGCACCGTCGGCCGAGACTACCTGGCCAAGAACCCCGGCGCGGTGGAGCGTAGCGTGGCGGCCTGCAAACCGACCGATCTGGCGATTCTGGTCTATACCTCCGGCACCACCGGCAAACCCAAAGGTGCCATGCACCTGCACCAGGGCCTGGTGTTCACGCTGCACGGCTACAACACGTTGGTGGCGCAGGATGAGCGTGATGAACGTATGTGTTTTCTGCCGCTGTGCCACATTGCCGAGCGCATGGGCGGCGAGTACTTTGCGATGTACACCGGCGCCAAGATCAATTTCGTCGAAAACCCCGAGACGATTCCCGAGAACGTGCGCGAGATTGCGCCCACGGTCTTCACCGCCGTGCCACGCGTCTGGGAGAAGTTTTACTCCGGCGTCATGATCTCTCTGAAGGAAGCGGGCTTTGTGCAGCAGGCCGCCTATGCCTGGGGCATCGGCGTCGGCGGCACCATTGCAGACAAAGTGCTGGCCGGCCAGCCCGTCAGCGGCTGGCTCAAGATGCAGTTCACGCTGGCGCAGTGGCTGGTGCTGAACAATGTGCGCAAACTCATCGGCATCCACCGTGCACGTTTTCTGGTCACCGGTGCGGCACCCATTTCGCCGGACCTGGTGCGCTGGTACCTGGCCCTGGGCGTGCCCATGCTGGAAGTCTGGGGCATGACCGAGACCTGCGGCGCCTCCACCGGCGTGCCTGCGGCGAAGATGAAACCCGGCTCGATTGGCCCCGCCGCCAGCTACAACGAGATCAGGCTAGACCCGGTCACCGGTGAAATCCTGGTGCGCGGCAGGAACGTGTTTGCGGGTTATTTGAACCTGCCCGAGAAGACCGCCGAGACCATCGACAAGGACGGCTGGCTGCACACCGGTGACGTGGGCGTGGTGGATGCCGATGGCTACTACCGCATCACCGACCGCATGAACGACATCATCATCACGGCGGGCGGCAAAAATGTCACCCCCAGTGAGCTGGAGAACGACCTCAAGTTCTCGCCCTACATCACCGACGCGGTGGTGATTGGTGACAAACGGCCCTACCTGACCGTCATCATCATGATTGACCAGGAGAACGTCGAGAAGTTTGCGCAAGACGCCGACGTACCCTTTGGCAACTATGCATCGCTGACCCAGTCGCATGAAGTGCAAACCCTGATCCAGTCCGAGCTGGACCGGGTGAACCAAAAGTTTGCCCGCGTCGAGCAACTGAAGAAATTTTTCCTGCTCGAAACCCAACTGACCGCGGAAGACGAGGAGCTCACCCCCACTATGAAGCTCAAACGCAAGCTGGTGGAGAAAAAATACGCAAGCCAGATCGACGCCATGTACGTCTGACACCCAAACCCATCACACAACCCCATCGAATGACCATGAAAATCAAAACCTCCATCGCCATCGCGGCGCTAGCCCTTGTCGCCGGCGCCGCCAGTGCCCAGCAAGGCATCAGCAAAAACGAAATCGTCATCGGTACCATCCAGGACTTGTCCGGCCCGCTGGCGGGTTATGGCAAGCAGGCGCGCGCCGGCATGCAGATGGCCATCGAAGAGATCAATGAGCTGGGCGGCATCCATGGCCGCAAGATCAAGCTGCTGGTCGAAGACTCGGGCTACGATCCCAAGAAGGCCATTCTGGCCGCGCAAAAGCTGGTGAACCAGGACAAGATCTTCATGATGGTGGGCCACATCGGCACGGCACAAAACGAAGCCGCCATGCCCGTGCAGTTTGAAAAAGACATCATCAACTTCTTCCCGCTAACCGCTGCGCGTTCCATGTACGAGCCGTTTCACCGACTCAAGTTCTCGGTGGCGCCAACCTACTTCGAGCAGATCCACTCTTCGCTGCCCAAGCTGATTCGCCAGAAGAATGTGACCAAGGTCTGCTCCATTTACCAGGACGATGATTTTGGCCAGGAGGTCTTGCAAGGCACGGAAGAAGGACTCAAGGCCGCCAAGCTGGCGCTGACCGACAAGGCCTCGTTCAAGCGCGGCGCCACCGACTTCTCGTCCCAGGTGGCCAAGATGCAGGCCAGCGGCTGCGAACTGGTGGTGCTGGGAACCATCATCCGCGAGACCATCGGCACCATAGGCACCGCCCGCAAGATGGGCTTCAACCCCATTTTCATGGGCACCAGCGCATCGTATACCGACATCATCCACAAGATGGGCGGCAAGGCCGTGGAAGGTTTCTACGCGACCAACACCGCGCAATTCCCCTATGTGGACGATGCGTCACAGCCCGTGCGCCGCTGGGCCACCAAGTACCGCACCCAATACAACGAAGACCCGTCCGTCATCTCCGTCTTTGGCTACACCACGATCAATATTTTCGCCAACGCCATGCGCGATGCCGGTGACCGCCCCAGCACCTCCAAGTTCATCCGCGCCATGGAAGTCACCAAAATCCCAGGCGACATGTTTGGCGCACCGCCACTGAAGTTCACTCCCACGCGCCGTTTGGGCAGTGATGAATCGCGGCTGTCGCAAATCCAGGATGGCCGCTGGAAGGTCGTCATCGACTACAGCCCCAAGTAAGACCACAACCGACTTCAAACAGGAGACCCAGAATGATGCATATCAAAACTGCCTTGACCCTCGCCACACTGGCACTCGCAACCACCGTGGCCTCGGCCGCAGCCCCGGCCGGTGCCGCGCAGGGTGTCAGCAAGGACGAAATCCTGCTGGGCTCCATCCAGGATTTGTCGGGCCCGATCGCCGGCTTTGGCAAGCAGGCCCGCTTGGGCATGCTGCTGGCCGTGGAAGAGATCAATGAGCAGGGCGGCATCAATGGCCGCAAGCTGAAGATCATTGTGGAAGACTCGGCCTACGACCCCAAGAAGGCCGTGCTGGCGGCGCAAAAGCTGGTCAACCAGGACAAGATCTTCATGATGGTGGGCCATATCGGCACGGCGCAGAACATGGCCGCCATGCCGGTGCAGTTCGAGAAGAACGTCATCAACTTCTTCCCCATCACCGCCGCCCGCGAAATGTACGAGCCCTTCCACCGGCTCAAGTATTCGTATGCTGCCACCTATTTTGACCAGATGCGCAACGCCGTGCCCAAGCTGGTCAAGGAAAAAGGTGCCAAGAAGGTCTGCACCATGTACCAGGACGATGACTTTGGCCTGGAAGTGCTGCGGGGCGGTGAAGCCGGTCTGAAGACACTGAACATGGAGTTTGTCGAGAAGACCTCCTACAAACGCGGCGCGACCGACTTCTCGTCGCAGATCTCCAAACTGCAGGCCAGCGGCTGCGACATGATTGTGCTGGGCACCATCATCCGCGAGACGATTGGCGCCATTGGCACCGCCCGCAAGCTGGGTTACAACCCCGTGTTTCTGGGTTCCAGCGCCGCCTACACTGACCTGATCCACAAGCTGGGCGGCAAGGCCATGGACGGCCTGTATGCCACGATGACGGTGCAAAACCCCTACTTGGATGAAGCCTCGCAGCCGATCCGCTTCTGGGCCAGCAAGTACAAGACGAAGTTCAACGATGACCCCACCGTGTTCTCGGTCTATGGCTACACCATCATCACCAGCTTCGCTACCGCAGCCGGCCGTGCAGGCAAGAACCTGAACACCGACAGCTTCATCAAGGTCATGGACAGCCTGACCATTGAGCCGGACTTTTTCGGTGGAGCCGTGCAGTCCTTCACAGCCACCAAGCGCCTGGGCAGTGATGCATCGCGCCTGTCACAAATTACAGACGGCAAGTGGAAGACCGTGTCCGATTATTTTGGCAGCACCGCAGCAGCCAAGAAATAAACGGAAGCACACAAAAGTAAAAAGCCACCTGCGGGTGGCTTTTTTGTGCCCGGTGCGGGTGGACTTACTTTCGGGTGTAGGTCAACTTCTTGGCGCCGCCTTCGCAGCTGCCAACCACCTTGGCTTCGCCCACCTTGTCGCTGGCAACGATCTCCAGCGTGTAGCCTTTGATGCCCTTGCCGTCTAGTTTGGTGGCCACTTGCGTTTTGAGTTCTTCACAGGCCTTGGCGGCGTGGGCTTGTGCGGTGCAGGCCAGCAAGGCAAAGGCGAGTAGAGCGGTGGATTTCATGCGAGGTCTCCCGATAAATTATTGAACGCCGGTGACGGCAGGCGTAGTTTATCGGCTCTCTCTGCAGACTTTGCGCGTCTGTGGGACTTTGACGACAATTCACCCCCACGCTCCGCCGCTACGCGGGTCGCTGCCCCCCGAGGGGGCCGCGTTTCGCCTTGGGGCGGCCCGGCGGCGAAACCTTCACCCCGCGCGATCACGCCATGGCGTCCTGCGTTGCAGCGATGCCAGGCGGTTTGGGGTGCATGCGCGCCATCGAGTAGCAATCCGCATACTGGCCATCGCGCAGCGCGTAGCCCCTGTGCGTGCCCTCCAGCACAAAGCCAAACTTGCGGTACAGGGCTTGGGCCGCGGCGTTGTCGGTGTATACGGTCAGCTCCAGGCGCAAGGCCGCTACCCAGTTGTCGGCGTAGTCGCATAACGCTGCCATCAGCGCCGAACCCACACCACGCCCTTGGGCATCGGCCAGCACACAAATGCCCAGCATCCACACATGGCGACGCCGTATCTGCACGCCGGCAGGGTGCAGACCGGTGGCACCCACCACGGCACCATCCAGCTCCGCCACCAGCAGCAGGTCGGTCTTGCCGGGTGCGGTGCTCTCCGCCAGGCGCGTGTGCCAGAACTCTTCGTTGGTGTAAGGCATTTGCATCAGGCCGGGAAAGACCCCCGGGTCGCCCATGATGCGGGCGTAGGCGGCAGCGTCTTGTACGCTGGCGCGGCGAATGGCAATGGACATGGCAGCTTCCGCAACGGCGGTCTCGTCTCGATAAAGGACCTCGTTTGTATCAGGAAACGATGTACGCGCCCGCGCCGGTGGACAACAGCTTGCCGTCCGCCCCCAGAAACTCCATGCGTGTGGAGGCCACGCGTGAGCCCAGGCGCATGACCTCGGCGCGCAGTTCAAAGCTGTCGCCAATGCCGGGGCGCAGGTAGTCCACACGCAGGTCAATAGTGCTGAGTTTGCCGAAGCGGTACAGGCGCTGCAACGGCGCCTCGTCCATGTGGCGCGCGCCAATCGCGGCCATGACGGCCAGGCCACCCATGGCGTCCAGCCCCGCGCTGATGACACCACCGTGTATGCGGTTGAAGCTGTAGTGGCCGACCAGCTCGGGCTTCATGGCGATGTGGGCCACGACGCGCTCGGGCGTGATGGATGCAATCTTCAGGCCCAGCACCTTGTTGAAGACGATGGATTCTTCAAAGATCTTGGTCAGGCCCTGCAGGAATTCGGGTTCGAATGGGAGGGGGGTTTCGGCTGGTATGCCGTGGCTTGTTTTAGGCATTGTTTTAGTTCGTTGAGATACCGCGAGGTATCAGATTCCCAGTTGGCGTGACGCCAACTCCTTCATGATTTCTTCTGCACCACCGCCAATCATCATGACCTTGACCTCGCGGTAGATGCGCTCCGAGGCCGTGCCGCGCATGAAGCCCATGCCACCCAAAATCTGCACACCCTGGTCGGCGCAGAACTGCATGGTTTGCGTGGCGTGGTTCTTCAGCAGACACACTTGCGCAACCCATTCAGCGCCTTTCGCTGATTTATCACCCCGGTCACCGGCATCAGCTCGCGCGGAAACGGCATGGAGCCAGGCCCGCGTGGACTCTATGCGCATCTTCATGTCCATCAGCTTGTGGCGTATCACCTGGTGGTCCACCAGCGCGCTGCCAAAGGTCTTGCGTTGCTGCGCCCAGGCTAGCGCCTCGTCATAACAACACTCGGCAAAACCCAGCGCCATGGCCGACATGGACAGGC